>NZ_JACBXD010000061.1 GCF_013870525.1 Amycolatopsis pittospori
GCCTACCGGCGCCGGGGCGCCAGACCACGCCGTCTCGTCTTCCTGATCGACGTCTCCGGCTCGATGGGCCCGTACGCCGATTCGTTGCTGCGGTTCGCGCATGTCGTCGCCCGTCGCGCTCCAGGCCGGGTCGAGGTGTTCACGCTGGGTACGCGGCTGACCCGGGTGTCGCGTCAGCTGCGGCTGCGCGACCCCGAGCACGCGATGCTCGCCGCGGCCGCCGCGGTCCCCGATTTCGCGGGCGGCACCAGGCTCGGCGAGACCTTGCGGGCCTTCCTCGACCGCTGGGGACAACGCGGTGTGGCCAGGCGATCCGTGGTCACCGTGTTCTCCGACGGCTGGGAACGGGGCGACCCCGGACTGCTCGCCGAACAGCTCGCCAGGCTGCGACGGCTCGCTCACGTCGTACTCTGGGTTAATCCGCACGCGGGGCGGGCTGGTTACGCTCCCGTGCAGTCCGGCATCGTGGCCGCGCTTCCGTACCTCGATCGGCTGCTGGCCGGGCACAGTTTGGGCACTTTGGAACGACTGCTGGTGGAGATCGCCGATGCGTGACGTACTGGATGAACTGCACCGCCGCTGGGCCGCCGGGGAGACGGTGGGGGTCGGCACGGTGGTGGCGACGTTTTCGTCGGCACCCCGGAGCCCGGGAGCCGCGATGCTCGTCGCCCCGGACGGCACGGTCACCGGCAGCGTCTCCGGTGGCTGCGTCGAAGGCGCCGTCTACGAACTCGCGCAGCAGGTGGTCGCCGATCGCGCGCCGGTGCTGCAGCGCTACGGCGTCACCGACGACGACGCGTTCGCGGTGGGGCTGACCTGCGGCGGGATCATCGACATCTACGTCCAGCACGTCGACCGCGACTCGATGCCGGAACTCGGCGACGTCGTCGAATCGGTCCACAATGGACAGCCGGTCGCCGTGGTCACCGTGATCGAGCACGAACGGGAAGGGCTGGTCGGTGAGCATCTGATCGTCTGGCCGGACCGGGTCGCCGGTTCGCTCGGCTCGTCGCGGATGGACGACGCCGTCGTCGACGACGCGCGCGGCATGCTCGTCGGCGGCCGCACCGGAACGCTGCACTACGGGCCGGACGGGCAACGACGTGGTGAGGGGATGACGGTCTTCGTCAACTCCTTCGAGCCACCCGCGCGCCTGCTGGTCTTCGGCGCGATCGACTTCGCCGCCGCGATGGCGAAGATGGGCGCGTACCTCGGCTACCAGGTCACGGTGTGCGACGCGCGGCCCGTGTTCGCGACGAAGAGCCGGTTCCCCGACGCGCACGAGGTCGTCGTCGACTGGCCGCATCGCTACCTGAAGGCCGAGGCCGACGCGGGCCGGATCGACGGCCGGACCGCGATCGCCGTGCTGACCCACGATCCCAAGTTCGACGTGCCGCTCCTGGAGGTCGCGTTGCGGCTCGACGTCGGTTATGTCGGCGCGATGGGCTCCCGAAAGACCCACGACGACCGCTTCGCGCGGCTTCGCGAAGCCGGAGTCACCGAAGCGGAACTGGAGCGGTTGTCCTCGCCGATCGGCCTCGACCTCGGCGCGCGGACGCCGGAGGAGACCGCGGTGTCGATCGCGGCGGAGATCATCGCGCTGCGGTGGAGCGGCACGGGGTCGCGGCTCGCCGCCCTCACCGGCCGGATCCACGGCTGACGCCGGGCACCGGGACAGCCTGACTCGATTTGACGATTTCGAACGCGGGCAGCGTTTCGAACCGTTTGACGTGCTCGGTGAACAGCTCTCGGGAGAACGCCCTGCTCGCCTTGAGATCCTGGGTGAGCAGGACGACGACGTAGTCCCATTGCCCCACGATGCTGTAGCAGTGCTGCACACGGGGTTCGGCCAGCATGCGCGCGCGGAAAGCGTCGTGATGCGCGACGTCGTCGTCGGTCAGCGCGATCAGGATGACCGATGTCATGCCGGCGCTCAGCGCTTCGGGATCGAGGACCGCGACCTGCGCGCGGATCACGCCCGCCGCGCGCAACCGGGTCAGCCTGCGCTGGACCGCGCTCGGGGAAAGGCCGACGGCGTCGCCGAATTCGTGCAGCGGGCGGGCCGCGTCGGCCTGGACGAGGTCCAGCAGGAGGTAGTCGATCTCGTCGAGCGTCACGCAAGATTTTTGCACGAGGGCGGGAAACTTTACAATCGCGATGCTCGGCTTCCGTCCTAGCGTGACGGTCATGAACGACATCGACCTGCGGCTGGACCGCGTCGCGGAAGCGGCGAAGGTGATCGACCCCGTTTTCCTGAACTCCCCGCAGTACAGCGACGAACAGCTGAACGCCCGGCTCGGACGGCGTGTGCTGGTGAAGATCGAGACGCTGAACCCGTTGCGCAGTTTCAAAGGCCGGGGCGCGGATTACTACGCCGCCGGATTGGCGCCGGGGACCACGATGGTGTGCGGAACCAGCGGCAACTTCGGGCAGGCCGTCGCGTTCGCGGCCCGGAAGCACGGCCTGCGGGCCGAGATCTTCGTCCGCGCCGACATCTCGCCGATCAAACTGCGGCGGATGAAGACCCTGGGCGCGCGGGTGCGCCGGGTCGAAGGCGAGGCGAAGGTCGCCGCGGCCGCCTTCGCCGCCGAAGCACCTGACCGCGTCTTCGTGGTCGACGGCCGCGAGCCCGCGATCTCCGAAGGCGCGGGCACGATCGGCCTGGAACTGGCGCGGGAGAGTGAGATCGACACCGTCGTGCTCCCGGTCGGCGACGGCGCGCTGATCGCCGGGGTGGCGCTCTGGATCAAGGCGCACGCGCCACACGTCCGGATCGTCGGCGTCGGCGCCGAATCGGCCCCGGCCATGGCGAAGAGCTGGCGGGCGGGCGAATCGATCACCGTCGACCGGGCGAACTCGTTCGCCGCCGGGATCTCGATCCGGACCCCGGAACCGGAATCCGTGCGGCGGCTGCGGTCCCTCGTCGACGACTTCGTGCTGGTCGGCGACGCCGATCTGCGGGCGGCCATGCGGCTGGGCGCGGAAACACTCGGCGTCGTCCCCGAACCCGCGGGCGCCGCCGGTCTGGCCGCGCTGACCGTGCACGAAATCCTGGGGGAGTTCGCCGCGACCGTGGTGACGGGGGCGAACGCCGATCTTTCGGTGCTCGGCCTGACGGGCTGATCCGGCGGCGGGGTGGCCGGATCAGCCGGCCGGATCAGCCGGTCGGCTCAACGACGTCAGTCGATCAGCGCCTCGACCACCCCGCGCTCCGGCTGGTGTGCTCGGATGATGTTGCTGAGACGCACCTTGACGGTGTTCGCCGCCATCGGCCTCCTCCTCGCCCCGGTCACCGCGCAGACCGCGACCGCGGAACCGGCGAAGCAGACCACCGCGCAAACCGCGGACGCCCCAGCGGGCAGGCTCACCGAATGCTCGGAAGCCGATCGCCACGGTGACAAACGGCTCGGCCCGGAGAAACTTCCCCTCCTGGGCGACGTCGGCTTCCAGCTCATCGGCTACCGCCGCACCGGCGCTTTGACGGAGCAGCGTTTCCTCGACACCTACTACGACCCGGCGGCGTCTTCGTGGCGCTATCCGCCGAAGAACGGCTACGTCCTGCGCCCCGACGGGACGCCCATCCAGTACGTGATCACGTTGACGCCGGGCAAGCGGATCGACCGTTACGGCAGTGAGTACGGCTCGTTCCTCGCGCCGAAGGGCTCCCCGTACGCTTCGAGGGCGATCCCGCCGCAGAGTCTCGATTCCACGCCGGCCGCGAGCTGCAACTATCACGCCTATCGGGTGACGAAGTCGTTCGCCGTCCACTCCGGTCCGATCGCCGCCTGGTTCGCCCAGCCGGGTGGTGGGCTCCAGTACCAAGTGGACGGTGCGTTGCTGCCCGGCTCACCGGGGCCGGTCAACGTCGGATGGTTGATCGCCAACGGATTTCTCGAGCGATTGAAGTAATCGTCACAAAACCGCGTTTGCGGTGAAAATCCTTCGACCACAACGCATCTGCGGACCCGGCCGGGAACCACCCCCTGGTGGGGGTTGTCCCGGCCGGGCAGAAGTAGCACGCTCGGTTGTGAGTCCGATCACGGTCGCCCCGGGGTCGGTCCGTGACAACCGAATGACTGGCCGATCCCGAACGACCCCGGACCCAGCGCGGGGTTTCTCTTGCTTTTGGAGGCCTGATGCGCATCACCGTCAACGTCGACGGCACCAGCTACACAGACGACGTCGAGCCCCGCACCCTCCTCGTGCACTATCTGCGCGAACGGGTCGGGAAAGTGGGCACCGTGGTCGGTTGCGACACCAGCAACTGCGGCGCCTGCACCGTCCATCTCGACGGGCACAGCGTGAAATCCTGTTCGGTACTGGCGGTTCAGGCCGACGGCTGCGAGATCACCACGATCGAGGGACTCGCCCGTGACGGCCAGTTGCATCCGGTGCAGAAGGCCTTCCACGAGAACCACGCCCTGCAGTGCGGGTTCTGTACCCCCGGCATGATCATGCAGTCGATAGACCTGCTCGCCGACAATCCCGATCCGGACGAAAAGGCCGTCCGGGAAGGACTCGAAGGAAACCTGTGCCGCTGCACGGGTTACCAGAACATCGTCCGCGCGGTCCGCGACGCCGCCCACCACATGCGACCCGGTGCCGGTCCCGAAGCCGAACGGCTCGCCTCGGACACCGCTTCCCGCGTCGGCGCGGGTGGTGAGTGATGACCTCCACGATCGAACCGGAGGTCGGCAAGGCCCGTCGCCGCAAGGAGGACGAACGCCTCATCACCGGCCGCACGCGCTGGACCGACAACATGACACTGCCCGGGATGCTGCACCTCGCGGTGCTCCGCAGCCCGTTCGCGCACGCCAAGATCGTCTCGATCGACACTTCAGAAGCGAAGTCCGCGCCGGGGGTGGTCGCCGTCTACACCGGCAAGGACCTCGACCCGGAAAGCGCCATCGGCATGCCGTGCGCGTGGCCGATCACGCCGGACATGAAGTCGCCGAGGCGGCCGATCCTCGCGTCGGACACGGTGAACTTCGCCGGTGAAGGTGTCGCGGTGGTCGTCGCCCGGACGTCGGCCGAAGCACACGACGCGCTCGAAGCGATCGACGTCGAGTACGACGAACTCCCGGTCGTCCTCGGCCTCGAGAACGCGCTCGCCGAGGGCGCGCCGCTGGTGCACGAAGACCTCGGTACCAACCAGAACGCCGTCTGGGTCTTCGATTCCGCGGACGCTGGAACGGGATCGAACGTAGAGGACGCGATCTCGAACGCCGAGGTCGTGGTCAAACGCCGCTTCCGTCAGCAGCGGCTGGTGCCGGCGTTCATGGAACCGCGGGCGTGTGTCGTCGACCCGACCGGCAACCAGCTGGTCATGTGGTCGGCCACCCAGGTTCCGCACATCCTCAAGACGATGACCGCGGCCACGCTCGGCATCCCCGAGCACAAGGTCCGCGTGATCGCGCCGGACGTCGGCGGCGGCTTCGGCGGCAAGATCGCCGTGCTGCCCGAGGAGATGATGTCGACGCTGATCGCGCAGCGGCTCGGCAAACCGGTCAAGTGGACCGAAACCCGGTCGGAGACGATGGTCGCCGCGCACCACGGCCGCGACCAGATCCAGGACCTCACCATCACCGCGAACCGCGACGGCACGGTGACCGGCCTCAAGGTCGAACTGCTCGCCGACATGGGCGCGTATCTCGGTCTCGTCGGGCCCGGTGTGCCGATCCTCGGCGCGTTCATGTTCAACGCCATCTACAAGTTCCCGGCGTACCACTTCTCCTGCACCAACGTGTTCACCAACACCACGCTCACCGACGCCTATCGCGGCGCCGGGCGGCCGGAGGCCACGTTCGGGATCGAGCGGATCATGGACGAGCTCGCCGTCGAGCTGGGCATGGATCCGATGGAGCTCCGCGAGAAGAACTGGATCAAGCACGAGGAATTCCCGTTCACCACGGTGGCCGGGCTGACCTACGACTCGGGCGACTACGAGGCCGCCACCGCCAAGGCCAAGGAACTGTTCGACTACGACGGCCTCCGCCGGGAACAGAAGGAGCGGCGGGAATCCGGCGACTCCGTCCAGCTCGGCATCGGTATCTCGACGTTCACCGAGATGTGCGGCCTCGCGCCGTCGCGAGTACTCGGCTCGCTCGACTACGCGGCGGGTGGCTGGGAGCACGCGGAGATCCGGGTGCTGCCGACCGGCAAGATCGAGGTCATCACCGGCGCCTCCGCGCACGGCCAGGGCCACGAGACGGCGTGGAGCCAGATCGTCGCCGACAAACTCGGCGTCCCGTTCGAGGACATCGAGGTCATCCATGGCGACACCCAGTCCTCGCACAAGGGCATGGACACCTACGGCTCCCGGTCGCTGGTGGTCGGCGGGATCGCGGTCGTCAACGCGGCGGACAAGGTGCTCGCCAAGGCGAAGCCGATCGCGGCGCACCTGATGGAGTGCTCCGAGGACGACCTCGAGTTCGAGGCGGGCAAGTTCTCCGTCAAGGGCACGGATTCCTCGACGTCCATCCAGGACATCGCGTGGGCGGTGTTCTCGGCGCACAACCTGCCCGACGGTGTCGAACCCTCACTGGATTCGGCGGACACGTTCGATCCGGAGAACTTCTCGTTCCCGCACGGCACGCATCTGTGCGCGGCCGAGGTGGACACCGAGACCGGGCGCGTGAAGCTGCGCTCCTACGTCTGCGTCGACGACGTGGGCGTGGTGGTCAACCCGCTGATCGTCGAAGGCCAGGTACACGGCGGGCTCGCGCAGGGCATCGCGCAGGCGCTGTTCGAGGAGGCCGTCCACGACGAAGGCGGGACGCTGACCACCGGGACGTTCGCCGACTATCTCCTGCCGTCGGCGGCCGATCTGCCCAGCTTCACCACCGACCGCACCGAGACGCCGTCGACGACGAATCCGTTGGGCGCCAAGGGAGTCGGCGAGGCGGGCACGATCGCCTCGACCCCGGCCGTGGTCAACGCGGTGGTCGACGCCGTCCGGCAGTTCGGGGTGAACGACATCGAAATGCCGCTGACCCCGATGCGGGTCTGGCATGCGATCCAGCATCAGACGACCGCGGAAGGCGGTCTGGGTTCCGAAGCCGGTGGCGGTCTCGGTTCGATCGACGCTTCCGGAGGTGCCCAGTGATCCCCGCTCCCTTCGAGTACGTCGCTCCGTCCACAGTGGACGAAGCGGTGAACGCCCTCGCCGAAGCGGGCGAGGACGCCAAGGTGCTGGCCGGCGGGCAGAGTCTGCTGCCGGTGCTGAGGATGCGGCTCGCCACGCCGACCACGCTGATCGACCTCGGGAAGGTCGGCGAGCTGCGCGGTGTCCGCGAAGACGGCGACGTGCTGTTCATCGGCTCGATGACCACGCATTACGACGTCCAGCGGGACGCGCTGGTCGCCGAGCACGCCGCGCTGCTGAAGGCCGCCACCGACACGGTGGCCGATCCGCAGATCCGCCATCGCGGCACGTTCGGCGGCGCCATCGCGCACGCTGATCCCGCCGGTGACCTGCTGGCGCCGGTCCTCGCGCTCGGCTGCGAACTCGTCGTCGCCGGGCCGAACGGGCGGCGGACGGTCGCCGCGGCGGACTTCTTCCAGGACATGTTCACCACCGCGCTCGCCGCGGACGAGATCCTGGTCGAGGTCCGCGTGCCGAAGCACACCGGCTGGAGTGCTCACTACGAGAAGTTCAACCGGGTCGCCCAGGCGTGGTCGATGGTCGCGGTCGCGGCCTGCGTCCGGACCGAGGCGGGCACCATCGAGGAGGCGCGCGTCGCGCTCACCAACATGGGCTCGACGCCGGTGCGGGCGGCCGGGGTCGAGGCGGCACTGGTCGGTGTCCCGGCCACCGCCGAAGCGATCCGCGGCGCGGCCGAACGCGCGGCCGAAGGTACGAACCCGACGGCGGACGGCAACTCCGACGTCGCGTACCGGCAGCATCTCGCCAGGGTGCTGACCGGCCGGGCGGTCCTCGCCGCGGCCGGTTCCTGAACGACGCGAGCCTGAAGTAAGCAGGAAGGGAGGTCGGCCCGTGCGGCTCGACCACGAATTCACCGTTCCCGCCCCGGTCGACGAGGTCTGGAAGGCCGTCGTCGACCCGGAAAGGGTGGCGCCGTGCATGCCGGGCGCCACCATCACCGAAGTCGACGGGGACGCCTTCAAAGGCACGGTGAAGGTCAAGCTCGGGCCGATCTCCCTCCTCTACAAGGGAGCCGGCCATTTCGTCGAGAAGGACGCCGACGCCAAGAAGGTGGTGATCAAGGCGTCCGGCAAGGACGCCCGCGGCGCGGGTACCGCGTCGGCGACCGTGACGCTCACGCTGGCCGAAAAGGACGGCGTCACGCACGGCGCCGTCTCCACGGAGCTCGCGGTCACCGGCAAACCCGCGCAGTTCGGGCGCGGGCTGATCTCCGAGGTCGGCGGCAAGATCCTCGACTCGTTCGCGGAATGCCTGGCCGGCAAGCTCGGTACGAAGGCCGAACCGGAACCGGAGAAGCCCGCTGCACCCGAGCGGCCACCGCTCAAGGCCGTCAAACCGGTGACGGAGGGCGAGGCGATCGATCTGATGGAGTACGCGGGCGAGTCGGTGGTCAAACGGCTCGCTCCGGTGCTGGTGGCGGTCGCCGGGGTGCTCGTGATCGTCGCGATCGTCCGCGCGCTGAAACGATGACTGTGACCCATACCGCGAAATAGTGGGAATCCCCTGCCGTTGAACCGGGTATGAAGGCGGATCACGAAGTCGACGTGGCGGTGATCGGGGCGGGCCAGGCCGGTCTGTCGGCGGCGTATCACCTGCGCCGCGCGGGGTTCGCGAACGAGTCGGGTTTCGTCGTGCTCGACCACGGCAAACGTCCCGGCGGCGCGTGGCAGTACCGCTGGCCGTCGCTGGTGGTGGAGAAGGTCCACGGCATCTACGACCTCCCGGGGATGGCCTTCGGTACGCCTGACCCGAAGCTCCCCGCGGCAGAGGTCGTTTCGGAGTACTTCGGCCGTTTCGAGCGCACCTACGACCTGCCGGTCCACCGTCCCGTCGACGTCCTGTCGGTGAGCGGTGAGGACGACCGGCTCGTGGTCGCCAGCGCGACCGAGACGTGGGCCGCCCGTGCGGTGATCAGCGCGACCGGCACCTGGGACCGGCCGTTCTGGCCGTACTACCCGGGCCAGGAGACCTTCCGCGGCCGCCAGCTGCACACCGCCGACTACACCGGCGTCGGCGACTTCCGCGGCAAGCGCGTCGTCGTGGTCGGCGGCGGTTCCTCGGCCGTGCAACTGCTCATGGAGATCGCGCCCTTCGCCCACTCGACGCGCTGGGTGACGCGGCGTCCGCCGGTCTGGCGCGACGAGCCGTTCAGCGAGGACTGGGGCCGCGAAGCCGTCGCCAGGGTCGACGAGCGGGTCCGCGAAGGTCTCCCGCCGAAGAGCGTCGTGAGCGTGACCGACCTGGCCGTGACACCCGAAGTGCGGGTGGCGATGGACGCGGGGATCCTCGACCGCCACCCGATGTTCGAGCGGATCACCCCGGACGGCGTGGTGTGGGCGGACGGCACGGCCGAACCCGTCGACGTCATCCTGTGGGCCACCGGTTTCCGCGCCGCCATCGACCATCTCGCGCCGTTGCGCCTGCGTGGCTCCGGAGGCGGGATCCGGATGGACGGCACCAGGGTCGTCGCCGAACCGCGGCTGCACCTGGTCGGTTACGGCCCCTCGGCCAGTACCGTCGGCGCGAACCGGGCGGGCCGCGCGGCCGTCACCGAGATCCGGCGCCTGCTCGGCCGCTGAGTTCGTCGAGGATGTCGACTTACCACGGTCCGCTGCGCGCACACGTTGCGAAAGCCACTTTCACAACCTTCAACGTTGCGAAAGTGGCTTTCACAACGCCTCCCGTGAGGCCGGTCGATCAATTCCGGAGGCGCGTCGGCGGCTGCCCGATGGGGCGGCGAAGATCGCGCACAAAGGTGATCCGAATGCCGGTTCATCGGGTGAATCCGAGACTTGACAGAGAATTAAGAAGGGAAACCTTGCCGACACCGTGGCCGTCGGTCAGGGTGGTGGGTGGTTCTGACACACCAGGGGGAGTGGAAACAGATGACCATCGTCGACTCGCGCTCGGCAACCCGGCACGCGGGCACCAGGCCGCATGCCGGATGGCACACCGGGCCGGGAAATTCGACCGGCCGGGCAGGGGGCACCAATCACGCCGAACGCGTTTTCCGGGTCCAGCAGGCGTTCGCCGAACTCGGCGGCGGAATCCGCGGCCTCGCCGAACTGACCAAGGCCTCCGGGGTCGACGACTCCGCGGTGCACCGCATCCTGCGTTCGGGCGTGGCCCACGGGACGTTCGTGCGCGTCGGCCGGGGCCGGTACCGCCTCGGGCCGGCGGCCGCGAAACTCGGGATCGAAGCACTGGAACAGGGCGTCGATCGCGCGTCGCTCGATCTGATCCTGAACCGGCTTCGCACCAAGACCGGCGACGGGCTCGCGTTCCTCTACGGCCTGACCAGGCTCGGCGGAGTGCAACGCCAATGCGTCGAAATGGCGGTGGGCGGCTCCGATCTGACCGAGATCGGGCTGTCCCCGCGGGAACTGCTGGCCTCCCACCGATCCCTGCGCGTCGGCGCGTCGGGCCGGGCGATCCTGGCCTTCCTGCCCGAGTCGGTCCAGCAACGCGTCGCGGACGAGCCGGTCCCGGACGGGATGGGGCCGGGCGCGTACCGCGATCGCGCGCGGCTGCTCGGTTCGCTGGCGGAGATCCGCGCGAAGGGCTACGCGATCGGCCTCGAAGAATGCGCCCGGGGCTGGAACTCCTTCGCCGCGCCGGTGCTGTGGGGCGACGTCGTCGCCGGCGCCGTCACGGTGATGGTGCCCGCGCCGATCTCGGCGTCCCTCGGCACGCACGTGGACGCGGTGCGCTCGGCGGCCACCGCCGTACAGCGGCTCATGCTCGACCACTGAGTTCGCCGATCAGTCCGTGAAGGCCTCCTTCCCTACCTTGAGAGTAGGGAAGGAGGCCTTCACGGCGTTTCCGGTCCGAGGGTAACGCGGAGCGGTACCTCTACCTGCTTTCCAGTTCGCGAAAAATGTTTCGGATAAGCCCTTTCTCGCCACACGAGAAAGGAGACCCATCTCATAAATCCTGTTCTCTCGTGACCAGAGAAACCCCAGCTGGGAGCGGTTTTCGCGAGGTTGACCCCGATAACCTGCGGATTGTTTGATGAGGTGGCCGCCGGGACCCGCGATCCGGATCGGGGAAATCCCAGGCGGTTTTGCCCCGGCTGGTATCTCGGGATGTCCACGCCACTCCTTTGATCGGGGGATCAGGAGTAGCGCATCGACACCGTACCTTTCGCCAGGCGTGGTGTGTGACTACGAAATTCGTAATGGGGGAGGACCATGCCTAGGGAAAAGACTATGACGTCTACCGAGAACGTCTCACCATTCCACCGCATCCGTTCCAGTACCTGCCTTCCGGACATGCTCGGACACTGGTCGAGAACGCAGCCGGAAGCGCTCGCCGTCGTCGACGGCGAACGGGAACTGACCTACCGACGACTCGAAGAAGCGAGTGCGGAACTCGCCGTACACCTCACGGGCCTGGGGATCGGGGCGGACGACCCCGTCGGCCTCTACGTCGAGCCTTCCGCGGACCTGATGGTCGGCGCGTGGGGCATTCTCGCCGCCGGAGCCGCCTATCTGCCGCTCTCTCCGGAGTATCCCGAAGACCGGCTCCGGTACATGCTCGACGACAGTGGCACCGGCGTCGTCGTCACCCAACCGCACCTGGCCGAACGGCTCGCCGGCCTCGTGCCCGCCGGGACGCGGATCGTCTCCGTCGACGACGGCCGCGGCGTGAAAGGCCAGGTCCCGCCCGGACCCCGACCGGATTCGCTCGCCTACGTCATCTACACCTCCGGTAGCACCGGAAGGCCGAAGGGCGTGATGATCGAGCACCGCAGCGTCGTGTCCCAGATGCGCTGGCTGCAGGCGTGCGGTCATCTGGTCCCTGGGGTCACGGTGCTGCAGAAGACGCCGATGAGTTTCGACGCCGCGCAGTGGGAGATCCTGGCGCCCGCCGCGGGCGCTCGCGTGGTCATGGGCGCGCCGGGCAGTTTCCGTGATCCCGAAGCCCTGATCGACATCGTGGTGAAGCACGACGTCACCTCGCTGCAGTGCGTCCCGACGCTGCTGCAGGCGCTGCTCGACACGGAACGCTTCGCGACCTGCACCTCGCTGCGGAAGCTGTTCTCCGGCGGCGAGGCGCTTTCCCGGCAGCTGGCCAAGGAACTCGCCCGCGAGCTGCCGTCGGCCCGGCTGGTGAATCTCTACGGCCCCACCGAATGCACGATCAACGCGACCGCCCATCTCGTCGATCCGGACACGATCGAGGAGAGCCCCGGGATGATCTCGATCGGTGTGCCGGTCGACAACACCCAGTGCTTCGTGCTCGACACCGACCTGGCTCCGGTCGACATCGGGGAGACGGGCGAGCTGTACATCGGCGGCGTCCAGCTGGCCCGCGGCTACCTGAACCGGCCGGAGCAGACGCGCGAGCGCTTCGTGCCGAACCCGTTCGTGCCGACCGAACGCCTCTACCGCACCGGTGACCTCGCCTACTGGAACCCCGACGGCACCATCCAGTTCGTCGGCCGCGCCGACAACCAGGTCAAACTGCGCGGGTACCGCGTCGAACTGGACGAGATCACCGTGGCCATCGAGGAGCACACTTGGGTGCGCCGGGCCGCGGCGGTGGTGACCGACGACGCGCGGACCGGGTCGAAGTCGCTCGTCGCCTGTGTCGAGCTGAACCCACGCGAAGCCGCGCTGATGGACCAGGGCAACCACGGCGGGCACCACCAGTCCAAGGCCAGCAAACTGCAGGTCAAGGCGCAGTTGTCCCATCCGGGCGTGCGTGACACGGCGGGCCTTCCGGCGATCCCGTTGCCGGGTAGGCAAGAGACCGGCTATCAGCGGCGCGAGGTCTTCGCTCGCAAGACCTATCGCTACTACGAGGGTGGCGCGGTCACCCGTGACGACCTCACGGCGCTCCTGACCCCGGGGCCGGTCAGTGAGTACTCGCGCGAACCCGGCGAGCTCTCGTTCGCCGAACTGGGCGAGCTGCTGCGGTGGTTCGGCCGGTTCCAGAGCGAGGAACGGCTGCTCTCGAAGTACTCCTACGCGTCGCCGGGCGCGCTGTACGCGACACAGCTGTACCTGGAGACAAGCGGTCTCGACGGGCTCGGCGCCGGGGTCTACTACTACCACCCTGTCGACCACGTCTTGGTCCGCGTCGCCGACGGCACGGGCGACGGGCACGCGGTGCACTTCATCGGCCGCACCGGCGCCATCGAACCGGTGTACAAGAACAACATCCGCGAGGTCCTCGAATTCGAGGCCGGGCACATGGTCGGCGTTTTCGAGGAGATCCTGCCCGGTTACGGCCTCACGATCAGCCCGTCGGCGTTCGACCCGCTGGTGGCCGTCCGCGTCGGCGCCGCCGGGGACGACCACTATCTCGGCACGTTCTCCCTGCACGGCAACGACGGCGAGCCGCGACGGGACGACACCGAACTGTTCGTCCAGGCTCATCCCGGCCGGGTCGAGGGGCTGCCCGCCGGCACCTACCGGTGGCGGGACGGGGACTTCGAGCGGCTCTCCGACAAGCTGATCGAATCCAAACACGTGATCGCGATCAACCAACAGGTCTACGGCCGCGCGGGTTTCGGCATCACCGCCGTCAGCCGCACGAGCGACGAGTGGCTCGAATACATCGGCCTCGGCACGAAGCTGCATCACCTGCAGCGCAACGGTTCGGCGCTGGGCTTCATGTCCTCGGGCTACAGTTCGAAGACCGGCAACCCGTTGCCCGCCGCCCGGCGGATCGACGACATCCTCGCCGGGCAAGGGATCGCGCCCGGGCCGTCGTACTTCTTCGTCGGCGGCAAGGTCAGCGCCGAGCAGATGCGCAGCGAGGGCATGCGCGAGGACGCCGTCCACATGAAGGGCCCGGCCGAGATCATCCGGGACGAACTGGCCCAGATCCTGCCCGACTACATGATCCCCAACCGGGTACTGGTGCTGAACGAATTGCCCTTGACCGCCAACGGAAAGGTCGACGCGCACGCGCTGGCCGAGACCGACGCGGTCCGTTCGGCCAACGGCGACACGCCTTACGTCGCACCGTCGACGAGTCACGAGCGGTGGCTGGCCGAGGTATGGGGCAAGGCGCTGAAGTACGACGACGTCTCGGTGGAGGACGACTTCTTCGCCGCCGGCGGGAACTCGTTGACCGCGGTCTCCCTGGTGAACCGGATCAACCGCGAGTACGGCACCCGGCTGCCGTTGCAGGTCGTCTTCGAGAGCCCGAAACTCGGCGACCTCGCCGCTCGCATCGGCGAGGACTCCGGCACGCCGTCGTCGCGGCTGGTTCCGTTGGCGAACGGGGGCGGCAGCCCGGTGTTCTGCTGGCCGGGTCTCGGCGGCTACCCGATGAATCTGCGGCTGCTGGCGGGCGAAACCGGCCTGGGGCGGTCGTTCTACGGCGTCCAGGCGCACGGGATCAACGCGGGCGAGACGCCGTATGCCACTGTCGAGGAGATGGCGAAGGCCGACGTCGCCGAGATCCGGCGCGTCCAGCCGGAGGGCCCGTACACGCTGTGGGGCTACTCGTTCGGCGCGCGGGTCGCCTTCGAGACGGCGTGGCAGCTGGAACAGCAGGGGCAGCGGGTCGAGAACCTGTTGCTGATCTGCCCCGGCAACCCGGAGCTCTCGGGCGGTGGGGAGCGGGTGGCGAGCTACACGAACCCGGGCTACCTGACGATCCTGCTGTCGGTCTTCGTCGGGTCGATCTCCGGGCCGGAAACGCTCGCCTGCCGGGAAACGGTCCGTGACGAGGACGGCTTCGTGGCGTTCGTGGCGAACCTGATGCCCGCGCTGGACGAACAGCTGATCCGCCGGATCGTCGGGATCGTCGAGGAGACCTACGAGTTCGACTACAGCTTCCGCGAACTCGCCCGGCGCCGGATCGCGGCGCCCGTGACCCTCTTCAAGGCCGTCGGCGACGACTACTCGTTCGTCGAGAACAGCTCCGGCTATTCGGCCACACCGCCCGAGGTGATCACGCTCGAAGGCGATCACTACAGCGTCCTCAAGGAAACCGGGGTCGCCGAACTGGTTTCGGCGATCCGCGCCCGGCTCGAGCGATGACCAGCGAAGGAGAGAACGTGCCGCACGTCCACATCAGACACTTCCCGAAGGACTTCACCGACGAAGGAAGGCAACGGCTCGCCACGGCGCTCACCGCCGTCGTCACCGCGCATTTCGGCACCTACGACGGGGCGGTCTCGATCGCGCTCGAACCGGTGCCCGCCGAGGACTGGACCGAGACCGTCGTGGTCCCGGAGATCCAGGGCCGTGCCGATCTCGTCATCAAGAAACCCGCCTACGCGAAGGAGAACCAGTCGTGACCGATTCCCTCGGCCCCCGCCTCAAGGTCGGTGTCGTCGTCCCGTCGACCAACACCTCGGCCCAGCCGGAACTGGACGCGATGCGCCCGGACGGCGTCACCAACCACACCGGCCGGATGGTGATCAACGACGACTCGATGGTCGACGAGCCCGGCTTCGACCACGTCATGCACAGCATCCGGAAGTCGACGCATCCGGCGATCCAGAGCGTCGCCGGCTGCGACCCGCACTGCGTGATCGTCGGGGTCTCGCCGGAAAGCTATTGGGAGGGGCCGGAATCGCACGGCCGTGTCCTCGACTCGATGCGGGAGGCCGCCGGTGGCCGCCCGGTGACGATGAGCCCGGACGCGATCAAGGCCGCGCTCGCGGCCCACGACGTCCGCCGGATCGCGGTCATCACGCCGTACCTGCCCGTCGGCGACGATTCGGTCAGCCGTTTCTTCAAAGACAGCGGCTACGACCTGCTGCGCGTCCAGGGGCTCGGGATGCCCAGCCCGGCCAAGATCTCCCACGTCTCCGAGACCGAACTCCGGGACGCGGTCAAGGAGATCGACAGCGCCGACGTCGAGGCGATCGTCCAGGTCGGCACCAACGTCGCCATGATGCGCCTCGCCGCGGCCGCCGAGTTCTGGCTCGGCAAACCGGTCATCTCGAACAACGCCGTCCTGTACTGGCACGCCCTGCGCCAGAACGGCGTCGCCGACCGCGTCCGCGGTTTCGGCTCCCTGCTGTCGGACCACTGAACACCACCAGAGGAGAGAGATCCGTGAGTAGTACTGGCAACACCGAAACGGCCGTTCTCGGCCAGAACCCGGCGGCCGCGTCCGACAGGTTGCCGGTGGGGAAGCTCCTGGCGTTCACCACCGCCGGCTTCCTCGCGATCATGACCGAGACCATGCCCGCCGGCCTGCTCCCCGCGATCGGTGACGGGCTGTCGGTGTCCGAAGGGCTGGCGGGCCAGTTCGTCACCCTTTACGGCATCGGCTCGGCGGTGGCCGCGATCCCGGTGATCGCCGCGACCCGGCGGCTCAACCGGCGGGCGCTGCTGCTGTTCGCGGTGGCGGGCCTGCTGGTGTTCAACACGATCACCGCGTTGTCGGCCAGCTACTCCTTCACCCTGGGCGCCCGGTTCGTCGCCGGGATGGCGGCGGGCGTGATCTGGGGCGTGCTGGCCGGGTACGCGCGGCAGCTGGTGCCCGCGCATCTGCAGGGCCGAGCACTCGCCGTCGTCGGGGTCGGGCAGCCGATCGCGCTGGCCTTCGGTGTCCCGCTGGGCACCTGGCTGGGCTCGCTCTTCGACTGGCGGGGCGTCTTCTGGATCATGTCCGCGGTCGCGCTCACGCTCATGGTGTGGATCCGCACCCTCGTCCCGGACCTGCCCGGTCAGGACGCGGAGCGGCGGAAGCCGATCCGGGAGATCTTCCTGACCCCGGGTGTGCGGTCCGTGCTGCTGGTGATCTTCCTGTGGATCCTCGCGCACAACGTCCTCTACACCTACATCGCGCCGTTCGTCGCGGAAGCGGGTCTGGGCGGCCGCGTCGACGTCGTGCTGCTGGTGTTCGGCGCTTCGGCGATCGTCGGTATCTGGGGTACCGGGGTGCTGGTCGACCGGCGGCTGCGCGCTGTCACGCTCGCGAGCCTCGCCGGCTTCGCGCTCGCGACGCTGATCCTCGGCATCGGGCACGACTCCCCGGTCGCGATCTTCGCCGGCGTCATCGCCTGGGGCATCACCTTCGGCGGCGCGCCCACCCTGCTGCAGACCGCGATCGCGGACGCGGCCGGTGACGGCGCCGACGTCGCGCAGTCCATGCTCGTGACGATCTTCAACCTCGCCGTCGCGGGCGGCGGCCTGGTCGGCGGGCTGCTGCTGGAATCCGCGGGCGTCGTCGCCTTCCCGTGGGTGCTGCTCGTCATGGGACTGCTGGCGCTGGTCACGGTCTGGTTCGCCCGGGCGCACGGGTTCAAACCGGGACATCGCGTTTCTTCCTGACCGGTATTTGACCGATCGTTACAGAACGTGCCATGCTGGCGGCATGCCCCGTCCCAAGGGATTCGATCCCACCGAGGTGCTCGACGCCGCCGTGGGCACGTTCTGGCGCAAGGGTTACGCGGCCACTTCGGCCCAGGACCTGGTCGACGGGACCGGCCTGGGCCGAGGAAGCCTGTACAACACCTTCACCAGCAAGCAGCACCTGTTCCAGGAGGCGCTGCGCCGCTACGAGGAAACCTCCGCCACGCGGGTGGAGGAGATGCTGGCCGGGCCGGGCACGATCCGGGAGCGGATCCGGCGGGTGCTGATGGACGTCGTCGACGACGAGACCGGGGAGCCCTCCGAGCATCGCGGATGCCTCGCCGTCAACGCCGCCCTCGAACTCGGCGGGATCGACGAAGAGGTCACCGCCCGCGTCCGGCACAACTTCGAACGGGTGGAAAACGCGTTCTACGTCGAGTTCGCCGCCGCCCGGCAGGAGGGCGAGATCGGCGCGAACCGGGACCCGCGGGCGTTGGCGCAGTTCGTCCTGGCCGCGATGTACGGCCTGCGGGTACTGGGCAAGACCGCGAACCGGCAGGCGCTGACCCAGGTCGCCGAGACCACGATCCAGGCGTTGTGATGTTCCAGGTTTCGTAGTACCTCGCGCCCGTTTCTTTCACGTGCTCATTCTTTAATGAACGTTCCACAATCGAGGAGTCGCCGTGCCCATCGCGGTCTACGTGCTCGGTCTCACCGTGTTCTGCATCGGGACCACCGAGTTCATGATCTCCGGGCTGCTCCCGGACCTCGCCGGTGATCTCGGCGTCTCGATCCCGGCGGTGGGCTGGCTGATCTCCGGCTACGCCCTCGGCGTCGCGATCGGCGGGCCGATGCTCACGCTGGCCACCCTGCGGGTCAACCGCAAGAACGCGTTACTCGGCCTGCTCGGGCTGTTCGTCGTCGGACAGTTCGTCTGCGCGGTCGCCTCGGACTACGGCACGCTCATGACCGGGCGGGTGGTGGCGGCGCTGGCGCAGGGCGCGTTCTTCGGGATCGGGTCCGTGGTCGCCGTCGACCTCGCCGGCCCCGCCCGCCGCGGCCGGGCACTGGCGATCATGTTCGCCGGGCTGACCGTCGCCAACGTCGTCGGCGTCCCGGCGGGCACGTTCCTGAGCCAGCACGCGGGCTGGCGGTCGAGTTTCTGGGCGGTCGAGGTCCTGGCCGTCCTGGCACTGGCGGGTGTCGCGACGCTGGTTCCCCAGCGTCCCAACGGGCCCTACGCCGGGATCGGGGCCGAGTTCGCGGCCTTCCGCAACGGCCGGGTGTGGGTCGCGCTGAGCACGTCGATGCTCACGCAGGCCGCCGTTTTCTGTTGCTTCAGTTACCTTTCGCCGTTGCTGACGGAGGTGACGGGCTTCCCCGCTGGAGCGGTCCCGTTGCTGCTCGTGCTGTTCGGCGCGGGCTGTCTCGCGGGCAGCTTCATCGGCGGCCGGTTCGCCGACCGGTTCCTGCTGCCGAACCTGTACGTCGGCATCAGCGTCATGGGCGCCGTGCTGGGTTTGCTCGCGCTGACGGCGCAGAGCAAGGTGGTCACCGTCGGCGCGATCGCGCTGTTCGGGATCGCCGCCTTCTCCATCAACCCGGCGCTGCAGGCGCAGGTGATGCGGGAAGCCGGGGACGCGCCGACACTGGCGACCACGACGAACACGTCGGCGTTCAACGTCGGCAACACGATCGGCCCGTGGGTCGGTGGCAGCGCCATCGGCGCCGGACTCGGTTTCACCTCACCCGCCTGGACGGCGGCGCTGCTCGCACTGGCCGGACTGGCCGCGGCGGCGTTGTCCGGGGTACTGCGGCGGCGCGCGGACGCCGTCGGGCAGGAGCGGCGGCCCGAACCGGCCGCCGTCTGAATTCGTCGCTATCCAAGGGAGTGAAGGCAAAGTCATGACGGAATCCGTCGCGGTGCTCGGCACCGGAATCATCGGCGCCCCGGTGGCCCGCAACCTGAGCAAGGCCGGATTCGCCGTCCGGGCCTGGAACCGCACCGCCGCCAAGGCCGAGGCCCTGGCCGGGGACGGCGTGCAGGTCGCCGCCACCGCCGCGGAAGCGGTCGAGGGCGCGCCTGTCGTGGTCACGGTCCTCACGGACGGCCCGGCCGTCCTCGAAGCGATCCGCGCGGCCGCCCCCGCCACCGGCACGATCTGGGTGCAGCTCAGCACCGTCGGCGACGCCGTCGAAGACCTGATCGCGTACGCCGATGAGCAGGGCCTCGTCTTCGTCGACGCCCCGGTGCAGGGCACCCGTCAGCCCGCCGAGCAGGGCGCGCTGATCGTGATGGCGGCGGGCGTGGCCGTCGCACGCGAGAAGGTCCAGCCGCTGTTCGACGCGATCGGCAAGCGCACACTGTGGGTGGGCGAAGACGGCCGCTCCGGCGCCGCGAGCCGCCTCAAGCTGGTGCTGAACACCTGGGTGATCGCGCTGACCCACGGCGTCGGCGAGGCACTCGCGCTGGCCGAAGGCCTCGGTGTCGACCCGCGGCACTTCGTCGACGTCGTCACCGGCGGCCCGATGGACAACGGCTACTTCCAGGGCAAGTCCGCCGCCATCCTCAAGAACGACTACACCACCGCGTTCTCGGTCGACAACGCCGAGAAGGACGCCCGGCTGGTCCTCGAAGCCGCGGCCCGCGCCGGTGTCCGGATGGACGCCGTCGAGGCCGGACGCGCCCGCTTCGCCCGCGCGTCCGAAGCCGGACACGGCGACGAGGACATGGCGGCCGGCTACTTCGCGAGCTTCGACAAGTAACCCGAGCCCGGCACGTCCGCGTTTAGTCCTCTAAATGCGGACGTGCCGGGCTCGCCTAAGCGTTCAGGTATCGCACTTGAGACGGCTTGGCGCGGTCGATGCCATCCCGGCCCGACAGGTGTTCCGGGACGCCGACCTCCCACCAGGCACCTGCCTCGGTCCACGACTTCGGCTGAGTCCGGACCACGACTACCGCGGGTCGTTTCTCCGCGACGGCCGCCTCGCGTGCCTTGGCGTAGGCCGCTCGCACATCGTCCAAAGAGGACGCGGTGAACACCGCGCACCCCAGTGACTCCGCGTGCCGGGCGAAGTCGACCCGCGGCGGTGAGGCGTGTGCTGTCCGGCAGTCGGCCAGGAAGTTGTTGAACGCGTTGCCGCCTTGGCCTTCCTGCAGGCGGGCGATGACCGCGAAGCCGTCGTTGTCGCAGACCACCGCCACGAACGGATGCCCGGCGAAAGCGGCCGAGAACAGTTCCGAGTTCAGCATCAGGTACGAGCCGTCGCCGAGCATCGTGGTGACCAGGCCGCCGGTATGCGCCATCGCCGCGCCCCAGGCGCCCGCGAGTTCGTACCCCATGCAGGAGAACCCGTACTCGACGTCCATGCTCACCGAGCCCGACCCGCGCCAGCCGCCGATCAGCTCGCCGGGCATCCCGCCGGACGCCGTCATCACGTAGTCCTGCGGCTCCGAAAGATCGTTGACCGCGCCGACGACCT
The DNA here is from genome assembly GCF_013870525.1 of Amycolatopsis pittospori. Taxonomy (GTDB): domain Bacteria; phylum Actinomycetota; class Actinomycetes; order Mycobacteriales; family Pseudonocardiaceae; genus Amycolatopsis; species Amycolatopsis pittospori. The sequence goes on from NZ_JACBXD010000061.1 coordinate 20,920, forward strand.
GGGCATACGTCGGTACGGCATCGGAGACCGCGCGCAGCGAGTCGATATGCGCGTCCCACCGGCCGCGTTCCGCCGCCGCCCGCTCTGTCCACAAAGGATCGACGCGCCGGCTTTCCAGTTGGCCCGCCAGATCCGCGAGGCCCGCGTCGGCATCGCCCACGACGGCGAGAGCGCCGTGCTTGACCGCGTCGAACCGTGCCGCGTTCAGGGTGATCAGCCGGACCTCGGGCGAGAACACCGTCCACGACGCCGTGGTGAAGTCCTGCAACCGGGTCCCGACGGCCAGGACGACGTCGGCCTCGGCCGCCAGCACGTTCGCGGACGCCGAGCCCGTGACGCCCAGCGGGCCCGCGTGCAGCGGGTGGCCGTGGGGGACCAGTGTGCGCCCGGCCGTCGTTTCGGTGACCGGGATGCCGTGGCGTTCGGCGAAAGCCAGTGCCCGTTCCCCGGCGCCGGAGTATCGGACACCGCCGCCGAGTACCAGCAACGGTTTGCGCGCCGCCCGCAACGCGGCCGCCGCCTCGGTGAGCGACCGCCGGTCGGGCCTGGGGCGCAGCAGGCGATGGGTCACCGGCTCGAACAGTGCCTCCGGGAAGTCGTAGGTCTCCACCTGGACGTCCTGCGGGAGCGCGAGCGTCACCGGCCCGGCGTCCGCCGGATCCGTCAGCACCCTGGCGACCTGCGGCAGCGTCGAGAGCAACTGCTCGGGCCGGGTGATCCGGTCGAAGTACCGGCTGACCGCGCGGAAGGCGTCGTTGACCGTGGCGGTCGGGTCGCCGAAGTGCTCCACCTGTTGCAGCACCGGATCGGGCGCGCGGCTGGTGAAGGTGTCGCCGGGGAGCAGCAGCACCGGTAGCCGGTTGGCGTGCGCGACCCCGGCGGCGGTGACCATGTTCAGCGCGCCCGGCCCGATCGACGACGTCACCACGCCGACCTGCCGACGGTGCGTCGCCTTGGCGTAGCCGACCGCCGCGAGAGCCATGCCTTGCTCTGTCTGCCCTCGCCACGAGGGAAGTTCGTCGCGATGCTCCTCCAGCGCGGTGCCGAGGCCGAGCACGTTGCCGTGCCCGAAGATCGCGAACACGCCGGGGAACAGCGGGACTTCGCGCCCGTCCAGGGTTTCCGACCGCTGTGCGAGCAGCCAGCGCACCAGCGCCTGTGCCGTGGTCAGCTTCATGACACCCGTCCTTCGTGGCTCGTGACCGGGCAGCGCGGGTCGAGTTCCTGGTCGCTCCAGGTCTCCCGGACCCAGCCGTGCGCGGGGTCGTCGCAGAAGGCCATCGACCGCTCGTCGGCGGGCCCGGCCAGGACGTTCAGGTAGTACATCGGATACCCGGGCGCCGCGACGCACGGCCCGTGATATCCGCGCGGGATCAGGAAGACGTCACCGTCGCGGACCGCGACGTCCTCGTCCAGCTCGCCGTCCGAGGTGTACGTCCGATGTAGACCGAATCCCTCGCGTGAAGGCGTGATGCCATCCCGGCCGGCGACGCGGAAGTAGTAGATCTCCTCGTTGACGACCTCGCAGTCGGACGCCTCGTCGTGCTTGTGCGGCGGGTAGGACGACCAGTTGCCGCCCGGTGTGATCAGCTCGCAAGCGTTCAGCTTGTCGGCGTGGTCCCACACCCCGGGCACACCGAAGTTGGTGACCTGCCTCGTCGCCTGACCCGCACCGCGGACCTCCACCGGCACGTTCTCGGCCGGTCCGTAACGCGGTTCGAGACGCCGGGTACAGCGCGCCATCGGCAGCGCCAGTTCGATACCGTCCACTGTCGACAATTCGACTTCCGCGTCCCTGGGCACGTAGGCGAAGTCCGTGACCCGCGTGAACACGGAGTCGCGCCCGATGAGCTCGAAGACCTGCCCGTCCACCCGGACCGTGCAGGCGCCCGCCAACGGCAGGACGAACGCCTCGTACTCGCCGGTGCGCACGATCCGCTTCTCCCCGGCGTGCAGCGAGAGCACACGCAACCCGCTGTAGGTCCAGCCCGCCGAGTCCGGGGTGAGCCGGACCGGGTCCTGCTCGTCCGAAAGAGTCCCGAGTGGACGGTGAAGCTTGCTCACAACAACTCCTCGATCTCTTCGGCGGTGGGCATGGCGTCGGCACAGGCCAGCCGGGACGCGACGAGCGCGCCCGCCGCGTTGGCATAGGTGGCGATGCGCACCGGATCCCAGCCGGACAGCAGCCCGTGGATCAGCGCTCCGCCGAAGCCGTCGCCGGCACCGAGACCGCAGACGACGTCGACCCGCTGCGGCGGTACGGTCCAGCGTCCTTCGGGGGTGGCGACCAGGACGCCGTCGGCTCCCTTCTTGATCACCGCGAGTTCGACGCCGCGAGCCAGCATGCGCGAGGCGGCTTCGTCGGGATCCGCGGTCCCGACGGCGACCTCGGCCTCCGTCCGGTTGCCCACGGCGACCGTGACGTGGTCGAGCATCCAGCCGATCTCTTCGCGTGCCGAATCGGTGTCCGGCCAGAACATCGGCCGGAAGTCGAGGTCCAGCACGGTATGCGTCCGCCGTCCGCGCCGTTCCAGCATCTTGCGCTGGGTGCCGCGCGCGGGTTCGACGGACACCCCTGTCCCGGTGACCCACAGCAGCGGGACGGAGTCCACGAGGTCCCAGGGGACGTCGGCCTCGTTGAGGGTCAGATCCGGTGCGACCGGCGACCGGTAGAACAGCAGCGGCGGATCCGCGGGCGGGTTCAGTTCGCAGAACACCACGGGCGTCTGCAGGCCCGCCGACGTGCCGACATGGTCGGCCGAGACGCCGAACTCCCGCAGCGCTTGCCGCACGTAGTCGCCGAAGCCGTCCGGGCCGACCTTCGTCAGCACCGACGTCGAGCGGCCGAGCCGCGCGGCGGCGACCGCGACGTTGGTCGCGGTCCCGCCGAGCGATTTGGCGAAGGTGCTGACCCCGGCCAACGGCACGCCGCTCTGCTCGGGGTAGAGGTCCACCCCGACCCGGCCGACGGTCAGTGCTTCGAGAGCGGTCATGAAGGGGACTCCACCTGTCGCAACTCGTGTTCGAGGGCTTCCAGTTCCGCACCGCCCGCCATCTGCCGGGTCAGTTCGGACAGGTCGATCTCGGACTTCTCGTGGACGCCGAGCGGAGCGCCCCGCTTGAGCAGCAGGAACCGATCGGCCACCGGATACGCGTGATGCGGGTTGTGCGTGATCAGCACGACGCCGAGCCCGCGATCACGGGCCTGCGCGACGTACTTGAGTACGACGCCGGCCTGCTTCACGCCCAGTGCGGCCGTCGGCTCGTCGAGGATCAGCACCTTCGCACCGAAGTGCACCGCCCGCGCGATGGCGACGCATTGGCGTTCACCGCCGGACAGCGTGCCGACCGGCTGCTCGACGTCACGCAGGTCGATGCCCATGTCGGACAACGCCTTCTTGGTCGTCTCGCGGCCCTTCTTCCGGTCCAGCGCCCGGAACGGGCCGAAGCCGACCGTCGGTTCGGAGCCGAGGAAGAAGTTCCGCCAGACGCTCATCAGCGGGACGACGGCGAGGTCCTGGTACACCGTCGCGATACCGCGATCGAGCGCCTCACGGGGCGAGGTGAACTTGACCGGCTCACCCTCGACCAGGAACTCGCCCTTGTCGTGCTGGTGCACCCCGGCCAGGATCTTGATCAAAGTGGACTTCCCGGCGCCGTTGTCGCCGAGCACGCAGGTGACCTCGCCGGCGTTGACCACGGTGGACACGTCGCGCAGCGCGATCACGCTGCCGTAGGTCTTGCCGACGTCCTTGACTTCCAGAAGATGCGTCATCGCCGGACCCTTTCCGCGCGCCGCCGGAAGGCGTTGTTGACCAGGACCGCGGACAGCAGCATCACGCCGAGGAACAGCATGAACCAGTCGCTGTCCCAGCGGGCGAAAACGATGCCCTGCCTTGCCATACCGAAGATCAGCGCGCCGATCGCGGCGCCGATCGCCGAACCGAAGCCGCCGGTCAGCAGACAGCCGCCGATCACGGCCGCGATGATGTACTGGAACTCCAGCCCGATGCCCTGGTTCGCCTGGACGCTCGCGAACCGCAGGATGTTGATCGAGCCGACCAGCCACGCGGCGAGCGCGGTGGTCATGAACAGCATGATCTTGGTGCGGACCACCGGGACGCCGACCGCGCGCGAGCTGAGCGCGTTGCCGCCGACGGCGAAGATCCAGTTGCCGAACCGGGTGCGCACCAGCAGCCAGGCCGCCAGCATCGCGAAGCCGATCCACCAGACGATGGAGATCTGGAACGCCGTCCCGCCGATGTCCACTGTGGACGCGAACACGAAACCGGCCGACTCGTAGCCGTCGGTCGAGCGCATGCCGGAGACCTGCACGGTCCCGGTGACCAGCCGGGTGACGCCGAGGTTCAGGCCCTGGAGCGCGAGGAAGGTGCCCAGGGTGACGATGAAGCTGGGCAACCCGGTGCGCATCACCAGCCAGCCGTTGAACGCGCCGACCGCCAGCGCGAAGACCAGCGAGGCGAACAAGGCGAGCCACACGTTCCAGCCCGCCTGCGTCGCCAGCGTGGCGGTGACGAGCGCTGTCGACGCCGTCATGACACCGGCCGACAGGTCGAACTCGCCGCCGATCATCAGTATCGCCACGGCGACGGCCATGATGCCGAGCGTCGAGGCGTCGTCGAGCCAGGTCGCCACTCCGCTGCCGCTGAAGAACTGGTCGGTGACCAGGGTGAAGAATCCGAAGACGACGACCGCGCCCAGGAGCGCGCCGATCTCCGGCCGGACGACCAGCCTGTCGAGCAGCCGTGGTTTCGCGACCCGTTCGTCGAGGGTGGTGGTTGTCATCGCGTGCCCCTTTGCACGTACTGGCCGACGGTGTCCACAGTGGATTTGTCGACCAGGTCGGGTCCGGTGAGCACCGGCTTCCCGCCGCCGACGACGTTCGCGTTGTCCCGGTAGAGCTTGAGGAACTGCACCGGAAGATAACCCTGTTCGTACTGCTGCTGGTCGACCGCGAAGACCACGTCGCCGGACTTGATCGCGCCGACCACGTCGGTGTTGAGGTCGAAGGTGCCGACCTGCGCCTTCGAGCCGACGGCCTTGATCGCGCTCACGGCCCGCGCGGCGACCTGCGAGTTCAGCGTCAGGACGGCGTCCAGGGAGGAATCGGTCTGCACCGCGCCCCGGATGCGGGACTCGGCGTCGGTCGGGTTGCTGATGTCGACCTGCAGGGTCTGCACGTCGCCCGCGAACCCGGTCTTGGCGCCGTCGCAGCGCTGCGCCTGCCCGACGTTGCCCGCTTCGTGGACCACGCAGAGCAGCTTCTTCTTGCCGAGTTCCTTGAACTTCTTCCCGGCCTCCTCGCCGGCGATCGTCTCGTTCTGCCCGACGTGGGTGAGCGCGCCGTAGCCCGCGCTCTTGTCCTCACCGGAGTTGATGGTGATGACCGGGATGCCCGCGCGGACCGCGTTCTCGATCGAAGTCTTCAGCGCCTCCGGATTCGCCATCGACACCACCAGCCCGCCGACCTGCTGGGCGACCGCGTTGTCGACCAGTTTGGCCTGGTTGCCGGGATCCCCGTCGGAGTTGTACTCGACCTGGACGCCGAGTTGCCTGCCCGCCTCCTCGGCGCCGTTCTTGACCACGTTCCAGAACGCGTCGCCCGCGGTGCCGTGCGAGATGACCGCGACCCGCAGTGGCCCGCTGGGCTGTGTCGTCACCGGTCCGGTGGCCGCCGCCGGTTTCTCCTCGGCCTTCGGCCCGGTGCACGCGGACAGGAGCAAAAGCCCCGCCGCGGCCACCAAGACCCTCTTCAAGCGATGGGACATCGTCGTCTCTCCTCGCTTCTTCCGTTACCTGGCAGCCGGTAGCCGGCTGACGATTCCGTCGAGATGCGCCAGGCTCCCGGCCACATCCCGTTTCGGCAGATCCTCCGCGCTCCCTTCACCGAGCGCCGTGTCCTGTTCGAGCACGTACCACCCGTCATAACCAGCCTCGTGGACGAACCGGACCATCGCTTCGATGTCCACGTCCCCGTCACCCAACGGGACGTACAAACCTTTGCCTACCGCTTCGGCGTAGGGAAGCCTTCCCGCGCGTACGTCGTCCGCGAGTTCGCCGCGGACGTCCTTGAGGTGCAGGTGACCGATCCGCTCCGGGTAGCGCTTGGCGAGCGCGACCGGGTCGGTGCCGCCGATCAGCAGATGTCCGGTGTCCAGGCAGAGCGGGAGATCGGAGTCGGCGAGGAAGCGCTCGACCTCGTCCTCGGTCTCCACGTGCGTCCCGACGTGCGGGTGCAGCACGGTGCGAAGTCCGTGACGTGCGGCGATTTCCCTGATCCTGCTCGATGTTTCGATCAGCGTCGCCCATTCGGCGTCGCTCAGCTTCGGCCGGTCGTCGTAGCCGTCGAGCCCGGTCGCGGCGGCGAGGACGAGCATGTCGCCGCCGCAAGCGGCGAACAACGCGGCGGATTCCTCCGCCTCGGCCAGCGCGGCTTCCTGGTTCTCGTGCAGCACGGCGGCGAGGAAACCGCCGACCAGGTCCAGTTCGTATCCGCCGAGCAGTTCGCGCAGCTCCGCCGGATCGCGCGGCAGGTAACCGGGAGGGCCGAGTTCGGTCGCGCGCACCCCCAGCTCTGCCATTTCGCCCAGTACGGTCCCCGGGTCGAGCACACGGCCCCAGCCGGGCACTTCGCATACGCCCCAGGAGATCGGGGCGGCGGCGATTCGGATCCGGGCTGTCGGCACTGCCATCTCGGCGACCTCCGTGGGGAGCGGGTTAGAGCGCTCTATTGATTAGAGCGCTCTAATCTTGTAGCGTCCGTCACAGTAAAGTCAAGGGCAGGGGGAGGCTCGGAAAATGGCGCGACCGACGATGGAGGACGTCGCCGCGAAGGCGGGGGTGTCCCGCGCGCTCGTGTCGTTGGTGATGCGGAACGCGCCGAACGTCTCCGACGAACGGCGGACGCGGGTGCTGGACGCGGCGCGCGATCTGGGCTACGAGCCACACGCCATGGCCAGATCCCTGGCCAGCCGGACCTCCACGGTCCTGGGAGTGATGGTTTCCGATCTCCGTAACGCCTTCTTCGCCGATGTCGTCGAGGGTCTCGACGCGGCGGCGGAAGCGGCCGGTTTCCACTTGATCCTCAACACCGGTGGCCGCAGCCCCTCGCGTGAGCGAGCCGCGCTGAAGAGCCTGCTGTCGTTCCGGCCCGCCGGGGTGATCCTCCTGTCGCCGGTGCTTCAAGCCATGGCGATCGAGGAAGCGGCCGCGCAATGCCCGGTCGTCCTGGTTTCGCGCACTTCGCGTGTACCGGGGGTCGACACGGTGAACGATGACGGCGAGGCTGGTTCCGCGCTCGCCGTCGAGCATCTGGTTTCGTTGGGACACCGGCGGATCGCCCATCTGGACGGCGGGGTGGCGGCCGGCGCGGCCGCCCGGCGACGGGGCTATCAGCAGGCGATGCGGCGGCACCTGCTCCACCCGATCATCGTGCGCAGCGAGCACACCGATACCGCCGGGGAGAAGGCCGTGCACGAACTGCTCGGCGACTACACCCGGGACAGGTTGCCGACAGCTTTGTTGGCGGGTAACGACTTCAACGCCGTCGGCGCGATCTCCGCGCTGGAGGAAGCGGGCCTTCGGGTGCCCGAGGACGTCTCCGTGGTCGGCTACGACAACACGTCGTTGGCCGCGCTGCGTCATCTCTCACTGACCACTGTGGACCAGCCGCGCACCGAAATGGGGCGGCTGGCCGTCGAAGCACTGCTCGAACGGGTCCGGGGCGAACGCACCGAACCGGTCCGGCATCTGCTGCACCCGTCGCTGGTGGTCCGCTCGACCACCGCCGAGCTCGAGAAAGGGTTACCACGATGAGGTTGGGACTTGCCGGCACCGGCCGGATCGGCACTTCGCACGCCGAAACCTTGAAGAGCTTCGACGAGGTTTCGTCCGTGGTCGTCGCCGACGTCGACACCGGGCGGGCCCAGGCGGCCGCGGCGAAGCTCGGTGTCGAGGCGGTGACGGACCTTCCCGCGCTCTTCGCGTCCTCTTTGGACGGACTGGTGATCGCCGCGGCGACGGACGCGCATCCGGAGCTGATCCTCAAGGCCGTCGACGCGGGGATCCCGGTGTTCTGCGAGAAGCCGGTCGCCGCCGACATCCCGGGCACGCTCGCGGTGATCGACAAGATCTCCGGTTCGGACGTGCCGGTGCAGATCGGTTTCCAGCGCCGGTTCGACGCCGGTTACGCGGCCGCCCAGGCCGCGGTGGCGTCGGGCGGACTCGGCTGGCTGCACACCTTGCGGGCGACCACGCTGGACCCGGCGCCGCCGCCCGCGGAGTACGTCGCGCATTCCGGCGGCCTGTTCCGTGACTGCGGCGTGCATGATTTCGACGTCGTCCGGTTCGTCAGCGGCCGCGAAGTCGTCGAGGTCTACGCCGTCGGGGCGAACAAGGGCGAGCGGTTCTTCGTCGACGCCGGTGACGTCGACACCGCGGCCGCGACGCTCACGCTCGACGACGGCACGCTGGCCGTGGTCTCGCTGACCCGTTACAACGGTGCGGGCTACGACGTCCGGCTCGAAGTGCTCGGCTCGGCCGGGAACGTCGTGGTGGGCTTGGACGATCGTGCGCCGCTGACGTCGGTGGAGCCCGGGGTCCAGCCGCTGCCCGGTCCGGCGTATCCCGGTTTCATGGAACGGTTCCGCCCGGCGTATGTCAGCGAGTTGAAGGCGTTCCTGGAGGTCGCGGCCGGTCGCGCGCCGAGCCCGTGCGGCGTGGCCGACGCACTGGAAGCGTTCTACATCGCCGAAGCGTGCGAGGTCTCCCGCCGCGAACGCCGTCCCGTGCGGATCGACGAGGTACGCGTCTAGAGCCTCGTGAGTGGTAGGTCGCGTTTAGAACGTCACTTGCCGTTCACGACCACCTCGACCCAGCGCGGTCAGCCGGGAAGGCCTTGTTGCGAAAGCCACTTTCGCAACCTTCAACGTTGTGAAAGTGGCTTTCGCAACGCCGCCGCCCGTCACTTACGACCAGGCGAGTCACTCACGACATCAGAGCTTGTCGAGGATCAGCTTCGCGCGTTCTTCGACGAGCCGGTAGCCGGAGCGTTCGGCGAGTTCGAGGGCGAGCTCGCCGTGCGTCCGGGCCTCGTCGAGTTTCCCGAGTTCCAGCAGGGTTTCCGCGAGTCCGGTCCGCGCGGCGGCCTCGCACCAAAAGAAACTGGTCGTGCGCGCGATCGACAACGCGTGCCGCTGATGTTCGGCGGCCTCCTCGGGGAGGCCGAGCCGCAGGCAGACCTCGCCGAGACCGACGAGCGTCCAGGCTTCGGTGCCCCGGTCGCCGATCTTGCGGGTCAGTTCGACGGCTTCGAGCGCGTCCGTCCGGTTCTGCTCGCCGGGGTCGCGTCCGCTGTCGAGGACGGCCCGGCCGGACAACGCGGTGGCCTCGCCGTAGGTGTAGCCGAGTTCGCGGTTGGCGGCGAGCGCTCGGGTGTAGAAGTCGTAGGCCTCGTCGGGCAGGCCGAGGTCACGGTGCACGTTGCCGAGGTCGACCAGCAGGACCGCGACGCTGAACCGGGCGCCGTCCCGTTCGGCGACCGCGAGCGCGCGGGTGAAGTTGGCGAGCGCCTCGTCGAGCTGACCGGTCTGCCAGTACGGGAAACCGAGGTTCGCCAGCGCCATCGAGATCCCCGGCATGTTCAGTTCTTCGCACAGGCGCAGGGATTCGAGGCCGCAGCGGATCGCCTCCTGCGGATCGCCGAGGCGCTGGTGCACCGCGCTCAGGTTGTTGAGCACGGCGGCCCGGCCGGCTGGCCAGCCTTCGAGCAGGTCGCCGGCCAGGGCGCTGGTGAGGTGTTCGCGTGCCTCGTCGTAGCGGCCGCTGTTGACGCAGGCGAGCGCGATGCTCAAATGCATCGCCGCTCGCGCCTGCCCGGCGCCGCTGCGGCGGGCGGCCTTGAGCGCGGTCGACGCGGTGTCGATCCATTCCGCGTGATGCCCACGCTGGTGGAAGAAGGCGCGCAGCGCGTCCGCGAGATGCCAGGAGAACTCGGGCGGGCCGTGTTCGGCGCTGTGCTCGACGGCGGCCGCGAGGTTCGGCCACTCGGCGTCGAGCCAGGCCAGGGCCTCGTCGGTGTCGGCGAAGGGTTTGTCTTCCGGTTCTTCGCGTGGCAGCCGCAGGAAGTGCGGGATGAGGACGCGGCCCGCGGCGTCGGCGGTGGTCAGGTAGCTCTCGAAGAGCCGCCGTTCCGCGCTGTCCCGTTCGGACTTCGCGTCCTCGGAGAGCGTGCGGCCCGCGGCGAAACTGCGGAGAAGGTCGTGGAAGCGGTAGCGGCCGGGCGTGTAGCGCTCGACGAGGTGAGCCGCCGCGAGCGCCTTGAGCTGTTGGTTCGCCCGGGTCGTACCGGTCAGGGCCTGGGCGGCGGACGCGGTGAAGGTCTGCCCTGGCACGAGTGCGAGCCTGCGGAACAGCAGCCGGTGTTCCTCGGGCAGTGCCCGGTAGGAGACGCCGAACGCGGTGGTCACGGCGCTTTCCTCGGCACCGTCGACGGTCAGTTCGGCGAGCGGGTCGCCGCCCGCCAGTTCGCGCGCGAGTTCGGCGATCTCGGGTTCGTCGCTCGCGCCCAGGTTCGCCGCCGCGATCCGCAGGGCGAGCGGCAGATGTCCGCACAACCGGGCGAGTTCCGCGGCCGCGCTCGCCTCGGCCGCGACAGGCTCACTGCCGAGTACGGCTTCGAGCAGGTGCCGCGAGTCCTCGGCGGGCAGCACGGACAGCGGGAGAGCGCGGGCGCCGGTGCGGGCGATGAGGTCGCCGAGCCGCTGCCGGCTGGTGACCAGGGCGGTGCCCGACGGCGGCAGCAACGGCATCACCTGGCCGGTGTCGCGCACGTTGTCCAGGACGAGAAGGACGCGCTTGTCGGCGAGGAGAGAACGTAGGAGCGCGGCCCGCGTGTCGGTGTCCGGCGGGACGGCCTTCGGCGCGGTGCCGAGGGCTTGCAGCAGCTGGGTGAGCGCGACCGCCGGGGTGAGCGGCTCGTGGTCGGGATCGAATCCCCGCAGATCGAGATAGAGCTGCCCGTCCGGGAACGCGTCGCGCACGCGGTGGGCCCAGCGCACGGCGAGCGCCGTCTTGCCCACGCCCGCGGTCCCGCTGATCACCCAGATGTCCGTGCCGTCGCCCGTCGAGCGGGTCGCCTCGTCGAGCCGCTCCAGTTCGGTCGCGCGTCCGGCGAACCCGCGCACGTCATGGGGGAGTTGCGCCGGGCGGACCGGCTCGGGCTTCGCGGCCGGGTTCGTTTCGGTCGCCGGGTCGAGGGAAGGGTCCTCGGCGAGGATGGCGGCTTCGAGTCTGCGCAGCTCCGGCGAGGGATCGAGACCGAGTTCGGTGCCGAGCCTGTCCCTCAGCGCGCGGAACGCCTCGAGGGCGTCGTCGGTGCGGCCTTCGCGGTGCAACGCGAGCATGAGCTGACCGACGAACCGTTGGCGCAGCGGATGAGCGGCGACCAGTTCGGTCAGCTCCGCGAGGACCTGGCGTCCGCGTCCGAGCCGCAACCGGGCCTCGGCGCGATCTTCGAGCGCCGTCCACCGGGCCTCGTTCATCCCGCCGCGCAGGCGCTGCGCGACCTCGCCGCTCACGACGTCGGACAACGCCTCACCACGCCACAACCCGAGCGCCTCGTCGAGGAGGTCCACGGCGCGCTCGTCGTCGGCCTCGCGGGCTTGGGCCGTCAGCTCGGTGAAGCGGTGCGAGTCCACCTGAGAGGGATCGACCTTGAGTAGGTAGCGGGTCCCCTCGGAGACGATCTCCGGTCCGTTCGCGGTGCGGAACACCGCACGTAACCTGGAGATCAGCGCTTGAACGGTGTTACGGGCGCTCGCCGGCGGTTCCTCGGGCCAGAGCAGGTCGATGATCCGGTCGCGGGGCACCGGCCGTCCCGCCTCCAGCAGCAGAACCGCCAGGACGAGCCGCTGTTTGGGCGATCCGAGATCGACCGGGCCATCATCGGCCCACGCCTCGACGGCGCCGAGGACGCGGAACTCCACCCGGCCACCTCCGCCCACCGTCGTCGAAGGCTGCAAGCGTAGTGCAAGCGCCCTGCATCCGGGCGCCGTGATCCTTTGTCAGGTGTCCACCGAGGACCCGTCGCCGGAACCGTGCCCAACCAACAAGACGGGCAGGACCCCCCATTCGGTTCCGGTACGACGGTGGACACCTCTTACTCGCACAGGCGCCGCCCTCCTGACCGGGCGGTGGGGTTGGGGGTAGCGCCAGCTCGACGTGTTTCACCGTGTCGTCGATCTGGCGCTCTTCTTGACTGGGGCTGGGGTTTCACGCACAGAACGCAAGTAGGCGACTACTTGCGTTTTGTGCTGTCTTGACAACGGCACCCACCATCCTCCACCCTTTCACTACTTGATTAGTGAAAGGGTGTTGCCAGTGGTCACCTTCCATCTGGACAAGGGTTCGGGTGTCGCCACCTACGTCCAGCTCGTCCAGCAGGTCAAACACGCCCTTCGTCTGGGGTTGCTGGAACCGGGAGACCGGTTGCCGACGGCGAAGGAGGTGGTCGCCGAGCTGGCGATCAATCCGAACACCGTCCTGAAGGCATATCGCGAGCTCGAGCGCGAAGGGCTCGTCGAGGGGAAGCCGGGTCTCGGCACCTTCGTGAAGAAGACGCTCGGAGGCGCTTCGTTCGCGGAGCACACAAGGTTGCGGAAGAGCCTGGGGGTCTGGGTCCGCGACGCACGGGAATCGGGGCTGGACCAGGAAGACGCCGAGGCACTGTTCGCCTCCGTGGTGGTCGATGCCTTTCGAGGGGAGCGGACAGCGTGACTGAGAAACCCGTCATCGAGGCGACCGGCCTCGGCAAGCGTTATCGCCGCAAATGGGCGCTGCGCGACTGTTCCCTGGCGGTCCCGCGAGGACGCGTCGTCGCGCTGGTCGGGCCGAACGGCGCGGGCAAGACGACCTTCCTGCACCTGGCCGTCGGGCTGCTCGACGCGACCCTCGGCTCGGTCTCGATCCAGGGAACCTCCGCGTTCCTGGCGCAGGACAAGCCGCTGTACTCCGGGTTCAGCATCGCCGAGATGCTGAAATTCGGCAGGCGCCTCAACCCCGGCTGGGACGACGAGTTCGCGCTCAAGCGCATCGATTCGCTGCGGCTTCCCCTGAAGCACAAGGTGGGCAAGCTCTCCGGCGGACAGCGGGCGCAGGTCGCGCTCACCCTCGCGCTGGCGAAACGCCCGGACCTCCTGGTGCTCGACGAGCCGCTCGCCAACCTCGATCCGCTGGCCCGGCACGAGGTCATGCGCGGGCTGATGGAGGCCGTCGCGGAAACCGGCATGACCGTCCTGCTCTCCTCGCACGTCGTGTCCGATCTGGAGAACACCTGCGACTGGCTGATCGTCCTCAACGGCGGCCGGGTCCAGGTCAGCGGCGACATCGACGAGCTCGTCGCCGGGCATCGGATCCTGTCCGGACCCGCGGAGGAGGCCGACGCGCTGGCCGGCCGGGTCACGGTCGTGGACGAGGCGCGGGCCGGCCGGCAGGCGACCGTCTTCGCCCGCACGGAGCCGGTCCCGCTGAGTCCACAGTGGACCGAGCGGCCGGCGAACCTGGAGGAGCTGGTGCTGGCCTACCTCCGGCGGCCCGAGTCGGCGACCCTGCCGCGTCCGACACTGGCCTCGGCGTAAGGGGGAACGATGTTCTGGCTCACCTACCGTCAGCACCGCATGCAGCTGCTGATCACGGCGGCCCTGCTCGTCGTGGTCGGGATCCTGTTGCTGGTCAACGGGAACGCCGCGGCGAGCAGTGCGGACCCGGCGAAGCTCTTCAAGGATCTGTACCAGTTCCTCTCCTGGTTGCAGGTCGTCCCGATCGCGATCGGTGTCTTCTGGGGCGCGCCGCTGCTCGCCGCCGAATACGAACGAGGCACCACGAAACTCGCCTGGACCCAGTCGGTCTCGCGATTCCGGTGGCTCGGCGTGAAACTGGGGTTCCTCGCCGTCCTGGCCACCGCGGCGGGGCTCGCGTTCGGTGCGATGACGCAGCGCTGGCTGGAGGTCTTCCCCGCCGACCGCGGTGACACGACCTTCACCAGCCGCTTCGACAACCCGGTCCTGTTCGCGATGACCGGCGTCGCACCCGGTGCGTGGTGGCTCTTCGGTTTCGTCCTCGGTACGGCCGCGGGCGCGTTCGTCCGCCGGACGCTCCCGGCGATCGCCGTCACCATCGCGGTGACCGTCGGCCTCATGATCGGCGTGTCCAATTTCCGCGACCTCTACGCGGAACCCCGGCTCGTCGCCCTGGGCACGGAGCCCGGCGGCCGGGTCCTCGAAATGGTCCGGGACGCCACCGGTGAGATCACCGCGCTCAAGGTCCTGCCGCAGGACTGGTACTGGCGCTTCCAATGGACGGAAGCCGCGATCCTGACCGGGGCCGCGCTCCTGCTCGCCGTCGCCGCCACCTTCGCCATCCGGCGACGCTCTTAGAAAGGGACAAGCTCCTTGCTCTGGCTCACCTGGCGTCAGCACCGCGCGCAGTTGCTCGTCACCCTCGGATTCCTGGCCGTACTCGGCGTCGTACTGCTCGTGTCCGGGCAGCTCGCCCTCGGCGCCGCGAACGGCGAGATCTCCAGCTATTGCCGCGGGGGCGGAGTGCCCTGCCGCGAGTACGACGCGGGACTGGAGGATCTTTACCAGCGGGTCTACCCGCTGATCGTGATCCTGCCGTTCGTCCCGCTGCTTGCGGGCACCTTCTGGGGTGCGCCGCTGCTCGCCAGGGAATACGAGCGCAATACCTACCAGCTCGCCTGGACGCAGTCGGTGAGCCGGGGTCGCTGGCTGGGCGTCAAATTCGGCGTACTCGCCCTCTGCGCGGCGCTGGCCGGGCTCGTTTCGGGGCAGATGTTCGGCAAGTGGCTGGAGCTCTTCCCCGGCCGGGCGGAGACGCTCTCGGAGACCTCGTACTTCGGCGCCGTCGGCATCGCCCCGGCGGCGTGGTGGCTGTTCGCCTTCGCGCTCGGCACGGCGGCAGGGGTGCTGGCGCGCAAGACCTTGCCCGCCATCGCGATCACCGTCGCGGTGTTCGTCGCGGCCTCGATCGCCCTGCTGGTCCTACGGCCGCAGTACGCCGATCCGGTCCGCACGATCGGCGCGGATTCCTCCGCGAAGGACGGTCTGATCCTGGAGGCGGGCAGGATCGCCCCGGACGGGCGCGAGGTCGGACTGCTGGACGAGGTGCCCGGATGTCCGCTGGGGCGGGGGATGAACGAATGCGTCGAGGCGGCGGGATATCGGGACTTCACCGTCTACCAGCCGGTGAGCCGGTTCTGGCGCTTCCAATGGACCGAGGCGGGCATCCTGCTCGCCGCGACCGCGGTGCTCGGGGGAATCGCGGTAAGGGGAACGGTCCGCCGCCGTCGCTGAGACGGCGGCGGACCGGGGATCCGCTCGGAGAACTCAGTCGAGCTGCAGTTCGGGCCGGTAGATGTCGAACCAGTGGTAGAGGTCCAGCATCCGGTCGATCCCGGATCGCTGGGCCGACGACATCGTGACCGGGTCCACTTCGGACACACGGTGCACCCAGTCGCGGTCCACCAGGGTGAACACCGGGTTGTCCCGTTCGGTCAGGGCCTCCTTGGCCTGCTGCTGCAACGCCGCCGCGTAGCCCGGGTCCTGTGTGGACGGATACGGGCTCTTGACCCGGTCGCGCACCGAAGCGGGCAGGACGTGCTTGGTCGCGTGCCGCAGCAGGCTCTTTTCCCTGTTGTCGAACGTCTTCAGCGACCACGGGGTGTTGTAGACGTACTCGACGAGCCGGTGGTCGCAGAACGGCACCCGGACTTCGAGCCCGACGGCCATCGACGCCCGGTCCTTGCGGTCCAGCAGCATCCGCACGAACCGGGTCAGGTGCAGGTTGCAGACCGTCCGCATCTTCCGGTCCTGTTCGCTCTCGCCGTCGAGGTGCTCGACCTGGGCGACGGCGGCGCTGTACTGATCGGCGATGTAGCCGGGCAGGTCCAGGTTCCGCCGGACGTCCTCACGCAGCAGGGTGGCCCGCTCGCTGGTCAGTCCCATGCGGAACGCCAGCCAGGGGAACGTCCCGGAGTCGACCGCGTCCTCGTCGTGGAACCAGCGGTATCCGCCGAACACCTCGTCGGCCGATTCGCCGGAGAGCGCCACCGTCGATTCCTGGCGGATCGCCTTGAACAACAGGTAGAGCGACGTGTCCATGTCGCCGAGCCCGGCCGGGATGTCCCGTGCGGTCAGCACCGCGCGGCGCACCGCCGGGTCGCTCAGCTCGGCCGGGTTGAGCACGACGTCCTTGTGCGCGGAGCCGACGAGATCGGCGACGTCGCGGATGTACGGCGAGTCCGGGGTGTCCCGCACCTCGTCCGGTTTGAAGTTGTCCTCCTGGCCGAGGAAATCGACCGAGAACGTCCGCAGCTGTTCGCCCTGTTCGGCCAGTCGCGCCGCGGCGAGACCGGTGACGGCGCTCGAATCGAGGCCGCCGGAAAGCAGGACACAGCGGGGCACGTCGGCGATCAGCTGACGGTCGACGATGTCGGTCATCAGCTCGCGGACCTTGCCGACCGTGGTCTCCTGGTCGTCCGTATGCGGTTTCGCGTCGAGCTTCCAGTAGGTCCGCGTGCGGATCCCGGACCGGTCCACGGTGACGATCGTGCCCGGCCCGACCTCGTGCATGCCCTTCCACAGCGACCAGCCGGGGGTCTTGGTCATGGCCATCAGCTCGCGCAGGCCGTCGCTGTCGATCACCTTGCGCGCCGCGGGGTTCGCGAGGATCGCCTTCGGCTCGGAGCCGAAGAGCACGCCGTCCGGTGTCGGGTAGTAGTAGAACGGCTTGATCCCCATACGGTCGCGGATCATCACGAGCTTCTCGTCGCGCTCGTCCCAGATCGCGAAGGCGTACATCCCGTTGAGGTGGTCGACGACCTCGTCGCCCCACTCCAGGTACCCGTGCAGCACGACTTCGGTGTCGCTGTCGGTCTCGAATTTGTGGCCACGTCGGGAAAGTTCCGCGCGTAGCTCGGTGAAGTTGTACGCCTCACCGCTGTAGACCATCGCCGCCAGCCCGGTTTCGGCCATCGGCTGCCTGCCGCCCGGCAGGTCGATGATCGCGAGACGGCGGTGGCCCAGCGCCACGTTGGGCCGGACCCAGGTGCCCGAGTCGTCGGGGCCGCGGCAGGCCATGGTGGCGGTCATCGCGTCGATGACCTCCCGGCGCTGCGTCAGGTCCGTGCCGAAGGAGACCCACCCTGCGATTCCGCACATCGCCAACCTCCTATTGCTTAGCACATACAACTATTTGTAACACCGGTGTAACACGGTTCGGCCGGCTTGTCTGCCCGAATTGCACGCTCCGTCCGCAGTGCGTCACTGTCTGTGGGACAGGTCACCGCGCGTCAAGAACGCGTAAATGCACTCGATCGGGGCATCAAGACGTCGTCAGGCGACGGCCGGATGCGGTTCGACCAGGCGCACTGTTGCGGAGTCCTGGTCACCGATGGGGTGACCTGTCCTGAGAGGTGCCTAGTGGCCGACTTGCTCTACGCCGTGCTCCTGATCGGCGTATTCGTGGTTCTCGCCCTGACCCTTCGCGGTCTGGAGAAGCTGTGACCGGCACGGGAGCCGTGGCCAACGTCGTCGGCGGACTGCTGGCGCTGGGGCTGATCGTCTATTTGTTCATCGCACTGGTCAGGCCGGAGAAATTCTGATGTCAGACGTCGCGGCCGGCCTCTTGCAGGCCGGCCTCCTCCTCGTCGCGCTCGCCGCGGTCTACAAACCGCTCGGTGACTACATGGCGCGCGTCTTCTCGGTGTCCTCTGCCGAGAAGCACACCAAGGCCGAACGCGGCCTGTACCGCCTGTTCCGGGTGAACCCCGGATCGGAACAGCACTGGAAGACCTACGCGTCCGCCGTGATCGGCTTCTCGTTCGTCTCCGTCGTCTTCCTGTACCTGCTTCAGCGGCTCCAAGCGATCCTGCCGTGGAGCCTCGGCAAGGAACCGGTCTCACCGGCGGTCGCCTTCAACACCGCCGTCAGCTTCGTGACCAACACGAACTGGCAGTCCTACAGCCCCGAAGCGACCATGGGTCACTTCGTGCAGATGGCCGGGCTGACGGTGCAGAACTTCCTGTCCGCGGCCGTGGGTCTTTCGGTCGCCGTCGCGGTCGTGCGCGGGTTCGTCCGCGCGAAGACCGACCGCCTCGGCAACTTCTGGGTGGACCTGACCCGCGGCACGATCCGGATCCTGCTGCCGATCGCGTTCGTGGCCGCGATCCTGCTGATCGCGCTCGGCGTCGTCCAGAGCCTCAAGAGCGGCGTCGACGTCCTCAACCCGGACGGGAGCACCAGCAAGATCGCGCTCGCGCCCGCCGCGAGCCAGGAGGCCATCAAGGAACTCGGCACCAACGGCGGTGGCATCTTCAACGCCAACTCCGCCCACCCGTTCGAGAACCCCAACGCGTGGACGAACCTGATCGAGATCTTCCTGATCCTGGTCATCCCGGTGTCGCTCACCCGGACCTTCGGCAAGCTCGTCGGAAACACCAAGCAGGGTTACGTCCTGCTCTCGGTGATGGCCGGGCTCTTCACCGCCATGCTCGCGGTGACCTGGCTGTCCGAAGCCCACGCGAGCGGTCCGGCGTCGCTGGCCGCCGGGGCGAACCTGGAGGGCAAGGAACAGCGCTTCGGCATCGGCCTCAGTTCGCTGTTCGCCAACGCCACCACCGGCACGTCGACAGGCGCGGTCAACGGCGCGCACGACAGCTACAGCGGACTCGGCGGCGGTGGCGCGCTGCTCAACATGCTCCTGGGCGAGATCTCGCCGGGCGGGGTGGGCACCGGTCTCTACGGCATCCTCGTGATGGCCGTGATCGCGATGTTCCTCGCCGGGCTGATGGTCGGCCGCACGCCGGAGTACCTGGGCAAGAAGCTCGGCAAACGCGAGGTCACCTGCGCGGCCGTCGCCATGCTCGCGATGCCGACCGTGGTGCTGCTCGGCTCGGGTATCGCGCTGATGATGACCGACACCCCGGCCGCCATGACGAACTCGGGCGCGCACGGCCTTTCCGAGGTCCTTTACGCCTACGCGTCGGCCGGCAACAACAACGGCAGCGCGTTCGGCGGGCTGACCGTGACGAACGACTGGTTCCAGTCCTCGTTGTCGGTGGCCATGCTGCTCGGCCGGTACATCCCGATCCTCGCCGTGCTGTGCCTCGCCGGATCCCTTGCCTCGCAACGGAAGGTTCCGGAGACCGCCGGCACGCTGCCCACCACCGGACCGCTCTTCGGCACGATGCTCGCGGGCACGATCGTGCTCGTCGCGGCCCTCACCTTCATCCCGGCGCTCGCGCTCGGGCCCATAGCAGAGGCACTCGCATGACCGTGACACAGGAACGAACTCCCGAGGAGACTTCTCAGCACCACGTGGAGAACACCGGACGGGTCGGTGCCGGGATCTTCAGTCCCCGGCAGCTGCTGACCTCGCTCCCGGAGGCGCTGCGCAAGCTGAACCCCAAGCACCAGCTGGCCAATCCGGTCATGTTCGTGGTGTGGATCGGCTCGGCGCTGACGACGGTCTTCGCCGTCACCGACCCGAGCGTGTTCACCATCCTCATCACGATCTGGCTGTGGTTCACCGTCCTGTTCGCGAACCTCGCCGAGGCCGTCGCGGAAGGCCGGGGCAAGGCGCAGGCGGAAACCCTGCGCCGCAGCAAGAAGGAGACCATCGCGCGCCGCCTCACCGAGGACGGCGACGAGGAGAACGTGCCGGGCGCGGACCTGCGCGTCGGTGACCTCGTGGTCGTCGAGGCCGGGCAGGTCATCCCGGGCGACGGCGACGTCGTCGAGGGCATCGCGACCGTCGACGAATCGGCCATCACCGGCGAATCGGCCCCGGTCATCCGCGAATCCGGCGGCGACCGGTGCGCGGTCACCGGCGGCACGACGGTGCTCTCGGACCGCATCGTCGTGAAGATCACCACCAAACCCGGTGAGTCCTTTGTGGACCGCATGATCGCCTTGGTGGAGGGCGCTTCCCGGCAGAAGACGCCGAACGAGATCGCGTTGACGATCCTGCTCTCGACGTTGACGATCATCTTCCTGCTCGCCGTCGTGGCGCTGCAGCCGATGGCGGGCTACTCCGGCAGCCAGCAGTCCGTGATCGTGCTGACCGCGCTGCTGGTCTGCCTGATCCCGACGACGATCGGCGCGCTCCTGTCCGCGATCGGCATCGCGGGCATGGACCGGCTGGTGCAGCGCAACGTGCTCGCGACGAGCGGCCGCGCGGTGGAGGCCGCCGGCGACGTCTCGACGCTGCTGCTGGACAAGACCGGCACGATCACCTTCGGCAACCGCAAGGCCACCGAGCTGATCCCGGTCGGCGGGTCCACCGCGGCGGACATCGCCAAGGCGGCGCGGCTGTCCAGCCTCGCCGACGGCACTCCGGAAGGCCGCAGCATCGTCGAACTCGTCGCCCGCGAGCACGGTCTCGCGGAAACGGCGTCTGACGACGAGAAGCTCGCGGACTTCGTCGAGTTCACCGCGCAGACGCGGATGAGCGGCATCGACATCGGCGCCCGGCAGGTCCGCAAGGGCGCCACCACCGCGGTGCGCGAGTGGGTCCGCGAACGCGGCGGCGACATGCCGGACGAGACCGAACGGGTCGTCGACGAGATCAGCCAGCAGGGCGGGACCCCGCTCGTCGTCGCTGAGTACGACGGCGCGAAAGCGTTCGTGCGCGGCGTGATCCGGCTGTCCGATGTGGTCAAACCCGGGATGAAGGAGCGGTTCGTCCAGCTCCGCGCGATGGGCATCAAAACCGTCATGATCACCGGGGACAACCCGCTGACGGCCAAGGCCATCGCGCAGGACGCGGGTGTCGACGACTACCTCGCCGAGGCCAAACCCGAAGACAAGATGGCGCTGATCAAGAAGGAGCAGGAGGGCGGGCGGCTGGTCGCGATGACCGGCGACGGCACCAACGACGCCCCCGCGCTGGCGCAGTCCGACGTCGGCGTCGCGATGAACACCGGGACCTCCGCCGCCAAGGAGGCGGGGAACATGGTGGACCTCGACTCCGACCCGACGAAACTGATCGAGATCGTGGAGATCGGCAAGCAGCTGCTGATCACCCGCGGCGCGCTGACCACCTTCAGTGTCGCCAACGACCTCGCGAAGTACTTCGCCATCCTGCCCGCGATGTTCACCGGCATCTTCGCCCAGCTCGGCGCGCTCAACGTCATGCAGCTGGCCACGCCGAAGTCGGCGATCCTCTCGGCGGTCATCTTCAACGCGCTGATCATCGTCGGGCTGATCCCGCTCGCCCTGCGCGGCGTCCGGTACAAGCCCTCCTCGGCTTCGGCGCTGCTGCGCCGGAACCTGCTGATCTACGGCCTCGGCGGCATCGTCAGCCCGTTCCTCGGGATCTGGCTGATCGACCTCGTGGTCCGTCTCATTCCTGGAATCGGGTGATCCCATGAACGCACTGTTGAAGCAGACCCTCGCCGGGCTGCGTGTCCTGCTCGTCTTCACGGTCCTGCTGGGAGTCGTCTACCCGTTGGGTGTGTGGGCGGTGTCCCGGATCCCCGGCCTGGAGTCCAACGCCGAGGGCTCGATCATCACCCAGAACGGGCAGGCCGTCGGCTCGTCCCTGATCGGGGTCGACCCGGTCGCGGCCGACCCGGCCAAGGACCCGTGGTTCCACAACCGTCCGTCCGCGGGGTCGAAGGACGCGCTCGGCCCCGGCGACCCGTCGTCGTCCGGCCCGTCGAACAAGGGCCCGTACAACGAGGATCTGGTCGCGGCCATCGGCGAGCGCAAGAAGCTCATCGCCGCCCGGGAAGGCGTCCAGGAGTCGCAGGTGCCCGCCGACGCGGTGACGGCGTCGGGATCGGGGATGGATCCGGCGATCAGCGTCGCCTACGCCGATCTCCAGATCACGCGTGTGGCCAGGAACACCGGCCTCTCCGAGGAGAAGGTCCGGCAGCTCGTGGCGGAGAACACGAGCGGCGCCGGGATCGGTGTGCCGGGCGTCAATGTGCTGAAGGTCAACTTGGCCGTGCGCGACGCGGCCGGAGGAGCACACTGACACTCGTGGACGAGAACACGACCAAGCCGCGCCGGGGCGAGCTGAGGATCTACCTCGGCGCGGCCCCCGGCGTCGGGAAGACCTTCGCGATGCTCGGTGAGGCGCGCCGTCGTCTCGACCGGGGCACCGACGTGGTCGTCGGCCTGGTCGAGACGCACGGGCGCAAGAAGACGGCGGAGCTCGTCGAAGGCCTCGAGACCGTTCCTCGCCGCCGGTCCGAGCACCGGGACCGCGAGTTCGAGGAGATGGACCTCGACGGGCTGCTCGCCCGCGCGCCCGAGGTCGCCGTCGTCGACGAACTCGCGCACACCAACGTGCCGGGTTCGCGCAACGAGAAGCGCTGGCAGGACATCGACGAACTGCTCGCCGCCGGGATCGACGTCCTCTCCACGGTCAACGTGCAGCATCTGCAGAGCCTCAACGACGTCGTCGAGCGGATCACCGGCGTCGTCCAGCAGGAGACGGTGCCCGACGAGGTCGTGCGGCGGGCCGAGCAGCTGGAGCTCGTCGACATCACGCCGGAAGCGCTGCGGCGGCGCCTGGCGCACGGCAACGTCTACCCGGCCGAGCGGATCGACGCGGCGCTGGGCAACTACTTCCGGCCCGGCAACCTCACCGCGCTGCGGGAGCTCGCGTTGCTGTGGGTCGCCGACCAGGTCGACGTCGCCCTGCAGCGGTACCGGGCCGAGCAGAAGATCACCGACACGTGGGAAGCACGCGAACGGGTGGTCGTGTCGATCACCGGCGGGCCGGAGAGCGAGACGCTGATCCGGCGGGCGAGCCGGATCGCGAATCGCGCGGGCGCCGAACTGCAGGTGCTGCACATCCTGCGCGGCGACGGGCTGGCCGGGATGGGGCCGACGGCGGTCGGCAAGTACCGGAAGCTGACCGAAGAGGTCGGCGCGACCTTCCACACCGTGGTCGGCGACGACGTCCCGACGGCGCTGCTCGACTTCGCGCGCGGGGTGAACGCGACGCAGCTGGTCGTGGGCACATCGCGGCGTTCCCGGGTGGCGCGGCTCTTCGACGAGGGCATCGGCGCGGCCGTCGTCCAGCGGTCCGGCCCGATCGACGTCCACATGGTCACGCACGCCCAGGCGGGCGGACGGCTGCGCGCCCGGTTCACCCGGAGCCCGTTGACACCGTCGCGGCGACTGGCCGGCTGGACGCTCTCGCTGGTGCTGCCGGCGCTGGCGACACTGCTCGGGGTACTGCTGCGGGATCAGCTGGACTTCTCCACCGACGTGGTCGACTACGTGCTCGCGACGGTGCTGGTCGCGCTGGTGGGCGGGCTCGGGCCCGCGCTGCTGGCGGCGGTGCTCTCGGCCGGGCTGCTGAACTTCTTCTTCACGCCACCGCTCTACAACCTGACCGTCCACGAACCGCGCAACGTGATCACGCTGGTCGCGATGGTGCTGGTGGCCGTCCTCGTCGCGGCGGTCGTCGACACCGCCGCACGGCGCGCCACGCAGGCCGCGCGGGCGCGGACGGAGGCGGCGCTGCTCGCGTCGTACGCGCGGACCGTGCTCACCCACACCAACCCGATCGAGCGGCTGCTGGAGAAGGTCCGCGAGAACTTCGGGATGACCGCGGTGACCCTGCTGGAGAAGCGGGACGGCAAGTGGAAGCGCGTGGCGAACGCGGGCTCGGACCCCTGTGCCGATCCGGATCAGGCCGACGCCGACATCGCGGTCACCGCCGACGTCCATCTCACGCTGCGCGGCCGTGCGCTGCCCGCCTCGGACCGGCGGGTGCTGGAAGCGGTCGCCGGGCAGGCACTGCTGGCCCTGCGGCAGCAGCGGACGGCGAAGGCGGCCGTCCGCGCCGAGCGCAAGGCCGAGGCGACCGAACTGCGGACGGCGCTGCTTTCCGCCGTGGGACACGATCTCCGCACGCCCCTGACGTCCATCAAGGCGTCCATCGGCAGCCTGCGCGCGACCGACATCTCACTGTCCGAAGAGGACACGGACGAACTACTGGAGGCGATCGAGGAATCGGCCGACCGGCTCGCCGGGCTGATCGACAACCTCCTCGACTCCTCGCGGCTGGCGACCGGCGCCGTCCGCCCGCATCTGCGGCCGGTCGGCTACGACGAGGTCGTCTCGCATGCGCTGTCCAATGTGGACAACTCGGATTCGGTCGTGGTCGCGATCGACTCCCGGCTGCCGTCGGTCTGCGCGGATCCCGGTCTGCTGGAACGGGTCGTGGCGAACGTCGTCGACAACGCGCTTCGGCACGGCGTCTCCGGCGAGGCCGTCTCGGCGCGCGCGAGCACCCACTCGGACCATGTCGAACTGCGCATCGTCGACCACGGGCGCGGCCTCAAGAAGGGCACCGCGGACTCGGCTTTCGCGCCGTTCCAACGGCTCGGGGGAGACCGGGACAGCGTGCCCGGTGTGGGACTGGG
This sequence comes from Amycolatopsis pittospori, assembly GCF_013870525.1. Lineage (GTDB taxonomy): Bacteria > Actinomycetota > Actinomycetes > Mycobacteriales > Pseudonocardiaceae > Amycolatopsis > Amycolatopsis pittospori. Next base: position 45,401 of record NZ_JACBXD010000061.1, read on the forward strand.
GCTTTCGGTCGCCAAGGGGTTCACCGAGGCGATGGGCGGGCGGATCCGGGCGGAGGACACGCCCGGCGGCGGGCTCACCGTCGTCATCTCGCTGCCCGCCTATGTTGGTCAGGATCCCGAAAAGAACCTCCTCGCGATCGACGACGAGGATCTGGAAAACGAAGAGGGGGAGCGAGTGCGATGAGCGCTGAAACCGCCTCGGCGACCGTTCTGGTCGTCGACGACGAGCCGCAGATCGTGCGAGCCCTGCGGATCAACCTGTCCGCCCGCGGCTACAAGGTGATCACCGCCCACGACGGGACGGCCGCGCTGAAGGCCGTCGCCGAGACCAAACCCGACGTCGTCGTCCTCGATCTCGGCCTGCCCGACCTCGACGGCACCGAGGTGATCGCCGGACTCCGCGGCTGGACGACCGTGCCGATCATCGTGCTGTCCGCGCGCGGCGACTCGGCCGACAAGGTGCAGGCCCTCGACGCCGGCGCCGACGACTACGTCACCAAACCCTTCGGCATGGACGAACTCCTCGCCCGCCTGCGCGCCGCGGTCCGCCGTTCAGTGTCGTCCACTGTGGACGGTGTGGACGCGGTGGTGGACACGGGATCCTTCTGTATCGACCTCGCGGCCAAGAAGGTGCGCCGGGACGGCAAGGAAGTGCACCTCACCAAAACCGAATGGGGCGTACTGGAACTGCTGGTGCGCAACCGCGGCCGTCTGGTGGCGCAGAAGCAACTCCTGCACGAGGTGTGGGGGCCGACGTACGAGACCGAGTCGCACTACCTGCGGGTGTATCTGGCGCAGCTACGGCGGAAACTCGAACCGGAACCCTCGCGGCCGCGGCACCTGCTGACGGAACCGGGAATGGGCTACCGCTTCGAAATGTGAGCCAGCCGGGCAGCCGGTCCTCGGGGTGCAGGTGTTGCGAAAGCCACTTTCGCAACCTTCAACGTTGCGAAAGTGGCTTTCGCAACACCTCTGTGGGGCCGTACCCAAGGGGTGGGGCTTACTGAGGGGTGCTCACGCTCGTGTCGGTGCCGGAGGTGCTGGACCGGCCCGCAGTCGACTCCGGAGCGCCACTGGAGCTGGAGCCGCCGCCCGGAGGGCTCGACGGGGGATCGGACGGGTCCGACGAGGGTGTCGTCGTCGGAGGCGGCGTGCTCGTGTTGGGTGTCGTCGGCTTGGTCGTCGGAGGCTTGGGCGTGGTCGGCGGCAGCACGGTGTGCGGCGGGTCGCCGGGGCCCGGGTTCGGGGGTACCACCGGAGGCGGCGTGACGACGCTCGTCGTCTCCTTGCCGTCCGGTCCGACCGAGGTGACCGTGGTCGGCGGTGCGGTGGAGCTGGAGGGCGCGCCCGGGATCGGTGAGCCGCTGACGGTCATCGGGCCGCCGGGGACGGCGTTGCCCGGGACCAGCTGGACGCCGGCGCGGTCGT
>NZ_JACBXD010000062.1 GCF_013870525.1 Amycolatopsis pittospori
CAGGCCGCGGGCGCGGCGGCGCTCGGCCAATGCGTCGAGCGCCGCGTTGCTCGCGGCGTAGGCGCCCTGCCGGACCCCTCCCCATACGCCCGCGCCCGAGGAGAACAGCACGAAGGCGTCGAGCGGGCTGCCCGCGGTGAGTTCGTCGAGCAGCTCGGCGCCGGTCACCTTGCCGTCGAACACGTCGGCGAGCAGCTCCGGGGTCGTCTCGTCGAGCGGGACGGAGGGAGCGATCCCGGCGGTGTGGACGACCGCGGACAACGGCGGCAGCACGTCGAGCAGTTCGACCAGCGAGCCGCGGTCGGACGCCTCGCAGGCCACGATGGTGACCTTGGCACCCAGCGCGCTCAGCTCGGCTTCGAGCTCGGCGGCACCCGGTGCCTGCGGTCCCCGCCTGCTGGTGAGCACCAGATGATCGGCGCCGCCGGCCGCGAGCCAGCGCGCGACGTGTCCGCCGAGCGCACCGGTCCCACCGGTGATCAGGACGGTCCCCCGCGGCTGCCAGTGCGACTCGGGCTCGTCCCCGGCGGGCGCGCGGACCAGCCGGCGGCCGAACACCCCGTTGGCCCGCACGACGAGCTGGTCCTCGTCCCCGGCACCGGCGAGCACGTCCGCGAGCAGGCCGGGCACCCGGTCGCCGAACACCGGGGGAAGGTCGACGATCCCACCCCACCGTCCCGGGTATTCGAGCGCCGCGCTCAGCGCGAGCCCCCACGCCGTGGCTTGGCCGGGGTCGGGGGCCGTGTCCGCGGCGCCGGTCGCGACAGCGGCCTTCGTGCAGAGCCAAAGCGGGGCCGCGTGCCCGGCGTCGCCGAGTGCCTGTACGACGACCAGCCCGGCGAGCGCCCGGTGCCCCGGCCGTCGTTCCGGTTCGAAGGCCAGCAGCGACAGCACACCGTCGAACCTCGGCAGCCCCGAAAGCCGCGCGGCCAGTGCCTCGCGTCGCAGGTCGCCGACGGGCACGGACAGCTCGTGCACCCTGGCTCCCCGGTCGCCGAGTGTCCGCACCACGGTCGTCACGTCCTCGTCGGGCGCCTCCGGTACGAGCACCAGCCAGTCGCCGGTGAGCGGGGTGCTCGTGCCGAGCCCGACCGGTCGCCACTCCACCCGGTATCGCCAAGAGTCCACAACGGACAGATCGGCCCGTTGCCGGTACCAGCCGGACAACGCGGGCAGCACCGCGCCCAGCGCCTCCCGGTCGGGGACGTCGATCAGCTCGGCCAGCTCGGTCAGGTCCTGGTCGCCGACCAGTTCCCAGAAGCGGCCGCCGACCGGGTCCGCCGTGGCGGGCGCCGGGCCCGCCTCGCGGATGTTCCAGTAGTGGCGGCGCTGGAAGGCGTAGGTGGGCAGCGGAATCCGCCGGGGTTCGGCCCCCGCGAAGGCCACCGTCCAGTCGATGTCGGTGCCGGCGGTGAAGGCCTCTCCGAGCGAGACGAGGAACTGCCGCATCCCGCCCTGTTCACGGCGCAGGGAGCCCACGACGGCGATCCCCTCCGCACCCGCGTGCTCCGCGATCGCGTGCACGGCGTTGCGCAGCAGCGGGTGTGGGGCGGCTTCGACCACCAGGTCGTACCCGGCGTCGATCAGCCCGCGCAGCGCCGGTTCGAACAGCACCGGCTCCCGCATGTTCCGGTACCAGTAGGCGGCGGTCAGCTCGGCCGGGTCGATCCGGGCGCCGGTGACCGTGGAGTGGAAGGCCACCTCGGCCTGCCGGGGCCGGACCGGGGCCAGTTCCCGCAGGATCCGCTCCCGCAGGACCTCGACCTGAGGCGAATGCCCCGCGCCCGGCGTCCCGGGGATGCGCCGGGACCGCACCCGGCGCTGCTCGCACAGGGCCAGCATTTCCTCCAGCTGGGCCACGTTCCCGGCGACCGTGCACAACGCCGGACCGTTCACCGCGGCGACGGTCAGCCCGTCCCAGCGTTCGATCAGGGCGGAGACCTCGGCGTGCGGGAGCGAAACCGAAGCCATCGCGCCCTGTCCGCTGATTTCCAGCAAGGCCCGCGAGCGCAAGGCGACGATGCGGGCGGCATCGTCGAGGGTGAGCGCGCCGGCGACGTACGCGGCCGCGATCTCGCCCTGCGAGTGCCCGGTCACGGCGTCCGGCCGAACGCCGTGGGAGCGCCACAGTTCGGCCAGCGACACCATCATCGTGAACAACACCGGCTGCACCACGTCCAGCCGGTCCGTCGAGGCGGCGCCCTCGTCGCCGCGGATCACCGCCGCCACGGAGAAGTCCACATAGGACGCGAAGGCGGCGTCACAGGTCCGCACGCTTTCGGCGAAGACCGCGGAGTCCGCGTACAGCTTCGCGCCCATACCCGGCCACTGCGAGCCCTGACCGGGGAAGACGAACACCGTCCGGCCCCCGGCGCGTACCGGGCTCCCCTGCGCGGCGCCGTCCGGCAGCCCGCCCTCGGCGAACACGCCGAGCCGGACCGAGAACTCCTCCAGCGTGTCCGCGGCGAGTACCGCGCGATGCGCGAAACGGCTGCGCGTGGTCAGCAAGGAATACCCGACGTCGGCCGGGTCGAGCTCGGGTTCCGCGTCGACGTACGCCCGCAGCCGGGCGGCCTGCGCACGCAGCCCGGCCGAGGACTTGGCCGACAGCACCCACGGAACCGTCGCCACCGGGCGGGATTCGGCCACGGGTGACGGCGTACCGGCGGGCGCCTGTTCGATGATGAGGTGCGCGTTGGTGCCGCTGAGCCCGAACGAGGACACCCCCGCGCGGCGCGGGCGGCCGGTTTCCGGCCACGGCATGGCCTCGGTGAGCACCTCCACGGCGCCGGTGGACCAGTCCACGTGCGGGGTCGGCTCGGTCACGTGCAGGGTCCGCGGCATCAGGCCGTGCCGCATCGCCTCCACCATCTTGATCACCCCGGCCACCCCGGCGGCGGCCTGGCTGTGACCGATGTTGGACTTGATGGAGCCCAGGCGCAGCGGCCGGTCCGCGGGACGGCCCTGCCCCAGCGTGGCCAGCAGGGCGGTGGCCTCGATCGGGTCGCCCAGCGAGGTGCCGGTGCCGTGCGCCTCCACCGCGTCCACGTCCGAAGCCGTCAGCCTGGCGGAGGTGAGCGCGTCGCGGATGACCCGCTGCTGGGCGGCGACGCTCGGCGCGGTCAGCCCGTTGCTGGCGCCGTCCTGGTTGATCGCGCTGCCGCGGAGCACCGCCAGCACCTCGTGGCCGTTGCGCTCGGCGTCGGACAGCAGTTCCAGCGCCAGCAGTCCCGCCCCCTCCGCGAAAGCGGTGCCGTCGGCTCCCGCGCCGAACGCCTTGCAGCGTGACTCCGCGGCGGCCGCGTCGAGCCCCTTGGCGTCGAGGAACACGGCGAGCGAGGCGAGCACGGTGACCGCGCCGGCGAGCGCGAGCTCGCATTCACCGCGCCTCAGCGACTGCATCGCCAGGTGCAGCGCGACCAGTGACGACGAACAGGCCGTGTCGATGGTCAGCGCCGGACCCTCGAGTCCCAGCGTGTACGCCACCCGGCCGGACAGGACGCTCGGTGCCGCCCCGGTGAGCACGTAGCCCTCGGCCTCCGGCGCCACCCCTTCGCCGTCGAGACCGTAGCCGGAGGTGGTGCCGCCGACGAACACGCCGGTGCGGCTGCCCCGCAGCGCCGCCGGGTCGAACCCGCCGCGTTCGAGTGCCTCCCAGGCCAGTTCCAGCAGGACCCGCTGCTGCGGATCCATGGTCAGCGCCTCACGCGGGCTGATCCCGAAGAACGCGGCGTCGAAGTGCCCCGCGTCGTCGATGAACCCGCCTTCGCCGTCGACGGCGTCCCAGCCGCGGTCGACGGGCAGCGGGGTGATCGCGTCGACCTCGTCCGCGACCAGCCGCCACAGTTCCTCCGGCGAATTCGCCCCACCCGGATAGCGGCACGCCATGGACACCACGGCGACCGGCTCCCCGGCCGCCGCCTCGGCCGTCCGCAGCCGCTCACGGGTGTCGTGCAGGTCCGCGGTGACCCGCTTCAGATAGTCGAGAAGTTTCTGCTCAGTGCTCATGGCTGCGCTCGTTTCTCCGCCGGTGCGATCAAGAGATCTGCAAGTCGTTGTCGATGAGGTCGAAGATCTGGTCCGCCGTGGCGTCCTGGATCCGCTGGGAAACGCCGTTCTCCGCCTCGTCCCCGGTCAGGCGGGCCAGCAGGGACCGCAGCCGGGCGGCCACTTCCGTCTTGGTCTCGCCGTCGTCGGCGAGTCCGGTCACCGCCAGTTCCAGCCTTCCGAGCTCGCCGAGGACGTCCGAAGCCGCCTCCTCGGCGCCGCTCGGCGCCAGCTCGCCCCGCAGGAACGCGGCGAGCGCCGCCGGCGTGGCGTGGTCGAACACCAGCGTCGGCGCGAGCCTGCCGCCGGTGACCTTGCCGAGCCGGTTGCGCAGCTCGACCCCGGTCAGCGAGTCGAAACCGAGCTCGCGGAACGCCTGCGCGGGTTCCACGGCCGCCACCGAAGGGAAGCCCAGGACGGCCGCCGCCTCGGTCCGCACCAGGTCGAGCAGGATGGCCTCCTGCTCCGGCTCCGGAAGGCCGGCCAGCCGTTTGAGCAGCTTGGACCCGCTGTCTTCCTTCGCTTCGCCCGCGACCCTGCGGGACGTCGTGGCGGTGGTGAAGCCGCGCAGCAGGTGCGCCACGTCGTCCGGCCGCTGACGCCGGAGGCCGGCCACGTCCAGCCGCATCGGCAGCAGCAGCGGCTCGTCCATGGCCAGCGCGGCGTCGAACAGGGCCAGTCCTTCTTCGGTGTCCAGCCCGCCGACACCGTCCCGGCTCAGCCGCGCGAGCTCGGCCTCGCCGAGGTGCGCGGTCATCCCGCCGAGCCGGGCCCAGAGCCCCCAGGCCAGCGACGTCGCCGGCAGTCCCGCCGCACGACGCCGGTGCGCCAGCGCGTCCAGCCAGACGTTCGCCGCCGCGTAGTTGCCCTGCCCAGGCCCGCCGAAGACCCCGGCGGCCCCGGAGTAGAGCACGAACAACGACAGGTCCAGTCCCCGCGTCAGCTCGTCCAGATGCGCCGCACCGTCCACTTTGGACCGGAGCACGGCACTGAGCCGCTCGGGGGTGAGATCGCCGATCAGCCCGTCGTCGAGGGTGCCCGCGGTGTGCACCACACCGGCCAGCGCGTCGCCGATCCCGGAGACCACCTCGGCGACCTGCGCCCGGTCCGCCACGTCGCAGCGGACGATCCTGGCCCGCGCGCCGAGTTCGGTCAGCTCGCGCACCAGCTCCGCCGCGCCCGGCGCGTCCGGTCCGCTCCTGCTGGTCAGCACCAGGTCGCGGACGCCGTGTTCGGACACCAGCCGCCGGGCGGCCAGCGCGCCCAGGTTGCCGGTGCCGCCGGTGACCAGGACGGTCGCCGTCCCGTCGAGACGGCGTGGCTGGGTGAGCACCACCTTGCCGACGTGCTTGGCCTGTGACAGGAACCGGAAAGCCTCGTGGGCGCGGCGGACGTCCCAGGTCCGGATGGGCAACAGCCGCAGCGCGCCGTCGGCGAACAGCGCCATGACCTCGCGGAGGATCTCTCCCATCCGCTCGGCGCCCGCCTCGATCACGTCGAAGGCGCGGTAGCGCACCCCCGGGTGCCCGGCGGTGACCAGCTCCGGATCACGGAGGTCGCTCTTGCCCATCTCGATGAACCGCCCGCCCCTGGGCAGCAGCCGCAGGGACGCGTCGACGAACTCGCGAGCGAGGCAGTCCAGCACCACGTCCACCCCCCGGCCGCCGGTGGCTTCGGCGAACTGCGCCTCGAACCCGAGATCCCGCGAGGACGCGAGATGCCTGTCGTCGAGACCGAGGTCCCGGACCGCCTGCCACTTCGCCGGACTCGCGGTGCCGTACACCTCGGCGCCCCAGTGCCGGGCGAGTTGCACGGCGGCCATGCCGACCCCGCCCGCGGCGGCGTGCACCAGCACGGACTCGCCACGCCGGAGGTCCGCCAGGTCGCGCAGCGCGTAGTAGGCGGTGAGGAACACCACCGGCACCGACGCACCCTCCACAAAGGACCATGCGGCCGGGAGCTTCGCCAGCAGCCTGCTGTCGGCGACGGCGACCGGGCCGACACCCCCGGCGAACACCCCCAGCACCCGGTCGCCGGGAACGAGCCCGGTGACCCCGGGACCGACTTCGAGGACGACGCCCGCGCCCTCGTTGCCCAGCGGCACCTCGTCGGGGTACATGCCGAGCGCGATCAGCACGTCGCGGAAGTTGACCCCGGCCGCCCGGACCTCCAGCCGCACCTCGCCTTCGCCGAGCTCGTCCACCGCGGCCGAGGAGGGCAGCAGGGCCAGGTTCTCCAGCGTGCCCCGGCCGGTGAGGTCGAGGTGCCAGTGCGGCTCCCCGGCGGGCGGGGTCAACGCGGCGGAGCGGTCGGCGGGAACCAGCCTCGGCACCCGCAGCCGCCCGTCGCGCAGCGCGAACTGCGGTTCGTCGCTGCGGAGCGCCGACGGCAACCTGTCGAGGTCTTCGGGTCCGCCGAGATCGGCGAGCACGAACCGGCCGGGGTTCTCCGACTGCGCGGAGCGCACCAGTCCCCACACCACGGCCGCGTCGGCGTCCGGCACGTCTTCGTCCGGTGCGGTGGCGATCGCCCCGCGGGTGACGAAGACCAGCCGGGAGTCCGTGAACCGGTCGTCGGTCAGCCAGTCCTGCACCACGGCCAGCACGCGATGTGCGGCCGGGTGCGGGCCGTCGGTGCCGGGAAGCCAGTGCAGCAACACCGTTTCCGGACGCTGGTCCGCCTTGACGTCCCGCAGTTCCGGCAGGTCCAGCAGCTCGGCCGACGGCAGCGCGACGTCGTCCCAGCCGACCAGGAAGAGGTTCTTCGGCAGCACGGTGGCCGCCGCGGTGGCGGGCCGCAGGGCCAAGGACTCGACCACGGCCACCGGGTCGCCCGCGCCGTCCGCGGCGAAGATCGACACGCTGTCGCCGTCGTGGCGCGTCAGCCGGACGCGCAGCGACCGCGCGCCGGTCGCGTGGAGGGTCACGCCGGTCCAGGAGAACGGCAGGTACGCCCCGCCACCGCCGAACGACACCGCACCCAGTGCGTGGAGGCCGGCGTCGAGCAGTGCCGGGTGCAGCCCGAACCGGGCGGCCTCGGCGGACTCGTCACGGGGCAGTTCCACCTCGGCGAACACCTCGGCGTCGCGTTCCCAGACCGCCGTGAGCCCGCGGAACACCGGGCCATAGGCCAGCCCTGCCGCGGCGAGACCGTCATAAAGGCCGTCGATGTCCACGGCGGTCGCCCTGGCGGGCGGCCACTCGCGGAGGTCACCGGACTCACCGGGCTCGCCGGATTCGGGCGATACGGCGCCCGAGGCGTGCCGTGTCCACGGCTCGCCGTCCGCTTCACGGGAGTAGAAGACCAGCTCCCGGGTGCCCGCTTCGTCCGGAGTGCCGACGACGAGCTGCAGCTGGATTCCGCCGGTCGAGGGCAGCACCAGCGGCGCCTCGATCGTCACCTCTTCCACCCTGGCGCAGCCCACCCGGTCGCCTGCTTGGACCGCCAGTTCGGCAAAAGCGGTGCCTGGCAGGAACACCTGCCCCGAGACCACGTGCTCGGCCAGCCAAGGTGACGTCGAGACCGACAGCCTGGCGGTGAGCACGACCTCGTCGCCACCCGCGAAGTCCAACGTGGCGCCGAGCATCGGATGGTCGGTGGCACCGAGTCCGGCCGTGGTGACGTCTCCGCCGGAGGACGCGTCCACCCGGGGCCAGAAGCGCTCGTGCTGGAACGGGTACGTGGGCAGGTCTTCGGGAACCGTCCCGGCCTTGCCGAGGAGGGCGTGCCAGTCGACGTGGGCGCCGTGGCAGAACACCTCGCCCGCGGAGAGCAGGAACCTTCGCAGCCCTCCTTCGTCGCGGCGTAGCGTGCCCACCACGGGGAGATCGACGGTGTCCTCGATCGCCATCGCCAGCACCGGATGGGCGCTGACCTCCACGAACATCTGCTGACCATCGGCGGCCAACCGCTCCACCGCATCCGAGAACCGCACCGTCTGACGCAGATTCCGGTACCAATAACCACCCGTCAGCTCAGCGGTATCCAACCACCGAGAGTCCACAGTGGAATAAAACGGTATGTCGCCCGTCCGGGGCGTCACCGGAGCCAGCAGCTCAGCAAGCTCCGCCTCGATCCGCTCCACATGAGCCGAATGCGATGCGTAATCCACCGCCACCAACCGAGCCCGGACACCTTCAGCCTCGTAGTGGGCCTTCGCGTTCGCGAGTGCGTCGGGGTCACCCGAGAGCACCACCGCGTTCGGGCCATTCACCGCAGCGATCGACACACCCTCGCCGACCTCGGTGACAGGTGCGGCCACCGACAGCATTCCGCCCAAACCGGCAAGCTCGGCGGCGATCGCCTGACTCCGCAGCGCCACCACCCGAGCGCCGTCTTCCAAGCTCAGACCACCAGCCACCACCGCAGCGGCGATCTCACCCTGCGAATGACCCACCACCGCTGAAGGAACAACACCGAGCGAACGCCACACCTCAGCCAGCGACACCATCACCGACCACAACACCGGCTGAACAACATCAACCCTGGTCAAAGCAGCCTCGTCGCCCAACACCTCGAACAACGACCAGTCCACAAAGGACCTCAAAGCGCTGTCGCACTCCGCCATCCGCGACGCGAACACCGGACTCTCACCCAACAGCGCCGACGCCATCCCCAACCACTGCGAACCCTGACCAGGGAACACAAAAACCACACGCTCGACACCAGAACCAGAACCACGCACCACACCAGCAGGCAACTCACCTGATGCCAACGCGGCAGCCAAACCAGCCTGATCCTCGCCGACGAGCACCGCGCGATGCCCGAACACCGAACGACCCGCGAGGCCTGCCGCCACACCCGCGACATCGCCGGCATAGTCGGCCAGCCGACCGGCGAACGCTTCCACGGCCTCCGGCGACTTGCCCGACAACACCCACGGCGTGACCGCCACCGGAACGACCTCGGCGGGTACGGATGCGGGCGCCTGCTCCAGGATGAGGTGGGCGTTGGTGCCGCTCATGCCGAACGCGGAGATACCCGCTCGCCGCGCCGACTCGCGCTCCGGCCACGCACGGGCTTCGGTCAGCAGTTCGACGGCCCCGGCCGTCCAGTCCACGTGGGGCGATGGCGTGTCGATGTGGAGACTTCGCGGCAGCAGGCCGTGCCGCAGCGCCAACACCATCTTCATCACTCCGGCGACCCCGGCCGCGGCCTGGGTGTGCCCGAGGTTCGACTTCACCGAACCGAGCCACAGCGGGCGATCGCGGTCCTTCCCATAGGTCGCGTTGAGCGCCTGGGCTTCGATCGGGTCGCCGAGCGTGGTGCCGGTGCCGTGTGCCTCCACCGCGTCCACATCGGACGTCCCGAGCCCGGCGTTGGCCAGCGCGGCACGGATCACGCGTTGCTGTGAGAGCCCGTTCGGCGCGGTGAGCCCGTTGGACGCGCCGTCCTGGTTGACCGCGCTGCCCCGCACCACGGCCAGCACCTGGTGTCCCTGGCGGGTGGCCTCGGACAGCCGTTCCACCAGCAGGATGCCGGCGCCTTCGCCCCAGCCGGTGCCGTCGGCGGCGTCGGCGAACGCCTTGCACCGGCCGTCCGCCGACAGTCCGCGCTGGGCACTGAAGTCCAGGAACGCCCCGGGCGTGGACATCACGGTCACGCCGCCGGCCAGTGCCATGTCGCATTCGCCGTTGCGCAGTGCCTGCACGGCGAGGTGGATCGCGACCAGCGAAGAGGAGCAGGCGGTGTCCACGGTGACGGCCGGGCCTTCGAGCCCGAACGTGTAGGCCAGCCTGCCCGAGACCACACTCGCCGAGACCCCGGTGCCCAGCTGTCCTTCGCCGAGGTCCGACGAGGCGAGCAGCACCGAAAGGTAGTCCTGGCCGTTCGAGCCGACGAACACCCCGGTCCGGCTGCCCCGGAGCTCTGCCGGGTCGAAACCGGCTCGTTCGAAGGCCTCCCAGGAGGTCTCCAGCAGGAGCCGCTGCTGCGGGTCCATCGCCAGCGCCTCACGCGGGGAGATCCCGAAGAACTGGGGGTCGAATTCCCCAACGTCGTAGAGGAAGGCGCCGTCGCGGGTGTAGCTCGTGCCGGGGTTGCCCGGCTCGGGGTGGTACAGCTCGGCCAGGTCCCAGCCGCGGTTGTCGGGGAAGGGTCCCACCGCGTCGCGGCTTTCCGACAGCAATCGCCACAGCTGTTCCGGCGAGTGCGCACCGCCGGGGAACCGGCAGGCCATACCGACGATCGCGATCGGTTCGTCGGCGGCGGCCACCGCGGTGGCCGTGGTGATCGCGGTATGGACCCCGGTCAGTTCGCCCAGGAGGTGCTCGGCCAGCGCGAGGGGGTTGGGATAGTCGAACACCAGCGTGGTCGGCAGGTCGAGACCCACCAGCGGAACCATCCGGTTACGCAGTTCCACCGCGGTCAGCGAATCGAAACCCAGCTCACGGAACGCCCGATCCTGCTCCACCGCCTCCGGCCCGGAATACCCCAGCACCACCGCCGCTTCACTGCGAACCAGGTCCAGGACCGTTTGCCGCCGGGCGGCCGGGGCGAGCCCGGCAAGTTTCTCGCGCAGCTCGGCCGAACCCGCGCCGGCTGGTTCCCCGGCGGTGTCCTCGATCTCGATCAGCTCGGTGAGCAGGGGGCTGGGGCGCCGGGAGGTGAACACCGGCGCGAACCGGGCCCAGTCGACGTCAGCCACGGTGATCGTGGTGTCGTGCTGTGCGCCTTCCAACGCCGACAGCGCCCGCTCAGGGGCCAACGCCGTCAAACCACGTTTGGCGAGCTGCTCACCTGCTTCTCCGACAGCCATCCCCGCTTCGGCCCAGGGACCCCACGCCACCGACAGACCAGGCAGACCATCGGCACGACGCTGCTCCACCAACGCGTCCAAGAACGCATTACCCGCCGCGTAAGCAGACTGACCACCACTGCCCCACGTCGCCGCGATCGACGAAAACACAATAAACGCGTCAAGGCCCTCGGTCAGCTCATGCAGATTGACCGCACCCGCGACCTTCCCCGCGACCACCGCACGGAACTCCTCCACCGAGCACTCCGCCAACGGCGTCGACTGCGCCACACCAGCCGCGTGCACCACCACCGACAAACCCGGCAGCCCACCGACCAACTCAGCCACCGCCGCACGATCAGCCACATCACACGCCGCCACCGTCACCGCGACACCCAGATCACGCAACTCCGCCGCGAGATCCTCGGCCCCCGGTGAAGCGATCCCACGACGGCTGACGAGCACCAGATGTTCAGCACCCCGCTGAGCCAGCCACCGCGCCACCTGGCCACCCAAGGCCCCGGTACCACCGGTGACCAATGCCGTGCCACCGAAAGTCCACGACTTCGCGCCGGCAGCATCAACCCGCGTCAGACGACGCGCGAACACACCCGACGCCCGAACCGCCACCTGATCCTCGACACCGGCCAGCAGACCCAGCACCCGGTCATCGCCAGAAGCGGGCAGGTCGATCAGCCCGCCCCACACCTCCGGATGCTCCAACGCCGCGACCCGGCCCAAACCCCACACCTGCGCCTGTTCCGGCGCCGACAACCGATCCGACCGGCCGACCGACACCGCACCACGGGTCACCGCCCACACCTTGACACCGGTACCCACCGCGGCCTGCACCACCGCCAGCGTCGACGCAGCGTCCAAACAGGACACAACACCGGCGAAACGTCCAGGTACCAACAACTCCGCCAACGCCGCCTGCTCCAGACGGTCGACGACGACAACCTCACCGAGACCCGCGAGAGCGTCACCTTCGGCCAGGGGCTCCGGCGAGAGCACCAGCCACTCACCGTCAGGCCGGGCTTCGGACACCCGCACCGGAACCCACTCCGCCCGATACCGCCAACCCTCGACCACAGAAGACTCACGACGCCGCTGACGCCACGCGGACAACGAAGACACCACGCTGCCCAGGGCCGGCTCGTCCCCGATCGCCAGTTCGGCGGCGACCGACTCCAGGTCTTCACGCTCCACCGCGTCCCAGAACGCCGCGTCGATCTCGTCCGAGCGGGTGGCACCGGCACCCGGCGCAGGCTCGACCCAGTACCGCTCCCGCTGGAAGGCGTATGTGGGCAGGTCGACGCGGTTCCCGCTCAGCAAGGCCGACCAGTCCACCGCGACACCCCGCGTATGCAACGCGCCCAGCGCGGTGATGACGGTACGGATCTCGGGCCGGTCGGCACGGAGCATCGACACGAACAAGGCGTCCGTCTCGGGCAGGCAGCCCTGCGCCATCGCCGTCAGTACCCCGTCGGGGCCCAGTTCGACGAACGACGTCACTCCCTGCGCGGCCAGCATCCGCACGCCGTCGGCGAAACGCACGGCCTTACGCACGTGGTCCAGCCAGTAGCGCGGTGACGACAGGTCCGCGGCGAGCCCACCGGACACAGTGGACACCACGGGGATAGCGGGCTCCCGGAAAGTCAGCTCCGCCAGCACTTCCGCGAACTCCGCGAGCATCGGCTCCATCAACGGCGAGTGGAACGCGTGACTCGCTTCGACCCGCTTGGTCCGGCGCCCCTTGGCCGCGAACTCCGCGGCCACCCGGACTACGACCGTCTCGGCCCCGGAAATCACTACCGACGCCGGACCGTTGACGGCCGCGATCCCGAACTCGTCGGTCGGCTCGAACTCTTCTTCCGAGGCCTCGATCGCGACCATCGCCCCGCCCGAAGGCAGCGCCTGCATCAACCGGCCACGGGCCGAGACGAGCTTGCCCGCGTCCGCCAGGGAGAGCACTCCGGCGATGTGGGCCGCGGCGATCTCACCGATCGAGTGCCCCAGCAGGAAGTCGGGGCACACCCCCCAAGACTCGACCAGGCGGTACAAGGCCACCTCGACCGCGAACAACGCGGCCTGCGCGAACTCGGTCCGGTTCAGCGACTCCGGCTCGCTCAGTACCACCTCGCGAAGACGCGGCGGCAGAAATTCGCAGGCGTCGTCGAAGGCCTCGGCGAAAACGGGGAACTCGGCGTGGAGCTCACGCCCCATCCCGACCCGCTGCGCACCCTGACCGGTGAACAGGAACGCGGTCTTGCCTCGGCCGGTGGCGCCTTCGATCACCTCGGCGGACGACCGCCCCTCGGCGAGTGCGCCCAGCGCCCGCACCAGCTCGGCCGAGTCGGCGCCGGCCACCACCGCACGCCGCTCGAGCGCGGACCGGTTCGTCGCCAGCGAGAACGCCAGATCCGGCAGCGCCACCGCTGGGTTCTCCGCGACGGGAAGCAGCCGGGCGGCCTGCGCACGCAACGCGGCCGTCGTCTTACCCGACAACAGGAACGGCAGCACGGCGGGACCGTGCGCCGTCACCGGGGGCGTCTCGGCGGGCGCCTGCTCGATGATGGTGTGCGCGTTGGTGCCGCTGATCCCGAACGAGGAGACCGCCGCCCGCCGCGGGCGGCCGGTCTCCGGCCACGCACGGGACTCGCCGAGCAGCTCGACGGCACCGGTGCTCCAGTCCACATGGGACGATGGCGTACCGGCGTGCAGGGTCTTCGGCAGCACCTGGTGGCGCATCGCCATGACCATCTTGATGATGCCCGCGACCCCGGCGGCCGCCTGGGTGTGCCCGAGGTTCGACTTCACCGAGCCCAGCCACAACGGGACCTCACGGCCCTTGCCGTAGGTCGCCAGCAATGCCTGCGCTTCGATCGGGTCCCCCAGGGGAGTCCCGGTCCCGTGCGCCTCCACGGCGTCCACATCGGACGGTCGCAATCCGGCACTGGCCAACGCGGCCCGGATCACCCGTTGCTGCGAAGGACCGTTCGGCGCGGTCAAGCCGTTCGACGCGCCGTCCTGATTCACCGCGGAACCACGCACGACGGCCAGGATCCGGTGGCCCCTGCGCTGGGCGTCGGAAAGCCGTTCCACCAGCAGCATCCCGGCGCCTTCACCCCAGCCGGTGCCGTCCGCCGAATCGGAGAACGCCTTGCACCGGCCGTCCGCGGACAATCCGCCCTGGGCGCTGAACTCGATGAAGGCACCCGGCGCGGACATCACCGTGGCCCCACCGGCCAGCGCGAGGTCGCACTCGCCGTTCCGCAGCGCCTGCGCCGCCCAGTGCAGAGCCACCAGCGACGAGGAGCAGGCGGTGTCGACCGTGACCGCCGGGCCCTCGAGCCCGAAGGTGTAAGCAACCCGGCCGGACGCCACACTCGGGGTGGTGCCGGTCATCAGATGTCCCTGGACCCCGTCCGGCAGCGGTGAGACACCGACGGCGTAGCCCTGGGTGGCGGTGCCGACGAAGACGCCGGTCTGGCTGCCACGGTAGTTCGCCGCGTCGAAACCGGCGTGCTCGAAGGCCTCCCACGCGGTCTCCAGCAGCAACCGCTGCTGCGGATCCATCGCCAGCGCCTCACGCGGCGAGATCCCGAAGAACCCCGGATCGAAATCGGCCGCGTCGTAGAGGAACCCACCTTCCCTGACGGAGTCGAGGTCGAGGTCCCAGCCTCGATCGAGCGGGAGACCGCCGATGGCGTCCCGACCGGACGCCACCAGGTCCCAGAGCTCCTCGGGCGAACTGACTCCGCCTGGATACCGGCAGCCGATACCGATGATCGCGATCGGCTCGTCGGCGGCGGGCCGGCTCTGGACCACCGGGGCCGGGGCCGCGGTGTCCTCGTCGACCAGCTCGGCGCGGAGGAAGGCCGCGAGCACCAGCGGTGTCGGGTAGTCGAAGACCAGGGTGGCCGGCAGTTTCAGCCCGGTGGCCTGGTTGAGGCGGTTACGCAGCTCGATGGAGGTCAGCGAGTCGAACCCCAGCTCGCGGAAGGACGACTCCGCTACGACGTGCTCCGCGTCGTGGTAACCGAGCACGAGGGCCGCCTGGTCACGGACGATACCGGTGAGCTCCTCGGTCCGGGCCGCCACGGACAGGGCCGCGAGCCGCTGCCCGAGTGAGTCGGCCGATTCCACACTGGCGGATGCGGCCGTGCGGCGGTTCAGCACCCGGACGAGACCGCGCAGCAGCGGCGGTACCTCGTCCGCGGACGCCTGTCCCGAACCCAGATCCAGGTTCAACGGCACCAGGAGCGCGTCGGCGCGAGCACGGGCCGCGTCGAACAGCGCGAGGCCTTGTTCGGGGCTGAGCGCGCCACTGCCCGACCGGGAGACCCTGGCCCGGTCGGCGGTGCTGAGCGTCCCGCCCATGCCGCCGTTTTCCTGGTCCCACAGGCCCCATGCCAACGAAAGTCCAGGCAAACCCTCGGCGCGACGATGAGCCGTGAGGGCGTCCAGGAAGACATTCGCCGCCGAATAATTCGCCTGACCCGGATTACCGAACACACCCGACGCCGACGAAAACACCACGAACTCGGCCAAATCGTGGTTCTTCGTCAGCTCGTGCAAGTTCCACGCCGCATCCGCCTTGGGGCGCAACACCGAAGCGACACGGTCGGCGGTCAACGACTCCACCACACCGTCGTCCAAAACCCCGGCGGTATGCACCACCGCCGTCAGGTCCACAGTGGACAGTACTTCGGCCAGCGCGTCACGATCAGCCACATCACAGGCCACCACGGATACTTCGGCACCCAGACCGGTCAGCTCGGCAGCCAAGGCCTCCGCACCCGGAGCCGCCACACCACGACGACTCACCAGCAACAGCTTCCGCGCGCCCTGATCGACCAGATGCCTTGCCACCAAAGCACCCAGATTCCCGGTACCACCAGTGATCAACACCGTTCCCTCGACATCAAGGGAACGCGGCACACTGAGCACAACCTTGCCGACATGCTTCGCCTGCGACATGAACCGGAACGCCTCCGGCGCCTGCCGCACATCCCACACCCGAGACGGCAACGGCGAAAGCACACCAGCATCGAACAACCCCACCAACTCGGCCAACATCTCACCGATCCGCACCGGACCGGCGTCGATCAAGTCGAAGGCCCGATAAGCGACACCCTCGAACTGTTCGGCGACCGCACCGGGATCGCGGACATCGGTTTTGCCCATCTCCGCGAACCGGCCACCCCGCGGCAACAGCCTCAACGAGGCGTCGACGAACTCGCCCGCCAACGCATCGAGGACCACATCCACACCACGACCCTCGGTCACCTCAAGGAATTTCGCCTCGAAACCGGTATCCCGCGAGGACGCCAGGTGGTCGTCGGCCACGCCCAGCGCGCGAACCGCGTCCCACTTGGCAGCACTCGCCGTGGCGAAGACCTCCACTCCCCAGTGCCGGGCCAGCTGCACCGCGGCCATCCCCACCCCGCCGGCGGCCGCGTGGATCAACGCCGCCTCACCGGAACGGACATCCATCAGATCACGCAGAGCGTAGAACGCGGTGAGAAAGACGACGGGCACCGAAGCAGCGTCCACAAAGGACCATTCGGCGGGGATCCTCGCCACCGTGCGGGAGTCGGTGACCGCGATCGGGCCGAAGGCGCCCGCCAGCAGGCCCATCACGCGGTCGCCCGGCACCAGGCCGGTGACCTTCGCGCCGACCTCCAGCACCACACCGGCACCTTCGATACCCATCAGACCCGCGTCGCCGGGATACATGCCCAGCGCGTTCAGCACATCACGGAAGTTCACCCCGGCCGCTCGCACCTCGACCCGGACGTCCAGATCACCCAACGGATCCCCGGCCTGCGGCCAGGACACCAACGACAAGTTCGACAACGTGCCCTTGCCGACACTGTCGAGACGCCAGGTCCGCTCGTCCGGCAGCGCCAGTTCCGCCGACCGCGAAGCCCGGTTCAACCGCGCGGCGAACGCTTCGCCGCCACGAATCACGACCTGGGGTTCGTCACCGTTCGGGACGACGGCCAGCGCCTCCCCCGAACGCGGGTCTTCGTCGACGTCGACGAGGAGGAGCCGGCCCGGGTGTTCCGCCTGCACCGTGCGAAGCAGACCCCAGACGGCCGCCGCGGGCAGGTCACGGATCACTTCCCCGGCCTCGGCCGCCACCGCGCCGCGGGTGACGACCATCAGCCGCGTCCCCTCGGCGGTACGGTCCGCCAGCCACTCCTGGACGTCCGTGAGCATCGACGAAACCAGCTCGGTCGTCGTCCGGCCACGGGAAACGCAGTCCACCGTCACGACCGGTGCCGTCTCGCCCATGGGCAGGGAGATCGGTTCCCAGGTCAGGCGGTACAACGCGTCCGGGGTGGTGTGCCGGTTCCCCGGCAGGGCCCGCATGATCAGCGAGTCGACCGCCGCCACGGGACGGCCTTCGGTGTCGGTGATCTCGATCGACACCGTGTCCGCGCCGGACGGCGTCAGCCGGATCCGGACCGCGGTGGCACCGACGGCGAACAGGGAGAACCCGGTCCAGGAGAAGGGCACGCGGCCACCGCCGTCACCGTCGCCCGCGCGAAGGGCGAGAGCGTGCAGGCCCGCGTCGAGCAAGGCAGGGTGCAGCCCGAAGCGGGCGGCCTCGTCGCGGACGGAGAGCGGCAGCTCGACCTCGGCGAAGATCTCGTCCCCGAGGACCCAGGCAGCTCGCAGGCCCTGGAAGCTGTCGCCGTAGCCGAAGCCTGCTTCCGCCATCCCGGTGTACAGACCGGAGACGTCCACCTGGCGCGCGCCGGACGGCGGCCACTCCGCGGAACCGGCGCCGGGTCGCACCGCACGACGGGCGAGGACGCCGGTCGCGTGGGTCGTCCAGTCGCCCTCGGTGCGCGAGTGGACCGACACCTCACGCCGCCCGGCCTCGTCGGCCGCGCCGACGGCGACCTGCACCTGGACGCTGCCGGACTCGGGCAGTACGAGTGGTGCGGACAACGTCAGTTCCTCGACGAGGTCGCAGCCCGTCCGGTCGCCGGCGGCGACCGCGAGTTCCAGCAGCGCGGTGCCGGGTACGAGCACCTGGCCCTGGATCCGGTGGTCCGCCAGCCAGGGGTGTGTCCGGGCCGAGAGCCTGCCGGTCAGGACCAGGCCGTCGCCGCCCGCCAGTTCCACGGCGGCGCCGAGCAGCGGGTGGTCTGCCGCGCCGAGCCCGGCGCCGGTCACGTCGCCAGCCACCAGGCCGGAGATCTTCGGCCAGTAATGCTCGCGCTGGAAGGCGTAGGTGGGCAGGTCGACCGCTTCGCCAGGGCCGAAGTACGCGGTCCAGTCGACCGGGACGCCCCGGGTGTGCAGCGCGCCCAGTGCGGTGATCGCGGTGTGGACCTCAGGCCGGTCACCGCGGAGCAGCGGCACGAACAGGGCTTCGGCGTCGGGCAGGCAGCCTTGTGCCAGCCCGCTCAGCACCCCATCGGGGCCCAGTTCGAGGAAAGAGGTCACACCCTGCGCGGCGAGAATTCCCACACCATCGGCGAAACGCACCGACCGACGCACATGATCCAGCCAATACCCCGGCGACGCCCAATCCGCACCGAGACCACCGGACACAGTGGACACCACCGGAATCTGCGCCTCGTTGAACGTGATGTCCTCAAGAACCTTCGCGAACTCCGCGAGCATCGGCTCCATCAACGGCGAATGAAACGCATGACTCACCTCAAGACGTTTCGTCTTACGCCCCCTAGCAGCGAACTCCCCCGCAATCCGGGAAACCACAGACTCGACCCCGGAGATCACCACCGACCTCGGACCATTCACCGCAGCGATCCCGAACTCGGGCGACAACACGAACTCGTCCTCGGTCGCCTCGATCGCGACCATCACGCCACCCTCGGGCAGCGCCTGCATCAAACGACCACGAGCCGCCACCAACCTGCCCGCGTCCTCCAACGAGAACACACCAGCAACATGCGCGGCCGCGATCTCACCGATGGAGTGACCCATCACAAAATCGGGACGAACACCCCACGACTCGACAAGCCGATACAGCGCGACTTCCAAAGCAAACAACGCAGGCTGCGCGAACTCCGTCCGACCAAGATCACCCAACGGCGGCAGGAACTCACACGCCGCATCAAAAGCCTCGGCGAAAACTGGGAACTCCGCATACAGCTCCGCCCCCATACCCACACGCTGAGAACCCTGACCAGCGAACAAGAACGCGGTCTTACCGGAGTCGGCCGTGCCTTCGACCAAGCCTGAAGCCTGTCCCCCGGCCGCGAGTGCGGCGAGGCCCGCGAGCAGGCTGTCACGGTCCGCTCCGACGACCGCCGCTCGGCGATCCCAGGTGGACCTGGTGGTGGCCAGCGAGCGGGCGACCGCGGCGGTATCCCCGCCTTCCGTCACCAGCAGCCGCAGGCGTTCGGCCTGGGCCCGAAGCGCTTCGGCGGATTTCGCCGAAAGCACCATCGGCACGATCGACGGCGACGCGGCGGGCTCGACGACGGGCGTCTCCGGCGCCTCTTCGAGGATGGTGTGCGCGTTGGTACCGCTGATGCCGAACGACGAGACACCCGCGCGGCGCGGCACCGCCCCTGGTTCCCACGACCGCGACTCGGTGAGCAGCTCCACCGCCCCGGCAGACCAGTCCACCTGGGACGACGGCGAGTCGACGTGCAGGGTCTTCGGCAGTACCCCGTGCCGCATCGCCATGACCATCTTGATGATGCCCGCGACGCCGGCGGCGGCCTGGGTGTGCCCGAGGTTCGACTTCACCGCGCCCAGCCACAACGGCCGTTCACGGTCCTGCCCGTAGGTCGCCAGCAACGCCTGCGCCTCGATCGGATCACCCAGCGAGGTCCCGGTGCCGTGTGCCTCCACAGCGTCCACATCGGACGGTCCGAGGCCCGCGTTGGCCAGCGCCGCACGGATCACCCGCTGCTGCGAAGGACCATTCGGCGCCGTCAAACCGTTCGACGCACCATCCTGATTCACCGCGCTGCCACGCACGACGGCCAGGATCCGGTGCCCCTTGCGCTGCGCGTCGGAGAGCCTTTCCACCAGCAGCATCCCGGCGCCTTCACCCCAGCCGGTGCCGTCCGCACCTTCGGCGAAGGGTTTGCACCGGCCGTCCGCCGCGAGACCTCGCTGGGCGCTGAAGTCCACAAAGGCCCCGGGCGTGGACATCACGGTCACGCCGCCGGCCAGTGCCAGCTCGCATTCGCCGTTGCGCAGAGCCTGTGCGGCCAGATGCAGGGCGACGAGCGAAGACGAGCATGCCGTGTCGACGGTCAGTGCCGGGCCTTCGAGCCCGAACGTGTAGGCCAGCCTGCCCGAAACCACACTCGCGGACACTCCGGTGCCGAGGTGTCCGTCCCCGAGGTCCGAGGAGGCCAGCAACACCGAGAGGTAGTCCTGGCCGTTCGAGCCGACGAAGACGCCCGTCTGGCTCCCCCGGACGGACGCCGGGTCGATCCCGGCGCGTTCGAAGGCTTCCCACGAAGTCTCGAGCAGCAGTCGCTGCTGCGGGTCCATCGTCACGGCTTCACGCGGTGAGATCCCGAAGAAGCGTGCGTCGAACTCCCCGACGTCGTACAGGAACGCGCCGTCGCGGGTGTAACTCGTGCCGGGGTTGCCCGGCTCGGGGTGGTACAACTCCTCCAGATCCCAGCCGCGGTTCTCCGGGAAGCCGCCGACCGCGTCCTCACCGGAGGCGAGCAGGCTCCACAGCTGTTCCGGCGAGTGGACGCCGCCGGGGAACCGGCAGGCCATACCGACGATCGCGATCGGTTCATCGCTGGCGGCCACGCTGGTGGCGACGACGTTTTCCCTCGCACCGAGCAGTTCGCCCAGGAGGTGCTCGGCCAGCGCGAGGGGGTTGGGATAGTCGAACACCAGCGTGGTCGGCAGGTCGAGACCCACCAGCGGAACCATCCGGTTACGCAGTTCCACCGCGGTCAGCGAATCGAAACCCAGCTCACGGAACGCCCGATCCTGCTCCACCGCCTCCGGCCCGGAATACCCCAGCACCACCGCCGCTTCACTGCGAACCAGGTCCAGCAGCAGCCGTCGCTGGTCGGCGAGGGGACGGCCGATCAGCCTGGTCCGCAGCTCATTGGTGTCCCGCGGTTCGTCGACGGCGACAGTCACGTCGATCAGTTCGGTGAGCAAGGGGCTGGGACGCCGGGAGGTGAACACCGGCGCGAACCGGGCCCAGTCCACATCAGCCACGGTGATCGTGGTGTCGCGCTGCGCGCCTTCCAACGCCGCCAACGCCCGCTCAGGAGCCAACGCCGTCAACCCTCGCTTGGCGAGATGCTCACCAGCCTCACCCGCGGCCATACCTCCCTCGGCCCACGGACCCCACGCCACCGACAGACCAGGCAGACCATCGGCACGACGCTGCTCCACCAACGCATCCAAGAACGCATTACCCGCCGCGTAAGCAGACTGACCACCACTGCCCCACGTCGCCGCGATCGACGAAAACACAATAAACGCGTCAAGGCCCTCGGTCAGCTCATGCAGATTGACCGCACCCGCGACCTTCCCCGCGACCACCGCACGGAACTCCTCCACCGAGCACTCCGCCAACGGCGTCGACTGCGCCACACCAGCCGCGTGCACCACCACCGACAAACCCGGCAGCCCACCGACCAGCTCCGCCACGGCCGCACGATCGGCCACATCACACGCCGCCACGGTGACCGTGGCACCCAGATCCCGCAACTCCGCCGCCAAGTCCTCGGCGCCGGGCGATTCCGCCCCACGACGACTGACCAGCACCAGATGCTCAGCACCCCGCTCGACCAGCCACCGCGCCACCTGACCACCCAGCGCACCGGTACCACCGGTGACCAGAGCCGTGCCACTCAAGGCCCACGGTTCCTGACCAGCCGCGTCCGCCCGCGTCAGACGACGCGCGAACACACCCGACGCCCGAACCGCCACCTGGTCCTCAGACCCCGCGAGCACCCCGAGCAGGCGAGGGTCCCCGGCGGCGGGCAGGTCGATCAGCCCGCCCCACACCTCGGGATGCTCCAACGCCGCGACCCGGCCCAAACCCCACACCCGCGCCGACTCCGGCGCGGCCAGCCGATCACCACGACCGACCGACACCGCACCACGGGTCACCGCCCACACCTTCGAGCCCGTGCCCACCGCGGCCTGCACCACCGCCAGCGTGGACTCGGCGTCCAAACAGGACACAACACCGGCGAAACGCCCAGGCGTCAACAACTCAGAGAGATCCGGCTGCTGGGCGACGACAACCTCGCCGAGACTCGCGAGAGCGTCACCTTCGGCCAGGGGCTCCGGCGAGAGCACCAGCCACTCACCGTCAGGCCGGGCTTCGGACACCCGCACCGGGACCCACTCCGCCCGATACCGCCAACCCTCGACCTCGGAAGACTCACGACGCCGCTGACGCCACGCGGACAAAGAGGGCAGCAACGCGCCGAGGAACTGCTCGTCCTCGCCCGCCACCCTCAGTTCGGCGGCGAGCGTGCGGATGTCGGCGCGCTCGACGGCGTCCCAGAACTCGCTGTCGGCCACGTCGTCCTGCACTTCGGCCGCGGAACCGCCACCGAACTCCAGCCAGAAACGCTCGTGCTGGAAGGCATAGGTGGGCAGCTCGACCCGTTCGCCTGCCAGGAGGGCCGTCCAGTCGACGCGGGTTCCCCGGGTGTGCAGCGCACCGAGCGCCGTCATGGCGGTGCGGACCTCAGGCCGGTCACCGCGGAGCAGCGGCACGAACAGGGCCTCGGCGTCAGGAAGACAACCTTGCGCCAGCCCGCTCAGCACCCCATCGGGGCCCAGTTCGAGGAAGGAGGTGACACCCTGCGCGGCGAGAATTCCCACACCATCGGCGAAACGCACCGACCGACGCACATGATCCAGCCAATACCCCGGCGACGTCAGATCCGCGGTCAACCCACCGGACACAGTGGACACCACCGGAATCTCCGGCGCGTTGAACGTGATGTCCTCAAGAACCTTCGAGAACTCCGCGAGCATCGGCTCCATCAACGGCGAATGAAACGCATGACTCACCTCAAGACGCTTCGTCTTACGACCCCTAGCCGCGAACTCCCCCGCAATCCGGGAAACCACAGACTCGACCCCGGAGATCACCACCGAATTCGGGCCATTCACCGCAGCGATCCCGAACTCGGGTGTCAGCACGATCTCGTCTTCGGTCGCCTCGATCGCGACCATCACGCCACCCTCGGGCAGCGCCTGCATCAACCGACCACGAGCCGACACCAACTTGCCCGCGTCCTCCAGCGAAAACACACCGGCGACATGCGCGGCCGCGATCTCACCAATCGAATGCCCCAACAGAAAGTCGGGACGAACACCCCACGACTCCACCAGCCGATACAGCGCCACCTCAAGAGCAAACAGAGCCGGTTGCGCGAACTCCGTCCGACCAAGATCCCCTAACGACGGCAAAAACTCACACGCCGCATCAAAAGCCTCAGCGAAAACAGGGAACTCCGCATACAGCTCCGCCCCCATACCCACCCGCTGAGAACCCTGACCAGCGAACAAAAACGCCGAACGGCCACGGCCGATGGAGCCCTCGACGAGGTCTGCGGACGAACGGCCTTCGGCCAGCGCCCTCAGCGCCCTCACCAGTTCGTCACGGTCGGCACCGGCCACCGCGGCGCGCCGTTCCAGCGCCGACCGCGTCGTCGCCAGCGAGTACGCGACATCCGTCAGCGCCGCGTCGTCTTCCTCCATGAAGGAAGCCAGCTTGGCCGCTTGGGCCCGCAACGCCGCCGTCGTCTTACCGGACAGCACGAACGGCACCACGGCGGGCGCCCGTCGTTCGGGAGCCTGCTCCTGGACGGGCGCCTGCTCGAGAATCGTGTGCGCGTTGGTACCGCTGATCCCGAAGGAGGACACCGCCGCCCGGCGAGGACGGCCGGCGTCGGGCCACGCCCGCGCCTCGGTGAGCAGCTCCACGCTTCCGGAGGACCAGTCGATATGCGACGACGGCGCGTCCACGTGCAGCGTCTTGGGCAGTACCCCGTGCCGCATCGCCATGACCATCTTGATCACACCCGCCACCCCGGCGGCGGCCTGGGTGTGCCCGAGGTTCGACTTCACCGACCCCAGCAGCAGCGGCACTTCGCGATCCTGCCCATACGCCGCCAGAAGGGCTTGCGCCTCGATCGGGTCACCCAGTGCCGTGCCGGTGCCATGCGCCTCGACCGCGTCCACTTCGGACGGTGCCAGCCCGGCGCTCGCCAGCGCGGCCCTGATCACCCGGCGCTGCGACGGCCCGTTCGGCGCGGTCAGCCCGTTCGACGCACCGTCGGAGTTCACCGCGGAACCGCGGATCACCGCCAGCACGGTGTGGCCGTTACGCACGGCGTCCGACAGTCGCTCGACCAGCAGGACGCCGACGCCCTCACCCCAGCCGGTGCCGTCGGCCCCCTCGGCGAAAGCCTTGCACCGGCCGTCGTCCGCGAGCCCGCCTTGTGCGGAGAACTCGACGAAGGTGCCCGGCCCGGCCATCACGGTGACCCCGCCGGCCACGGCCAGATCGCACTCGCCCCGGCGGAGCGAATGCGCCGCCAGGTGCAACGCCACCAGTGAGGAGGAGCAGGCGGTGTCCACGGTGATCGCGGGGCCTTCCAGTCCCAGCGAGTACGCGATCCGGCCGGACGCCACGCTCGGCGTGGTGCCGGTCATCAGATGTCCCTGCGTGCCCTCGGGTGCGGCCTCCACCCCGACCCCGTAACCGTGCGCCGCCGCGCCGACGAACACACCGGTCTGGCTGCCGCGCATGGTCGAGGCGTCGATCCCCGCGCGCTCGAACGCCTCCCACGAGGTCTCCAGCAACAACCGCTGCTGCGGATCCATCGCCAGCGCCTCACGCGGCGAGATCCCGAAGAACCCCGGATCGAACTCCGCCGCGTCGTAGAGGAACCCGCCGCCGCGGGCGTGGAACGTGCCCGTGGCGCCCGGATCGGGGTCGTACAGGTTGTCCAGGTCCCAACCGCGGTCGGCGGGGAAGCCGTCGATCGCGTCCTGTCCGGATTCCAGCAGGCGCCACAGATCCTCCGGCGAGCGCACCCCGCCGGGGAAGCGGCATCCGATGCCGATGATCGCGATCGGTTCCTGCTGCTGTTCTTCGACCTCCCGCAGCCGCCGATGCGCGTCACGCAGGTCAGCGGTCGCACGCTTGAGGTAGTTGAGAAGCTTCTGCTCGTTTTCCATCGAAATTCTTCCGCCCTCGAAGCGATCGGGATCTGGGGTCGAGCAGGTCAGGAGTTGCCGAAACCCTTGTCCAGCAAGTCGAACAATTCGTCAGCGGTGGCTTCCTCGAGGTCGCCGTCGCCGTCGTCCTCGGGTCCGCGCCTTCCGTCGTTCCAGTCGGCGAGGATCGCGGCCAGCCGGGCGCCGATCCGCTCACGTTCGCGCCGGTCCGCGGTGAAGACGGCGAGCGCGCCGGAGAGCCGGTCGAGCTCGGCGTCCACGCCGGGAGCGACCTCTTCGTCGACGA
This sequence comes from Amycolatopsis pittospori, assembly GCF_013870525.1. GTDB lineage: Bacteria > Actinomycetota > Actinomycetes > Mycobacteriales > Pseudonocardiaceae > Amycolatopsis > Amycolatopsis pittospori. The sequence goes on from NZ_JACBXD010000062.1 coordinate 25,266, forward strand.
GTTCGCCACGCAGGTACTCGGCCAGTGCCGACGGCGTCGGATAGTCGAAGACGAGGGTGGCGCTCAGTTTCAGTCCGGTGGCCACGTTGAGCCGGTTTCGCAGCTCGACCGAGGTCAGCGAGTCGAAACCGAGTTCCCGGAAGGATCGGTCGGGCTCCACGTAGTCCGAGTCGTGGTACCCGAGGACCAACGCGGCCTGCTCCCGGACCACCTCGACGAGTGTCTCGTCCTGTTCGGCCGTGGTCAGCCCCGCGAGGCGTGCCCCGAGGGTCGCCGTGGTGTCGCCGACCGACGAGACCGTCGCCCGGCGGGTCACCACCTTGACGAGACCGCGCAGCAGCGGCGGTACCTCATCCGCCGACGCCTGTCCCGAACCCAAGTCCAGGTTCAACGGCACCAAGACCGCGTCCGCGCGAGCACGAGCCGCGTCGAACAGCGCGATCCCCTGCTCCGGACTCAACGCACCGCTACCCGACCGGGAAACCCTGGCACGGTCCGCGGCGCTGAGCGTCCCACCCATGCCGCCGTTTTCCTGGTCCCACAGGCCCCACGCCAACGACAACCCCGGCAAACCGTTCGCCCGACGATGAGCCGCAAGCCCGTCCAGGAAGACATTCGCCGCCGAGTAATTCGCCTGCCCCGGATTACCGAACACACCCGACGCCGACGAAAACACCACGAACTCAGCCAAATCAAGGCTCTTCGTCAACTCATGCAAATTCCACGCCGCATCCGCCTTAGGACGCAGTACCCCGGCAACACGATCAGGAGTCAACGACTCCACGATGCCGTCATCCAGCACACCAGCGGTATGCACCACGGCCGTCAAATCCACAGTAGACAGAACCTCGGCCAGCGCATCACGATCAGCCACATCACACGCCACCACGGACACTTCGGCACCCAGACCGGTCAGCTCATCGATCAAAGCATCCGCACCCGGAGCCGCCACACCACGACGACTCACCAACAACAGCTTCCGAGCACCCTGATCGACCACATGCCGCGCCACCAAAGCACCCAAATTCCCGGTACCACCAGTGATCAACACCGTCCCCGCAGGATCGAGGGAGCGCGGCACACTCAAGACAACCTTGCCCACATGCCTCGCCTGCGACATGAACCGGAACGCCTCCGGCGCCTGCCGCACATCCCACACCCGAGACGGCAACGGCGAAAGCACACCAGCCTCGAACAACCCCACCAACTCGGCCAACATCTCACCGATCCGCACCGGACCGGCCTCCACCAGATCGAACGCCTGGTACCGGACGCCGGGGTAATCGGCCGCGACCTGCCCCGGCTCACGGACATCCGTCTTGCCCATCTCCGCGAACCGGCCACCCCGCGGCAACAGCCTCAACGAGGCGTCGACGAACTCACCCGCCAACGCGTCGAGGACCACATCCACACCACGACCCTCGGTCACCTCAAGGAATTTCGCCTCGAAACCGGTATCCCGCGACGACGCCAGGTGGTCGTCGGAAACACCCAGCGCACGAACCGCGTCCCACTTCGCCGCACTCGCCGTGGCAAAGACCTCGACACCCCAATGCCGGGCCAACTGCACCGCGGCCATACCCACACCACCCGCGGCCGCGTGGATCAACGCCGCCTCACCGGAACGGACATCCATCAGATCACGCAAAGCATAGAACGCCGTGAGGAAGACGATCGGAACCGACGCGGCGTCCACAAAGGACCATTCGGCCGGGATCCGTGCCAGCATCCGGGAGTCCGTCACCGCCACCGGCCCGAACGCCCCCGACAGCAGCCCCAGTACCCGGTCTCCAGGGACCAGCCCCGTGACGCCGGAGCCGACCTCCAGCACCACACCGGCACCTTCGATACCCATCAGACCCGCGTCGCCGGGATACATGCCCAGCGCGTTCAGCACGTCACGGAAATTCACCCCCGCCGCCCGCACCTCGACCCGGACGTCCAGATCACCCAACGGATCCCCGGCCTGCGGCCAGGACACCAACGACAGGTTCGACAACGTGCCCTTGCCGACACTGTCCAAGCGCCACAGTGCCTCGCCGATCGGCGGCGCCAGGTCGGCCGACCCCGAAGCCCGGTCCAGCCTCGCGGCGAAGACGTCGCCACCGCGCGCGACCAGCCGAGGTTCGCCGGAGACCGCCAACGCGCGCTCCAGGGACTTCGGGTCCTCGTCCACGTCGACCACGGTCACCCGGTCCGGATGTTCGCTCTGCACGCTCAGCAGCAGACCCCACACCCCTGAGGCCGCGAGGTCCAGCACGTCCTCGCCGGTGCTCGCCGCGACCGCCCGGTGGGTCGCCACAACCAGGTGCGCATCGGCAAAGGCCTTGTCCGAAAGCCATTCCTGGACGAGTGCCAGTACAGCAGAGGTCAGTTCGGTCGTATCCCGGCCGACGGCCGCGCAGTCCACGACCACGATCGGTGGCACGCTCGCGCCCACCGACTTCAGGTCGAAGCCCCGCAACGTGCTCCACTCGGGCGCCGCGTCCGCCGGGGTGACCGGCTCCCACATCAAGCGGAACAGGTTGTTGTCGGCGTAGTCGCCGGCGTTGGGCAACGACTCCTCGGACACTTCACGCAGCACCAGCGAGTCCACCGAAGCGATCGGCCGTCCCGTGCTGTCCGCCACCTCGATCGACAGCGAGTCCGCGCCGGTCTTGGTCAGTTTCACCCTGGCCGCGGCCGCGCCGACCGCGAACAGGGACACGCCCGACCAGGCGAACGGGATACGCCCACCCTCGGGCGCGTCCTCACGCAGGGCCCACGCGTGGAGACCGGCGTCGAACAACGCCGGGTGCAGCCCGAAGCGCCCGGCCTCACCGGCCGCTTCGGGGGGCAACGCCACGTTCGCGAACACCTCGTCGTCCCGCACCCAGACGTCGTGCAGGCCCTGGAAGCTCGGTCCGTAGACGAAACCCGCCTCCGCCAGTCCTTCGTAGAGGCCGGTGACGTCCACCCGGCGCGCGCCGGCGGGCGGCCACTCCGTCAGTCCGGCGCCGGGTTCCTCGGCCCGCACCGACAGTGCTCCCGTGGCGTGCCTGGTCCACACCCCGTCGGCGGCCGCGCCGTCGAACCGCGAATGGATCGAGAGCACGCGCCTGCCTTCGTCGTCCGGTTCCCCGACCACGACCTGCAGCTGCACCCCGTCCGTTTCCGGCAGCACCAACGGTGCCTGCAAGGTCAGCTCTTCGAGGTGGCCGCAGCCCGCCCGGTCGCCAGCCGAGACGGCGAGGTCCACCAGTGCGGTACCCGGGACCAGCGCCCGGCCCAGGATGACGTGGTCGGCGATCCAGCCGTGTGTCCGCACGGACACGCGGCCGGTCAGCACCACCCCGTCACCGTCGGCCAGCTCGACGGCGGCCCCCAGTAACGGGTGGTCCTCGGCGGTGAGCCCGAGCAGCGCGGGTTCCGCCTTGCCACTGAAGGAGGTGGTCTCCAGCCAGTAGGGCACGCGCTGGAAGGCGTAGGTCGGCAGGTCGACGGTCCGGGCACCGGTACCGTCGAACACCGACTCCCAGTCCACTGTGGAGCCGTCCACGGACAACCCGGCCAACGCCGTGATCGCGCTCCGCGCTTCCGGCCGGTCGGCCCGCAGCACGGACCGGAACACCGCGTCCGAAGCGGGCAGGCAACCCTGTGCCATGGCGGTCAGGACGCCGTCCGGTCCCAGCTCGACGAACTTCGTCACGCCGTGCGCGGCGAGGGTCTCCACGCCGTTGAGGAAACGGACGGCCTCCCGGACATGACCGACCCAGTACGCGGGCGTGGCCTGTTCGCCGGTGACGGCACCGGACACATTGGACACGATCGGGATACGCGGCTCATGGAAGGTCAGTCCGCCGAGGACCTTCTCCCATTCGGCGAGCATCGGTTCCATCAGCGGCGAGTGGAAAGCGTGGCTGACCGGCAGCCGCTTGGTCTTGCGGCCCTGCGCGGAGAACTCGTCCGCGATCCGCAGCACCGCGGCAACCTCGCCCGAGACCACCACGGACCGCGGCCCGTTGACGGCGGCGATGTCCACCGCGCCGGCGGCGTTCTTCACCTGCACCAGCACCTCGTCCTCGGTGGCCTCCAGCGCGACCATGGCGCCGATGCCCACCGGCAGCGCCTGCATCAGGCTGCCGCGGGCCGCGACCAGCGCGCAGGCGTCGGCGAGGGAGAACACCCCGGACACGTGCGCGGCGACGAGTTCACCGAGCGAGTGACCCAGCAGGAAGTCCGGCCGGATTCCCCAGGACTCCAGCAGCCGGAACAGCGCGGTCTCGACGGCGAACAAGGCCGCCTGCGTGTAAACGGTCTGATCCAGCAGCTGGGGCTCGCCGAACACCACCTCCCGCAACGGCTTGTCCAGGTACCGGTCGAAATGGGCACAAGCCTCGTCGAACGCCTCGGTGAACACGGGGAACTCGGTGTACAGCTCGCGTCCCATGCCGAGTCGTTGGGCGCCTTGACCGGTGAACAGATAGGCCAGCTTTCCGCCGACCGAGGTGCCTTCCACCACCGAAGGGTCGGTGCCGCGCTCGGCCAGGCCGTGCAGCGCACGCGAAGCGGCGGACCGGTCCTCGGCGACGACGACGGCCCGGTGTTCCCAGGACGTCCGCGAAGAGACGAGCGAGTAGGCCAGGTCGAGCAGCGAATCCGTGCCCTGTTCCATGGCCGCGGCCAGCCTGCCCGCCTGTGCCCGCACGGCCGCGGCCGTCCTGCCCGTCACCACCAGCGGGAGGGCGGAAGGAATCCTCGTGCCCGACGGCGGGACGACCGCCTCGGCGGGTGCCTGTTCCAGGATGGTGTGGGCGTTCGTCCCGCTGAAACCGAACGAGGACACCGCGGCCCGGCGGGGATGCCCGTTTTCCGCCCAGTCCCGGGTTTCGGTGAGCAGCTCGACCGCGCCCGCGGACCAGTCCACCTGTGCCGACGGCGCGTCCACGTGCAGGGTCTTGGGCAGCACGCCGTGCCGCATGGCCATGACCATCTTGATGATGCCCGCCACCCCGGCGGCGGCCTGGGTGTGCCCGACGTTGGACTTGACCGACCCGAGCCACAACGGCTCCTCGCGATCCTGTCCGTAGGTCGCCAGCAACGCCTGCGCCTCGATGGGGTCCCCCAGCGAGGTCCCCGTGCCGTGCGCCTCCACAGCGTCCACTTCGGACGCTCGAAGCCCGGCGTCGGCCAGCGCCGCGCGGATCACCCTCTGCTGCGAAGGACCATTCGGCGCGGTCAAGCCGTTCGAGGCGCCATCCTGGTTCACCGCGCTGCCCCGCACCACGGCCAGGACGTGATGCCCCTTGCGCCGGGCGTCCGACAGCCGCTCGACCAGGAGCATCCCGACACCTTCGCCCCAGCCCGTTCCGTCGGCGCCGTCGGCGAACGCCTTGCACCGGCCGTCGGCCGCCAGGCCGCGCTGGGCGCTGAACTCGACGAACGCGCCCGGGGTGGACATGATCGTGACCCCGCCGGCGAGGGCCATCTCGCATTCGCCGCTGCGCAGGGACTGCACGGCCCAGTGCAGGGCCACCAGCGAAGACGAACAGGCGGTGTCGACCGTGACCGCCGGGCCTTCCAGCCCGAAGGTGTACGCGACCCGGCCGGACATCACGCTGGCCGAGTTGCCCGTGCCGAGGTGACCGTCGTGGCTGTCTTCGGCACCGGCCAGCACCACCAGGTAGTCCTGCCCGTTGGAACCGACGAACACACCGGTCCGGCTCCCCCGGACGGACGCCGGGTCGATCCCCGCGCGTTCGAAGGCCTCCCACGACGTCTCCAGCAGGAGCCGTTGCTGCGGGTCCATCGCCAGTGCTTCACGCGGCGAGATGTCGAAGAACGCCGGATCGAAATGCGCGGCGGTGTCGAGGAAGGCACCGTCGCGGGTGTAGGTGGTGCCAGGGTTCTCCGGATCGGGGTTGTAGAGCGTCTCCAGATCCCAGCCCCGGTCCGCCGGGAAGTCGCCGACGGCGTCCACCCCGTCCGCGACCAGCTGCCACAGCTGCTCGGGGTTCTCCACCGCGCCGGGGAACCGGCACGCCATACCGACGATCGCGATCGGCTCGCCGTCCACCATGACAGACCGCTCGGTGGTCACCTCGGCCAAGCCGCCGACCAGCTCGTCGAGCAGGTGCCCGGCCAGGACGAGGGGGTTCGGATAGTCGAAGACCAGGGTGGTCGGCAGGTCCAGACCGACCGCCGGGACCATCCGGTTGCGCAGTTCCACCGCGGTCAGGGAGTCGAAACCCAGCTCACGGAAGGCACGGTTCGGCTCGACGACGTCCGGGCCGGTGTACCCGAGCACTGCGGCGGCCTCGGTCCGCACCAGGTCCAGCAGGGTCGCCAGCTGCCCGGCGCGGTCCAGCCGGGCGAGCTCCTCCCGCAGTCCAGAGGTGGGGGTTTCGACCTGGATGCCCGCCGCCTCCGGCAGTTCGGTGAGCAGGGGGCTGGGGCGCCGGGAGGTGAACACCGGCGCGAACCGGGCCCAGTCCACATCAGCCACGGTCACCGCCGTGTCGTGCTTCGCACCTTCCAACGCCGCCAACGCCCGCTCAGGAGCCAACGCCGTCAAACCACGTTTGGCCAGCTGCGCACCTGCTTCTCCGACAGCCATCCCCGCTTCGGCCCACGGACCCCACGCCACCGACAGGCCCGCAAGACCATCGGCACGACGCTGTTCGACGAGCGCGTCCAGGAACGCGTTACCCGCCGCATAAGCAGACTGACCACCACTGCCCCACGTCGCCGCGATCGACGAAAACACAATAAACGCGTCAAGGCCCTCGGTCAGCTCATGCAGATTGACCGCACCCGCGACCTTCCCCGCCACCACCGCACGGAACTCTTCCTCGCCGCAGTCCACCAGTGGTGTCGACTGGGCGACACCAGCCGCGTGCACCACCACCGACAAATCCGGCAGCCCGCCGACCAGCTCGGCCACCGCCGCACGATCAGCCACATCACAGGCCGCCACGGTGACCGTGGCACCCGACTCGCGCAACTCCGCCGCGAGATCCTCAGCCCCCGGTGAAGCGACCCCACGACGACTGACCAGCACCAGATGCTCGACACCCCGCTCGACCAGCCACCGCGCCACCTGACCACCCAGCGCACCGGTCCCACCGGTCACCAACGCCGTACCACTCAAGGCCCACGGCTCCTGACCGGCAGCACCGGCCCGCACCAAACGACGCGCGAACACACCCGACGCCCGAACCGCCACCTGATCCTCGACACCGGCCAGCAGACCCAGCACCCGGTCGTCACCCGAAGCCGGCAGATCGATCAACCCACCCCACACCTCGGGATGCTCCAACGCAGCGACCCGGCCCAAACCCCACACCTGCGCCGACTCCGGCGCCCACAACCGATCCGACCGGCCGACCGACACCGCACCCCGGGTCACCGCCCACACCTTCGAGCCCGTACCCACCGCGGCCTGCACCACCAGCAACGTCGACGCAGCATCCAAACAAGACACAACACCGGCGAAACGACCAGGCACCAACAACTCTGAGAGATCCGGCTTGTCGGCGACGACCACCTCGCCGAGACTCGCGAGAGCGTCACCTTCCGGCAAAGGCTCCGGTGACAGCACCAACCACTCGCCCTCCGGCCGGGCTTCAGGCACCCGCACCGGCACCCACTCCGCCCGATACCGCCAACCCTCGACCACAGAAGACTCACGACGCTTCCGGCGCCACGCGGACAACGAAGACACGAGGCTGTCCAAGGGCTGACCGGCTTCGATCGCCAGGGACTTCGACAGCGACTCCAGGTCTTCACGCTCCACCGCGTCCCAGAACGCCGCGTCGACGTCGTCCATCGGGGACGCGGTGGCGCTGCCCAGCTCCAGCCAGAAACGCTCGTGCTGGAAGGCGTAGGTGGGCAGGTCCACCGTGTTTCCGTTGACCAGCGCGGTCCAGTCCACCTCGGTGCCCCGGGTGTGCAGCGCGCCCAGCGCGGTCATGGCGGTGCGGACCTCAGGCCGGTCACCACGGAGCAGCGGCACGAACAGGGCCTCGGCGTCAGGAAGACAACCCTGCGCCAGCCCGCTCAGCACACCGTCCGGGCCCAACTCGACGAACGATGTCACACCCTGCGCAGCGAGAATTCCCACACCATCGGCGAAACGCACCGACCGACGCACATGATCCAGCCAATACCCCGGCGACGCCCAATCAGCACCGAGACCACCGGACACAGTGGACACCAGCGGAATCTCCGGCGCGTTGAACGTGATCCCGTCGAGCACTTCGGCGAACTCGGCGAGTATCGGCTCCATCAACGGCGAATGGAACGCATGACTCACCTCAAGACGCTTCGTCTTACGACCCTTAGCCGCGAACTCCTCAGCAATCCGGGAAACCACAGACTCGACCCCGGAGATCACCACCGAATTCGGGCCATTCACCGCCGCGATCCCGAACTCGGGCGACAACACGAACTCGTCCTCGGTCGCCTCGATCGCGACCATCACCCCACCAGCAGGCAACGCCTGCATCAGGCGACCACGAGCCGACACCAGTTTGCCCGCGTCCTCCAACGAAAACACACCAGCAACATGCGCGGCCGCGATCTCACCGATGGAGTGACCCATCACAAAATCGGGACGCACACCCCACGACTCGACAAGCCGATACAGCGCGACTTCCAAAGCAAACAGAGCCGGTTGCGCGAACTCCGTCCGACCAAGATCACCCAACGACGGCAAAAACTCACACGCAGCATCAAAAGCCTCAGCGAAAACAGGGAACTCCGCATACAGCTCCGCCCCCATACCCACCCGCTGAGAACCCTGACCAGCGAACAAAAACGCCGAACGGCCACGGGAAACCGCCCCGGTGACGACGTCGGCCGAGGAGGTGCCTGCCGCCAGCGCGGTGAGCGAGGTCAGCAGTTCGTCCCGGTTCGCGCCGAGGGCCACGGCGCGGTGTTCCAACGCCGACCGCGTCGTGACCAGCGAGAAGGCCACGTCCGCAAGCTCCCCATCCTCAGTGGACAGAAGACGACCGGCCTGTGCCCGCAGGGCCGCCGGGGTCTTGCCGGACAGCACGAACGGCACCACCGAGGGCAGCCGCGGGTCGGCGGCCGGCTCGACGGCCGGGGCCTGTTCGAGGATCGTGTGCGCGTTCGTCCCGCTGATCCCGAAGGACGAGACGCCTGCCCGCCGGGGACGGCCGGTGTCCGGCCACGCACGGGCACCGGTGAGCAGTTCCACCGCACCGGCGGACCAGTCCACCTGAGTGGAGGGTTCGTCCACGTGCAGCGTCTTGGGCAAGACGCCGTGCTGCAGGGCCATGACCATCTTGATCACCCCGGCCATCCCCGCCGCGGCCTGGGTGTGCCCGAGGTTGGACTTGACCGACCCGAGCCACAACGACTCTTCCCGGTCCTGTCCGTAAGTCGCCAGCAACGCCTGCGCCTCGATCGGGTCGCCCAGTGCGGTCCCGGTGCCGTGCGCCTCGACAGCGTCCACTTCGGACGGTTCCAGTCCGGCGCTCGCGAGGGCCGCGCGGATCACCCTCTGCTGCGATGGACCGTTCGGCGCGGTCAACCCGTTCGAGGCGCCGTCGGAGTTGATCGCACTGCCGCGGATCACGGCCAGCACCCGGTGGCCGTGGCGCTGAGCGTCCGACAGCCGCTCGACGAGCAGCATGCCCGCGCCTTCGCCCCAGCCGGTGCCGTCGGCGGCATCGGCGAACGGCTTGCAGCGGCCGTCCGCCGCCAGCCCGCCCTGTGCGCCGAACTCCTCGAACGCGTTCGGGGTGGACATGATGGTGACCCCGCCCGCCAGGGCGAGTTCGCATTCGCCCTTACGGAGCGCCTGTGCGGCCAGATGCAGTGCCACCAGCGAAGAGGAACAAGCGGTGTCGACGGTGATCGCCGGGCCTCCCAGCCCGAAGCTGTAGGCGATCCTTCCGGACGCGACGCTGGGCGTGGTGCCGGTCAGCACGTGGCCCTGCACCCCGTCGGGCGCCTCGGCGCCCACCGCGTAACCCTGTGCCGCGGCGCCCACGAACACACCGGCCTGGCTTCCCCGGACCTGCGCCGGGGTGATCCCGGCGCGTTCGAACGCCTCCCAAGCGGTCTCCAGCAGCACTCGCTGCTGCGGATCCATCGCGAGCGCTTCCCGCGGCGAGATGCCGAACAAGCCGGGGTCGAACTGGGCGGCGTGGTAGAGGAAACCACCTTGGGGCGTGTAGGACTCGTCCGCGGTGGTGGTCCAGCCACGGTCCGTGGGAAACCCGCCGACCGCGTCGGTCTCGGCGGTCAGCAGCTCCCAGAGGTCTTCCGGCGAAGCCACCCCGCCGGGGAACCGGCAGCCGATGCCGATGATGGCGATCGGCTCGTCGTCCGCCCGCGCCCTGGTGGCCACCGACCGTTCGGCCGGGGTCGAACCGGCCAGCTCACCGAGCAGGAACCGCGCCAGCACGGCGGGCGCGGGGTGATCGAAGACCGTCGTCGCCGGCAACCGCACTCCGGTGACGGCGTTGAGCCGATTGCGGAGGTCGACGCCGGTGAGCGAATCGAAGCCCAGCTCGCGGAACGCGCGATCGGGTTCGATCGCCTCGGCCGAACGGTAACCGAGAACCGCGGCGGCTTCGGCGCGGACGAGGTCGAGCAGTACGCGTTCAGCCTCGGCCTCGGACAGCGCGGCGAGCCGTTGCCGCAGGGTCGCGTCGCCGAGTCCGGTGCCGGCCACCGCCTTGCCGCGTCCCGGCCGGATGCCGGCCAGGCCGTGCAGCAACCGCGGGACTTCGCCCTTCGCGCCGCGCAGGCCGTCGGTCTGGAGCCGGATCGGGACCAGCAGCGGTTCGTCCGCGGCCAGTGCCGCGTCGAACAACTCAAGCCCTTCGGCTTCGCCCAGTCCCTCGACCCCGTCACGGCTGAGCCGCGCGACGTCGGCTTCGCCGAGATGCCCGGTGATGCCACCGAGCCGTGACCAGAGGCCCCATGCCAGTGAGGTGGCCGGGAGCCCGGCGGCGCGCCGCCGATGGGCCAGTGCGTCCAGGAAGACGTTGGCGGCGGCGTAACCCGCTTGCCCAGCGGCGCCGAAGACCCCTGCGGCTCCCGAAAACATCACGAACAGGGCCAGGTCGAGGTCGCGGGTGAGTTCGTCGAGGTGCACCGCCGAGTCCACTTTGGACCGGAAGGTGGCGCTGACGCGTTCCGGGGTCAGCGTGTCGACGAGACCGTCGTCCAGCGCGCCCGCGGTGTGCACGACACCGGTCAGCGGCCGGTCCAGCCCGCGCAGGACCGCGGCGAGCTGCTCGCGGTCGGCGACGTCGCAAGCGGTCACCCTGACCTCGGCGCCCAGTCCGGTCAGTTCGCCGGCCAGCTCGCTCGCTCCGTCGGCGTCGGGCCCGCGACGGCTGAGCAGGAGCAGGTGACGCACCCCGTGTTCGGTGACGAGGTGCCGCGCCACCAGTCCACCCAGGTTGCCGGTACCGCCGGTGATCAGCACGGTCCCGTCCCCGCCGAGTCCCTCCGGCGTCTCACCCTGGACGACACGTGCCAGACGCGGCACGAGCACGACGCCGTCCCGCACGGCCAGCTCGGATTCACCGGTGGCCAGCGCCGCGGCGAGCAGGCCGAGATCGGCGGAACCGGTGACGTCGGCCAGCGCGAAGCGGCCGGGGTTCTCCGAACGCGCGGAGCGCACCAAGCCCCAGACCGCCGCCGAAGCGGAGTCCGGTACGTCCTCACCGGGGTCCGCGGCGATCGCGCCGTTGGTCACGAAGACCAGCCGTGAGCCTGCGAACCGCTCCTGCGTCAGCCAGTCCTGCACCACTTCCAATGCCTTGTGGACTGTCCGATGTGGATCACCTTCGACGTCCTCCCAGTGCAGCAGGACGGTGTCCGGCACGGGCTCGCCGTCGGCCAGTTCCGGGTACACCGGCAGCACGGCCGACTCGGCATCGGGCAGCGGGAGGGTTTCCCAGCCGACCCGGAACAGGTTCTTCGACCGCCCGGCTCCCGCCGCCGAGGCGGGCCGCAGCGCCAGGGACTCCACCGCGGCGACGGGATTTCCCGCGCCGTCGGCGGCCAGGAGTGACACGCTGTCACCCGCGTGCCGGGTCAGCCGGATCCGCAACGCCTGTGCGCCGGTCGCGTGGAGGGACACGCCGGTCCAGGAGAACGGCAGGTACGCCCCGCCACCGCCGAACGACACCGCGCCCAATGCGTGGAGGCCGGCGTCGAGCAGCGCGGGGTGCAACCCGAAGTCGCCCGCGCCGGCGTGCTCCTCACGCGGCAGCTCGACCTCGGCGAACACCTCGTCCCCGCGTTCCCACACCGCGCGCAGGCCACGGAAGACCGGACCGTACTCGAGGCCGACACCGGCGAGTCCGGCGTACAGGCCGTCGATGTCGACCGGCTCGGCCTTCGCGGGTGGCCAGGTGTGCAGGCCCTCGGCCGTGCCCGGGTCCGGTGAGAGGGCGCCCGAGGCGTGTCGCGTCCACGGCATCCCCTCCTCTTCCCGGGAGTAGAAGACCAGGCCACGCGCACCCGTGTCGTCGGCCGCGCCGACCACGAGTTGCACCTGGACGCCGCCGGTCGCGGGCAGCACCAACGGCACCTCGACCGTCAGCTCCTCGACCCTGGCGCAGCCCACCCGGTCACCCGCCTGCACCGCCAGTTCCACGAAAGCGGTGCCCGGCAGGAACACCCGCCCCAGCACCACGTGCTCGCCCAGCCACGGGTGGGTGCTCAGCGAAAGCCGTCCGGTGAGCAGGACTTCGTCGCCTCCGGCCACTTCGACCACGGCGCGGAGCAACGGGTGCTGTCCCATGGCGCCGAGCCCGGCGCCGGCGACGTCGCCGTGCAGCGCGGGCGAACTCGTCGGCCAGTAGCGCTCGTTCTGGAACGGGTACGTGGGCAGGTCTTCGGGAACAGTCCCGGCCTCGCCGAGGAGAGTTCGCCAGTCGACGTCCGCACCATGGCAGAACGCCTCACCCGCGGAGAGCAGGAACCGGTCCAACCCACCCTCGTCACGACGCAACGTGCCCACCACCGGGACATCCACGGTGTCCTCTATCGCCATCGTCAACACCGGATGAGCGCTGACTTCGACGAACATCTGCTGACCCTCGGCAGCCAGGTGCTCCACCGCGTCGGCGAACCGCACCGTCTGACGCAGATTCCGATACCAATAACCACCCGTCAACTCGACCGTGTCCAGCCATCGGGAGTCCACAGTGGAATAGAACGGTATGTCGCCCGTGTGCGGGGTCACCGGGGCCAGCAACTCCGCGAGTTCCGTCTCGATCCGCTCCACATGAGCCGAATGCGACGCGTAGTCCACCGCGACCAACCGGGCTCGAATGCCTTCAGCCTCGTAGCGAGCCTTCGCCTCGGCCAACGCTTCAGGGTCACCGGACAACACGACCGCGTTCGGACCATTCACCGCCGCGATCGACACACCCTCACCGACCTCCGTCACCGGAGCGGCCACCGACAACATGCCACCCAGACCAGCCAGCTCGGCGGCGATCGCCTGACTCCGCAACGCCACCACGCGCGCGCCGTCTTCCAGGCTCAAACCACCCGCGACCACCGCAGCGGCGATCTCACCCTGCGAATGACCCACCACCGCCGACGGGACCACACCGAGCGAGCGCCACACTGCGGCCAGCGACACCATCACCGACCACAACACCGGCTGAACAACATCAACCCTGGTCAAAGCAGCCTCGTCGCCCAACACCTCAAACAGAGACCAATCCACAAAGGACTTCAACGCCTCGGAACACTCCGCCATCCGCGAAGCAAAGACCGGGCTCTCACCAAGAAGAGCCGAGGCCATCCCCAGCCACTGCGAACCCTGACCAGGGAACACAAAAACCACACGCTCAACACCCGAGCCAGAACCACGCACCACACCAGCAGGCAACCCGCCCGACGCCAACGCGGCGGCCAAACCAGCCTGATCCTCACCGACCAGCACCGCGCGATGCTCGAACACCGAACGACCGGTCAGCCCCGCCGCGACACCAGCGGAGTCACGGTCGGCGGCGAAGTCGGCGAGCCGGGCGGCGGTCTCGGTCAGCGCGCCCGCCGACTTCGCCGACAACACCCACGGCGTCACCGGCGCAGGCACCGTGACGACGGGTTCGACCGCCGGAGCCTCTTCGACCACCACGTGCGCGTTGGTCCCGCTCATGCCGAAAGCGGACACCCCGGCCCGGCGGGGGGTGGTGCCCGCCTGCCAGTCCTGGACCTCGGTCAGCAGCTCCACCGCACCCGCCGTCCAGTCCACATGGGACGAAGGCTGGTCGGCGTGCAGCGTCTTCGGCAGTTTTCCGTGCCGCAGGGCCATGACCATCTTGATCACGCCCGCCACACCCGCCGCGGCCTGCGTGTGACCCAGGTTCGACTTCACCGAACCCAACCACAACGGCCGGTCCCGGTCCTGGCCATAAGTCGCCAGCAACGCCTGCGCCTCGATCGGATCACCCAGCGCGGTACCCGTACCGTGTGCCTCGACAGCGTCCACATCGGACGGTGAGAGTCCCGCACTGGCCAGCGCCGAACGGATCACCCGCTGCTGCGACGGACCATTCGGCGCCGTCAAACCATTCGACGCACCATCCTGGTTCACCGCACTGCCACGCACCACAGCCAAGACCCGATGACCGAGCCGCTGCGCGTCCGACAACCGCTCCACCAACAGCACGCCGACGCCTTCGCCCCAGCCCGTGCCGTCGGCACCCTCGGCGAAGGCCTTGCACCGGCCGTCGGCGGCCAGCCCGCCCTGCGCGGAGAACTCCAGGAACGCGCCGGGCGTGGACATGATCATCACGCCGCCCGCCAGCGCCATCGTGCACTCGCGGCGGCGCAGGGCCTGCACGGCGAGGTGGATCGCGACCAGCGAGGACGAGCAGGCGGTGTCGACCGTGACCGCGGGGCCCTCCAGGCCGAAGGTGTAGGAGAGCCGCCCGGACACCACGGCGGCGGCGTTGCCGGTGAGCAGGTGGCCCTCGGTGTCCTCGGCGGAGGTGCGCAGGACCGCGGCGTAGTCCTGGCTGCTCGTGCCCATGAACACGCCGACCCGCGCACCCGACACCGCGTCGGGGACGATGCCCGCGCGCTCGAAGGCTTCCCAGGAGGTCTCCAGCAGCAGCCGCTGCTGCGGGTCCATCGCGAGTGCTTCCCTCGGGGAAATGCCGAAGAACGCGGGATCGAATCCGGAGGCGTCGTCGACGAACCCGCCGAGCTTGGCGAACCCCGGCTGGTCGAGCTCCCAGGCACGGTCGCCGGGGAAGCCGCCGACCGCGTCGGTACCCGCCAGCACCAGGTCCCACAGCTCCTCCGGCGTGCGGACCCCGCCGGGGTACCGGCAGCCCATGCCGACGATGGCGATCGGCTCCTGCTCGGCCACTTCCCGTTCGCGCAGCCGCCTGCGCGTTTGATGCAGGTCAGTGGTGGTCAACTTGAGATACTCGCGAAGTTTTTCTTCACTGGCCAATCTGAGCCACCTCGATCACCGCAGACCACGAATACACCCTTGACCGGCACGATCGATCTCGGTACCGGGAACCAAAGAAAAAAGTATTCGACGAGCGACGGGGGCGACAACCCCTAGGTAACCCCTAGGTACCGCACATCAGCGACACAGGCCGACGACCTGCGTATTGTCCACCATTATTCTCGACTGCCATTTCCGGAAAAGCATAGCGCAAACAATTTGTTTTCACGATTTCCCCGCGGGCGAATTCCCGAAGGAATTCGCCCGCGGGGACGCCGATTACCTGCCGAGCTCGTTGTTGATGAACGCGAAGATCTCGTCGTCCGAGGCCTCGTCCAGGAGGTCGGCGACCGCCGACTCCTCCTCGGTCTCCCCGTTCCCCGTCAACCTCGCCAGCGCGGCGTTCAGCCTCGCGGTGACCGAGCCGAGCACCTCCGGGTCGGCCGCCAGCCGCGCCAGGGTGGCATCGAGCTGGTCCAGCTGCCCGAACAGGCCGTCCACACCCGTACTGTCCCCGGACCGCAGCTGCTCCAGCAGATAGTCGGCCAGCACGGCGGGCTTCGGGTAGTCGAAGACCAGCGTGGCGGGCAACGTGAGCCCGGTGGCGGCCCGCAGCTGGTTGCGCAGATCCACCGCGGTCAACGAGTCGAAGCCCAGCTCGCGGAACGCCCGGCCCGGTTCGATGGCCTCGGTGCCGCCGTACCCGAGCACCGTCGCCGCTTCGGCACGCACCAGTTCGAGCACGGTCCTGGTCTGCTCCGCCGGTTCCATCGCGGCCAGCTTGTCGCGGAGGCCGGCCGAGCTGTCTTCGTCCGCCACGGGATCGTCCTCGACGAGCTCGCGGACCTCAGGCAACCCGGTGAGCAGCCGGCTCGGCCGCCGCGTGGTGAACACCGGGGCGAACCGGCTCCAGTCCACGTCGGCGACGGTCACCGTGACGTCCTCCCGTGCCTGCTCCAACGCGGTCAGCGCGCGCTCCGGGGCCAGTGCCCGCAATCCCCGCTTCGCCAGCCCCTCGCCTGCCTCGCCCTCGGCCATGCCCCCGCCTGCCCAAGGACCCCAGGCGATCGCCAGCCCCGGGAGCCCGTCGGCACGACGCTGCTCGATAAGGGCGTCGAGGAACGCGTTCGCGGCGGCGTAACCGCTCTGCCCGCCGCTGCCCCAGGTGGCCGCGATCGACGAGAACACGACGAAGTCGGACAGCGACCTTTCCTTCGTGAGCTCGTGCAGGTTCACCGCGCCGTCGACCTTCGCGGAGATCACCGCCGCGAACTCCGCCTCGGTGCAGTCCGGCAACGCCGTCGACTGCGCCAGCCCCGCGGCGTGCACGACGACCGAGAGGTCCGGCAGACCGTCGAGCAGGACGGCCGTCGCCGCCCGGTCCGCGACGTCGCAAGCGGCCAAGGTGACCTCGGCACCGAGGTCCCGCAGCTCGGCTGCCAGTTCTTCGGCACCGGGGGACTCCGCGCCACGGCGGCTCACCAGTACCAGGTGGCCGGCGCCGCGCCGGGCCAGCAACCGGGCGACGTGCCCGCCGAGAGCGCCCGTGCCCCCGGTCACCAGCGCCGTACCGGAGATCGACCAAGGCCCGGGAACCGCCGGAGCGGCAGGCGTCAGCCGCCGGGCGAACACGCCGCCGGACCGCACCGCCACCTGGTCCTCGGTCCCGTCGGCCAGCAGCCCGAGCAACGCGGTCAGCGTGTCGTCGCCCAGGTCGGCGGGCAGGTCGACGACGCCACCCCACACTTCGGGCAGCTCCAGCGCCACGACCCGGCCCAGCCCCCACACCAGCGCCTGCTCCGGCGCGTCCGGCCGGTCCGCAGGCCCGGTGGACACCGCACCGCGGGTGACGGACCACACCTTCCCGGCGCTCTCGATGTCCACCATCGCCTGTACCAGTGCCAGGGTGGCGGCGGCGTCCAAAAAGGACAGCACGCCGTCCGCGCCCGCCTCGGTGAGCCGCGCGGCCCAGCCGTCCCGGCCGGTCACATCGGACACCAGCTCGGCGTCCAGTTCGGCGGCGAGCGCGGTCGCCGTGGGGTCGTCCGCCTCGCAGGCCACCAGCCACCGGCCGGTCGGCCTGCCACCGGTGACACCGACCGGCGTCCAGCCGACGCGGTAGCGCCAGCCTTCCGCCACGGAGGAATCCCGCTGCCCGCGCCGCCAGGCGGAGAGCGCCGGCAGCACACTGCTCAGCGACTGGTCGCCGCCCGCGGCCGTCAGGCCGGTCAGCGATTCGAGGTCCCCGGTGTCCACCGCCGCCCAGAACCGCTCGTCCACCGCGTCCGCCACGGACTGGCCGGGTGCGGCGGGGGAAACCCAGTACCGGTCCCGACGGAACGGGTACGTGGGCAGGTCGACCCGGTTGCCGTCGAGCAACGCGGGCCAGCTCACCGCCGCGCCATGGGCGTAGAGCGCCGCGACGGCCGTCACCGCGGTCCGCGCTTCCGGGCGGTCGCCACGCAACACCGGTACGAACAGCGCTTCCCCGTCGGGCAGGCATCCCTGCGCCATCGCGGTCAGCACGCCGTCCGGGCCGAGCTCCACGAACTTCGTCACCCCCGCGGCGGCCAGCGTCGCCACCCCGTCGGCGAAGCGCACAGCCTCGCGGACATGCGAAACCCAGTAAGCGGGCGTGGCCAGCTCACCGCCGAGCGAACCGGTCACGTTGGACACCACCGGGATCTCGGGTTCGTGGAAGACGATCGTGTCGAGCACGCGACCGAACTCTTCGAGCATCGGGTCCATCAGCGAGGAGTGGAACGCGTGGCTCACCACCAGCCGCTTGGTCTTGCGGCCCTGCCCGGCGAACTCATCGGCCACCGCGGACACCGCGGCGTCGGCGCCGGAGAGCACCACGGACCGCGGACCGTTGATCGCGGCGATGTCGATCTCACTGTCGGCCTTCTCCAGCAGGCTTCGCACCTCGTCCTCGGTCGCTTCGACGGCGACCATCGCTCCTTCGGTGCCCGAGGGGAGCTCCTGCATCAGCCTGCCGCGCGCGGCCACCAGTTTGCAGGCGTCCGCCAGCGAGAACACGCCGGCCACATGGGCCGCGACGAGCTCCCCGACGGAATGCCCGAGCAGGTAGCCGGGCCGCACCCCCCAGGACTCCAGCAGGCGGAAGAGCGCGGTTTCGACGGCGAACAGGGCAGGCTGGGTGTACTCCGTCCGGTTCAGCGACGCGGGATCGCTCAGGATCACCTCCAGCAGCGGCAGGTCGAGGTACCGGTCGAACTCGGCGCAGACCGCGGCGAGCGCCTCGGCGAACACCGGGAACGCCGCGCTCAGCTCGCGGCCCATCCCCGGCCGCTGCGCGCCCTGGCCGGTGCACAGGAAGGCGGTCCGGCCGGTGGAGACCACACCACGGGCGATCCCCGGCGCCGAGCCGCCTTCGGCGACGACGTCGAGCGCCCGCAGCAGCTCGGCACGGTCCCCGCCGGTCACCACGGCGCGATGGTCCATCGCGGACCGGTCGACGGCCAGCGAGAAGGCGACGTCCGCGACAGCGGGCGCACCGGACTCCACAAAGGACTTGAGTTCGGCGGCCCTTGCCCGCAGCGCGGGCTCGTCACGGGCGGAGAGCACCCACGGCACTGTGTCCGACGGTACGGACGGCACCGCGGGCGCCGGGGCCGGAACCGGCGGCGGAGCCTGTTCGATGATGGTGTGCGCGTTGGTCCCGCTGATGCCGAACGACGAAACCGCCGCGCGCCGGGGACGTCCGTTCTCCGCCCACGGCCGGGCCTCGGTCAGCAGCGACACCGCACCGGCCGACCAGTCCACCTGCGAGGTGGGCTCGTCCACGTGCAACGTCTTCGGCAGCAGGTCGTGCCGCAGGGCCATGACGACCTTGATGATCCCGGCGACGCCCGCCGCGGCCTGGGTGTGGCCGATGTTGGACTTCACCGAACCCAGCCACAGCGGCTGGTCCCGATCCTGCCCGTAGGTCGCCAACAACGCCTGCGCCTCGATCGGATCACCCAACGCCGTACCCGTGCCGTGTGCCTCCACCATGTCCACATCGGACGGTCCGAGGCCCGCACTCGCCAGCGCCGCGCGGATCACCCGCTGCTGCGAAGGACCGTTCGGCGCGGTCAACCCGTTCGACGCGCCATCGGAGTTGATCGCGCTCCCGCGCACCAGCGCCAGCACGGGGTGACCGTGGCGTTCGGCGTCCGACAGCCGCTCCACGAGCAGCATCCCGACGCCCTCGCCCCAGCCGGTACCGTCCGCGCCCTCGGCGAACGCCTTGCACCGGCCGTTCGCGGCCAGCCCGCCCTGGGCGGAGAACTCCACGAACGCGCCCGGCGTCGACATCACGGTGACCCCGCCTGCCAGCGCCAGCTCGCATTCCCCGGCGCGCAGGGCCTGCACAGCCCAGTGCAGCGCCGTCAGCGACGAGGAGCACGCCGTGTCGACGGTGACCGCCGGTCCCTCCAGCCCCAGCGCGTAGGCGACGCGGCCGGACATCACACTGGCCGAGTTGCCGGTGCCGCGGTAGCCCTCGAGGTTCTCCTCGGCTTCGAGCACCAGCGTCAGGTAGTCCTGGCCGTTGGAGCCGACGAACACGCCGGTCCGGCTGCCTCGCATGGACTCCGGGTCGACCCCGGCCCGCTCGAAGGCCTCCCACGAGGTCTCCAGCACCAGCCGCTGCTGCGGGTCCATCGCCAGCGCCTCCCGCGGGGAGATCCCGAAGAACGCCGGATCGAACTCACTGGCGCCGTGCAGGAACGCGCCCTCCTTGGCGTCAGAGCCTCCGGAGGCCCCGTCGCCCGGGTGGTGAAGCCGGTCCAGGTCCCAGCCGCGGTCGGCGGGGAAACCGCCGACGGCGTCGCGGCCGTCGGCGATCAGGCTCCAGAACTCCTCCGGCGAGCGGACCCCGCCGGGGAACCGGCAGCCGATGCCGACGATCGCGATCGGCTCGTCGGCACGGCCGGCGAGCACGGCGGGTTCGGCCGCGGCCGGGGTATGGCCGACGAGTTCGGCGCACAGCCAGGCCGACAGCACCGACGGGGTCGGGTAGTCGAAGACGAGGCTGCTCGGCAGCGGCAGCCCGGTGGCGGCCTCCAAGGAGTTCCGCAGCTCCACCGCGGTCAGGGAGTCGAATCCGAGGTCGCGGAAGGCCCGGTCGGCGGCCACCGAGTCACGCCCGGGATATCCGAGCACCGCGGCGGCTTCGGCCCGCACGAGGTCCATCAGCACGGTTTCCTGCTGTGGCCGGGACAGCCCGGCGAGCTTGCCGTCGAGCAGTCCCGGTGCCGCTTCGGCCGGTTCGCCGGTTTCGGCGATCGCCGCCTCCGGCAACTCGGCCAGCAGCCGGGCGCCACGGGTGCCGCTGAACAACGGAGCGAACCGGCCCCAGTCCACGTCGGCCACGATCACGGACGGCCGCCCGGCGGCCACACTGACCCCGAGTGCCTGCACCGCCAGCTCGGGGTCCATCCCCGGCAGGCCGAGCGCGCC
>NZ_JACBXD010000063.1 GCF_013870525.1 Amycolatopsis pittospori
AGGCATCCGCCACCAGCGGGCTGCGCGGCGCGTACCGGCCCCGACCCAGATCCCGCAGGAAACCGCCGTCCAGCGCGGTGAGCAGCGCATCGGTGATCCCGTCCACTTCGGACACCGCCGCGAGCGCCTCGTCGCCCGCCGGACGGCCGAGCACCACGGCGGCCTCGACGAGCGCGGCGCAGTCCGGATCCACTTCCGCGAACCGGGCGACGAGCGTGGCGGACCAGGCCGCGGGAACGATGTCGCCGGGTGCCTGGAGTACGGCGTGGACGGCGCCGCGCACTCCACCGGTCCGGCGGTGGACCCGCTCGCCGAGCTCCCGCGAGCCCGCCAGCGCCGCGACGTCGTCGACGTCCAACGGAGACAAGGTGAACCGCGCTGTCACTCCCGATCGGGGAGGCCACCAGGAACCGCCTCGCGCGGGCTGTCGCGTCAACGTCGCCGACGTGGTGACGACGGCCAGCCCAGGGGAAGGGTTGTCGGCCAGGAACCGAAGGAGGTCTTGGGTTTCCTCGTCGGCGTCGTGGGCGTCGTCGACGAGCAGGACAGTGCGTTCGAGCGTGGTCAGGAGCTCGCGAAGCGCCCGGAACACCAAGTGGCGGCCGGGAGGTTCGGGGAGCGGCGCCGGCAGCACTTCGCCCAGCTCGGGCACTATCGGCCGAAGAGAGCCGCCGAGCGGGGAAAGACGCGAGGCGGCGGCGCTCCATCGGCCGACGTCCGCGGCCAGCGCCTCGATCACCGGGCCGAGCGGGACCGGCCGTCGCCGCCGGGCACACCGGACGTGGAGTACGGCCACGTCCGGGCCTTCGCGGCGGCCCAGTGCGTCGAGAAGGCGGGTTCGCCCGGCTCCCGGTTCGCCCTCGACCACCACGAACGCGGGCGGTTCGACGGCGAAGTCCGGGGTCGTACCGCTCATGGCACGACCCTAAGCGGAAAACACCCGCGCGGGAGTTCACTAAGGACCCTCATTTATTGCGGGGAGGGCCGCGCCAGTTCGACGAGGCTGTCGAACAACACCTCCGCCGCCCGGCAGACGGCCGACGACGGCGCGTCGAACGGGCCGATGACGCCGGAGAGTTGTTCCCAGGCGAATCGGCCCAGCACCCGTGCCATCACCGCCCGGACCGCCGCCGGTTCGCCGGGACGGGGTCGCAGCGCCTGCTCGCCATCGCTGAGGTGGCCACCGGGCTCGAGCACGTCGAGACACCGCGACAGGACCTCACTCGTCAGCCTGGCCGCGACCGCGCGCGACGGCCCCCGCAGGTAAGGGGCGACGTCCGCGAGACCCGCCATCCGCCGAAGCGCGCCGATCACCAGGCGATCCCGGAGTTCGCGCGCTCCGAGGCCGGACGCCGTCGCGGGCTCCTCGAATCGCTGCGACACGTTCTCCCCTTCGGCCGGACACTCTTCCCCTCCACCTTCACGCGCGCGGGCGACGACGGCCAGCCCGCGCGCGATAGATGAGGACCCGTAGAGAAAGCGGTGACCGTCGGTCCCGCCTGGAAGACTGATACCCGGGGGCAGGCAGAAGGGAGCGAGCGTGGCGGAGGACCTGAAGATCCGGCTCGGGGTCGGGCTGGGGACCGGGACGGCGCCGGAGGAGTTCGGCGCGGCCGTCGATCTGCTGGAGCGCGCGGGTGTCGATTCGCTCTGGCTGCCGGAGGCGGTGTACTCGCCCAGGATCGACCCGGTCGTCGGGCTGACGCACGCGCTGGCGAGAACGGCGAACCTGAAGGTCGGCACCGGCGTGATGGTCCTGCCGGGCCGCGATCCGGTGCTGGTCGCCAAGCAACTCGCCTCGCTGGCCGCGCTCGCACCGAAACGGGTCTTGCCGGTCTTCGGGCTGAAACCCGCGCGCGACGCGGAACTACCGTTGTTCCCGGTGCCGCAGGGCCGCCGCGCCGCGGTGTTCGACGAGTCGTTGCGGCTGATCAGGGCGTTGCTGGAGCGGGAAGAGGTGACCTTCGAGGGCGAGTTCTTCCGCGTCGAGGGCGTGGGGCTGGGCATGCGCCCGCTCAAGCGGCTCGACCTCTGGCTCGGCGGGAAGGCGCCGGGCGCGCTGCGCCGGATCGGCAGGCTCGCGGACGGCTGGCTGGCCAGTTTCATCACGCCGGAAGAGGCCCGCGCCGGCCGCGAGGCGATCCAGAAGGCCGCGGCGGAGGCGGGCCGCGAGGTCGAGGCCGACCACTTCGGGATCAGCCTCATCGTCGCCGAGGACGGCATCCCGGACGCGCTCGCCGCGTCGATCGCCGCTCGTTCGGACGCCGATCCGTCCCGGCTGATCGCGGGCAGCTGGGCGGCCGCCCGCGATCTGATCGCCGAGTACATCGACGCGGGGCTGAGCAAGTTCGTGCTCTACCCGGCCGGGCCGGAGCCGATCGAACGGTTCG
Source organism: Amycolatopsis pittospori (assembly GCF_013870525.1). Classification (GTDB taxonomy): domain Bacteria; phylum Actinomycetota; class Actinomycetes; order Mycobacteriales; family Pseudonocardiaceae; genus Amycolatopsis; species Amycolatopsis pittospori. The sequence continues at coordinate 2,391 of NZ_JACBXD010000063.1, forward strand.
TCGAGAACTTCGTCGAGCACGCCGTCCCGATCCAGAACTGAGGAGGCCGCTCGCCCGGCGAGGGGGCTTCCGGTGCGGGGCGAGCGGCTCTAGCCGTGTCCCAGGGACGGTGTTGCGAAAGCCACTTTCGCAACCTTCAACGTTGCGAAAGTGGCTTTCGCAACCTCTCCTGCGGGCCCGCCTCCTGGTGTCCGATCGTGACCACCCCCTGGAGAACGCGGCTTCCGAAAGGTCAGTCGAACTTCAGCTGTTCGGTCCGCCGCGGCATCAGCAGCAGCGCGCCGACACTGAGCACGGCGACCACCAGCATCGCCAGGAAGACGTGGTGTGTGGCGTCCGCGAGGGCGTCGCGCACGAACGTCGTGGTCGGGGTGGCCGGGCCGTTGCCCTCCAGGACGACGCTGGTCGCGTCGACGCCGGAAGGCAGATTCGCGACACCCTCGGGCGGGTTCGCGAAACGGTTCGCGAGGGTGGCGTTCGCGATCGCGCCGAACATGGCCGCGCCGACGGCGCTGCCCAGTGAACGGCTGAACATGTTGGTCGCGGTGACCACGCCTCGGCGTTCCCAGCCGATGGTGGACTGCACCGCGACCAGTGTCGGACTCGACGCCAGGCCCAGGCCGACGCCGAGGACGAAAGCGGCCCCGGCCGCCAGCCAGATCGACGATCCCGCCGCCAGGAACACGGTGATGGCCGCGCCGGCGATGACGATCCCGCTGCCGATCAGGGCGGTGTCCCGGAATCCGATCCGCATGTAGACCCGCCCCGCGAGCGATGCCGAGATCGGCCAGCCGACGGTCAAGGCCGCCAGCGCGAACCCGGCGACGAGCGCGCCGGTGCCGAGCACGCCCTGCGCGTAGGTCGGCAGGTACGACGTGAGGCCCATCAGCAGCATGCCGACGACGACGGCGATCAGGTTCCCGCCGATCAGGGTCCGTTTGGTGAAGATCCACAGTGGCAGCACCGGTTCGTCCGCCTTGCGCTCCACCAGCACGAACGACACCAGCAGGACCAGGGCGACGCCGAAGATCACCAGGCTCGGCGCGGACGCCCAGCCCCAGGCGACCCCGCCTTCGAGCAGGCCGAGGATCAGCAGCGAGCAGCCGAGGGTGAGCAGGGTGGCGCCGAGGTAGTCGATGCGGTGCGAGCGGCGTTCGACGCGCTCGCGGAAGTTCCGGAACAGCATCCACGCCGCCAGCGCGCCGAGCGGCAGGTTGATGAAGAAGATCCAGCGCCAGTCCAGGTACTCGGCGAACACGCCGCCCAGCGTCGGCCCGACCACCGAGGAGATGGCCCACACGCTGGCGAGATAGCCCTGCACCCGGGCGCGTTCCTCGACCGTGTACATGTCGCCGACCATGGTCAGCGCGATCGGCTGGATGGCACCGGCGCCGATGCCCTGCACGGCGCGGGCGGCGATCAGCACCGGCATGCTCCAGGCGGCGCCGCAGAGCACCGAGCCGAGCAGGAACGCCGCGATCCCGAAGAACATCACCGGGCGCCTGCCGAGCACGTCGGCGAACTTGCCGTACAGCGGCACGGTGACCGCCTGCGTCAGCAGATAGATGGAGAACAGCCACGGGAACTGTGAGAACCCGCCCAGGTCGGCGACCACCGAGGGCACCGCGGTCGCGATGATGGTCGAGTCCAGCGCGATCAGGCCGGAACACAGCATCACGGCGATGAGGACGGGGCCGCGTTCGGACCGGAAACCGACCCCTTCCTTCGCGGTGACCGGGGCCGGGGTGGTCATCTGTGGCGGTCTCCTCAGGCTCATGGACGACGTCAACTGCTTCGCATGGGTAAGCATTCCACGGAGACACCCGGTCATGGGACCGATTTTTTCCGTGAGGTATCCCGCAAAATGGATCGGATGAGCACCTGGATCCGCCCGATCGACCGTGGCTGGGTTGTCCGCGACGCCGTCCCCGGACCCGACGTCGACGAGTTCGCCGACCCGGACCGGGTGGTCGCCGCGCTCGCCGGGGCCCGCGGCGACAGCCTGCTGGCGGTCCAGCATCCGGCCAGGACCCCGGCCGCGCTGGCGGGCGGCCTGTCCGTCGAGGCGGCCTTGCCGCAGGCTCGCGTCACGCTCGAACGCGTCCGGGAGGCGCACTACCGCCCCGTGCCGGACGTCGTCGCGCCTTATCGCATCGACGGGCCGGACGGCGTCGCGCTCGGCGTACTGTGCCTGGTCGACCCGGCGGCGGTCCGGGACGACGGGGTGACGCGCGTCCGGCACACCGAGGACGTCTACCCGGACGTCGTCGCGGAACGGGCCGCGATGCTCGCCGGGCTCGGTGTCGCGACCAGCGCCGCGATGCTGGTCCCCACGACCGGCGGTCGTGAGTTCACCGCGCTGGTCGAACGGGTCTGCCGCGGACAGGTGCCCGCGTTGTCCACAGTGGACGGCGTGGGCCGGAAGCACGAGCTGTGGCTCGCCGGTCCGGGTGAAGACCAGGACGCGTTGCTGGCGGCGCTGGACGAAATGGACCTGCTGGTCGCGGACGGCAATCACCGGGTCGCGGCCGCCGCGGCGTCGGGCCGCAGCGCGTTGCTCGCGTTGGTGACCGGGGGACCGGGGCTGCGGATCGGCCCCATCCACCGGGTGCTCACCGGCACCGGTTTCGACGCGGACACGCTGGTCCGGCGCTGGACGGCGGCGGGGTTCGACGTCCGTCCCGGCCCGCCCGCGCCGCCCGCCGAAGCCGGCGAGGTGACCGTCCTGGTGGGAGGGTCGGCGTTCCGGGTGGGGCTCGGCAAGGCGGGCGGCGATCACGCCGTCGTCGAACAGGATCTGCTCCGCGACGCGCTCGGCGTCGATCCGGAAGGGCCTGCCGTGCGGCCGCTGCTGCCGGGCGCTCCGGTGCCGGAGGACGCCGACGCGGTACTCCTCCTGGCCCCGGTCCCGTACGCGGAGGTGCTCGCCGTCCACGCGGCCGGGCAGCGGATGCCGAGGAAGGCCACCTATTTCACGCCGAAACCACGCAGCGGGCTGTTGCTGGCGGATCTCTAGCGGGAGCTTTTGTCGGTGGCCCGGCCTAGGATCACCTCGTGGAACTGCCCGTGATGCCGCCCGTCAAGCCGATGCTGGCCAAGGCCGTGCACGAACTGCCGCGCACGCCGGGGCTGCTGTACGAGCCGAAATGGGACGGCTTCCGGTGCGTGGTCTTCCGCGACGGTGACGAGGTCGTGCTCGGCTCACGCAACGACAGGCCGCTCACCCGCTATTTCCCGGAGCTGGTCGACCTGCTCAAGGAGGCGCTGCCCGAACGTTGCGTCGTCGACGGCGAGATCGTGCTGGTCACCGAAGGCGGGCTCGACTTCGAAAAGCTGCAGCTGCGTCTTCACCCGGCGGCGTCCCGGGTGAACAAACTGGCCACTGAGACACCGACGAGTTTCGTGGTGTTCGACCTGCTCGCCCTCGACGACCGCGATCTCACCCCGGAACCGTTCGGCGAGCGGCGGAAGCTGCTCGAAAGCGTCGTCGACACGAAGTTCGCCCGCGTGCACCTCACCCCGCTGTCGGAGGACGCCGACCTCGCCCAGGACTGGTTCACCCGGTTCGAGGGCGCGGGTTTCGACGGCGTGATGGCCAAACCGGCCGACGCGCCGTACGAACAGGACAAGCGGGTGATGTGGAAGGTCAAGCACCAGCGGACCGCGGACTGCGTCGTCGCAGGGTTCCGGTGGCACAAGGACGGCGTCGGCTCGCTGTTACTCGGGCTCTACAACGACGAAGGCGTCCTGCAGCACGTCGGGGTGGCCAGCAGTTTCACCGCCGCGAGGCGTCGCGAGCTGGTGGACGAACTCGCGCCGTTGAGGGAAGGCGCGCTGGAGAGCCATCCCTGGCGTGAATGGGCCGAGGCCCATGAGGAGGCCGGTGGGCGTATGCCCGGTGCGGGCAGCCGGTGGGCACCGGGGAAGGACCTGAGCTGGGAGCCGGTCCGGATCGAATGGGTCGCCGAGGTCCGCTACGAACACGTGGAGGGCACGCGGTTCCGTCACGGCGGCAGGCTCGTGCGCTTCCGCCCGGACCGTGAACCGGCGTCGTGCACGTACGCGCAGCTGGAAGAGGTCCCGCCCGCCGAGCTGGCCACGATGTTCACCGAGCTGGGGGAAACATGAAGGCAGAGCCGGTCACGCTGGACCTCGACGGCGTCGAGTTCACGGTGTCCAATCCGGGCAAGGTCTACTTCTCGCAGAACGGCGAGACCAAACTGGACCTCGTCGAGTACTACCGCGCGGTGTCGGTGCCGCTGCTGGCGCAGCTCGGTGGACGGCCGCTGCTGCTGGAGCGCTATCCCGACGGCGCCGGCGGGAAGTCGTGGTTCCAGAAACGCGTCCCGAAGAACGCTCCCGAGTGGCTGACGACGACGGTGGTGTCCACCCCGAACGGGACCACTTCGGACGCTCTCGTGGCGAAGGACCTCGCACACGTCATCTGGGCGGTCAACCAGGGCTGTCTCGGCTTCCATGTCTGGCCCAACCGGGCCGACGCGCCGGACATCAGCGACCAGTTGCGTGTCGACCTCGACCCGTCGCCCGGGATCGGTTTCCCCGAATTGCGGCACGGCGCCGTCCTGACGAAGGCGTTGCTCGAAGAGCTGGGCATCACCGCGCAGCTGAAGACGTCGGGCTCGCGCGGCCTGCATCTCTACGTGCCGCTGGAGCCGAAGTGGGACGGCTACGAGGTCCGCGCCGCCGCCGTCGCGCTCGCCCGTGAACTGGAGCGCCGCCACCCGGATCTGATGACGGCGCAGTGGTGGAAGGAAGAACGCGGCTCCCGGGTGTTCGTGGACTTCAACCAGAACGCGCCGCACAAGACGGTGTTCGGCGCGTGGTGCGTGCGGCCGCGGGTCGGCGGGCAGGTGTCGACGCCGATCGCCTGGGACGAACTGGAGACCATCGAGCCGGACAAGCTCACGCTGTCCACGGTCCCCGCCCGGTTCGCCGAACGCGGGGACCCTTGGGCGGAAACGAAACCGCAGTCGATCGAGCCGTTGCTGGAGATGTCCCGGAAGGACATGGAGAGCGGACTCATGGACGCGCCCTGGCCGCCTGTCTACCCGAAGATGCCGAACGAACCGCCCCGCGTCGCTCCCAGCCGGGCGAAGAAGGAGTAAGGCGCCTCGGACAGCCCGCGTTTAGTCCTCTGAATGCGGTACTTGCGCGTGCAAGTACCGCATTCAGAGGACTAAACGCGGTCAGAGTGGCAGGTCGAAGGCGAGTTGGGTGTTCGCGGCGGGCTCGGCCTTGCGCGTGGACCGGTGGCCCGGCAGGGTCGCGGCGCAGCGAGGGCACGGGGCGACGTCGGTGGTGGTGAGATCCACCGGTGTCCACATCCGGGATTCCTTGGCCCCGCAGGCGGAACGCCGGTAGCGGAGGTCTTCGGAGCGGGTCATCAGATGCGCGGCGGGGGAGTCCTCCGGCAGCGCGCCGACCAGGTACCAGCGTCCTGCGGTGCTCGTCATGGAACTGTCCTCCCGATACAGGTGGTCCAGCTCGAGATTCCTTCCACCTTCCAGTGTCAAGGAGACTCGCGACGATTCCCGCCATTTCACACCTTTCGGCGTGTCCGTCCGTCCACTAAAGAATGTATAACGCCCTATACGGCAAGGTGGGAGCCTGCCGAAGGGGGTTACATGAATCAAAAGAACGCGAAGACGGCGACGGGATTGGCGATCGTCGTGTCGCTGCTGGCGGGGTGTGCGGCGGAGAGTCCGGTCGACGGGGAGGACGTGAACCTGGCCGGGAAGATCGCGTGCCACCTTTTCGACAGGTCGCGACTGGCGGACTACGGGGTCCGTGAAGTCACGCAACAGGCGGACGAGGCGACGCTTTCCCGATGCGTCTGGCAAAGCCGGGCGGCGATGGGGAGCGTGTTGCTCACTCTGCACCTCGACTACGAAGACGGTTACGCGTACGAGTCCACCCGGAAGCGGATCAATGGTCACATCGGCGGGTTCCCCGCCGACATCGTCGGAACCCAGATCAAGCTCGTCACCGCGGAGCGGGAAGGCTCTGCTCTGCTCAACGCGCAGGGCACGAAGGTGTCCGCGGGGGTGATCGCCGAGGAGCTCGCGAAGATCCTTCGCCGCGGCTGACCTCAGTCCTGGATGAAGCGCAGGACGCGCAGCATTCCGCGCTCGTCGACGACGTCGGGATCGTCGGCGACGCATTCCTGAAGGCGTGCGGTGACGGCCTCGGCGTCGATACCCGAGCCGATCAGGACGAGTTCGCTCCGCCGCGGTTTGCCGGACGGCCACACCGACCGTTCCACCTGGACGAACGAGCCCACCGTGTGGAGACCGAACCGGGACCGCGGGCCGTTCGGGCCGAAGTCGAGGAACCCCTTGATCCGGTAGAGCCCGCCCGGGCGCCCTTCGAGGAAGTCCATCAGCCGGCGCGGGTCCAGCGGCCGGTCCGAAGTGAACGCGACGCTTTCGTATGTGGTGTGGAAGTGGTGCTCGTGATCGTGCTCCTCCTCGCGGAGGTCGTCGAACGACATCTGCCCCGCGCGCTCGCGCGGGCGCGCGTCGAAGAACAGTGTGGGGTCGATCCGGCCGTGGGAGGTCGCGATCACCGGCGTGCCGGGGGCGACCTCGTCGAGGGTGCCGCGCAGTTTGGCGAGCGCGTCCTCGTCGGCCCGGTCGGTCTTGTTGAGCACGACCAGATCGGCGAACCCGAGGTGCTCGTCCAGTTCGGGATGCCGCCGCCTGGTCTCCTCGAACTCGGCCGCGTCGACGAGTTCGACCAGGCCGCCGTACGCGATGCGGGGGTTCTCGCTGGCGATCATCAGGCGGATCAGGTCGCGCGGTTCGGCCAGACCGCTGGCTTCGATCACGATGACGTCGATACCCGCTTCGGCCTCGGAAAGCTTGGCGAGCATGGCGTCGAGGCCGCTCGCGTCGACGGCGCAGCACAGGCAGCCGTTACCGAACGACATCATCGTGTCGACCTGGCCGGAGACGGCCATCGCGTCGACGGCGATGCTCCCGAAGTCGTTCACCACGACGCCGATCCGGGCGCCCTGGCGGTTGGCCAGGAGGTGGTTGAGGAGGGTGGTCTTCCCGGAACCGAGGAAGCCCGCGACCAGGATGACCGGGATCCGCCTGTCGACCACGAGTTTCCTTTCCGCCGGGGGAGTTCCCCGCACTCTAGCGACGGCCGGTGCGCGTCAATACACCGGTCCGGGGAATGAACAGAAGGCCGGGCGGGTAAATACACTCGAAAGAGTGACGAATGCTTTTCGGTAAAACGATCATAATGGGATCTTGGCAGGCTTGATCATTTCTCTGTGGACAATTCGGTGAATCTTCCGCAAAGTCGGAAGCGATTCCAAATATTGTCGTCAGCAAGCATTCTACCTGCGTAAACCTCGCCTAGTGCTGGCCTTCTGCCATTTGGTGGAGCGTGTCCTTGTTTCTGTGGGGTATCGTCTTCCGTCTGGTCCGGACCCGGCCAGCTCGCCGAGCAGGCCGAGTCCTCCGGGCATTTCCGAAGTGCAGGAGGAATGGTGATCGTTCCCGCCACCGGCGCCGGCGTCGAATTCGGAGAGTGGGAGACCGAAGTATCGACTGCCTCCATGCGGGTGACGGATATCCCCCGCTTGCCTCCGGACGCGGGTCGCCGGGGACGCAGCGTGGACGTCGCCGAGGCCGAGGACTTCCTCCGGCTCTTCCACGAAGAGACCGGCGGCGGGGACGCGCTGCTGCGTGAGCGGCTCGACCGGGTTCGGGCCGAGATCCACGAGACCGGTACGTATCGGCACACCGCCGCCGAGGTCGAGTTCGGCGCGCGCGTGGCCTGGCGGAACTCGGCCCGCTGCATCGGCAGGCTGTACTGGCAGGGACTGAAGGTGCGGGACCGCCGTGACGTCACCGGCGCCGCCGCCATCGCCGAGGAGTGCGTCGGCCATTTGCGCGACGCGACCCGGGGCGGCCGGATCCGCTCGACCATCACGGTGTTCGCGCCGGACGGCCCGGCCGGACCCGGCCCGAAGATCCACAACGACCAGCTCATCCGCTACGCCGGCTACCGGCTCAGCGACGGCTCCGTACTGGGCGATCCGCGCTACGCCGACTTCACCGAGGACGTCCGGAGGCACGGCTGGCACGCGCCCGAACGCAAGGGTTCCTTCGACATCCTGCCGTTGCTCATCGAGTCCGAACCGGGGGAGCGGCGGCTGTTCCGGCTGCCGTCCGACGCCGTCCTCGAGGTCCCGCTCTCGCATCCGGACCACCGCTGGTTCGCCGGACTCGGGCTGCGCTGGCACGCGGTTCCGGCGATCAGCAACATGCGCCTGGTCATCGGCGGTATCACCTACCCCGCGGCGCCGTTCAACGGCTGGTACCTCGGCACCGAGGTCGGCGCGCGCAATCTGGCCGACGCCGACCGCTACGACCTGCTGCCGGTGATCGCGGACCTGATGGGCCTCTCGACGGCGTCGGAGCGCACCCTGTGGCGCGACCGCGCGCTGGTCGAGCTGACCTTGGCGGTCCAGCACTCCTTCGACGCGGCGGGCGTGACCGTCGCCGACCATCACACCGAATCGCGGCGGTTCCTCACGCATATCGCCAAGGAGGAACGCGCGGGCAGGCGGTGCCAGGCGGAATGGAGCTGGATCGTCCCGCCGATGTCGGGCGGGCAGACCGCGGTGTTCCATCGCTACTACGACGAACCCGATCCGGATCTGCGGCCGGCGTTCCTGCCTCCTGAGTAACCGGCGCTCCATGCGCCCCGATGGGTGAAGGGGTGAGCCGAATGCGGCGTGTCGACAGGCCGGACGGCGGCACGGCTTGCGGCCGCGCGGACAATGGGGGCATGACCGCTGTGCTCGTCGCCCACGCCGGGAGGTCCGGCGGGACAAAGGAGATCGCCGAGGTGATCGCCGCCGAGCTGCGCGAGAGCGGGCTGATGGTCGACATGGTGGACGCCGCCGAGGTCGACGACGTCGCACCGTACGGCGCGGTGATCGTCGGGAGCGCGTTGCACCACCGGAGGTGGCGCCCCGAGGCGGTCCAGCTCCTGACCGAGCACGAAGAGGCACTCCGGCATCGTCCGGTCTGGCTGTTCCACAGCGGTCCCTGCGGGCCGCTCGCCGCCGGCAAGCGGGTCAGCCTGCCCGCGGGGGTCGCCCTGCTGGCCGCCCGGATCGACGCCGAGCGCACGGCCACCTTCGGGGGCAGGCTCACCCCGGCCACCGCGAGCGGCCTCTTCTGGAAGATCATGGCGGCGGGTCCCTGGGCGGGCGACTTCCGCGACTGGCCCTCGATCCGGGCCTGGGCCCGCGACGTCGGCCGCCGTGTCCGGATCCGCGTCAGTCTCTGAAACGCCGGTTTCGTCGGTGCTTTGTCGTAGGGTGCCGGTATGGACAAACGGTTCACCGCGCCGCTGCAGAAGAGCCCGGAAAAGGGTGGCTGGACGTACGTCGTCATGCCCGGCTCCGCCGAATACTTCGGCACGAGGGGGCTGGTCAAGGTGCGCGGCACCATCGACGGGCATCCGTTCCGGAGCTCGTTCATGGCGCTGGGCGACGGCACCCACAAGCTCCCGGTGAAGGCCGAGGTCCGCAAGGCGATCGGCAAGGAAGAGGGCGACACCGTCGACGTCGTGCTCCTCGAAAGGCTGGAGGGCTGAGTGGCCGCGGAATGGAAACCGTCGCCGGTCATCAAGATCTACGAGGCGCTCGGCGCGGTGGCCGACGGGCGCGTCGAGCTCGAAGGTGACACGGCGCGCGTCGCGTCGTCGGACAAGGCGAAGACGTACGACGTGCGCCACGATCCGGCCGCGGGCTCGATCACGGCCAACGACAACGGGTCCTATTGGCAGGGTTATCTCGGCTACCCGGGGATCGCGTACCTGATGGAACGCGGCGCGCTCACCTACGACCGTGCCCTCGCCGACGAGCTGGCCGGGGTGCCGTGGAAGGAACTCGCCACCCGGTATCGCAACGACTGGGCGAAGGTCGAGAAGCACGTCCGCGACGACCTGTCCACGCGTGGCGTGGATCTGGACCGGTTCGACGCCGGGCTCGCGGAAATCTCCGGACAGCTGGAGAAGCTGGCGCTCACCAAGCTTTCCCCGCGCTTGAGGCCACCGAAGTCGTGAATGGTGAGGGCGGTTCTCTTGACCGGTAAGGCAAAGGTGGCGTGGGTGGTCGGTCGTCGCGTCCGGCCGGGTGGGAGCGGGCGCGTGTCTCGTGTGCTCGGGTCCGGATCTCGTGTGCTTGGAGACGTGACTCGCGTGCTTGGTCACCGCACTGGGGGTTTACGGCTCCGAGCACGCGAGATCCGTCTTCCGGCACGCGAGATCCGTCTTCGAGCACGCGAGTGCGCCGCGCAGGCCACCGCCTGGCCCGAGACACGCCACGTTCGCCTGACCTCTCAATAACCGTCCTCACCATTCACGACCTCCGAACTCAGCCGCAGTGTTCGAACGGGCTGTCGTACGCCGTCCCGCCCGCGGAACCACCCCACCGGACGCATTTGTCGGCCGCGGTGGCGCGGACGGGGCCCGCGAACCAGGAGAACGAGCCGGAGTCGGTGGTCCGCGCCGAACCCTTGACCTCGAGGTAGGCCGAAGTCGTAGTCGCGGTGCCGGCGGAGGTGCTCTTCATCGTGCTGACACAGTTCTGTCCGTTGGAAGCGTTGTAGGACAGGTAAACCGTGCCCGCCGTTCCGAGTGGGGCCGAGTCGATGACGCCGTAACCGCTGCCGCAGGCCGGGGCGCCGAGCGTCGCTTCGGTGACGGTCGAGAAGCGGATGGTCTCGTTGGCGTTGCCCGCCGGGCCCGCTTCGTACAGCACGCCGACCGAGCCCGAGGACAGCTGGACCATGTCGGAGTACGCGGCGTCGCCGCCCCACACCAGCGTTCCGGCGGACTTGCCCTGCCAGTTCGCGCCTTCGTCGAACGACGAGCGCACGACCAGTTCCTTGCGGCGGTCGCAGACCGAGGGTCCGGCGAACAGGATCCGGTTGTACTTGCCCGCCTTGTCGGTCGCGGTCATCCGCGCGGTCGAGGCCTGCACGACCGGCGTGATCAAGTCCTCCTCGAAGGTGAACTTCGTCGAGAAGCTCGCCCCGCCGTCGGAACTGATGGCGTACACACGGTTCTTCGCGCCGCCGCTGAGGCATTTGTCGCCGTCGTTGGCCTGGTTGCGTGCCGCGGCGTAGACCCGGCCGTCGAGTAGTTCGGTGACACTGATCTCCTGCGGGTTCACCGTCGCCGCCGGGCTGTCGGTGGCGCCGCGTTTCCACGTGACGCCCTGGTCGTCGCTGTAGATCAGCGCGCCGCTGTTCTTGCCGCCGGTGGTGTAACTCATCCCGGCGACGATCCGGCCCGCATGCGCGCCGCGCGCCAGTACGATGCCGTGCGACGGGCCGGTCGCGAGCCATTCCGGCGCGGTACCGAACCCGAGCTGGGTGGTGAGCACCTTCGGCGCGGTCCAGGTCTTTCCGTGGTCGTCGCTGATCGAGACGCGCGGAATCCGGTTGCAGTCCGGGTTCTTGACGCATTCCATCACCGACAGCAGCACGATCCGCCCGGTGGACGGAATCACGATCGGTGTCGGGTTTCCTTTGGTGTCACCGAAACCTTCGATGACGACCTTCGACGCGCTCCAGCTCTTCCCGTTGTCGGCCGAGCGTTTCACGACGAGATCGATGTCGCCGCGGTCGTTGCAAAAGCCGGCGCCACCCTTGCGGCCTTCCGCGAAAGCGAGCAGTTCACCGTTGCCCGCCTTGACCACGGCGGGGATTCTGAAGCAGTCGTAACCTTCTGTTTTCTCTTTGTACACCACCGTGTTTCCGACGGCTGCGGCCGAGATCCGGTCGGTGGAGACGGGTGCGGCGAGGGAGGTGGCCGGGGAGGCGCCGACCGCCGCGGTGGCGACGAGGACCGCGAACAGGCCCTGTGCGACGCGGGAGATCTTCACGGGAGTACTCCGTTCTGGATTCGACTCCGGGTGAGTCGGAGACGAGAGTCCTTCCGGCTCGTACAGCCGTCGTACAAGCCATGTACAACCCGGTCTCGCGTTGTGTGTCAGGTGACGCAGAACCCGAGCCTGGTTCCTGCCAGAGTTCCTTCAGCCGGCCACGGCGCGGCATCGGAAGGGGAGGGCCGAATGAAGGTGATCGATCCCGAGGGGCGCAAGTGGGAGATCAATCGCCGTTTCGCGCCGTGGCGCCGGTGGGTCCAGCCGTTCGCGGCGCTCACCGGCGGCTACCGGCGCTACAAGATCACCGCGGACTGGACGCTGTACCTCAAGGACCTTCCCGTGGACCGAGATGGGCGCGAGGACGCCGAGGACGGGCCCATGAGCAAGGCGGCAGGCGGACTGCTGGCGGTGCTGGTGCTCCTGCAGGCGCTCGTCGAATTCCCGGTCTATCTGCTACTGGGGATCGCGCTGGTGCCGGTCATGGTGCTGGAGATGTTGTGCCAGGGCGTCGCGGGGTCGGTCGCGTGGGCCATCCGATGGTTCCGGAAGGCACCGGAGCGGGTCGACGTCGCCGGCTGGAACAAGGACAAGGACGGCCTCGTCTCGCTGACGATCCTCAAGGTGCACGGCAAGCTCGCCGACCCGTTGACCACCGAACTGCGTGACCTGTTCCGTGACCGTGTCATGTTCGACCCGGGGGATCCGGAGGTGCACGACGCGCTCACCCGGTTCGGCGCGCGGGCCGAGCGGCATCGCACGCTGCTACGGCGCCGGGTCGCCCGAAGTGCCGCACGATGACCGGCGATCTGTGCCAAGATCCCGTCACCGAGGAGGGGGACTGCGATGCGGGTGTCCGGCGCGGACGGCGGCGAGTGGCTGATCGTGCGCCGCTTCGCGCCGTGGCTTCGCCGGATCCGCCCGTTCGCCATCGTCACCGAAAGCGAGCGGTACCGCGAAGTGTCGTTCACCCGGCACCGCGGCCGGCCCGCCGCCGAAGAACGCCTGGGCTTCGAGGACTGGCTGATGCTGGCGATCGCCGGTGCGCACGCGGCAGGGCTCGCGCTGGTCGTCTCGCCGGCACTGCTGGTGGAACTCGTCGCCTGGACTTCGGCGGGAGCCTTCCTCTGGCTCGCGAGGCTGACCGGACTCGTCCGCGCCCGCGTCGATCTGATCGCCCCGCCGCCCGCGACGCGCAGTCTCGCGCCGGTGCGGGTGTTGTCGGTGCCGCGGTCGGCCGCGGACAGGCTCACGCGGGAACTCGGCGAGCTGATCGAGAGCACGCCGGACTTCGACCCGGAGAACGAGCCGCGTGTCCGGAAGCTGTTCTCCGCCACCGGCGCGCGCGTCGACCGGCATTTCGGCCTGCCGTGGCGGCTCAGTGGTCGTCGGGTGCCAGCTGCCTGAGGTCGCGCAGGCTCCGGACGACCAGTCGTTGGCGCCCGGTGCTGAGCAGTCCGTCGGCGCGCAGGGTCCGCAGGGTCCGCGCGACGGCTTCCCGTGACGCGGACGCGAGTCCCGCGAGATCGCGCTGGCTGATCCGCAACGCGATCAACGTGCCGTCGGGAACGGGGACGCCGTACCGCTCGGCGAGATCGACCAGGATCGCGGCGATGCGTTCGGCGGCGGTGCTGTCGCCGAACTCGGTGCGCCGCGAGTTGGCGTAGCGCAGGCGGGAGGTGATGATCCGGAGCAGGACCACGGAGATCCCAGGGTGCTGGTGAAGCACCGAGTTGAACGCCCGCGAGGACAGCCACAACCCGCTGACCGGTTCGACGGCGACCGCGGTGGCCGAGCGCAGGCTGCCGTCCATCGAGGCCATCTCGCCGATGATGTCGCCCGGATCGCGGACCGCGAGCACGGCGTCGTAACCGCCGGTGGACACCGACGTGATCTTGACCCGCCCGGTCATCAGGATCAGCACCCAGTCCGACCGGTCGCCCTCGCGGATGATCACCGTCCCGGCCGGGTACCGGCGCAGTTCGGCTCCGGCGCGCAGCGCCTTGCGCTGGCCGTCGTCGAGCAGTTCCCAGAGCCTGCCGGGTCCGTCGTGCGGCTCCGCCGCCGGCTGTGTCATGCCTGTCGTTCGCCTCCGTGCGCGATCGTACGAGCAGAACCAGCCGGACGCTCGGGCAGGGTTAGCCGGGGATTTCCTGGTACGCCTGGGAAAGGCGCCGGACGCCGTCCCGGACCTGCGCGCTGGTCGCGGTGCTGACGTAACTCAGGCGCAGATACGGTCCGGGCGCCTCGGCGGCGAAGTAGAGCCTGCCGGGAGTGACCGCTACTCCGGCGCGGAAAGCAGCGCTGGTCAAAGCCACCTCGTCGGCGAATCCGGGCAGCGGCTGCCACAGGTGATAGCCGCCGGTCGGCACCGGGACGGTGCTCCAGGACGGCAGGAACTCCCGCAGCGCGGAGACGGCGACGTCGCGGCGTTCACGCAGCGCGGCGACGAGCGTCCGGAGATGACGGGACCAGGCGGGCGAGCTCACCAGTTCCAGAGCGGTTTCCTGCAAAGGCCGGGGCACGAAGAAGCTTTCGACGGCGTGGAGCCCGCGCAGCCGCTCGAGCGCCGGGCCGCGGGCGGCGAGCGCGCTGATCCGCAGGCTGGGCGATGCCGGTTTCGTCAGCGAGCGGATGTGCACCACGACGCCGTCGGGGTCGTCCGCGACCAGTGGTGCCGGGGGAGCGGGACTGCCGGGATGCGCCATCAGCCGGGCGAAGTCGTCCTCGACGACGAAAGCGCCCGCGTCACGGGCGATCCGCAGGACCTCGGCCCGGCGTTCGGCGGACAGGACCGCGCCGGTCGGGTTCTGGAACGCGGGCTGGCAGACGAACAACCGGGCGCCGGTGTCGCGGAAGGCGTCCGCGAGCAGTTCGGGCCGGACGCCGTCACGGTCGATCGGCACCGGCACCGGCCGCAGCCCCGACGCCCTGGCGATGGCCAGCATCCCCGGGTACGTCGGGGACTCCACCAGTACCGGCGCACCCGGGGCGCCGAGCGCGCGCAACGCCGTGGTCAAGGCACTCTGCCCGCCCGCGGTGACCAGGACGTTCTCGACGTTCACCGGACTGCCGATGTCGCGGGCGAACCAGGCGCGCAGTTCGGGCAGACCGCAGATCGGCGGGCGGGTCCAGGCGCCGGGACGGCGTCCGGCTCGGGCCGAAGCCGCCGCGAGTTCCCGTTCCGGCTGCAGGCTGGGATGCGTGTAGCCGCCGTTGAGGTCGATGACGCCCGACGGCGGATCGCTGAGCGCGGTCTGCACCCCGGTCGCGTCGATCGCGCGGATCCCGGTCTGCGAGCTGAGCGCGACCTCCTGCCACGAGACATCACCGGTCGGCACCACCGAGCGCGGCGGCGGTGCGCGGAAGACGCCGGCGCCGGGGCGGGCGATCACCAGGCCCTCGGCGGCCAGCGCGGAAATGGCGCGCGACACCGTCACCGGGCTCACTTTCAGCTGCCGGACAAGCTCCCGGCTCGACGGGAGCTTTCCCTCTATCGGATAGCGCTCAAGCTCGGAACGCAGCTGTGTGACCAGGCTGGCGACGCTGCTACCATCGGACATGAGACTGGATGATAGCGCTATCGCGGACCGGGCAGTAGCGGTCCGCTCCGGGACCGTGCTGGCGGCGTTGGGTGTCCTCGCCTTCTCGTTCACGTTCCCCGCCACCGTCTGGGCGCTCAAGGGCTTCGGCCCGTGGACCGCCACAGGCGCGCGCAGCGTCCTCGCCGCGCTGGTCGCCGCCGCCTGTCTTCGGGCTTTCCGGGTCCCGTTGCCGAAGCGTGAGCAGTGGCGCGGCCTGGCCATGGTCGCCCTCGGTTGTGTCCTCGCGTTCCCGATCCTGACCACGCTCGCGCTGCAGACGTCGTCGACGGCGCATTCCGCGGTGGTGATCGGCTTGCTGCCGCTGGCCACCGCCATCGTCTCGTCGAGGCTGACCGGGCATCGGCCGTCCCGCCGCTTCTGGCTCGCCGCCGGCGTGGGCGCCGTCGCGGTGGTGGTGTTCACCGTGAGCCAGAGCGGCGGTGGACTGTCCACGGCGGACCTGTTCCTGTTCGGCGCGCTCGTGCTGTGCGCGTTCGGCTATGCCGAGGGCGGCAGACTGGCCAGGGAGATGCCCGGATGGCAGGTGATCGCCTGGGCGCTGGTCCTCGCGTTACCGGTCACCGCCGTGTTCGGCGTCTTCGGGCTCGTGACCGAGCCGCCCCCGCATATCGGCGGCGAGGCGATCGTCGGCCTCCTGTACGTCGCGCTCATCTCGCAGTTCGGCGGGTTCTTCGTCTGGTACCGGGGAATGGCCGAGATCGGTGTCGCGCGGGCGAGTCAGCTGCAACTGGCCCAGCCGCTGCTGACCCTGATCTGGGCGGTGCTGTTCCTGGGCGAACACCTGCCCGCGGCCGCGCCGGTGACGGCGCTGATCGTGGTCGGCTGCATCGTGGTGACCCAGCGGTCCCGGAGCTCTTGAGAGGCAAGGCAAAGGTGACGGCACACGTGATCAGACGGACGCCACACGTGATCAGACGGACGGCACACGTGATTAGCCGGACGGCACACGTGATTAGCCGGACGCCACACGTGATCAGACGGACGGCACACGTGACGTCCATTGGCTCACGCGTGCCGTCCGTTCAATCACGCGTGACGTCCGGCTGGTCACGGGAGACCGCCGATTCCGGTCCATCGGGCTGACGAGACCACGGCCCTCTCGCGACCGGACAGGTTTCCCTTTCGGTCCGATAACCCCTACGGCGCTCACATCCACGTCGCGATTCCGCCAGACCGCGGTGCCCGCGCGGTGATGGGCTGGGGCACATGACCGCCTCGACCCTCGACACCACCGCCCGGACTCCGCTGAAGGGATGGCTCGCCGTCCTCGCGGTGACACTGGGGATCTTCTCCCTCGTCACCACCGAAATCCTCCCGATCGGCCTCCTGACCCCGATCGGTGAGGACTTCCGGATCTCGCCGGGGACGGCGGGCCTGACCATGACCCTGCCCGGTTTCCTCGCCGCGCTCGCCGCACCGGCCGTCACCGTCGCCGCCGGCCGCCTCGACCGGCGTGGCCTGTTGTGCGCGCTGATGGTGGTGCTGGCACTCGCCGACCTCGTCGCGGCGACGGCGCAGGCGTACTGGGCGGTGCTGCTCTCGCGTGTCCTGGTCGGACTGGTGATCGGCGCGTTCTGGGCGATCGGTTCCGGGATCGCCACCCGGCTGGTCGGTCCCGAACGCGCCGGGACCGCGACCGCGGTGATCTTTTCGGCCGTGCCGCTCGGTTCCGTTCTCGGCGTGCCGGCGGGGACGTTCGTCGGCGAACTGTTCGGCTGGCGGGCGGCGTTCGCGGTGATGGGCGTGTTCACCCTCGGCGTGCTCGCCGCGCTGGCCCTCTCCCTGCCGCCGCTGCCGTCGGCGCGGGCGACCCGGCTCGACGTCCTGCGCGAGATGACGCGCGGACGGGCGACCCGGCTCGGACTGCTCGTCACGGTGCTCGTCGTGCTCGCCCATTTCGGGACCTACACCTACGTCACGCCGCTGCTGCGCCAGGTGACGCAGGTGAGCCCGGAGCTGATCACGGTGTTCCTGCTGGTCTACGGCACCGCCGGGATCGCGGGCAACTTCGTCGCGGGGGCGGCGATCGCGCGCGACCTCCGCCGGACCTTCCTCACCGCGGCCGGATTGATCGGTGTCGCGACCTTGGCGTTGCCGTTTCTCGGCACTACGGACGCCGGCGCGCTCGTGCTGCTCGTCGTCTGGGGCTTCGCCTACGGAGCCGTCCCGGTCTGCTCGGGAACGTGGTTCGCGAAGGCGGCGCCGCACGCGCCCGAAGCGGCGTCGGTGCTGTTCACGTCGTCGTTCCAGGCGACGCTCTCGGCGGGCGCGCTGCTCGGCGGGCTCGTCGTCGACTCGGTCTCCGTCCCGGCCGTGATGATCGTGGGCGGAGTGGTCGCGCTGCTCGCGGCGGGTGTCCTCAGCCGAGCACGGCCAGCGTGACCAGCGCGGTCGTCCCGACCAGCAGCGTGGACAGCAGGCCGAGCAGCAGGGCGCGTCCGCCGGTGCGGACCAGCGTGCCGATCCGCACCGCGCAGCCGAGTCCGAACAGCGCCCCGGCCAGCAGCAGCGTGCAGGTGACCTTGGCGAGGTCGAGGGCGAACCCCGGCACGATCCCGATGCTGCGCACGGCGGCCATCGCGAGGAAACCGAGGACGAACAGCGGGACCAGCGGCGGGCGCTTTCCTTCGGTGGGACGGTGGCGTTCGTGCACGCCGACCGCGGCGACCATCGGGGCCAGCAGGACCACGCGGCTGAGCTTGATCACGATGGCGACCGCGACGGCGGCACCACCGGCCGGGGTGGCCGCCGCGACGACCTGCGCGACCTCGTGCACGCTGAGCCCGGCCCATTCACCGATCCGGACCGCGTCCAGGCCGAGCAGGCCGCCGAACAGCGGGACGGCCGCGATGGCGAGCCCGCCGTAGAGGGTGACCAGCGCGACCGCGGTCGCGACGTCGGAGTCCTTCCGCTTGACGACACCCTCCATGGCGGCGATGGCCGACGCGCCGCAGATCGAGAATCCGGTCGCGACCAGCATCGCGAGACCGCGGGGCACGCCGAGCAACCTGCCGAGGCCGATCGTGCCGAGGAACGTGATGCCCACCGTGAGCACGACGGCGAGCAGGGTGCCGGGGCCGAGGGCGAGCACCGCCGGGAGTGAGAGCTGTAGCCCCAGCAACACGACTCCGGCACGAAGGAGCTTCTTCGTGACACCGGAGATCGCCTTGCGCGTCTCGTCCGACAGCGAGAGCAGGGAACCGGCGAGGATGCCGAGTACGACCGCGATGGTGAGCGCGCTGAGGACCGGGATCGCGGTGCTGACCAGGTACGCGGCGGCCACGCCCGCCCCGGTGACGGCCAGGGCGGTGAGGTAGGGGTGGGTCCGTCTCGCGTGCGTGGTGCTCATGGTTCGAGCTTCGCCCGGCCGGGGTGGCCTCGGTAGCCGGGAAAGCGAGGGGTAGGTCATAGACTTGGGCTATGACCGCACCCGACCTGGACTCGCTGCGCCTGCTGGTGCTCGTCGACGAACTCGGCAGTATCGGACAGGCCGCGGCCAGGCTCGGGATCGCGCAGCCATCGGCGAGCAAACGTCTGTCCACAGTCGAGCGACGGCTGGGGCTGGTGCTGGTCGACCGCACGCGGCGGGGATCCGTGCTCACCCCCGACGGCCGCGTCATCGCGGGCTGGGCGCATCGCGTGCTGTCCGAACTCGACGGACTGCTCGACGGCGCCGAAGCCCTGCGCACCCAGCACGAGGCGCAACTCCGGGTCGCGGCGAGTATGACGCTGGCCGAGCACCTGGTCCCCGGCTGGATCGGCGAGCTCAAACGTGGGAATCCCGGGCTGTATCTCGGACTGGAGGTGACGAATTCCGATCAGGCCGCCGAATTGGCCAGGGAGGGCAAGGTCGACCTCGGGTTCGTCGAGTCGCCCGGCGCGCTGCCCGGTCTGTCGTCGAAGCGGGTCGCCACCGATCACCTCGTCCTCGTCGTGGCCGGAAGTCACCCGTGGGCGCGCCGGCGCCGTCCGCTCACCGCGGCCGAATTGGCGATCACACCGCTGGTGGTCCGCGAACCCGGTTCCGGCACCAGGGAAACCGTCGACACAGCGCTGCGCAGGGCCGGTGCGGGGCCGGCGAAACCGTTGCTGGAACTGGGTTCGGCCTCCGCGGTCCGTAATGCCGTGATCGCGGGCGCCGGCCCGGCGGTGATCAGCGAGCTGGACGTCGCCCGCGATGTCGCCGACCGCAGGCTCGTACCGGTCGCCGTCGAGGGCGTCGACTTCGGCCGGGAACTGCGTGCGGTGTGGCCCGCCGGGCGGCGGCTCGCCGGTCCGGCCGCGGCGTTGCTGGCACTGGCCGTCCGTTCCCGGCGGACTTGACGCGGAATGCGAAATCCCGGAGAGTCCCTTCATGTTTCTCCGTGAACGGCCCGTTAATCGCGCGTGATACCGAAAGGCCCGTCGGCGCGATACCGACGATAGGGCGAATTGCCGTCAATTCCCCCGGAATGGCGGCGGACCACTATTTCCGGGGTCCGGCGAAAGCGGAATGGTGAACTCCGGGTAACACGCCGGATGGCGTATCGGATGTTGGGACACCTGGTCGTTGACTGTTCTTCCCTGCTACTGCGGGAAATCCGGGCGTCCTCCATGTCGTCCGTGTATCCGGAACGCTAATTTTCCGCGTCGAACACCGCTTTCCGGCAGGTCGGCGTACCGCCATCCGGTTCCTGTGACCGGAAACCCTACTGCCGAGTATTGACGTGAAGCGTCGCCTGCGTTTAAGTACGCCCGGTAACTACGTCACTCTTCCGTGTGCTCGGAGGCTTCCCGTGGGTAAGTCGATTCGTGGCGCCGATGCCTCAATGTTGACCGGTACGGCGGATCTGCTCATCGCGGTGCACCCTTTCGGTGTGCCTTCCGCGCGGTTCGCCGCGGCGGCGGCGCGTGCCGGAGCACTCGGCGTGCTCGACCTGACCAGCGGGAATCGTGCCGCGCGCGAAGAACTGGACCTGGCAGGGGACTGGCTCGGGACGGGATTCGGCGTCCGCGTCGCGGGAGCCGTCGAGCTTCCCGCGGCGGCGCACACGGTTCTCCTCGCGGTGGGCACCTCTGTGTCCACTGTGGACTTCGGTGATCGGCGGGTGCTCGCGGAGGTCACCGACCGGGACGAGGCCGCCGAAGCCGTGGCGGCCGGGGCGGACGGCCTCATCCTGCGAGGGCACGAGGCGGGTGGCCGGGTCGGCGAGCTCAGTACGTTCGTCTTCCTGCAGCAGGTGCTGGCCGACCCGGGGATCACCGTCCCGGTCTGGGCGTACGGCGGAATAGGCGAGCACACGGCGGCCGCCGCGATCGCGGGCGGTGCGGCGGGGGTCGTCCTCGACACCGTGTTCGCGCTGCTCCCCGAGGCGGAACTCCCGTCGGACGTCACGTTGGCGTTGGAAGGGCTCGACGGCTCCGAGACCACTGTGGACGGCGGGATCCGTGCCGTCCGTCGTCAGGGCGGCGTGGTGGAAGCGGGGCAGGACGCGTTTCTGCCCCAGCGTTTCCGTGACACCTGGGGAACGCTCCCGGCGGCGATCCGCGGCGTCCACGCGTCGATCGCCGAAGGACTCGGGTCCGACGGCACCGCGTTGCCGCTCGCGCAGGGACCCATGACCAGGGTCAGCGACCAGCCGGAATTCGCCGGAGCCGTCGCCGCCGGGGGAGCGTTGCCGTTCCTGGCACTCGCGCTGTCCGGCCCGGCGCAGACCCGCGAGATGCTCGAAAAGACCAAGGCCGCACTGGGCGACGCGCCCTGGGGTGTCGGCGTGCTCGGCTTCGCGGCCGAGGAGGTCCGCACCGCGCAACTCGACGTGATCCGGGAGATCCGGCCGAGTCACGCGATCATCGCCGGTGGCCGGCCGGCGCAGGCGAAAGCACTGGAGGACGTCGGCATCTCGACGTTCCTGCACGTCCCGTCGCCGGGACTGTTGCGGCAGTTCCTCGAAGCGGGGGCGCGCAAGTTCGTCTTCGAAGGTTCCGAATGCGGCGGGCACGTCGGCCCGAGGACCAGTTTTCCCTTGTGGGAGGCGCAGATCGGGGTACTCCTCGAATACGGTGCCGACATCGAGGTGTTCTTCGCCGGCGGTGTGCACGACGAGCGCTCGGCCGCGATGGTCACCGCGGCGGCCGCACCGCTGACCCGGCGCGGCGCCACGGTCGGGCTCCTGATGGGAACCGCGTACCTGTTCACAGAGGAGGCCGTCCGTGCGGGCGCCGTCCTGCCGTTGTTCCAGCGCCAGATCGTCGAAGCCACGCGTACCGATCTCCTGGAGACGGCGCCGGGACACGCGACGCGGTGTGTGCGTTCGGCGTTCACGACCGAGTACGCGGAGCTCAAACGCGATCTCAAAGCCCAGGACATCCCGGATCGCGAGGCCTGGGAACGGCTGGAGAGGCTCAACGTCGGGCGGCTTCGGCTGGCCAGCAAGGGGATCGAACGAGCCGGGGACGTACTACGAGAAGTCGAGGAAGACCGGCAACTGGCCGAGGGCATGTTCATGGCGGGCGACGTCGCCGTCCTCCGGTCCGAGGTCACGACGATCGCCCGGCTGCACGAGTCCGTCGGCCCGGGAGCGGTCTCCTTCCTCGAAGCCAGGGCAGCCGAGCTTCTGGACCCGCGCGAAGAAGAGGCCGCGCCGGAACCACTCGACATCGCCATCGTCGGCATGGCCTGTCTCTTCCCGCAGGCCGGTGACCTGCCGTCGTTCTGGTCGAACGTGCTGTCCGGAGTGGACTCGGTCACCGAGGTCCCGGCGCAGCGCTGGGACCCCTCGCTCTACTACGCGCCCGACGGTGACGGGGAGAAGACGCCGTCGCGCTGGGGCGGCTTCCTGCCCGAGATCCCGTTCGACCCGCTCGACTACGGCATCCCGCCCGCGTCGCTCGCGAGCATCGAGCCCGTCCAGTTGCTTGCGCTGGAGGTCTCGCGGCGCGCGCTCGCCGACGCCGGGTACGCCGAGCGTGCCTTCGACCGGTCGAGGACGTCGGTGGTGTTCGGCGCGGAGGCGGGCAGCGACCTGTCCAACGCGATGACCCTGCGGACCGTGCTCCCGTCGTACCTCGGTGAACTCCCGGCCGACCTCGACGGCCAGTTGCCGCGCCTGACCGAGGACTCGTTCCCCGGCGTGCTCGCCAACGTCATCGCCGGGCGGGTCGCGAACCGGCTCGACCTCGGCGGCGCGAACTACACCGTCGACGCGGCGTGCGCGTCCTCGCTGACCGCCGTCGACGTCGCCTGCAAAGAACTCACCGCCGGCACCAGCGACCTCGTCCTGTGCGGGGGCGCCGATCTGCACAACGGCATCAACGACTACCTGCTCTTCTCCTCGGTCCACGCGCTTTCGCCGTCCGGCCGCTCGGCGACCTTCGACAGCGACGCGGACGGGATCGCGCTGGGCGAGGGCGTCGCGTGCGTGGCCTTGAAGCGGCTCGCGGACGCCGAACGCGACGGTGACCGGGTCTACGCGGTCATCAAGGGTGTCGGCAGCGCCAGCGACGGGCGCGCGCTCGGGCTCACCGCGCCGCGGCCGGAGGGCCAGCACAACGCGCTGACCAGGGCTTATCGCAATGCTGGGATCTCCCCGGCGCAGGTCGGGCTCGTCGAGGCGCACGGCACCGGGACCGTCGTCGGCGACCGGACCGAACTCGGCACGCTCACCCAGGTGTTCACCGAAGCGGGCGCGGAACCCGGCGGCTGCGCGCTCGGTTCGGTGAAATCCCAGATCGGGCACACCAAATGCGCCGCCGGACTGGCCGGGCTGATCAAGGCGACCCTGGCACTGCACACCGGCGTCAAACCTCCGACGCTGCACCTGGCGAAGCCGAACCCCGCGTGGGATCCGGCGAGCAGTCCGTTCGCGTTCCACGCCGAGGCCAGGCCGTGGGCCGCACGGGAGCGCGTCGCCGGGGTGAGCGCGTTCGGTTTCGGTGGTACCAACTTCCACGTCGTGCTCACCGCGTACGACGGCGGCGTCCCGCCCGCGAAGACCCTCGACGAATGGCCCGCGGAACTTTTCCTGTTCGCAGGCAAGGACGACGCGGCCGCGATCAAAGCGGCGCAGGACCTCCTGGCCGCCACCGGCGAGGGATGGCGGCTGCGTGATCTGGCGCTGGCGGCGTCACGGCGTGCGGAAAGCCGGGGCGGGCGGACGAGGTTCGCCATCCTCGCGTCCACTGTGGATGAACTCGCCGTGTCGCTCCGGCGGGCGATCGCCGGTGAACGCGACGAGAAGGCGGGGATCTTCGGCGCCGACGGCGAACCGGCCGGCGACGTCGCGTTCCTCTTCCCCGGGCAGGGGAGCCAGCGGCCCGGGATGTTCGCGGACCTGTTCGTCGCGTTCCCCGAACTCGGACGGTATCTGGCCCGAGGCGGTGACGTCGTCGACGTCCTGTTCCCGCCCACCGCGTTCGACGAGGCCGAACGCAAGGCCCAGCTCGCGCGGCTCACCGACACCCGGGCCGCGCAACCCGCGCTCGGGATCGTGGGCCTCGCCGCGCACCACCTGCTGGGGAAGGCCGGCGTGCGGCCGTCGATGGTCGCGGGCCACAGCTACGGCGAGTTGATCGCGCTGACCGCCGCGGGAGCACTGAGTTCGGCGGCACTGATCGAGTGCAGCCAGGCGCGGGCGGCGGCGATCCTCGGCGCGACCGGTACCGGCGACCCGGGGACGATGGCGGCCATCGCCGCGAGTGCCACCGAAGTGGCCGACGCGCTCGCCGCCGAGGGCCTGGCCGACACCATCGTCACCGCCAACCGGAACTCGCCGAAGCAGACGGTGATCTCCGGTCCGACCGCCGCCGTCGGCACCGCGGTGGAACGGCTCCGCGCCGGTGGTCTCGGCGCGAAGACCATCCCGGTCGCCTGCGCCTTCCACAGCCCGCTGGTCGCCTCTGCGGAGGCGGACTTCGCCCGCGTGCTCGACGTCGTCCCGGTCAGCGAACCGGAGATCCCGGTGTGGGCCAACCGGACCGCGACGACCTACCCGTCCGGCCCGGCGGCGATCCGCGCCGAACTGGCCGCGCAGATCGGCGCCCCGGTGCGGTTCGCCGACCAGATCGAAGCCATGTACGAGGCAGGTGCGCGGACCTTCGTCGAAACGGGACCCGGATCCGTGCTCACCCGGCTCGTCGACGTCATCCTCGACGGCCGTCCACATCGGACGGTCACCTTCGAAGGCGGCCGCCGCGACGGTGTTCCCGGCTTCCTCGCCGCCTTGGCGCGACTGGCCGTCGCGGGTGCCGACGTCCGCACCGGCTGGCTGTTCACCGGTCGTGCCTGCGAGGACGCGCTGTCCGCGCGGCCGCCGAAGAAGGCAGGCTGGACCGTCGACGGCCACCTCGTCCGCACCCGCGACGGCCGGATCCCCGACGCGGCCCTGCATCCAGCTCAGCGAATCTCCCCGGAGGCGATCGTGACATCCCGGCCAGGCCCCGACGGCGAGGCACTCGTGTCGGAGTTCCTCCGCACCAGCCGCGAGATGATCGCCGCGCAACGGGACGTGCTGCTCGGCTACTTCGGCACGGACCCCGGCGTCCGCCCGGCCGCTCCCGTGGTCCTTCCCGCGGTCCCCGAGCCGGTCCGCGTCGAGCCGGTCCGCCTCGAGGATGCCGTCTCCGTGTCTGTCGAGCGGTCGGTGTTCGACGTCGTCGTCGAGGTCATCGGGGAGCGCACCGGCTACCCGGCCGACATGATCGAGCCGGATCTGGATCTGGAAGCGGATCTGAGCGTCGATTCGATCAAACGTGCCGAGATCGCCGGGGAACTGGCGACCCGGCTGGGCTTGACCGAGGGCGATCCCGAGGTGCTGGCCAAGGCACGGACGGCGGCGGAACTGGCCGGCCTGCTCGGCGGTGAGCCCGTCCCGGAGACACCCGACGTCCTCGCGATGATCGTGGCGGTCATCGGGGAGCGCACCGGCTACCCGGCCGACATGATCGAGCCGGATCTGGATCTGGAAGCGGATCTGAGCGTCGATTCGATCAAACGTGCCGAGATCGCCGGGGAACTCGCGACGCGGCTGGGCTTGACCGGCGGCGACCCCGAGGCCCTCGCCAAGGCCAGGACCGCCGCCGCTCTCGCGGACCTGATCACCGGCGGCAGTGCCGAAGTGACCCAGCCCGTCGATGACACGGACGCCATCGTGGTGGCGCCGAAGCGGTACCTGATGCGGGAATTCGACCTCGCCGACGCCACCCCCGCCGACGAGGACCTCGCCGGGCTCCGGTTCGCCGTCATCGGCGAAGGCCAGGTGGCGGAAATGCTCGCCGCCCGGCTCGCCGGGTTCGGCGCCGCAACCGAACTCGTCCAAGGTGTCCCGGAGCACGGGGCGGACGGCGTGTTCCATCTGTCGCCGTCGTTCCCCGACGATTTCCCGCTGTACCAGGCCGTGCTGGCCGGTGGGCCGCGCTGGCTCATCGCGAACGGTCCCGTCGACGGTGCCCGAGGGTTCTTCCGGACGGTGACCCGCGAGTACCCGGACACGGTCGCCCGCGTGGTCGAGCAGCATCCCGAGTCCACTGTGGACGAGCAGGTGGAGACCCTGCTCGCCGAACTGTCCGCCGGGGATGGGGAACCGGTCGTCGTCAGCCGGGGTGGCACGCGACGTGGAGTGCGGATGACCGAGGAAGGATTGGGCCTGCTCGGCAGCACGGGCGCCGGCCCGGCGGGCAATGGCGCCGCCGAGGCCGAAGCACTCGGCCTGGACCGTGATTCCGTGGTGCTGCTGGTCGGCGGGGCCAAGGGCATCGCCGCCAGGCTGGCGACCACGCTGGCCTCGGCGTCCCGGTGCCGCATCGAGTTGTTCGGCCGCACCGCCGTCCCGATCGACAGGGAGGAGCCGGCGATCGCCGCGGCGTCCACGACGGCGGAACTGCGCGCGGCCCTGATCGCGAACGAGCTGACGAAACCCGCCGAGATCGAACGGACCATCCGGATCATCGAGGCCGAACGGGAGGTGCGCGGCACGCTGAGCCGGATCACCGCACTCGGCAGCCCGGTGCGCTACCACTCGGTGGACATGCTCGACGCGGAGGCCGTGCACCGCGCCGTCAAGGAGATCCACGCCGAACACGGCCGGATCGACGGCATCGTCTACGCGGCGGGCGTCATCGAGGACAAGCTGATCGCGGAGAAGGACCCCGCGTCGTTCAACCGCGTCTTCGGCACCAAGGTGGAAGGGGCGAGCACGTTGCTCGCGGCGGCGGGAGAACTGCCGGAAGCGCCGAAGTTCGCCGTCCTGTTCGGCAGTATCGCCGCGACACTGGGCAACCGCGGGCAGTCCGACTACGCGGCCGCGAACGACGCGCTGGAGACACTCGGGCACCGCTGGTCCACCGTGTACGGACGTCGCGGGCTCACCGTCCACTGGGGACCGTGGGCGCCGACCGGGGTCAACAACGGGATGGTCACCCCGGAACTCATGCGGGACTACGCCCGGCGCGGGATCGAGCTGATCGACCCCGAGGAAGGCACGTTGAGCCTGCTGCGCGAACTGGCGTGGGGCGACGAGGGCCTGACGGCCGTCACCTACACCGCGTCGGGGTGGTGAGCGGTGGCCGAAACGCCCCCGATCGCGATCGTCGGGATGTCGGTGCTGTTCCCGGGAGCGCCCGACCTCGACACCTACTGGCGCAACATCGTCGACGGCGCCGATTCGATCACCGAGGTTCCGGCGGATCGCTGGGATCCTGGGTTCTACGCGCCGGACGCGCCCGCGCGGGCGGACCGGATCTATTGCCGTCGTGGCGGTTTCGTCGGTGAACTGGCCGAGGTGGACGTCACCGGTTTCGGCGTGATGCCGTCGTCCGTCCCGGGCACCGAACCCGATCAGCTGATCGCCCTGCGGGTGGCCGCGCAGGCCATCGCCGACGCGGGCGGCGAACACCGGCTGCCCGCCGACCGGCAGCGGGCCGGTGTCATCCTCGGCCGCGGTGGCTACCTCACGCCGGGCCTGGTGCGGCTCGACCAGCGCGTCCGCACGGCCGCCCAGGTGGTCCGCACCCTCGGCGAGCTGATGCCCGAACTCGGCGGCGAGCGGCTCGAAGAACTCCGGCAAGCGTTCACCGACCGGCTCGGCCCCGAGGCGCCGGAGGCCGCGATCGGGCTCGTGCCCAACCTCGCCGCGTCCCGGCTGGCGAACCGGCTCGACCTGCGCGGCCCGGCGTACACGGTGGACGCCGCCTGTGCCTCCTCACTCGTAGCCGTCGACCACGCGGTGCGCGAACTGGCGTCCGGACGGTGCGACGTCGTCCTGGCCGGCGGCGTGCACCACTGCCACGACGTCACGTTCTGGAGTGTGTTCTCGCAGCTCGGCGCGTTGTCGCGCAGTCAGCGGATCCGGCCGTTCCACAAGGACGCGGACGGGGTGCTGATCGGCGAGGGCACCGGCGTCGTCGTGCTGAAGCGGCTCGCGGACGCCGAACGCGACGGCGACCGGGTCTACGCCGTCGTCACCGGGACCGGGGTGGCCAGTGACGGCCGGACCGCCGGACTGTCCAATCCGGACTCCGCCGGGCAGGTCCGCGCGGTGCGGCAGGCCTGGACCGCGGCCGGGATCGATCCGGCGACCATCGGGCTGCTCGAAGCGCACGGGACCGCGACGCCGGCGGGCGACGCCGCCGAACTCGCGACGATCGCGGAGGTCTTCGGTGCGGCGGACGTGCCGACGGCGGTGCTGGGCTCGGTCAAGTCGATGATCGGGCACACCATGCCCGCGGCGGGCGTCGCCGGGCTGGTCAAGGCCGCTTTGGCCGTCTACCACGGGGTTCTGCCGCCGACATTGCACTGCGAGGAACCGCATCCGGCGCTGGACCGGACCCGGTTCGAGACACTCGACGCCGCGAAGGTGTGGGAGACCGACGATCGGCGGCCGGTGCGGCGGGCCGGGGTCAACGCGTTCGGCTTCGGCGGGATCAACGCGCACGTCGTGCTGGAACAGGCCGCCACGCGTCCCGCCGTCGAGGTCCGCGAGCCCGAACGCGTCCTGCGGCTCTCCGCGCCGACCATCGCCGAGATGGGCTGCCTGCTCGACAGGGACGACCTCCTGAGCGCCGGGGAGGCCGGCCGCGGCCGGATCCGGCTGGGGCTGGTCGAACCGACACCCAAACGCCTCAACCTGGCCCGGAAAGTGGTCGCGAAGGGCAGACCCTGGCGCGGCCGCAACGATCTCTGGTTCGTCCCGGAACCGCTGCTCGGACCCGGCGGCGGCAAGCTCGCCTTCGTCTTCCCCGGACTGGAGAACGAGTTCGAGGCCCATTCCGACGACATCGCGCGGCATTTCGGGCTCCGGTGGGAATCGCCGGACGTCACGATCGGGGACGTCGGCAGGCACGGGACCGGTGTCTTCCAGCTCGGCAGGCTGCTCGACACCGCGTTGCGCAAGCTCCGGGTGATCCCGGACGCGCTCGCCGGGCACAGCCTGGGGGAGTGGACCGCCATGGCCGTCGCGGGCATTCACGCCGACGACGAGGTCGACGCGTTCCTCGCGGGCTTCGATCCCGACGCGCTCAAGGTGCCGGGACTGGCCTTCGCGGTGATCGGCGCGGCCGCGCCCGCAGTCATCGACGTCCTCAAAGGACAGTCCGAAGTGGTCTTGTCGCACGACAACGCGCCCAACCAGTCGATGATCTGCGGCCCCGCGGAAGCCGTCGACCACTTCGTGCGCGGATTCCGCGGTGAAGGCGTGATCTCCCAGGTCCTGCCGTTCCGGTCCGGGTTCCACACGCCGATGCTCGCACCGTATCTCGGCCCGATCCGCGAGGCCGCCGAGCGCTACTCCCTGCATCCGGCGAAACTCCCGGTCTGGTCGGCGACCACCGGACGGCCCTACCCGGCCGAGCCCGGTGAGGTGCGGGACCTGTTCGTCCGGCATCTGCTGGAGCCCGTGCGATTCCGAGGGCTCATCGACACCATGTACGCGGCCGGGTTCCGCGCGTTCGTGCAGGCGGGTGCCGGGCAGCTCGGCTCGCTGATCGGAAACACCCTGCACAACCGCGACCACCTCGTCGTCGCGGCGCATTCCACGCACCGGCCGGGGCTCGCGCAACTGCTGCGGGTCGCCACGGCCTTGTGGGCCGAGGGCGCCGACCCGGCGGTCGATCTCCTGCCGGGCCAAGGCGGCGGCAAACGTGGCCGGGCCATCCGGCTCGACCTCGGCGGTGCGCTGGTGTCGCTCGACGAGACCACACGACGCGGCTTCCGGCCCGCCGCGGCCAAGACGTCCACTTTGGACCGCATCGGGGAGCGGAACCCGCTGGCGGCCGAGTTCTCCGGGCTGCTGGCCGACACCGCCGGCCTGGCGGCGGAGCTGTTCGCAGCCAGGCCGGCGCCCCGGATCCGGCCGTTGCGCACCGAACTCCGTGTTTCCGTCGAGACGATGCCGTACCTGCTCGACCACTGCTTCTTCCGGCAGCCGCAGGGCGCCGAGCCCGCCGACGCGTGGCCGGTCGTGCCCGCCACGACGGTGATCGGGCACCTGATGGACTTCGCCGAGCAGGCGGCGCTGGGACGGCGTGCCGTCGCGCTGGAAGACGTCCGGCTGAATCAGTGGATCGCCGCGACGCCGGCGTTGGACGTGCCGGTGTCCGTGGTGCCCCAAGGGCCTTCGCGGGTCAGCACGTCCCTCGGCGAGTACTCCCAGGCCGTCATCGAACTGGCCGACGGTTTCCCGCCCGAGCCGCCCACGCCATGGACGTTTCCCGTCGACGCCGAGGAAACTCCGGACCTGCGCGCGGAACAGCTCTACACCGAACGCTGGATGTTCCACGGGCCCAAGTTCCAGGGTGTCTCGGAACTGGTCGCGGTGGGGGAGCGGCATGTCCGCGGGGTGCTGCGGACGCCCGAGGCGCCGGGAGCGTTGCTGGACAACGCCGGGCAGCTGCTCGGGTACTGGATCATGTCCCGGCTTCCCGAGCGCACCACCGTGTTCCCGGTCGGGATGCGGCGGATCCGGTTCTACGGTGAGCATCCCGTACCTGGGGAGTGGCTCGACTGCGTCATCCGTGTCGTTTCGGTGACCGACGCCGAACTCGAAGCGGACGTCCAGCTGATCCGCGGCGGCCGGGTCTGGGCCGAGGTCGACGGCTGGCGCGATCGCCGGTTCGACAGCAATCCCGTGATCCGCGCGGTGGACCGGCGGCCCGAGCGCGCCACGTTGTCCGAAGCGCGGCCCGAAGGCTGGGCGCTGGTGCGCGAGCAGTGGCCGGATCTGGCGACCCGCGACCTGATCATGCGGAACCTGCTGGCGGGTAAGGAAAGAGAGCTGTACGCCGGGCAGCCGCCGCGTCGGAAACGGGCCTGGCTGCTCGGCCGGATCGCGGCGAAGGACGCGATCCGCCGCATGCT
Organism: Amycolatopsis pittospori; assembly: GCF_013870525.1. Lineage (GTDB taxonomy): Bacteria > Actinomycetota > Actinomycetes > Mycobacteriales > Pseudonocardiaceae > Amycolatopsis > Amycolatopsis pittospori. The sequence goes on from NZ_JACBXD010000063.1 coordinate 33,262, forward strand.
CTGGGCGGACGGCGAAGGCGATGTCTTCCCCGCCGAGCTCCGGATCGGTAACGACTCCTCAGGCGCGCCCGTCGTTTCGGGAGCCTATGGCCGGCAGCTTCCCGAGCTCACCGTGTCGATCGCCCACCGGGACGCGCTCGGCGTCGCCATCGCCCGACCCGGACCATGCGGGATCGACATCGAAGCCGTCGAAGAGCGCCCTCGCGGCACCGTTTCCGCGGCGCTCTCCGATGCCGAGCTACCGCTGCGCGGTGAGCCGGAAGCCTTGTGGTTCACCAGATTCTGGGCCGCGAAGGAGGCCGTCGCGAAACGGCTCCGGACCGGCCTGCGCGGGGATCCGCGCGCTTTCACCGTCGTCGGCGCGGACGACAGGCGGCTCACCGTGGCGGTGGGCGGCACCCGGTATCCGGTGTGGCACACCACGATCAGCACACCGGCGAAGGACTACGTCGTGGCTTGGACGGAGAACGAAGATGACCACTGAAACCGTATCGGCCGACACCGTCTTGGCCGACATCACCGCGATGCTGCGTGAACTGCTCGAGGAATACGGGCTGGACGACGCCGAGATCGACCGGGACACCAAGTTCCACGACGACCTCGAACTGGAGAGCATCGACCTCGTCGCGCTGTCCGGGCAGCTGCGCGACCACTACGGCGACAAGGTCAACTTCGCCGAGTTCATCGCGGAACGCGAACTGGACGAGATCATCGCGCTGACCGTCGGCGAACTGGTGGACCACGTCGTCACCTCCCTGGCCGGGGAGGGCTGAGCATGGCGAAGGTCAAGGTCGGCGACCTCGACGTCCACGTTCAACGTTTGGGACCTTCGGACGGCGAGGCGCCGGTCGTCGTGTTCGTCCACGGCCTCCTCACCGACAGCCTGGCGAGCTATTACTTCACCCTCGGGCCCGCCTTCGCGGCGCAGGGGATCGACGTCGTCATGTACGACCTTCGCGGGCATGGGCGTACTACGCGCCCCGCGACGGGTTACCGGCTCGAAGAGTTCGTCGCCGATCTCGACGGCCTGCTCACCGTGCTCGACATCGACCGGCCGGTGCACGTGGTCGGGAATTCGTTCGGCGGTTCGGTGGCCTTCGGTCTCGCCGCGGAGCGCCCCTCGCGGGTCGCGAGCGTCGTCGCGATCGAGGCGGAACCGCCGGTGCGGGCCTGGATCGGGCATATGGCCGAAGGGCTGGCCGACGCCAAGTCGCGGCTCGGGCACGACGAGGTGATCGGCTGGATCGCCGAGAACCACGGCGCGCACACCGCCCGGCTGTCGAAGTCGGCGTTCAAGATCCTCGCGGCCACCACACTGGCCGAGGACATCCCGCTGAGCCGGACCATCGACGACGACCTGTCGGTGGTGACCTGCCCGGTGTTCGCGCTGTTCGGCGATCTGTCCGGGCTGGCGGCGCAGGTCCCGGACCTGGAGGCGAACCTCGCCCGCTGTCGCACCGTCGTCCTGCCGGACCAGGGACATTCGGTGCTGGTCGAGCGCACCGCGGAGACCTCGGAGCTGATCCTGGACTGGGTCCGGGAGCACTCGCGCGCGACGGCGGGGGTCGACTAGGTGAGCCGGTTCCTCTTCGTCACGCCGCCGCTGACCGGGCATGTGAACCCGGCCGTGGGGGTGGCGGCCGCGCTGACCGCACGCGGGCACGAGGTCGCCTGGGCGGGGCGGCCGGAGGTCATCCGGCGGCTCGCGGGCGACGGCGCCGAGGTGTTCCCCTGCGCCGTACCCCGTGACCTGCCCGAACGCGACGCGAGCCTCAAGGGGCCTGCGGCGTTCCGGTTCCTGTGGGAGGAGTTCCTGATCCCGCTGGCCGAGGCGATGGCGCCCGGCGTGCGCGCCGCTATCGGCCGGTTCCGGCCGGAGGTGGTGATCGCCGACCAGCAGGCCATCGCGGGCGGGCTCGTCGCCGACGGGCTCGGGCTGCCGTGGATCACCTCCGCGACGACGTCCGCGGAACTCGTCGATCCCCTGGCCGGGATGCCCAAGGTGGTGGCCTGGCTCGACGACCTCCTCGACGGCCTTCGCAGGCGGATCGACGGCGGGCCCGCCGACCCCAGGCTGTCCCCGCACGGCGTCCTCGCCTTCACCACCCGGGAACTCCTCGGCCCTGCGGCGCTGTCGAAAGGGGTCCGGCTGGTCGGACCGTCGATCGGCGGGCGCGCGCCCACCGGCGACTTCCCGTGGGACCGGCTCGACCCGGCGAAGCCGACGGTGTTCGTCACTCTCGGGACGGCGAACGCCGACGCCGCCGCCGACTTCCTCAACGCGGCCGCGCGGGGGCTTTCCCGGGTCGCCGGAGTCAGGACCGTCATCGCCGACCCCGGCGGTGTCGTGGAGCCGGTGGGGCCCGAGGTGCTCGTGCTGCCGCATGTCCCCCAGATGGCGCTGCTGGCCCGGGTGGACGCCGTCGTCTGCCACGGCGGGCACAACACCGTCTGCGAAAGCCTGTGGCACGGGGTGCCGCTGGTGGTCGCCCCGATCCGGGACGACCAGCCGATCGTCGCCGGGCAGGTCGTCGATGCGGGCGCAGGGGTCCGCCTGCGCTTCGGCCGGGTGAAACCGGACCGGGTCGCGGCGGCGGTGACCAGCGTGCTCGACGAGCCCGCGTACCGGTCGGCCGCGGAGAAGGTGGGGGCGTCGTTCCGGGCGGCCGGTGGCGCCGCGGCGGCGGCCGATCACCTGGAGTCTTTACTCGGCTAGCCCTTGAAAACCCCGCGTGTAGGGACTCTCCTGGAGGGGTACCAGCTTCACGAGAGTGTGCCGTCATGCTGGGAGTCGCCGTGACCGCAGTGAGGACAACGCACAAACCGCAGGCCATCCGGTTCGGCGGGAGGAGCCGCGCTCCCAAGGGCAGCGTGTTCCTCAGCGTCGTCCGCACCACCGATCACAAGACGATCGGCCTGCTCTACCTCGGCACCTCGTTCGCGTTCTTCCTCATCGGCGGGTTCATGGCGCTGCTGATGCGCGGCGAACTCGGCAGGCCGGGACTGCAATTCCTTTCGCAGGAGCAGTACAACCAGCTGTTCACCATGCACGGCACGATCATGCTGCTCCTGTACGCGACGCCGAACCTGTTCGCCTTCGCCAACTACATCCTGCCGCTGCAGATCGGCTCACCCGACGTCGCCTTCCCCCGGCTGAACGCGTTTTCCTACTGGCTGTACCTCTTCGGCGGCACGATGACGCTCACCGCGTTCATCACGCCGGGTGGCGCACCGGACTTCGGCTGGACGGCGTACACGCCGCTTTCTGCCGCCGCGCACGCGCCCGGCGTCGGCGCCGATCTGTGGATCATGGGCCTGATCGTGTCCGGGCTCGGGACGATCCTCGGCGCGGTCAACATGATCACCACGATCCTCTGCCTGCGCGGGCCCGGGATGACCATGTGGCGGCTGCCGTTGTTCACCTGGAACATCCTGTTCACCGCGATCCTGATCCTGATCGCTTTCCCGATCCTCACCGCCGCGCTGTTCGCCCTGGAAGCCGACAGACGGCTGGGCGCCCACGTCTTCGACCCGGCCAACGGCGGGGCGATCCTGTGGCAGCACCTGTTCTGGTTCTTCGGCCATCCCGAGGTCTACATCGTCGCGTTGCCGTATTTCGGCATCGTGACCGAGATCGTCCCGGTGTTCAGCCGGAAACCGTTGTTCGGCTACAAGACCATGGTGTTCGCGACGATCACGATCACCGGATTGTCGATCGCGGTGTGGGCGCACCACATGTTCGCCACCGGCGCGGTGCTGCTGCCGTTCTTCTCGATCATGACGTTCCTCATCGCGGTGCCGACCGGGATCAAGTTCTTCAACTGGATCGGCACGATGTGGAAGGGACAGCTGACCTTCGAATCACCGATGCTGTGGTCGGTCGGGTTCATGGTGACGTTCCTGCTCGGCGGGCTGACCGGGATCATCCTCGCCGCGCCAGCGATCGATTTCCATGTGCACGACAGCTATTTCGTGGTCGCGCACTTCCACTACGTGCTGTTCGGCACCATCGTGTTCGCCACCTTCGCCGGGATCTACTTCTGGTTCCCCAAGATGACCGGCCGCCTGCTCGACGAGGGACTGGCGAAATGGCATTTCTGGACCACGTTCCTCGGTTTCCACACCACGTTCCTGGTCCAGCACTGGCTGGGCAACGAAGGAATGCCGCGCCGCTACGCCGACTACCTCACCTCCGACGGCTTCAGCACGCTCAACACGATTTCCACCATCGGCGCGTTCCTGCTGGGCGCGTCGGTGCTGCCGTTCCTCTGGAACGTCGTCCGCAGCCACCGGTTCGGGGAGATCGTCGAAGTCGACGACCCGTGGGGCCACGGGAACTCCCTGGAATGGGCGACGACCTGCCCGCCTCCCCGGCACAACTTCCACGACCTGCCGAAGATCCGGTCCGAACGGCCGGCGTTCGAACTGCACTATCCGCATATGGTCCCGCGGCTGCGCGCCGAGGGGCATTCACACTCGGGCCGATCGAAGGAATGAGGTGACGCGCATGATCCCGATGGACGTCGAAGGGATGGCCGTCCTGGCTCCGGAAGCGGCACCCGTCATGCTGCTGCGGGAGCGGGAGGGCGAACGCCGCTGGCTGGCGATCACGATCGGCGGCCCCGAGGCGAGCGCGGTGGCACTCGCGCAGGAGAAGATCCGATTGCCCCGCCCCGGCACGATCGAACTGATCGGCCAGGTCGTCGAATCGTTCGGGCATCACGTCATCGGAGTCGAGGTCACCGCGCTGCGGGACGGCATCTTCTTCGCGGATCTGGTCCTCGACTCCGGCATCCGCGTCTCGGCACGGCCGAGCGACGCCGTCGCGATCGGGTTGCGCGCCGGCGTGGTGATCAAGGTGGCCGACTCGGTACTGGAGGTCGCTTCGGTCCGGGTCGAGATCGTCGGCTCCGGACCCGACGCGGAACTGCCGACGGTCCCGGCCGACCCGGTCGAGCAGGAGCGTGAGGTGGAGGAGTTCCGGGCGGCCCTGGACCGGATCGCGCCCGAGGACTTCGTGGACCCTCCGCCCGACGATCCGAAGCCCTGAGCCCGCCCTCCGGGTAGCCGCCGTAATGCTATGAACGGCCCGTTACTTGCAAATTTTGCAAGTAACGGGCCGTTCATAGCGCTTAAGTACTACTTCTTGGCCAGGCCCCGCTCGATCGCCTCGATGATGCGCGGGCGCAGTTCGGCCGCGCTGATGATCGCGTCCACCGAGCCGACCTTCACCGCGCGCTCGATGCTGTGCACGCCGTCGAACTCGGACGCGACCGCGCCCAGCTTCTCGGCCCGCACCGACGACTGGACGTCGGCCAGTTCCGCGGCGAGCGCGGCGCGTTCGGCACCGGTCGCCCCGCTGAGCTTCTCCGACAGCGACCGCACCCGCGGGTCCGCCGCGGTCCGCGCGTTGACCTCACCGGAGAACACGACCGCCGCGGCGGGCGCGCCGCCGAGCACGGAGGCGAACGAGCCCTCCAGCGCCAGCACGGTCATGTTCGGGTTCAGCGCCTTCGAGAAGACCACGAACGCGCCGCCGTGGTACCGGGAGATCACGGTGAACACGATCGGACCGTCGAAGTTGACGATCGCCCGGCCGATCTCGGCGCCGTACTCCAGCTGCAGTTTCCGCATCGACTCCGGCGAGCCGTCGAAGCCGGACAGGTTCGCCAGCACCACCAGCGGCCGGTTGCCGCTGGCCGCGTTGATCGCCCGCGCCGCCTTCTTCGACGACCGCGGGAACAGCGTGCCCGCGGTGTAGGTGTCCGGGCCGTCGGTGGGAGGGAAACCGCGGCGCGGCACCGAACGGGATTCGATACCGAGCAGGCACACCGGACGTCCGCCGAGGTGGACGTCCTGCACGGCCGCGGTCTCCGCGTCGGCCATCCCCGGCCACCGCTCCAGCACCGGGTGGTCCTGGTCCGACAGCGCGCGCATCACGGTGCGGATGTCGAACGGCTTCTTGCGGTCGGGGTTGGCCTCCTTCGAGAAGATCTGGCCGACCGTGGTGAAGTCGCTGTCGACGGCCGCGTGCGGGAACGGCGAGACGTCCCGGTCGATCGGGTCGTTCGTCAGCGCCTTGCGCGGACCGGTCTCCTCCGGCGCCACGTAGGTGTGGTCGTAGTGCGACATCAGCACGTCGCGGGCGGCCGCGAGGTTCGGCGCCCAGTACTGCGCCTGGCCGTTCGGGCCCATGACCCGGTCGTAGCCGCCGATGCCGAAGTTGTCCTCGGCCGACACGCCACCGGAGAAGTCGAGCGACTGCTTGCCGGTCAGCACCATCGCGGAATCCGGTGTCATCACCAGGATTCCCTTGGTGTGCATGAGCATCGTCGCTTCGGCGTTCCAGTACGGCTGGGCGCCGACGTTGATGCCCGCCACGACGATGTTGATCTCGCCGCCGTCCTGGGTGAAGTTCACGATCCGCTTCAGCGCGGCCGCCACCCAGTCCATGTTCTCGGTGCCGGATTCCATCGAGATCCGGGCACCCGCCGAAAGCGCGAACCATTCCAGCGGGACCCGCATCCGCTCGGCGAGGTCCAGTGCCGCGATCACCCGCGAGCATTCCGGCTCCGACAGCGCGCCGAGCGCCTTCGTCGGGTCGCCCAGCAGCACGACCCGCTTGACGCCCTCCGGGTAGCGCTCGGTCGGCGTGGAGACCACACCGGCGACGATCGCCGCCTTGTTGCGCCCCTTCGGCCGGTCGACCGGGACGAGCGTGTTGCTGTCGTCCATGTCGTACTCGGTGAACGAACCGAGCATCTCGGTCAGTTCGTACGGGTAGACGGTGTCGCGGCGCCGGGCGCGCAGGACGTTCTGGCGGTAGTCGTCGAGCGGCTCGATCGGCTCGGTGGTGGGCTCGGCCAGCGACATCTGCACGCCGCCGCTGACGTCGTAACCGATCCGCACGGCGACCTCGGTGAGCTCGCCGGTCGCGCGGTCACGCTGCCTGCCGAGGAACTGGACCTCTTCGAGGCCCGCGCCCGCCGTCGACGGCTGCACGCGCTGCGCGACCGTGTTCAGCTCCTCGCCGGTGAGCTCACTCGTCGGCCACACGTAGAGCATGATCCGGTTGGTGTCGAAGCGTTTCTTCGCCGGGAGCTTCGCCTGCACCTCGCGGATCGCGTCGAGGCAGCCCGCGAGCGTGCCTTCGACCGCGGGCAGCGCGAGCAGCTTGCCGTCGTTGTCCCGCAACGGGGTCAGGTCACGGACCTGCGCCAGCGCGACCAGCCGCTGGTCCGACGGGTTCTTCGGCGCGACGCACTTGAACAGGTAGACGTCCTCGTCGCCGGTCGGCAGCCGGGTGAGGTCGAAGTTCGCCAGGCGCTGCAACTGCATCCGCTGTGCGATCAGCGGGTGCAGGCCGCGGATCAGCCGCTCTTCGGTGAAACCGGTCGAGGACGGCCGGAAGGTGAAGTGGTGGTGCACCACCGCGCCGCTGTGCCCGGCGACCGTGGTGGTGATCCGCCGGACCCGGCTGGGCAGTGACTCGGCCGCGAGGATCTCGCGCAGTCCCGCCGCCATCGTGTCCTCGTCGGCCGACGCGTCGTCCCAGGTGAGGTACAGGTCCGCCTCGACGTCGGTGTCGGCGGGCAGCCCGGCCGCGAGGTCCGCGACGGCCTTGATCGCCCCGGGCAGCCCGGCGCGGTCGACGGCCGTGGTGGCCATGTGGAACCGTTCGCCGTCGTAGGCGTAGTCACCGGTGACGAAGGTACAACCGCCGACGGTGACCGACTGGACGCCGGTGAGCGCACGGTTGCCGTAGTAGCGGCGGCTCAGGACTTCGAGCAGCGGGGTGTGATCGGTGCCGGGGCGGCCGATCCGCTGTCCGAGCAGGCGGACCAGCGGCTGTGCGCTGGCCAGCATGCGCGCGATCCGCTCGGCGCGGTCCGGGGAGTCCGGGTGCTGGTCGAGGTGCCGCAGGTGCTTGCGGACCTCGCTGTAGACCTCGGCGCGGGTGCGACGCAGCAGCGGCTGGGCGAACCAGCGGAACACCACGCTGCGGGCGAGGTCGCCGACCACCGGGAACCGGAGCTGGGTGGCGGCGATGAGCTGCTCCAGCGCCTTGCCCGCCGGTTCGCGCATCGACTCGAACGGCTGGGCCTCGGTGAGCCACTGGCGCAGCAGCGCGGTGACGATCGCGACGTCGGAGGCGGCGCGCTGCTGGGCGAGGAAGATGCGGAAGACCGCCTCCTCCAGCTCCGGCGTGCGCTCCAGGTCCTTGACGCCGTAGTGCGCGAGGACCTTCTTCAGCTTGTTCTGGAACGACTCCGACAGGCCGGCGCGTTCGACGTCGAGACTCTGCAGGTAGGTGTGGAAGAACTCGCGGGCACTGTGCACGCGGGTGTCGGTCTTGGTCTCCTCGCCGGCCGGCTTGTTGCGGATCAGCTCGGAGAGATCGGCGAACACGGTCAGCAGTTCGACCTCGCCCTCCAGCGGGCGGTCGCCGTTGGCCTCCACCTCGGTCCTGGCGGCCAGGTACGCGCTGAGCGTGCGGCGCTCGTCGTGCGGGTCGACGTCGAAGCCGAGCAGGAGGCTGCGCAGGTCCTGCTGGCCCCGCGCGATCCGCTGCAGCGCCGACGCGCCGCCGGGTTCCGTGGGCAGCTCGATCTCGACGCTGCCGGTGTCCTCGGCGACTTCTTCGCCCTCGTCGGCCAGCGGTTCGAGGCGCAGCAGCGGCGCGCCGGTCTCGACCTGGCTGCCGACCGAGACGACGCACTCGCGCAGCTTCGCGCGGAACGGCGCGCGGAGCACCGTCTCCATCTTCATGCTTTCCAGCACCAGCACGGGTGCGCCTGCCTCGACCTCCGCGCCGACCTCCAGCGGGGTCGCGACGACCAGCGCGGGCGCGGGGGAGCGGACGACGCCGCCCTCGTCGCGGCTGATGCGGTGGGTGACGCCGTCGACCTCGACCAGGTGGATCGGGCCGTGCGTGCCGGTGACGAGGCGGAAGCGGGTGCCGTTGACGGTGATCTGGCCGGTGTGCTCGTCGAAACGGTCGACCTCGACGTCGGCGGGGTGGACGTCGCCGCCCGCCCAGATGCCGGCGCGGAACCGGCGGTGGCCGACCCTGGCCACGCTCACCCGGTACGCGGCGCCGCGCAGTTTCAGGTCGAGCGGACGGCCGCTCTCGTGCTGCACCTGCGGACGGCCACCGTGCGCGGTGGACAGAAGTCGTTGGCGCTCAACGGCTTCCTCATCCTCGTAGGCCTCGATGGCGGCGGCCGCGAGCGCGATCGCCGAATGCCGGTGGGTGACCAGTTTGCCCTCGCCGCGGACGCGGTCGATCCAGCCGGTGTCGGCGCTGCCGTCGATCACCTCGGGCTGGTCGAGCAGGTCGAGGACGAAGCTCTTGTTGGTCGCGCCGCCCTCGATGATGACCGTGGTCTGCGCCATCGCGCGGCGGAGCCTGCCGAGCGCCTCGTCGCGGTCGCGGCCGTAGGCGATGATCTTCGCGATCATCGAGTCGAAGTCGGCCGGGATCGTGTCGCCTTCGCTGACGCCGGTGTCGACGCGGATGCCCGGTCCGGCGGGCAGGTCCAGACGCGCGATGCGGCCGGGAGACGGCGCGAAGTCGCGGTCGGGGTCTTCGGCGTTCAGCCGCGCCTCGACGGCGTGACCGGATTCGGCGGGCTGGGTGCCTTCGAGCTTGCCGCCGGAAGCGACGTGCAGCTGGGCCTTGACCAGGTCCATGCCGGTGGTCGACTCGGTGATCGGGTGCTCGACCTGCAGGCGGGTGTTGACCTCGAGGAACGCGAAGAGCTTGTCGCCCGGGTGGTAGAGGAACTCGACCGTGCCGGCGCCGCAGTAGTCGACGGCGAGCGCGAGCCGCTCGGCGGACCGCTTGAGCTCGTCGGCCTGCGCCGGGCTCAGGACGGGGGAGGCGGATTCCTCGATGATCTTCTGGTTGCGGCGCTGCACCGAGCAGTCGCGGACGCCCAGCGCCCACGCGGTGCCCTGGCCGTCGGCGATGACCTGGACCTCGACGTGCCGCGCGCCCGTGACCAGGCGCTCCAGGAAGACGACGCCGCTGCCGAAGGCGCGAGCGGCCTCCTGGCTGGTGCGCTCGTAGGCGTCTTCGAGCTCGTCGGCGGAGGTGATGACGCGGATACCGCGGCCGCCACCGCCTGCGGTGGCCTTGAGCATCAGCGGGTAGCCGATCTCGTCGGCCGCCTTGATGGCGGCGTCGAGATCCTCGACCGCCCCGCGGCTCCAAGGAGCCACCGGCACGCCGACCTCTTCGGCGATCAGCTTGGCACCGATCTTGTCGCCGAGCTTGCGCATCGCGTCCGCGCTCGGCCCGATGAAGGTGACGCCCAGCCGCTCACACAGCTCGGCGAAGGCCGGATCCTCGGCCACGAACCCCCAGCCGACCCAGGCCGCGTCGGCCCCGGTCTCGGTCAGCGCCCGCTCCAGCACGGCGAAATCGAGGTAAGGACGCGCCGACGCCGGCCCCAGGTTGTAGCTGATGTCGGCTTCCCGCACGAACGTCGCCGACCGGTCCGCATCCGTGTAGAGAGCGACGGTCTCGATCCGCTGTCCGGTCTCCGCGGAAAGCTCGCGGGCGGCGTGGATGAGCCGCATCGCGGCTTCTCCGCGGTTGACGATGGCGACACGACTGAACACCGACTGAGCCTCCCAAGTACGCAGCACAACAGGCGACGTCCCGCCGGATCACGCGCGGGACGGTCATCTGTACCTGCCTTACAGCCTGCCTCTTACCGGCCGGTACGAGAATGTCGTCGGTGACGCACGCCGAGGGCCGGGTCTTGTAGGAACCCGCCAAAAAGTGGCCTGGAACACCTAGTCGAGGGGGCGGATGACGTCATGAAGTGGACAATCGCGCGGCCGGAGTGATCGTCGGGTTCGCGAGGTGTCATCGAGTGTTCACGCCGGTTTCACCGGGTCCGTCGGTCACCTGGGTCCGCCGGTCGCGGTTCGTGAGTGGCGAGTGCCGCTCCTTGTGTCCGGCCGAGTCGCGGGGGCGTTGCGAAAGCCACTTTCGCAACGTTGAAGGTTGTGAAAGTGGCTTTCGCAACACCCCTCCCCGCGAGTCACATGTATCGGCACGCGAGCCCGGCGAAGGAAAACTTCACCCCACGAATTGCCATTCACGACCCCAAAGCGCCCTTACTGCTGGGGAGGGGCCAATTCGACGCGGTTGCGTCCGCCCTGTTTGGCCCGGTACAGCGCGGTGTCCGTGGCCACCAGGAGGTCGTCGACGCCGGTGATGTTGTCGGCCGGGTACAGCGCCCCGCCGATCGAGACCGTCAGATCGGTCAGCACCGTGTCGCGATCGGGCAGGGTGACCGCGACGCCCGCCACGCGGTGCCGGATCCGTTCGGCGACCTGGCGCAGCGTCTCCTCGCTGTGGACGTCCGGGATGACGATCGAGAACTCCTCGCCGCCCCAGCGTCCGCAGACGTCCTGTTCGCGGATCTCCGCGCGCAGCGCGTCGCCGACGGCGCGCAGGACGAGGTCGCCGTTGGGATGGCCGTAGGTGTCGTTGATCGTCTTGAAGTTGTCGAGGTCGAGGAACAGCACGCCGAGCTTCCGGCCCGCGCGCGTCCGGCCGAGGTGTTCTTCGGCCAGCTGGCGCCAGCGGCGTTTCGTGACGAGCCCGGTGGTGGCGTCGGTGTGCGCGTCGCGCCGGTACTGCGTCAGCAGCAGCCCGCGGTGCAGGGCGACGAGCGCGATGACGACGCCGACGAGCACCACCGGATTGGCTTCGACGAGCACGACGGCCGTCACCAGGCCGAGCCCGAGCGCGCCCGCCTCGAGGATCTGGTCGCCGAACCCGGAGAACAGCTCGCCGATCGACTTCGGCGGCGACGACAGCGAGATCGCGATCATCACCAGCGCGGTGTTGATCGCCCAGCGCAGGGCCGCGGCCACGATGATGACGGCGAGGTCGCCGAGTCCGGGAAGCAGGCCGGAGTCGGGCGAGCCGGGGTAGTGGCGCATGCCGAGGCTGAGGACGACGACGGCGGCCTGCGTGCCGCAGAGCACCGTCGCGGCGGAGAAGATCCACCGATGGGGGAGAACCGGCCGTTGGTGTGGCCAGATCCTCAGCCATGCGATGGTGTAGGTCACCACGACCATCGCGGCGGCGAGCACCGGAGGCAGCGCGATGACGGCGGCGACGCTCCAGACCGCCTTCGTGTCGACGTAGGCGACCGATGGGGCCCTGTCGTATTCCCGTTGGCGTTCGATCTGCCGGGTGCCCTCGATCGCGATGGCCGCGCACAGCGTCAAGACCCCGAACCGGACCAGGTCGGTACCGGTGACCGGGACGAGACGGGCCGTGGCGGCCGTCGAGAGGACTGCGATGAGATTCACGACCAGGACGTAGGAACGCACAGGTCGCGGCAGGCTCCACAGGTGCCAGGCCTTGAGCCTCCGCCGCGCGCCGCCTAGTCGTCCGTCCACGCACCCTCTTCCGTCGGTGATCTACACCGTAATCGAACCGGGACTGCGACGGCCTTCGTTGTCCGGACGATAAGAAGCGCGGCCCGGAATTCCCCCGGACAGCCCAACCGAAACGAGGGAGGTGCACCGATGCAGGACAACAACTGGTGAGTGATTTGCCGGATTCCTGGCCATTTCGAGGGAGGTGAACAGCATGCGGGACAACAACTGGACCACTCGTCGTGACAACAACTGGACCTGAGTGATTTCGCCCACCGGAGCGGATTTTCGAGGGGAGGTGAACGTAGTGCGTGACAACAACTGGACGACCCGTCGTGACAACAACTGGACGTGATGATCGGATCGAATCAGCCCTGTTCACCAACGGGTGTCGTCCCGCCGACCGGACCCGCGGCGGTATCGAGGTCCCCGGGATCGCGGCGGGACGACACCGCCCGTGACCAGCCCACCCCGGCGACGCAGG
>NZ_JACBXD010000064.1 GCF_013870525.1 Amycolatopsis pittospori
CAACCCAGAGACCTAGAACGCGCTTAGGCCTTAGAGACCCGCAGGGTGATCTGGTCGCCCCCCGAACTCACGGCGACCAGATCCACCCGGCAGGCGGCGAACTCGACGGACTGCCTGCCCCCACGTCCGGTGGAGGCGAGTTCCGCCGTCGTCCGCTCACCGCGTCCGGGTTCGGCCAGGGTCAGCTCGACCACGGCCTCTCCTTCCCAGACGCAGACCATGCCCGCACCGCAGCGGGAATCGGACACGAGCTTGGCGAACCGGACACTGACGTCCTTCGACGCGACCTCGGCCGTGTCACCGGCCTTGAGGACGACGGTCTTCCCCAGCTCAACCGCGGGCTTCTCGACAGGCTTTTCGACCGGCTTCCCCGCGGGCTTCTCGGCGGGCTGGACCACCGACGCGGGCGCTGCCGCAGCGGGTTGTTCCCGCGCGGCGGAGCTGCCGGCCCCGCAGGCCAAGCCGAGCAGGGCGCAGAGGACGACGAGCAGCTTCTTGGTGTCCACGAATCCTTGACGGAACGGAGCCCCCGGTCCGTTGCATCGGTCCCTCAGTTGATCTCCGCGCGTGCTATGAACGGCTCGTTACTTGCAAAATTTGCAAGTAACGAGCCGTTCATAGCACGACGCAAGAGGCTCCAGGGCCAGGTCAGTCCTCGTCCGGCAGCTCGCCGCCGTTGGCGTCGCCGCCGCCGCGGATCATGAACAGCACCGACTCCAGTTCCTCGGGCTTGATCAGCACGTCGCGTGCCTTCGAGCCTTCGGACGGCCCGACGACGCCGCGGCTTTCCAGCAGGTCCATCAGGCGTCCGGCCTTGGCGAACCCGACGCGCAGCTTCCGCTGCAGCATCGAGGTCGAGCCGAACTGCGAGGTGACGATGAGCTCGGCGGCCTGCAGCAGGACGTCGAGGTCGTCGCCGATGTCGGAGTCGATCTCCTTCTTCTCGCCGGCCTTCGCCGCGGTGACGCCGTCCTGGTAGTCCGGCTGCGCCTGTTCCTTCGCGAAGTTCACCACCGAGGCGATCTCTTCGTCGCCGACGAAGGCGCCCTGGATACGGACGGGTTTCCCGGCGCCCATCGGCAGGTACAGCGCGTCACCCATACCGATGAGCTTCTCCGCGCCCGGCTGATCGAGGATGACCCGCGAGTCGGTGAGAGAGGACGTCGCGAACGCGAGCCGCGAGGGCACGTTGGTCTTGATCAGGCCGGTCACGACGTCGACCGACGGACGCTGGGTGGCCAGCACCAGGTGGATACCGGCGGCACGCGCCTTCTGGGTGATCCGGACGATCGCGTCCTCGACGTCACGCGGGGCGGTCATCATCAGGTCGGCGAGCTCGTCGACGATCGCCATGATGTACGGATACGGCGCGTAGACGCGCTCGCTGCCGGGCGGCGCGGTGATCTCGCCCGAGCGCACCTTCTTGTTGTAGTCGTCGATGTGCCGGACCTTGTTGACCTGCATGTCCTGGTACCGCTGCTCCATCTCCTCCACCAGCCAGGCCAGCGCGGCGGCGGCCTTCTTCGGCTGGGTGATGATGGGCGTGATCAGGTGCGGGATCCCCTCGTACGGGGTCAGCTCGACCATCTTCGGGTCGATCAGGATCATCCGGCACTCGTCGGGCGTCGCCCGCGCGAGCAGCGACACCAGCATCGAGTTCACGAAGCTCGACTTACCGGAACCGGTGGACCCCGCCACCAGCAGGTGCGGCATCTTCGTCAGGTTCGCGGTGACGAAATGGCCCTCGATGTCCTTGCCGAGCCCGATGACCATCGGGTGGTTGTCCTTGACCGTCGACGGTGCGCGCAGCACGTCGCCGAGACGCACCATCTCGCGGTCGGAGTTCGGCACCTCGATACCGACCGCGGACTTACCCGGGATCGGCGCCAGCAGGCGCACGTTGTCGGTCGCCACGGCGTAGGCGATGTTCTTGGTCAGCGCGGTGATCTTCTCGACCTTCACACCCGGGCCGAGTTCGACCTCGTACCGGGTGACCGTCGGGCCCCGGGTGAACCCGGTGACCTGCGCGTCGACGTTGAACTGCTCCAACACGCCGGTGATCGCCTCGATCATGGCGTCGTTGGCCTTGCTGCGGGATTTCGGCGCGTCGCCGAGTTTCAGCAGGTCCGGCGGCGGGAGCTTGTAGTCGCCTTCCACGGTCCTGGTGACCGCGAGCGGCGCCTCCGCCTTCTTCGGCTTCTTCTCCTCGACCGGCTTCACAGCGGGCTTCGGAGGGCGAAGCGGCGTCGGTGCCTCCGCCAGCGCGGCCTCGATGTCGAGCTGCTCGGCCGCGTTGTCACCGGTCCCCTGACGGCGCCGCGACGGCTTCCGCAGACGCACCGACTTCGGGTCGGCCTCGGTGACGGCGTCGCGTTCGTCGTGGATGGCCTTGCGCTCGGCCTCGGCCTCTTCGATCTCCTCGGGGTCGAGACCCCAGTTGCGCAGGCGATGCGGGATCTCGCGGACCGGCGTGCCGGTGAAAACGAGCGTGCCGAACAGCAGCGCCAGCACCAGCAGCGGCACCGCGACCCAGGTGGTGACCCCCATGGTCAGCAGGCCGCCGGAGAACGCGCCGATCACCCCACCGGCGTACATCCGGCCGTCGTTGGTCTCGGGCAGCGCGGTGAAGATGTGCAGCAGGCCGAGGACGGACAGGAGCACCAGGAGCGTGCCGATGACCATCCGGGGCCGGGCCTCGGGCACCGGTTCGGAACGCATCAGCGCGACGGCCACCACGGTGAGCACCAGCGGCAACGTCACCGCGCCGGCACCGAGCACCGACCTGGTGGCGACCTCGACCCAGCCGCCGATCGGCCCCGCCGCCCGCCACCAGACACCGAACGCGATCACCAGCGCCAGCGCGATCAGGCCGAGCGCGAGGCCGTCGCGACGGTGTTCCGGTTCGAGCTCACGGCCGCGGCCGACCGTCCTCGCCAGGGTGCCGAGCCCCTTCGCGAGCAGGTTCCAGGTGCCGCGCACGCCCTTCGCGAACGTGCCGGACGACTTCTTCCTGGCCGCCGGGCGCCGTGGAGCGGGCTTCCTCGCGGCCGTTGACCTGGGCTTCGCCGGGGTACGTGGCTTTCGCGCCGGCCCCTTGCTGCCGCCGCTTCGTGCCGTACTCCGCTTCCTGGTCGTCGACCCGCTAGCCATATCTCCAAGGTAACCGCAACGGCCCTTCAGTCCCGGGTGCCACTCGGAGCACATCCGGAACATTCGTCTCAGGTCACAGCTTGAGCGGCCATCCGGGTGAAAGCGGGGTCATGACATGCTCTGCCCCATGTTCGCGCTGCATCAGGATGAGAATTCGGCTCGCCGCGCCCCGGCCATCTGGCGCACGATGCTGAACATCGACCGGGGGCTGGTCAACTTCGTCGGGAAACTCACCGTGACCGGCCGGGTCCCGGCGGAGCTTCGCAGGAAGCCACTGCTCATGACCGCCAACCACATCGGCGTCTTCGACGCGTTCGTGCTGATGGCGGCCTGTAAACGGATCGGGATCAACCCGCGGTTCATGCTGGCGGGCGGCATCCTCGACGCGCCGGTCATCGGCCCGGCGCTGCGGGTCAGCGGCCACCTGCGGGTCGACCGCAAGGAGTCGTCGACGGCCATCGGCCAGTTCGCCGAGGCCACCGAGGCCCTGCGCACCACCCGCGACCCGCTCATCGTCTACCCCGAGGGCCGGATCAGCCACGATCCCGGTCTGTGGCCCGAACGGGGCAAGACCGGCGCCGCGCGGCTCGCGCTGGCCGCCGGCGTACCGGTGATCCCGATCAGCCAGTGGGGCGCGCACGAAGCCGTCTACTGGGGGACGGAGACCGTCAACGGTCCCGCCGACCTGGTACCGCTCGCGAAGTCCGGGCTGAGCGCGCCCATGCGGCGTCCCCGTTTCCAGGTGCATTTCGGCGACCCGGTGGACCTGTCGGACGTCGAGCCGGAGCGACCGGGCGCCGGTGTCCGCGCGCACGCCAAGATCATGCAGGCCATCACGGACGGGCTGGTGCCGCTGCGCCGCGGCGAACTGGACAAGCCCCGGTTCCACGACCCGACGCGGCCGACCGACACCGTCAGTCCCTGGAAGAAGCACTGAGTTCCGGATCCTGAGACGGGTGCTCACGTTCGCCTAGTGTCGCGGACGTGAGCACCCGCATCCTCGTCGTCTACTACAGCGCGACGGGCAATACCGCGAAACTGGCTTCGGCGCTGGCCGACGGCGCCCGCGAGACCGAAGCCGAAGTCCGCGTCCGCACGGTTCCCGAAACCGCCCCTCCTGGGGCCGTGGCGAGCAATCCGCGCTGGCAGGCCTGGGTGGACGCGGGCCCGCACCACGAACTGGCGACCCTCGACGACCTGGAGTGGGCGGACGGCTTCGCGGCCGGGAGCCCGACCCGCTTCGGCGGGCCCGCCGCCCAGCTGAAGTCCTTTTTGGACAGCTCCGGTGGCCTGTGGGCCAAGGGAAAGCTGGTGAACAAGGTGGCGACGTCGTTCACCACCGCGTCGACCGCGCACGGCGGCCTCGAATCGACCGTCCTGGCGACGAACAACATCTTCTATCACTGGGGTGCCATCGTCCTGCCGCTCGGCTACACCGATCCGCACCTGCTCGAATCCGGCAATCCGTACGGCGGCTCGTTCGTCTCGCGCAAGTCCGCCGAACCCGACGATCTCGCCCTCGACGCGCTACGTCTGCAGGGGCGCCGTCTCGCGACCGTCTCCCGCTACGTTGCCGACGGTCTCTTCAAGGACGGTTAAGGGAACCGCGCGCCCTTCTCCTGCGTCGTAGTGTGGTCACACAGCGTCACGTTGCGGGGAGGAAGCGGGATGACCGGCTTCGAGGTGGTCCTGGAGACGATCGGCGCCGCGTCAGGCGCGGCTCAACGGGCTTCGGACGACGTCGGGCAGGTGAAACTCGCGGCCACCCTGGCCGGTGTCGCGACAGGCATGCCGGGTGGCACGTCCGGCGAGGCGGCGCGGCTGCTCGCGGATGCCTGGGGCCGCGCGGTGCCAGGCTGGGCGAAGAACGCTTCGGAGTACTCCGGGCAACTCGGCGAAGCCGCCGCCCGCTACCGCTCGAACGAGCTGGCGGCGTCCCGGGAACTCCCCGTCTGATGCTCACCTGGGGCGACGTACGCCGATGGGACCCGGCCGCGATCGGCGCGGTCGCCGACGCGCTGAACGACGGCTGCACCCGGATCATCGCCGCGAACGACGACGTCGAGGCCATGGCCCGCTTCCCCGGCTGGACCGGCGAGGCCGCCACGGCCGCGTCGACGCGGGGTGAATCGCTGACCTCCACCCTGGAACGACTCGTGGCCGAGGCGTCCGCCGTCCGGCGGGGCGCGCACGAGGTGCAGATCGCGCTGGACCGGATCGTCGCGTTCGTGCGCGAGACCGACGAACTCGCTTCCCGGAACGGCCTGACCATCGGTTCCGGCGGGGAGATCACGTCTTCCGGTGGGCCTCCGGGGCCCGAGCAGCCGCGCGTGATGGCGGAACTCGCCGACCGGATCGAGCAGATCCTGCGCCGCGCCACCGACGTCGACGCCGACTTCGCGGCCATCATGCGGCGAGCCCTCCGAGGCGAGATCACCGAACAGGGCTCCGGCACCCTCGCCCAAGCCGCCGACGACGGATCCGCGCAAAGCGGCCTGTCGATCATCGGCCCGCCGGAGAACGGCTCCCCCGGCGACAACAAGGCATGGTGGGACAGCCTCTCGGACACCGCGAAAGTCGCTCTGCTGCAAGGGAATCCGGGACTTGTCGGCAATCTCGACGGTATCCCGGCCACCGACCGCGACGCCGCCAACCGCGCCGTCCTCGCCCAGGAGATCGCGCGGCTGCAAGGAGATCCCCGCGTCAAGGGTCTGGAAGCCATCTCGCGGCGGCTGGACCAGCCGGAACCTCAAGCGTTCCTGCTCGGCTTGGACACCGGCGGTGACGGGAAGGCGATCGTGTCGGCGGGGAATCCGGACACGGCGGTGAACGTGGCGACGTACGTGCCGGGGACCGGGTCGGAGCTCAGCAAGATCGGCGGCGACCTCAACCGTTCGGACAAGATGTGGGCCGTGGCGACGACCGCCGGCTCCCCTTCGACCGCCGTCATCACCTGGCTCGGCTACGACGCCCCGGACGGGATCACCGACGCCGCGAGCGAGAAGTACGCCGATGGAGGCAAGGCGGCACTCGCCCAATTCCAGGACGGGCTGCGGGAAACGCATCAGGGGTCACCGTCGCACAACACGGTGCTGGGCCACAGCTACGGCACCACCGTCGTCGGCCACGCGGCCCGCGACGGCGGCCTCGCGGCGGACGAACTCGTTTTCGTGGCCAGCCCCGGCGTCGGCGTGCACGACGTGAGCCAGTTGCATCTCGATGGAGTGGATCCGGGCGAGACCGGCGAACACGTCCACGCGACGGTGGCCGAACACGACATGATCAATCTGGCGAATCTGGAGGTCGCCGGGTACGACCTGGTACTCGGGCAGGACCCGACCGACGCGGACTTCGGCGGGCAGGTGTTCACGTCGGCGCCGGGCACGGACGGGTTCGGCGGGTACAGCCAGGAAGCGCACAGTGAGTACTGGGAGGACAACAATCCCTCGCTGCGGAATATCGGCCTGATCGTCGCGGGCAAGCCCGCCTCATGAGGCTCCCGGTCCTGGCCGCCCTTCTCCTACTCTTGTCGGCCTGCTCCCCCGGAGGTGGAGACGCCATGAAACCGACCATCACCGAACACCAGGCGCGAGAAAAGGTCGAGCAGTACATCCAGGGCACGCTCTCGGCGCTGCCCGGCTCCGCGCGGCTGAAACCGTTCACCCGGAACCGATCCGAGTGCACCGACCCGACGGACGACGGCCCCCAAGGTCGCTTCGAGATCTCGGCGACCTACGAGGTGACCGGTCTCGATGTCGCGGACTTCGCGGAGTATTTCGACGCCGTCGTCCAGTGGTGGTCCGCCCACGACTTCAAGGTCCTGACGGATTCGCGGCCCAAGGACCAGTACGTGTTCGTGCGCAACAACGCGGACGCCTTCGACATGTCCGTCCAGGCGAACGATCTGGGCAAGTTCTACGTCGGCGCGACCTCGCCTTGCGTCTGGCCGAACGGCACACCCGAACCCCAAGCCCTCGAAGCCACCGAACCCGAACAGCCCGTCGCCGCACCCCCGCCGGCGCCGGTTCGCAAGCCGCGACGCGCCCCCGTCGACGACGAGGACTTCGCCCAGACCGACTGGACCGACGGCGGCACCTCCTACTGAGCCGAGGTCTCGAGCGGACTTTCCATGGTGGGCCCGAAGTGGGTTCGTGTGGCTACCGTCGCCGGCGCAGGGGTGGTGTGGTCGGCCCGGTCACGGCCGGTTTCGGAGGGTCGTGAGTGGTAAGGACGGTTAGAACCGTCCTTACCACTCACGAGCCGCCAAATCCATCCGCTGGGAAAACGGGTCGCCCCGCTCCCGCCGGACCTCTACCCTCCGGCCGTGACCGCCGAACTCGCCGCCCCCACCCAGCATGTCGCGCATCGCGGCCGGGGCATCGTGCTCATCCTGCTCGCCGCGCTCTTCTTCGGGACGTCGGGTGTGCTGGGAAAACCGGCGATGCAGGCGGGGTTGTCGCCGGAGCAGGTCGCGGCGATCCGGATCGGGCTGTCGGCGATCGTGTTGCTCGCGTTGGTCGCGGTCTTCCGGCCGAAGCTGCTCAAAGTGACGAAGCGCGAGTGGCCGCTGCTGCTGGCGTACGGCTCGCTCGGTGTGGCCGGCGTCCAGCTCATGTACTTCCTCGCGGCGGGCCGGATCCCGGTGGGCATCGCGATTCTGCTCGAGTTCACCTCCCCGGTGCTGATCGCGCTGTGGGTGCGGTTCGTGCGGCGGGTCCACCTGCCGAGGGCGATGTGGGCGGGGATCGCGTTGGCGATGACCGGGCTCGTCCTGGTCGCGCAGGTCTGGGAGGGCCTGAGCCTGGACGTCGTCGGGTTGCTCGCGGGGCTGGGCGCGGCGGTCTGTTCGGCCGGGTACTTCCTGCTCGGGGAACGCGGCGTCGCGGACCGGGATCCGCTCGGCATGGTCACCTGGGGCATGACGATCGGCGCGGTCCTGGTGTGCGCGGTCGCTCCACCGTGGACGGTTCCCTGGGGTGTCGTCACTTCGCGGACGGCGTTCGGGCCGTGGCATCCGCCGGTGTGGCTGCTGCTGATCGCGCTCGTGCTGATCGCGACAGTGCTCGCGTACGCCACCGGGATGACGGCGTTGCGTCATCTTCCGGCGTCGGTGGCGAGCGTCGTGGGACTGGTGGAACCGTTGATCGCCGCGACCGCGGCCTGGCTGCTGCTGGGCGAGGCGCTCAGCTGGATCCAGGCGCTCGGGGCCGTGGTCCTGCTGAGCGGCGCCTACATCGTCCAGTTGAATTCGAACGTCGTCCAGACGGACTCAACCCTGCTGGAAGCCCCGTAGGTCGGTGATCTCCTGCTGCTGCGAACGCGACGTCGTGGCGGCTAGGTCCCGTGCGTCGGGGTTGCGGCCGTGCTGCGTCTCGGCGTCGGCGATGCGGACGCCGGCCTCGCGCTGCTTCTGCAGCCGCGTGACGAACTTCCGGTCGAAGTCCTTTCCGGACAGTCCGGCCAGTTCCGCCATGTCGCCGGGGGCGATGTAGCCGTCGCGCTGGATGTGTTCGAGGTTCGGATCGTCCGGCGCGGCCTGGCCCCAGGATTCGATGAGCGCGGAGAGCCGCGCGATCTCCGGTTCGTGTGTGTCGATGACGCGCTTCGCGAACGTCTTCAGTTCCGCGTTCTCGGCGCGCGTTTCGGCCAGGGAAGCCAGATCCACGCCCTGCTGGTGGTGCGCGAGGGCCTGCCGCGCGAACGCGACGTCGGCGTCGTTGAACGGAACGGCGGCCTGCTGCGCCAGCGGCGACGACCCGGGCGGCGCCGTCTGCGACTGGGGCGCCTCATCCGAGCAGCCGGTCAGCACGGCGGCCAGGACGACGGCAGGCAGGAACCGGAGGACGGCGTGCGGCATCGAAGAGCTCCTCGGAACGCGCGGTGGAGGTGCCTAGGTCATGTCCTGCAAGTCAAGTTCGCGGTCTCCGCGCCCAGGCGGCCCCTGACGGCCCGACCGAGTACGACCCGGTACGAGGCCGCACCGCCCGCACCGCCAGGAACCACCTGGATCACGAAGCCCATCGAACAGACTCGCAGGACACGACCTAGGTTCGCAGAGTCCACATCGGCCTGTTCACCGGGGGTTGCGCAAACACTTTTCCTCAAGCTCTCGCGGTGCGACAATCCCGCGATTCACCGCCACTGGCGTCAGGAGGTAACCGCGAATGGGCGCAGAAACCACCCCGGACCGGCAGACCGAGCGGGCGGGTCTGCGCCCGGAGCTGCGGCAACGCCACGTCCGGATGATCGCGCTGGGCGGCATCATCGGTGCGAGCCTGTTCATCGGCAGCGGCGCGGTCATCCACACCGTCGGCCCGGCCGCCGTCCTCTCCTATGCCATCGGCGGCCTGATCGTCGTGCTGGTGATGCGGATGCTCGGCGAGATGGCGACGGCCTCGCCGTCGCAGGGCTCGTTCATGGAGTACGCGCGCACGTCACTCGGCGGCTGGGCGGGCTTCACCGTCGGCTGGCTGTACTGGTACTTCTGGGTGGGCGTCGTCGCGTTCGAGGCGGTCGCCGGGGCGAAGATCCTGCAGACCTGGATTCCCGTTGTCCCGCAATGGATCTTCTCGCTCGTGCTGATGCTCCTGCTGACCGCGACCAACCTCGCCTCGGCCCGGTCGTTCGGGGAGACCGAGTTCTGGCTCGCATCGGTCAAGATCGCCACGATCGTGGTATTCCTGGTCGTCGGCGTCCTGTTCGTACTGGGGCTCTGGCCGGGCGGATCGTTCTCGGTCGGCAACATCGCACAGGACGGCTTCCTCGCCAACGGCCCGTTCTCGGTGGTGCACGGCGTGGTGATCGTGATCTTCTCCTACTTCGGCGCGGAAATCGTCACCATCGCCGCCGCCGAATCCCGCGAACCCGAAGCGGCGGTGCGCAAGGCGACGTCGTCGATCGTGTGGCGGGTGGTCCTGTTCTACGTCGGTTCGGTGACGCTGCTGGTGATGATCACCGGCTGGCGCGACATCCCGACCACGACGAGCCCGTTCGCCGCGGCGTTCGGCCGGTTCGGCATCCCCGCCGCTGAGACCGTGGTCAGCGCGGTGGTGCTCACAGCCGTGCTGTCGGTGCTGAATTCCGGGCTTTACACGGCTTCCCGCATGCTGTTCGCGTTGCGCGGCAACGGCTGGGCACCGAAATGGATCGCCGACACGAACCGGCGCGGTGTGCCGTGGAAGGCGATCCTGGTGTCCACTTCGGTCGGTTACGTCGCCGTGGTGATGAACTTCGTGTCCCCCGACAAGATCTTCTACTTCATCATCAACTCCGCCGGCGCCGTCGCGCTGTTCGTCTACGCGATCATCGCCGGTTCGCAGCTGCGGATGCGACGTCGGCTGGAAGCCGAAGCACCCGAACGGCTGAAGCTGCGCATGTGGGGCTATCCCTGGCTGAGCTGGCTGACCCTCGCCGGGACGCTGGCGGTCGTCGCGTCGATGCTGTTCGTGGACGACGACACCCGAGCCCAGCTGTACCTGAGCCTGATCAGCCTGGCGGTGATCCTCGCCGTCTACTTCATCCAGCGCCGGCGATCCGGCCGAGAGCCCCGTAGAACACCTCACTGATCTTCGCCGGATCACGGCTGAGGAAGGCCTGGCCGCCGGCCGGGGCGACGAGCTGATCGAGTTCGGCCTCGTCGGCGTCCGGGCCGATCCCGATGCCGATCAGCGGCACCGGACGGCGCTGGTCGCGCAGCTTTCCCAGCTCCGCCACCAGGTTCTCGCGGCTGATACCGCCGGGGTCGGTGTTGCGGCCGTCGGTCATCACGATGACCAGGTTCAGTTTCCCGGGCTCCCATTCCTTGCGTGCCAGGCGATAGATGTCGAGGACGCTGTCGTAGAGACCGGTCTGGCCGTCCGGGACCGCCCGGACGGCGCGCAGCTTGCCGACCGCCGCCAGCTGCTGCCCGACCGGCGCCATCGGCAGGATCTCCCGATAGTCGCGCTCACCGTCCACTTTGGTCGCAAAGGCCAGGAAACGCACCTGTGACGTGGGTTTGAACAGATGCAGCGCGTTCTCCGCCGCTTCCAGGGTGACCTGCAGCCGGGACTTCCCGGTGCCGGGGACAGGCGCGCTCATCGAACCGGAGACGTCGATGAGCACCTGCACCCGGGCGCTCGCGCTCACACCGGCCCATTGACTGAGCGCTTTGTCGACTTCGGCGGCGGCCGGGAATTCGGCGCTTCGCTGCCCTTGGACCGACAGACGTTGATCGGTTTCGGCCAGCCGCAAGGCCTGCCCGCCGGGAGCGCGCAGCCCCGCTCGCGCGATCGCCGCGGCGCTGGAACCGTTGAGCAGAGCCCGTTTCAGCTCGGCGACCGCACTCCCCTGCCTCGGCGTCGCGCCCGCGATCTCCACGAACGGATAATCCAGCGAGGGGGACGCGGGTGTGTACGCGGCGACCAAGGCGCCCCCGTCCGGCTTCGCGGAAAGATCGGAATTGTGCCGCAGTACCGCGTTCTCCGACGCGGGGAAAACGGTCAGTGGGGCGTCGTAGGTGTTGGCGGAGAACTTCCGGAGCAACGCAACGTACGCGGCGGCGGGATCCGAAGCGCCTTTGACGACGTCGCGCAGCGCCAGCAGCGCGGAAACGCCGACCGGATCCCGTGCCGGATCCGGCATCCCGGCGACGATCTTGTCACCACGCAGGACATCCAGCCAGGTCAGCGGCTTGTACGGCCAGCCGAGCCCTTTCGCGACCGGTTCCGTCACCGCGAGCACCACGGGCGAATTGGCCACGGACGGACCGGATTCGGGGACGCCGGCCGCACCGAGCTGGTGGGCTCGGCGCAGAAACAGCGTGGAGGACGGGATCCAGGCCTGCGGCCGGGACGCGTCGCCGGACAGCTCCTCCGCCATCTGAAGGGATTCGCGGGACTGGACGTCGATCGTGGCGCAGTCGAGTTCGACGTCGCGGGCGGCCTCGGCGATGGCGGGGGCGACGTCGGGCGACGCGGCGACGACCACCTTCGCCGGATCGCATTCGGGGACGGAGCGGGCCATGGCGACGGTCACCCAGGTGGCGGCACCGAGCACGGCCGCCAAGGCGAAGGCCAGCAGAGGGACCAGCACCCGTCTTCGGGTCCGGGCGGTGGAATGGCGTCCCATCGGCTCTCCCGGCATGGGGGCTCAGTGGCGTCCGAGGGTACGCCGCACCGGCCCCTAGGGGAAGGCTGCGACCTACGGCGTAGAAGAACCCCACCGTGGCGGGAGGTGCTCGAAAGCGCGCCGCGGAACACTTACCCCGTAAGGAAAATACTCGATACCGGGGGAATCCGTGATGAACCGGCCCACTCGCGCGGAACAGCGCAAAGCCCGCAACGCCCTGTTCGGTCAGGCGATCACGATCACTTTCGCTCTGCTGATGACGGTGGCCGTCCGTCGGCCTTCATCGGGATGAGCCGGGCTTGAGCGACCGGCGAATTCGCCCAAGGACGCCACGGCGACGGCCACGAGTGGGCGGCGTCGGGCTGTTCCACCCGCGCGTCCGTGAAATCGGCGCCTGTCTCGAACCGGGCGTCGGCGAACGTGGTCGTCCCGCTGAACAGCGCGCCGGCGAAGGTCGCGTAACTCGGGAACGACGCGGCACGGAAGTCGGTGTCGCCGGTGAAGCACGCCCTTTCGAAATTCACGGAGGGCGAGAACCGGGTCCGGCGGAAGTTCCCGCGGACGATCAGGCTGTCCTCGAGTTCGGCGCGTACGAGGAAGGTGTCCGCGAAATCGGGTTCGACGAGCACCGCGTCCCGCAGTCCCAGCTCCTCGACCTCCCAGAACTCGAAGGGTCTGGCCTCCCCCAAAGGCCACCTGAAGTGCCGCGTGAGAAACCTCTGCGCGGCGAGCCGGACTTCGAGTTCTGCCTCGTCTTCGACCGGGTATACGAAAGGTTTACGCAGGTAGGCGCAGATCAGCTCGACAACGTCTTGCCTGACGTCGGGTTCTTCGCGCCCGCAGCGTTCCAGGGCCGCGAAGCATTCGAGGCGCTCCGCGGCGTCCTCGCTCTCCATCATCTCGACGGCGTTTTCCCAGCGGTCCAGCCTGAGCCCTCGAGCCACCAACGCGGGCCGTTCGCGCCGGTCGCGGCGGACGCCCTCGATGTATATCCGGAGGAGGTAGATCGCCCCCACTCCGAGCGCCACACCCACCAGCGCGGCTACCACATGCACCCCCACCATCACCATGTGGTGATTATGCGCGAGAAGGCCCCTTCACTCGACTGAGTAAAGGGGCCTTCTCGTATTACGGCTAAACGGGGATGACCGTCGGCACGATCATCGGACGGCGCCGGTAGGTGTCGGCGACCCACCGGCCGACGACGCGGCGCACGGCCTGCGCGATGCGGTGCGTGTCGGTGATGCCTTCGGCCTCGGTCCTCGCGAGTTCCATCTCCACCATCGGGAGTACGGCGTCGAGGGCCTTCGGGTCGTCGGAGAACCCGCGCCCGGACACCGTCGGCTTGGTCACCGCGCGGCCGGTGTTGGTGTCGACGGCCACCGTGATCGCGATGAAACCGCCTTCGCCCAGCACGAGCCGGTCGGAAAGGGTGGACTCGCCGACGTCGCCGACCGAGAGGCCGTCGACGTAGACGTGCCCGACCTCGACCCGGCCGGTACGCGAAGCCTTGCCGTCGACCAGGTCGACCACGACCCCGTCTTCGGCGATGACCACGTTCTCCGGCGCGACGCCGGTGCGCACGGCCAGTTCGCCGTTGGCGCGCAGATGCTTCCACTCGCCGTGCACCGGCATGACGTTGCTGGGACGCACCGCGTTGTACAGGTACAGCAGCTCGCCCGCCGACGCGTGACCGGACACGTGCACCTTGGCGTTGCCCTGGTGCACGACGTTCGCGCCGAGCCGGGTGAGGCCGTTGACGACGCCGAAGACGGCGGTCTCGTTGCCCGGGATCATCGAGCTGGCCAGTACGACGGTGTCACCCGCGCGGATCGAGATCTGCCGGTGCTCGCCGCGCGCCATCCGCGAAAGCGCCGAAAGCGGCTCGCCCTGCGAACCGGTCGACACGAACAGCACCTTGCTCTCGGGCAGGTCGCTCGCCTGGTCGAGGTTGACCAGGAGGCCGTCCGGCACGTTCAGCAGGCCGAGGTCGGCGGCGATGCCCATGTTCCGGACCATCGACCGGCCGACGAACGCGACCCGGCGGCCGTGCCGCGTGGCGGCGTCGAGCACCTGCTGCACGCGGTGAACGTGGCTCGCGAAGCAGGCCACGATGACGCGCTGGTCGACCCGGCGGACGACGTCGTCGAGCACCGGGCCGATGTCGCGCTCCGGCATGACGAACCCGGGGACCTCGGCGTTGGTCGAGTCGACGCAGAACAGGTCCACGCCCTCGTCGCCGAGCCGGGAGAACCCGGCGAGGTCGGTCAGCCGCCCGTCGAGCGGGAGCTGGTCGAGTTTGATGTCACCGGTGTGCAGCACGACACCTGCGGGGGTGCGGATGGCCACCGCGAGCGCGTCCGGGATGGAGTGGTTGACCGCGAAGAACTCGAGGTCGAAGGCACCGACGGTGCGGCGCTCGCCCTCGCGGACCTCGATCAGGTTCGGCCGCTGACGGTGTTCCTTGGCCTTGGCCGCGAGCAGCGCGTTCGTGAACCGGGATCCGTAGATCTTCAGGTCCGGGAACAGCCGCAGGAGGAACGGGACGGCGCCGATGTGGTCCTCGTGCCCGTGGGTGAGGACGAGGCCGTCGATGTCCTCCAGGCGGTCTTCGATCGCGCGGAAGTCGGGCAGGATCAGGTCGACGCCGGGCTGGTCGTCTTCGGGGAACAGGACCCCGCAGTCGACGATCAGCAGACGGCCGCCGAATTCGAAGACGGTCATGTTGCGGCCGACTTCGCCGATCCCGCCGAGCGCGACCACGCGCAAGGCGCCTTCGGGCAGCGCGGGCGGCGGGGTCGTCGGTCCGGGTCCGGTTGGCAGTGAACTCACCGAGGCATGGTCCCAACGCTGGTATGTGAGGTCGGCGCCGTATAGGCCGCCGCTGAATCTGCTTGTGCCACCCGAGCACCATGCCAGTCACTGGCGGCGCTTTCGCCGAGCGGCACGCCACCCTGGGCGAGATCGGCGGAAATCGCCTGGAGCTGTTCGTCGCCTGCGGCCACGATCGGCAACCGGGGGTCGCCGATGTCGAACCCGCGGAGCCGCAGGGCCGCCTTCGAGAAGGCGACACCGCCGACACGGGACATCGCCCGCAGGACGGGCAGCATGCCGCGGTGGTTGGTGCGGGCGGTCGAGGTGTCGCCCGATTCGTAGGCGTCCATCATGCCGCGGATCCGGCCCGCGGCGACGTGCCCGATCACACTGACCACGCCCGCGCCGCCGACGGAGATCCACGGCAGGTTGAGGCCGTCGTCACCGGAGTAGTAGGCGAGCGGCGAGTTCGCGATGACCTCGGAGCCGGCGATCAGATCGCCCTTGGCGTCCTTGACCGCGAGGATGCGCGGGTGCTCCGAAAGCCGCAGCAGCGTGTCGACCTCGATCGGGACGATCGAACGCGGCGGGATGTCGTAGAGCATCACGGGCAGTTCGGTGACGTCGGCGACCGTGGTGAAGTGCGCGTAGAGCCCGGCCTGGCTGGGCCGCGAGTAGTACGGCGTCACGACCAGGAGGCCGTGCGCGCCGGCTTCGGCGGCCTGCTTCGCCTGCTCGATGCTGTGCGCGGTGTTGTTCGTGCCCGCGCCCGCGACGATGGTCGCGCGGTCACCGACGGCCTCGACGACGGCGCGGATCAGCTCGGCCTTTTCGGCGTCGGTCGTGGTCGGGCTCTCCCCCGTCGTGCCGTTCACGACGAGACCGTCGTTGCCCAGGTCCACGAGGTGTTCGGCCAGCTCCTGCGCCCGCTTCAGGTCCAAGGCGCCGTCGGCGTCGAAGGGGGTGGCCATCGCGGTGAGCACGCGCCCGAACGGTCTTCCCGGCGCTGCGGTAGGTGGAGTGGACATGGTGTGAAGGTACCTCCTGCGCTCGCCGAACCCCTTGCCGACGTGGTCATTCCCGGGAATGCGGGAGATTTTCCGCGACAAGGGGGAACTCGGCGCAAACTCTGGCGTGACCTATTTGACCTTGGTCGTGATCTGGGAGGTGAGCTGCCCGCCGTCGGTCCTGGCGAGCAGGCAGAAGTAGCCGCGCGAGTAGGAGGTGTTCTCCTCGCTCAGCGGCCGTTTCCACTCCGCCTCGGTCGGCACGACGGCTCGCCACGTCAGCGTCGAGCGCTGCGGGGCGGGCACGACGTTCGAGTTGAACGTCGCCGAGCACAGCGCTTCGGCGATCCTGTTGACGGCATCGGCACCGGGGTACTCGGCGATCGCGGCGTCATCGTCGCTGGCGGACTCCACCTCGAGGAGACTCCCCTTGGCATAGACCTCGACCAGGTGATCCTTACTGCAGGTGCCCTGCGTGTCGGAGTTCAGCGTGGCCGCCTGCTGCTGCAGCGGGATGTTGTAGCAGTCGCTGAGCGAGCGGTCGACCTTGAGCTGGCCGTTGATGCCGTAGGTCAGCGTGGGCTGCGCCTGGTTGTTCCCCTCGGGCGCGGCCATCCAGCGGCCCAGGAAGATCCCGCCGACCAGGGCGCCGATCACGGCGACCGCGGCCAGGCTCAGCCAGAGCGGACGGAGGTTGCGCTTGGCGGGGGCAGGAGCGGACGCGAGCCGGGTCATCGGCTGGCCGGGGTGCAGCATCGCCGTGCCGCCCGAGGGCGGGGTCGGCTGGGCCTGCACTCCCTGCGCGGCCGAGAACAGGCTGCGGACCTGGTCGTACGACATCCGCGCCTCGGGTTTGGTGACCAGCAGGCCGAGGATCGCGGCGGCCAGCGGGCCCTGCACCCGGGTCAGGTACGGCGCCTCGGTCATGATCGCGTGCAGGGTGGCCGCGGTCGTCGACCGTTCGAACGCGACGATCCCTTCGGCGGCGAAGAACAGCGTCGTACCCAGCGACCAGAGGTCGGATTCGGGCATCGCGTCGCGGCCTTCGACCCGCTCCGGCGCCATGAACGCGGGCGAGCCGACGATCATGCCGCTGGTGGTCAGCCGCGGGTCGTCGGCGGCGTGCGCGATACCGAAGTCGGTGAGCTTCACCCGGCCGTCCGGCGCGACCATGATGTTGGCCGGTTTGACGTCGCGGTGCACGATCCCGGCGGCGTGCGCGGCCCGCAGCGCGGACAGCACCCGCTCCCCCACCAGCGCGACCTGCTGGGCGGGCATGGGCCCGCGTTCCCGCACGAGGTCGGCCAGCGTCGGCGCCTCGACCAGCTCCATCACGATGAAGGTGGCGCCGTTCTCGGTGACGACGTCGTACACGGTGACGACGGCGGGATCGTTGAGCCGGCCGGCGGAGCGGACCTCGCGCAGCATCCGCTCCGAAAGCACCGAGGCGTCCTCGGGGGCGTCCGGGAACTTCAGCTCCTTGATCGCCACCTGGCGGCCGATCACCTGGTCCTGGGCACGCCAGACGATCCCCATCCCGCCGCGGCCGAGCTCGCCCAGCAGGGCGTAACGGCCGGCGACGATCCGTGCGCCAGTGGCCTGGTACGTCTGCTGGGGCGGCGGCCCGTACGGACGGGTCTGTTCGTCGGTCAAGGTTTCGGCGCTCCTTCGGTTCGCGCAGGATGCTAACTCGGACCCGTTCGCGCCCCGAAAGGTTCCTTATTCCGGCGTCTGGATCAGACCGTGACCTCGTGCCCGGACTCCCGGAGCGCCTTCACCGCGCGCTCCAGCTCGGGAGCCCGGACCAGCACGTGGTCGGTGTCGAAAGTGGACAGCGAGAACAGCGCCACCCCGGCGGCGGCCAGCTCGCTCGACAGCGCCGCGATGATGCCGGTCAGCGTGAACGCCAGCGGCCCGCGGACGGTGAGCAGCCGCCAGCCCTCCTCGACGGTGGCCCCGGACGGCGCGAGGCCGGCCGGGCAGATCACCGACAGCTCTTCCGGCGTCCGCGTGACCGAGATCAGCACGGGCTCGCCCGGGTCGAGCAGGTTCGCCGGAACCGGCGCGTCCGGGGCGAGGCGGGCGACCGCGTACTCGCCGGGCCGGACGTCGATCGCGAGGCGGCGCATCAGCCTTCGAGGACCTTCGGGCTGGACGCGACCTCGGTGCCGTCGGGCAGCGCGGAGATGGTGAAGTCCGCGAACACGTTGCCCGAGGCCTTCTGCAGCTCACGCAGGCAGTCGATGGCCAGGGCGCGGATCTCGACGTCGGCGTGCTCGGTGGCGCGCATCGCGATGAAGTGGCGCCAGGCGCGGTAGTTGCCGGTGACCACGATGCGGGTCTCGGTGGCGTTCGGCAGCACGGCGCGCGCGGCCTGACGGGCCTGCTTACGGCGGAGCGTCGCGCTCGGCACGTCCGCGAACTTCTCCTCCAGCCCGGCGAGCAGCTCGGTGTAGGCGTCGACGGCGGCCTGCGAGGCGGCGAGGAACTTCGCGTGCAGCTCCGGGTCCTGCGCGATGACGTCGGGCTCGACGAACGCGGCGTCGCGCTCTGGGACGTAGCGCTGCGAGAGCTGCGAGTAGGAGAAGTGCCGGTGACGGATCAGCTCGTGCGTCAGCGACCGGGAGATCCCGGTGATGTAGAAGCTGACGGAGCCGTGCTCCAGCACCGAAAGGTGGCCGACGTCGATGATGTGCTCGAGGTAGCCGGCGTTGGTGGCCGTCTTCGGGTTCGGCTTCTTCCAGGACTGGTAGCAGGCCCGGCCCGCGAATTCGGCCAGCGCCTCACCACCGTCGGCGTCGGTCGACCACGGTACGTCCGACGGAGGGAAGAACTCCGTCTTCGCGATCAGTTGAACCTTGGGTGACACGGTCTCGGCCACGTTCGCACTCCCTTTCGACCCCTGCTCCACGACTCCAGGCAGCGTAACCGCAGGCGACTCTGACACCCCGGCGACATCACGGTGACGTCATGGCCTCCTTGACTGACATCACTTATGACGTCATAGTGGTGTCATGGATCTGACGCCGTACATCACAAGCCTTCGCGAGGACCTCGCGAACACGGCTTCGGCCGGCGACGAGCAGACGCGGCGCGCTGCCGCGCTGCTGTCGTCGGCGCTGGAGCCCGCCGCCCGGCTGACCATCATGAACGCCCTCGCCGACCTGGCCGCCGAAGTGACTTCGGCGCTGCCCGGGCACGTCGTCGACGTCCGGCTCGACGGCCGCGACGTGCGCGTCGTCGTCACCGGTTCCGGGGAGCGCGCCGAACAGTCCGCGCCGCGTCAGGAGGCGCCGCGGGAGGCCCCGCGCGGCCCCAAGATCGACACGGGCGACATCACCAGGATCACGCTGCGCCTGTTCGAGCAGGTCAAGGGCCAGGCCGAAGCCGCGGCCGCGTCCCAGGGCGTTTCGCTGAACACGTTCGTTTCGCAGGCCGTCCAGGGCGCGCTGGGCAAGAGCGGCGGCGAGCACTGGCAGCACAAGCAGAAGCCGGACGGCGGTGCCGGTTCCCACCTGCACGGCTGGGTCCAGGGCTGAGGGGACGGAAATGACCGAGGAAAACACCCCCACGGGTGAAGAGGCCGTACGCGTCGAAGAGTTCGAAGCCGACGGCCCGATCGAGATCGACGTGAACCTGGCCATCGGCCGGGTGACCATCGAACTGTCCGGCGAACCCGGCATCCGCGCCGAGGTCCGCCGCGACGGTGGCGAGCAGCAACCCTGGGTCGACGGGATGACGAGCCTGCTCAGCTGGGTCGGGGAACGCTTCGGCGACCAGCTCGGTGGCACGCAGGGGACGTCGGTGGACGACGCCGTCACGCAGACGCGGATCGAGAAGGTCGGCAACCGCCTGGTCGTCCAGGCGCCGAAGGCCTGGCAGCTGAAGAACGTCCCGCTCGGCGTGACCGTCCGGGCGCCCGCCGGATCGCACCTGGAGGTGCGCGCCGGAGCGGCCGACGTCACGGTGACCGGTTCCGCGGGACGGGCCGACATCCTGACCGGCGCCGGCAAGGTCGGCCTCGAACGGGCCGACGGTTCCGCGATCGTCCGCACCGGCACCGGCGACATCAAACTCGGCCCGACCCTGTCCGGTCTGCAACTGCGCACCGGCAGCGGCCATGTCGAAGCGTCCTCGGTGAGCGGTTCGGCCACGGTCGCGACCGGTACCGGCGACGTCTGGCTCGGCGCCGTCGCGGGCGAGGTCCTGGCCCGCACCGGCAGCGGCGACCTCTCGGTGGCGGACGCCGCCTCCGGGTCGCTGGAACTGACCACCGGTTCGGGCGAGGTCCGGGTCGGGATCCGCGGCGGTGTCGCCGCCGAGATCGACCTTTCGTCGACGACGGGTTCCGTATCGTCCGAGCTGGATGTCGTGGAAAGCGCCCCTTCCGAGGTCTCGCTGAAGGTGCGGGCACGGACCGGGACCGGCAACGCGGTGGTGACCAGCGCGGCCCAGTGAGGCCGCGGACTGCAGGGGGATCAAGGGACCTTTGCTCTCGCCTTCCACGGGCGCGAGAGCAAAGGTCCCTTGCTCACTTCAGGGGATCGGGTGGTCGTGAGTGGCGATTCGGGTTAGAACCCGAATCGCCACTCACGACCCCTGCCACCCCAGGTCGGAAAGTAGCGAAGACCTCCTGAGGAACCGGCGCGTGAGAGCTCAGCGCACCAGTCGCGCGAGCACGGGAGCGAGATCGCCCCGCTCCCCCACCACGACCCCGGCCAGTCCTTGCCATTCCGCCATCAGCCGCAGTTCCCCGGCGAGCTCGTTCGCGACCCGCGCGACGTCCACCCCGGGCTCGGCGAAGGCACCCTGAACGCGAAGCACCCCGGCCGCCCGATCGCATTTGAGGTCCACACGACCGACGAGTTCGCCGTCCAGCAGGAACGGGAAGACGTAGTAGCCGTAGATCCGTTTCGGCTCGGGGACGTAGATCTCGATGCGGTAGAAGAAGTCGAAGATGCGCTCGGTGCGGGCGCGTTCCCAGATCAGCGGGTCGAACGGCGACAGCAGCGCGCGGCCGGTGACCGAACGCGGCGCCTTCGCCGCGAAGTGCCGGTACGCCGGGGCGGGCCAGCCGTCCACGATCACCGGTTCCAGCACGCCCGCGTCGACGAGTTCGGCGACGGCCCGCTTGCTCACGTCGGGGCCGAGCCGGTAGTAGTCCCGCAGGTCCGGTTCGGTCCCGATGCCCAGCGCGACGGCCGCGCGGGTGATCAGTTCGCGGGCGCCCTCCTCCGGGCTCACCCGGCGAGCCAGGATCTCGGGCGGGACCACGCGTTCGGTCAGGTCGTACAGCCGCTCGAACGAGCGCCGGGTGCCGGTGGTCAGCTGCCCCATGCCGAACAACCACTCGCAGGCCTTCTTGACCTCCGAGCGCTCCCA
Source organism: Amycolatopsis pittospori (assembly GCF_013870525.1). GTDB lineage: Bacteria > Actinomycetota > Actinomycetes > Mycobacteriales > Pseudonocardiaceae > Amycolatopsis > Amycolatopsis pittospori. The sequence goes on from NZ_JACBXD010000064.1 coordinate 21,462, forward strand.
CCACGAGCCCGGTTTATAGCGGGACGAATCGCTTTCCAGCGCCCGCTCAATACCGCCGGCGCCGATCGGTCCCTTTTCCTTGACGACGGCGAGGATGTCGTCCACCAGCTCGGGCGTCTGTTCCAGCACCTTGGCGTAGTTGGTCCACCAGCCCATCCGCTTCGCCCCGGACCGCAGCAGCGGCCAGTCCTCCACCGGCAGCAGACTCGCCTCGTGCGCCCAGGATTCGACCAGCATCCTGGGTTTGCGCGCGGAATGGGACCAGGCCGCGTCGTCCACCAGGGTGGGCTCGTACGCGCCCAGCCGGGAGAACAGCGGCATGTAGTGCGCGCGGACCGCGACGTTCACCGAATCCAGCTGCAGCAACTGGATCCGCGACAACACACGCTGCAGATGCCGTCTGGTCGCCGTTCCGCTCGGCCGCGCGTCGGCGAACCCTTGTGCGGCCAGGGCGATCCGGCGCGCGACCGGTCCGCTGATGGTCGTAGTGCTCATCGTTCGCATGGTGCCATCCGCCACCGACAGTTTCCGGCGGTCCCACTGGCTCCACCTTCCTCCCACCCCACCCTCAACGGATGGAGCTTCGCCCCGCTGTAGGTTTTCCCGCATGGCCGCCGCCGAAGTCCGCCCCGCAGTCGTGTCCGACGCCCCTGAGATCGCCCGCATCCAACGCGATACCTGGCGTAGCGCCTACACGGAGCTGCTCGGCGAAGCGGCTGTCGCCGAGCTCGACGTCGTAGAGCTCGAAAAGACCTGGGCCGAGACGATCGAGTTCCCGGCTACGCGCGTCTTCGTGGCCACCGAAGGCGAATTCACCGTCGGCTTCTGCGTCGCCGGCCGAGCTCCGGAGAGCGAGGTCGCCGCGGCCGACGGATCGCTGCCGGAAGACGCCTCGACGACGGCGCTCATCGCGTCGCTGCTGGTCGAGCCGCGCTGGGGACGGCGCGGGCACGCCGGGCGGCTGCTCGCGAACGCGTCCGCGTGGCTGCGTGAGGACGGCGCCACCCGCGGGATCAGCTGGGTCGCCCAGACCGATCACGCGTCACTGGGCTTCTTCCGCCGAGCGGGCTGGTCCCCCGACGGAACCGTCCGCATCCTCGACACCGGAAGCACGAACGTGCGCGAAGTCCGGCTCACCGGCACCCTCGCCCTCGAGCTCACTCCCTGACTTCGCGAACACGACCCACCGCATCACCGAGTACATGAAGACGCCTTCGCACGCCCCGGCGATGAGCCGGGACAGGCGGTAGTCGACGCCCAGCGCGGCGAGTCCCGCGCCGACGCCGAGCAAAAAGGCCACGTAGTTGACGACGATCGCGATGACGTAAAGCACCGCCTGCCTGCCGACAGGCGCGTGCGAGCGGAAGTTCATGCTGCGGTTCAGCACGAAGCTCAGCCCGAACGCGACCCCGTACGCGAGCGTGATCGCCAGCCACACCGGCAGGCCGAGCCAGCCGCGGAGCAGCGTCAGGAGGATCAGGTCGACCCCGAAGGTGAACCCGTTGATGAGCGCGAAACCGAGGAAACTCGGCGCCACCAGCCGGGAAAGCCCGAAGGGGAGGCGCCGGACCACGGCCGCGCAGAAGTCGGCGAAGCGATCCGCGAAACCCTTGGCGCGGACCGCGTCGTGCACGTCGGCCACGAGCCCAGCATGGCAGCGGCAGGTGGACGCGAGCCGACCAGCAGGTGATCTTCTGGGGCGGGCCGGAGCCGGGGAACGGGGGCTTGCCCCAGTGCGTCCAGCATTTCAGCTGATAGCTTTGAGAAGACGAAGATAACGGGGAGGCAACGATGGTGGGCTGGTTGCTCCTGTCGTTCGGGGTCGCCTTCGGCTCCGCGATTCTCCCCATCGTCAGTGTCGAGATGTTCCTCATCGGCCTCTGCGCGAGCGAGCCGACACTGCCGTGGCTCCTGCTCGGCGCCGTCGTCGCCGCAGGTCAGGTGGGCGGGAAGACGCTCTACTACCTCGCCGCGCGCGGCAAGATCAAGCTGCCGAAGCCGCTGCACGACCGCCTGCACCGCGAGCGGCCGCCCACCCCGCGCCGCGAGCGGTGGCGGGCGCGCACCAAGAAGATGCGGGCCCGGCTCGACGCGCTTCGCGAACGCTGTCACCGGCATCCCCACTGGATGGCGGGCACCTACGGGGTGAGTTCGGTCGTCGGCCTGCCGCCGTACATGGCCACGAGCGTCCTCGCCGGGCTGGTGAACATGCCGCTGGCGAGTTTCCTGGCCACCGGGTTCATCGGCCGCTGGCTGCGGTTCAGCCTGCTGGCCGCCTCACCGGCCCTGTTCGCCGGCTGGTTCCACTTCTGAACCACCCGCGTTTAGTCCTCTAGTTGCGGTCCTGGGGTCTCCCGCAAGTAGTCCTCTAGTTGCGGGAGGTCGCTTCGAGTTCCACGGCGCGGCGCATGGTCTCCCGGGCCCGCTTCCGGTCTCCCGCGATCTCGTACGCGTAGGCGAGCCGGTACCAGACGCGCCAGTTCTCCTGATCCGCCTCGACCTCGGCCCGGCGCTCGTCGAACCAGGCGTCCGCGGCGTCGCGGTCCACCCGGCCCGAAGGACGACGGGGCAGGTCGGAGACGTCGGGCAGGCCGCCTTCCTCGTCGAGGCGCCGCGAAAGCCGCTGGATCTGGACACCGGAACGCCAGGTGGTGGCGATGATCCAGATCCCGAGCAGCGGCAGCAGCAGGACGCCGATGCCGAAGATCACCGGCACGGTCTCGCCACTGCCCAGCAGCGCGATGCCCCGGCCGGCCAGCAGGACGACGTAGACGGCGAGCGCCGCCGTCATCACCAGCGCGAGATTGCGGGCCCTCACAGGTCGAGGATGTTCTCGAGACCGACCGTCAGGCCGGGCCGCGTGAGCACCGAACGCACGCCGAGCAGCACCCCCGGCATGAACGACGTGCGGTGCAGCGAATCGTGCCGGATGGTCAGGGTCTCGCCCTCTCCGCCGAACAGGATCTCCTCGTGCGCCACCAAACCGGGCAGCCGGACCGAGTGCACGCGGACGTTCTCGACGAGCGCGCCGCGGGCACCGTCCAGTTCGGACGTCGTCGCGTCGCCGCCCGGTTCGAGACCGGCCTCCGCGCGGGCCTCGCCGATCAGGCGCGCGGTGTGCGCGGCCGTCCCGGAGGGCGCGTCGGCCTTGCGGTTGTGGTGCAGTTCGATGACCTCGGCCGAGTTGTAGAACCGCGCCGCCTGCTGGGCGAACCGCATCGCGAGCACCGCGCCGAGGGCGAAGTTCGGCGCGATGAGCACGCCGACCGACGGGTCGGCAGCGAGCCAGGTACGCAGCTTCGCCAGCCTGTCGTCGCTGAACCCGGTGGTGCCGACGACGGCGTGGATCCCGTTGCCGGTCAGGAACTCCAGGTTGTCCATCACCGCGTCGGGATGGGTGAAGTCGACGACGACCTGTGCCTGCTTGAGCGCCGCGAAGTCGTCTCCGGCGTCGAGCGCGGCGACGAGGTCCATGTCGTCGGCGCCGTTGACGGCGTCCACGACTTCCTGGCCCATCCGGCCGCGTGCGCCCAGCACGCCGACGCGGATTCCAGCGGACTCGGTCATGATGCGATCACCTCGTGCAGATCGTCCGGAAGGTCGTCGGCGTGAGCGTACGGCCCGACCACCGCCGCCGCCGTCACGCCACCAGGGCGGCGCAGCAGAGTGCGAGCGAGCGCACAGACCTCTTCGGTGGTGACCGCGTCGATCCGCGCCACCGTGTCGTCGACGCCGAGGTACCGGCCGTAGTTCAGTTCGTTCTTGCCGATGCGCGACATCCGCGACGAGGTGTCCTCCAGTCCGAGTACGAGCCCTCCCCGCAGTTGCCCCTTCGCGCGCGCGACCTCGGCTTCGCTCAGCCCGTCCTTGCCGACGATTTCGAGCACCTCGCGGATCACGCCGGAGACCTCGCCGAGCTTCTCGGGCTGACAGCCGGCGTAGACGGCCATGTGCCCGGCGTCGGCGTAGCTCGCGACGGACGAGTACACCTGGTACGCCAGCCCGCGCTTCTCGCGGACTTCCTGGAACAGACGCGAACTCATGCCGCCGCCGAGCGCGGCGTTGAGCACCGACTGCGCGAACCGGCGGTCGTCGTGCCGCGACAGCGAACGCAGGCCGAGCATCACGTGCGCCTGCTCGGTGTCGTCGGTGTGCAGGGCGAGTTTCGGCGCCATCGCGATCCGCGCCCGCCCGCCCCGCGGCGGCACCGGCGTCGCCGTACCGGTCAGCCGGTTCCGCAAAGCCTTGCGCACCAGGCGAAGCACCTGGCCGTGCTCGATGTTCCCGGCCACGGCGAGCACCATCCGCGGCAGCGTGTAGCGGCGCCGGTAGAACCCGCGCAGCGCCGACGCGGACATCTCCACGATGGACTTCTCGCTGCCGAGTACCGGACGCCCCAGCGCGTGATCGCCCAGGATCGCGCCGACGAACGTCTCGTGCAGCAGGTCTTCGGGATCGTCGTCGCGCATCGAGATCTCTTCGAGCACGACACTGCGCTCGGTCTCGACGTCGGAGTCCGTGCACAGGGCCTCGAACACGACGTCGGTGACGAGGTCCATCGCCAGCGGCAGATCCTCGTCGAGCACCTGCGCGTAGTAGCAGGTGTGCTCCTTCGCGGTGAACGCGTTGAACTCCCCGCCGACCGCGTCGATCTCCTCGGCGATCTGGGTGGCGTCACGGTTCGTGGTGCCCTTGAACAGCAGGTGTTCGAGGTAGTGCGCGGCGCCTTCGACCGACGACGGTTCGTCCCGCGATCCGACACCGACCCACAGACCGACCGTCACCGACCGGGACGCGGGCACATGCTCGGTGATGACCCGGAGCCCTCCGGCGAGCACACTGCGCTTGACCACCGCACCGTCCGAAGTGGACTCCAGCGTGCGGGTGCTGCCGACGGGCTGTTCGTGCCCGGAGATCTGACGTGCCAACGGATCCCTTACTCACATGTCATGAAAGGGTCGTTCAGGACGAAAAATGTCCTGAACGACCCTTTCATGACGGTTCACATCGGTACAGCCAGGACTACTGGGCGTCGGCCTTCGGAGCCTCGGCCTTGTCGCCTTCGGCGGCCTTGGCGTCCTTCGAGTCTGCTGCGTCCTCTTCCTGCACCACGATCAGGCTGATCTTGCCGCGGTTGTCGATGTCGGCGATCTCGACGCGGAGCTTGTCGCCCACGTTGACCACGTCCTCGACCTTGGCGATCCGCTTGCCGTTGCCCAGCTTCGAGATGTGCACCAGGCCGTCCTTGCCCGGCAGCAGCGAGACGAACGCGCCGAACGCGGCCGTCTTCACCACGGTGCCGAGGAAGCGCTCGCCGACCTTGGGCAGCTGCGGGTTGGCGATGGCGTTGATCAGGTCGATCGCCGCCTCCGCCGACGGGCCGTCGGCCGCGCCCACGTAGATCGTGCCGTCGTCCTCGATGGAGATGTCGGCACCGGTCTGCTCGGTGATCGAGTTGATCATCTTGCCCTTCGGGCCGATGACCTCGCCGATCTTGTCCACCGGGATCTTCACGCTGGTGACGCGCGGCGAGTAGGGGCTCATCTCGTCCGGGCCGTCGATCGCCTCGGCGATGACCTCCAGGATGGTGAGGCGAGCGTCCTTCGCCTGCTTCAGCGCGGCGGCGAGCACCTCCGACGGGATGCCGTCGAGCTTCGTGTCCAGCTGCAGCGCGGTGATGATGTCCTTGGTACCGGCGACCTTGAAGTCCATGTCGCCCATGGCGTCCTCGGCACCGAGGATGTCGGTCAGCGCGACGTAGCGGGTCTCACCGTCGACCTCGTCGGAGATGAGGCCCATGGCGATGCCGGCGACCGGCGCCTTCAGCGGGACACCCGCGTTCAGCAGACCCATGGTCGAAGCACAGACCGAGCCCATCGAGGTGGAGCCGTTGGAGCCCAGCGCCTCGGAGACCTGGCGGATCGCGTACGGGAACTCGTCACGCTTCGGCAGCACCGGGACCAGGGCGCGCTCGGCGAGCATGCCGTGGCCGATCTCGCGCCGCTTGGGGGAACCGACGCGGCCGGTCTCGCCGGTGGAGAACGGCGGGAAGTTGTAGTGGTGCAGGTACCGCTTGTGCGTCTCCGGGGAGAGCGAGTCGATCTGCTGCTCCATGCGGAGCATGTTCAGCGTGGTGACGCCCAGGATCTGGGTCTCACCGCGCTCGAACAGCGCGGAACCGTGCGCCCGCGGGATCACGGCGACCTCGGCGGCGAGCGAGCGGATGTCGGTCAGGCCGCGGCCGTCCATGCGGATCTTGTCCGTGAGGACGCGCTTGCGCATGATCTTCTTCGACAGGGCCTTGAACGCCGCGCCGATCTCCTTGTCACGGCCTTCGAAGGCTTCGCCCTCGCCCAGGCCGATCTTCTCCAGCACGGCGGCCTTGACCTGGTCGGTCGCGTTGTCGCGGTCCTGCTTGCCGGCGATGGTCAGGGCGTTTGCGAGGTCGTCGGTCGCGATGGCGGCGACGGCGTCGAACGCGTCCTGCTCGTAGGCGAGGAAGACCGGGAACTCACCGGTCGGCTTGGCGGCGAGGTCGGCCAGCTGCTGCTGGGCCTCGCACAGCACCTTGATGAACGGCTTCGAGGCCTCGAGGCCCTCGGCGACGGCGATCTCGTCCGGCGCCTTGCCACCCTCGGCGATCAGGTCGAGCGTGCGCTCGGTGCCTTCGGCCTCGACCATCATGATCGCGACGTCGTCGCCCACGATGCGGCCGGCGACCACCATGTTGAAGGTGGCGTCCTCGAGCTGCTTCCAGGTCGGGAACGCGACCCACTGGCCCTCGATCAGCGCGACGCGGACGCCGCCGACCGGACCGGAGAACGGCAGGCCGGCGATCTGGGTCGAGGCCGAAGCCGCGTTGATCGCGAGCACGTCGTACGGGTCGTCCGGGTTGAGGCTCTGGACGGTGATGACGACCTGGATCTCGTTGCGGAGACCGTCGGCGAACGACGGGCGCAGCGGCCGGTCGATCAGGCGGCAGGTCAGGATCGCGTCGGTCGAGGGGCGACCCTCGCGACGGAAGAAGGCGCCCGGGATACGTCCGGCGGCGTACATCCGCTCCTCGACGTCCACGGTCAGCGGGAAGAAGTCGAAGTGGTCCTTCGGGTGCTTCGACGCGGTGGTCGCCGACAGCAGCATGGTCTCTTCGTCGAGGTACGCGACGACGGCGCCGGCGGCCTGACGGGCCAGGCGGCCGGTCTCGAAGCGGACGGTGCGGGTGCCGAAACGGCCGTTGTCGATCACGGCTTCGGTTTCGTGCACGGTGACTCCGGTGGAGTCGGTCATAGGGTGTATCTCCTCTTTTGATCCTCTGTAACGGCGCGAGTCTCCCATCCTGGGACCTGTTTCGCCTGCGGACGCTCGAGGAGTGAGGCCGGTCTTCGATCGAAGCCCCCGGGCCGTTACCCGGGAACCACTACCGAGGACCGGCGGACGGTTCCTCGTGCGCGCTCGCGCCTCGCTCTTCGAAAGGACAGAGCTTCTTTCTTCTTAGACCGAGGGGGAGCGACCGATGTGGTCACTCCCCCTCGGGTTCAAGCTATCGGCGGAGGCCGAGACGCTGGATCAGCGCACGGTATCGCTCGATGTCCACCTTCATCACGTAGTTCAGCAGCCGGCGGCGGCGGCCGACCAGCAGCAGGAGCCCGCGACGGGAGTGGTGGTCGTGCTTGTGAGCCTTGAGGTGCTCGGTGAGGCCGACGATGCGCTTGGTCAGCAGCGCGACCTGGGCCTCGGGGGATCCGGTGTCCGAGTCGTGCACGCCGTACTCGGCAAGGATCGACTTCTTCTCTTCGGTGGACAAAGCCACAGTGGTGCTCCTAGATATTCTGTGCCGTGCGGCCCGGACGATGCTTCACGCCGGGTGAGACGGTCACGGCCGCCACGGACTGCAGCCGGACCCGACCATCGAGGTTACCAGCCTCGTGATCAGCGGCTTCAGGCGCGGGCGTGCCGCAGCTCGTACGAGCTGATCACCCGGTAACTCACTTCGTCCTGCTCACGGTCACTGCGGATCAGAACGGCTTCGGTGGCCGTCCAAGTTCTGCTGGTGAACCCGGCCAGCCGCTCCTCCCACGCGCTCGCGGCTCCGGGCCGGTCGCGGGGGAAGCGGGCCAGTGTCAGGTGGGCCACGTACGGCCTGCCTTCGTTCCCCGCGCCGGCCTGCGTGGCCAGCTCGTGGAGCCCGGTTCCGGTGACACTCAACCACAGCACCCCGGGGAATGTCGCGGCCTTTTCCAGCGAGACGTCGATCGCGGACGCCCCGGCCAGCCGTCCGGCGAGCCAGGCGTTCCGTTCTTCAGGGTCGCCTTCGCCGTAGAAACCGAGGGTGATGTGCCAGTGCTCCCGAGCCGACCAGCGGAGGTCTCCGTTCTCGGGCGTGCCGAGCGCGGCGGCGACCTCGTCCAGGACGTCGTCGGGCGGGACCAGGGCACTGAAGAGGTTCATCAGCTGTGTTTGGCCGCCCGGCGCAGCAGATCCGCGAGGGACGGGAAGTCGTCGTCGAGCAGCTTCGCGGCTTCGGTGAGGTCTTCGTCCTCGCCGATGTCCCGCAGTGCGACGAGCACACCCTGGTCGTCGGCGACGGCGCCGACCGGGATGCTGTCCCGGCCCACCGTCGGCCGCGAATCGCGGACGTCTTCCAGGGCCTCCTGCATGGCCTTCCGGTCGCCCGCGGCGACCGCCGGGACCAGCACCTTGCGTTCCAGCATGATCATCTTGGCGAGCACGACCGGGTTGCCGATCTTCGCGCGGCGCCCGCTCATCACCTGGCTGAGCATCGGCGCGCTGATGCCGAGGACCTCGGCGAGGAAGGCCTGGGAGATGTCGAAGGCGACGACCAGTCTCCGTACGCGATCGCCGAGCGGCTCCCCGTACCACTCCCTCTGCAGCGCGATGTTCCGCTGGACGATCTTGTGGTCCTCCACCTGGCCCGCTCCCCTAACCCCATCGATCCCCACGTGCGGTCCGTGACATCTTGCCACCGGGCGCACCGTGACGGGCGTGTTTGTCGATTGTCCCCCGGACCCGGCCGGTCCGGTCAGTTCTGCCCGTCGAGTAGTTCCCTGGTCCGGACGACGTCGTCGTCGATCTGCTTCACCAGACCTTCCGACGTCGGGAACCGGACCTGATCCCGCAGCTTGGCGACGAAATCGATGGACACGTGCTGACCGTAGAAGTCTTCGTCGATGTCGAGGACGAAGGCCTCGACGGTCCGCTCCCGCCCCGAGAAGGTCGGGTTGGTACCGACCGAAACAGCGGCGCGAAGCCGGCGGCCAGGATCCGACGAACGGGTGAACCAAGCGCCGTAGACACCGTCGGCCGGCACGGCGGCGAAGCGCGGCGTCGACAGGTTCGCCGTCGGGTAGCCGAGATCGTGCCCCCGGCCGTCGCCCCGGACGACGATGCCCTCCAGCCGATGCGGCCTGCCGAGCGCCTCCGACGCCGCGACGACGTCCCCGGCGTCGATGCACGAGCGCACGTAGGTCGAGGAGAAGGTGATCTCGTTCTCGGTCTGTTCCTGGGCGAGCAGTCCCTGCAGTTCCGCGCCGTGCGCCACGAACCCGAAGCGCTTCCCCAGCGTCCGCAGCAGACCGACGTCGCCGGCGGCCTTGGCGCCGAAGGTGAAGTTCTCCCCCACGATCACCGCGGCCGCGTGCAGTTTGTCCACCAGCACCTCGTGCACGAACTCGTGCGCGGTCAGCCGGGACAGCTCCACCGTGAACGGCAGCACGCAGAACACGTCCACGCCCAGGCCCTCGACCAGTTCCGCCTTGCGGCGCAACGTGGTCAGCTGCGCGGGATGGCTGCCCGGCCGGATCACCTCCGACGGATGCGGGTCGAAGGTCAGCACCACACTCGGCACGCCGCGTTCGGCGGCGGCGCGGACCGTCCTCGAGATGAGCTCCTGATGTCCGCGGTGGACGCCGTCGAAGACGCCGATCGTCACCACGCACCGTCCCCAGCTCCCGGGAAGGTCACCCAAACCACGCCAACGCTGCACTTGTGCCCCGTCTCCTCCAGGCCTGCTCCGGACACCACCCTAGGCGGGCAGCAGTACGACCACCGAGCGGGCCAGTTCCCCTTCGTCCGCGGCGAGCGCGAGCACCCGGCCGTCCGGTCCGAACATCCCGTATGTCCCCACGATCCCGGCCGAAGGCACCCTCTGTCCATATCGGACCGCCTGCGCCGTGCGGGCGTCCAGGTCCCGGCGCGGGAAGGCCGCGGCGACGGCGGCGTCGAGGTCGAGCGACAGTTCCGGCTTGTCTTCGAGCTGGTCGAGCGTACGGGCCTTGGCCAGGGTGAACGGCCCGACCGTGGTGCGCCGCAACGCGAGCAGATGCCCGCCGACGCCCAGTCCGGCGCCGAGGTCGCGGGCCAGCGCCCGCACGTACGTCCCGGACGAACACTCGACGACGGCGTCGAGTTCGATCCGGCCGGCCTCGCGGCGGGTGGCGAGCAGGTCGAAGCGGTGCACGGTGACCGGACGCGGCGGGATCACGACCTCTTCGCCGGCGCGGACGCGGGCGTACGCGCGTTTGCCGTCGATCTTGACCGCGCTGACCGCGCTCGGCACCTGCTGGATGTCACCGGTCAGCGCGGCGATCCCGGCGGCGATCTCCTCGTCGGTGATCTTCTCGACGGCCTCCGGGGCGGCTTCGGCGATCGGCTCGCCCTCGGCGTCGTCGGTCGTCGTCGACAGTCCCAAGGAGAGGGTCGCGAGGTAGGTCTTGCGGTCCAGGGCGAGGTGGCCGAGGAGTTTCGTCGCGCGTTCGATGCCGAGCACCAGGACACCGGTGGCCATCGGGTCGAGGGTGCCGGCGTGCCCGACCTTGCGGGTGCCCATGAAGCGCCTCGCCCTGGCGACGACGTCGTGGGAGGTCATCCCGGACGGCTTGTCGACGATGACGAGACCGGGCGGCGGGGCGGGACGTTTCTTGGCGGGGGCTTGATCGGAGCGCGACACGCGCCGAACCCTATCCAGCCGTCCCGCTGGACACGCTTGCCGTCCCTCCAGTACGCCGTGGGTCGGCTAGGACGAGACGGGCAGCGGCGCTTCGGCGTCCCACCGCCGGCGCCGGATCTGCACCGGGAGTTCCTCGCCGCGCGCCTCCGCCGCGAACAGTTCCGCGCGGGTCCGGCGCCACCACACGAGCATCCGGAAGGTGCCCAGCGCGAGCACCGCGACGACGGCGAGCAGCGCCACCCGGAACGTCCCGCCGGTCCATTCCAGCAGCACGCCGACGGCCAGCGCCGAGATCGTGGTCGCCACGAAACCGCCGACGTTCACGACACCGGTCGCGGTGCCGACGCGCGAGAGCGGGTTGTAGTCCCGTGCCAGCGCGAAGCCGATCATCGACGCGGGTCCGCCGAGCGAGAGGAACGCGAACGCGGGGACCAGGACCGCGATCGGGATCGACCCCGGCCAGCCCAGCAGGACCGCCCAGATCACCGCGGCACCGCCGATGTACCCGCCGACCAGCGGCATCCGCAGCGACGGGCGGCGTCCGATCAGGCTGCCGATGAACGGTCCGCCGATCATCGAGCCGAACACGAACACGATCAGCAGCGAACTCGCGGTCGCCTTCGGGAAACCCTGTCCCTGCACCAGGAACGGCACACCCCACAGCATGGTGAGCACGTTGGGCGCGAACATCGTGCTGAAGTGGACCCAGAATCCCAGCCGGGTCCCCGGTGTCCGCCACGCTTCGGTCACCTGGCGGCCCAGCACCTTCGGATGCACCTTTTCGCGCGGTGGCACCGGTTCGCCGCGCGGCGTGTCCTCGACCCGGAGCACGACGACGGCGGTGTACAGCGCGGTCACCAGGCCGACGGCGAGGAACGTCGGGGTCCAGCCGGGGCCGTCGAGCAGCAGGCTGAGCGGCAGGGTCGCGGCGAGGTTGCCGACGTATCCGATGGCCGCGGTCAGCGCGGTGAGCAGGGCGTACTGGCGGCCCGGGAAATGCGCGGCGATCAACCGCAGGACGCTCACGAAGGTCAGCGCGTCACCGAAGCCGAGGACGGCGCGGGCGAGCAGGCCGAGCGGGTACGAGTCGGCGACCGCGAGCAGGATCTGGCCGAGACCGAGGATGAACACGGCGCCGGTGAGCACGCGGCGCGGGCCGTAGCGGTCGACGAGGACGCCGGTGGGGATCTGCATCGCGGCGTAGACGCCGACCTGCAGGACGGTGAACGTGCCGAGCGCGGCCGCGCCGACGCCGAAGCGTTCGGCGGCCTGCAGCCCGGCGACGCCGAACGACGTGCGGTGGAAGACGGCGAGCAGGTAGACGGTGACGGCGGCGAACCAGATGAACCAGGACCGGCGTGTGGCTCGGCCTGTCACAGTGATTCCTCCTCGGAAAGGTAGTCGGGCGAGACGAGACGCCCGCACTGCCGCCTCATATAGTTGTAGCTCCTAAGCAACGGCGAAACATACCCGTTACCCAGGTGGTATTCGCCACAGCTCGCTCCGCCCACTCCCGCATTCAGTCCTCTGAATGCGGTGGTTGCACGCGCAAGTACCGCATTCAGAGGACTGAATGCGGGAGGGTCAGGCCGTCCGGACGGCGCCCTCGACGGCCCAGCGGCCCGAGCGCCAGCGCACCAGCAGGGTCACCAGCCGGAGCAGCATGAACAGCGAGAGCCCGGTCCAGATCCCGGCCAGTCCCCAGCCGAACGCGAGCGACAGCCAGATCAGCGGCAGGAAGCCCAGCGCCGCGCTGAAGAGCGTCGCGTTGCGCAGGAACGCCGCGTCGCCCGCGCCGAGCAGGACACCGTCCAGCGCGAACACCACCCCGGCGATCGGTTGCAGCGCGACGAAGAACCACCACGCGTGCGGGATCTCGCCGAGTACGCCGGCGTCCGACGTGAACACCTGAGGCAGGACGCCGGCCAGTGACGCGAACACGACCCCGAGGAAGCAGCCGAAAGCCAGGCCGTACCAGGTGATCTGACTGGAAACACCCCTCGCCCGTTTGCTCGCACCGGCGCCGAGCGCCGCCCCCACGAGCGACTGCGCGGCGATCGCCAGCGAGTCCAGTACGAGGGCGAGGAACGTCCAGAGCTGCAGCACGACCTGGTGAGCGCCGACGGCCTCGGTGGACGTCCGGGCGGCGACAGCGGCGGCGGAGACGAAGCAGGCCTGGAAGGCGAGGCTGCGCAGGACCAGGTCGCGGCCGAGGCCGAGCTGGGCGCGCATCACCTTCGGCTCGGGCCGCAGCGGCACCCGCTCGCGGACCAGGGCCGCGATGAACAGCGACGCCGAGATCACCTGCGCGACGACGTTCGCGATCGCCGAACCTTCCAGCCCCCAGTCCGCGCCGTACACCAGCAAGGGGCACAGGACGGCCGAGATCCCGTTGCCCGCCAAGACATAGCGCAACGGTTTCGCGGAATCCTGGACGCCGCGCATCCAGCCGTTGCCCGCCATCGTGATCAGGATGAACGGCGTCCCGAACAGCGCGATCCGCAGCCACGAGACGGCGGCGTCGGTGATCGCGTCGTCCCCGGAGAGCACGCGCGCGATCGGCCCGGCCAGCAGCTGCCCGGCGACGATCACGACGAGACCGACGAACACCGCCAGCCAGGTCGCCTGGACGCCTTCGCGGACGGCCTCGGGACGACGTCCGGCGCCGTGCAGCCGCGCCGTCCTCGACGTGGTGCCGTAGGAGAGGAACGTCAGCTGGCTCGAAACCTGCGACAGCACGACACCACCGACGGCGAGCCCGGCCAGCGGGAGCGCGCCGAGATGCCCGACGACGGCCGTGTCCACCAGGACGTACAGCGGTTCGGCCGCGAGTACGCCGAGCGCGGGCACGGCGAGTCCGAGTACGCGTTTCGGCGGGACGCGTTCGTCGATGTCAGAAGCTTCAGGCACCCGTGCAGACTAAGGGTCCGGTACGACAGTCCCATCCGGCGGGAAGACGATTACCGGCAGCTCGGCGAGCCCTCGCGTCCGGAACGACGGCCGCCACCGCAGCTCCTCCGGCGCCACCGCGAGCCGCATCCCCGGGAATCGCTTCAGCAGCATCCCCAGACCGGTTTCGAGCTCCAGCCGGGCCAGCGGCGCGCCGAGGCAGAAGTGCGGTCCGTGCCCGAATCCGACATGCGGGTTCTCCGTGCGGTGGACGTCGAGCACGTCCGGATCGGGGAAGCGTGAGCCGTCGCGATGAGCCGAAGCGACGGCCAGCATGACCGTGTCCCCCGCCGGAATGGTCACCCCGCCGATCTCGACGTCCTCCAGCGGGAACCGCCGGATCGCCAGTGGTCCCGGCGGTTCGAACCGGAGCAGTTCGTCCACAGTGGACGGCAGAAGGGCCGGATCGGCGAGGACCGCGGCCAGCTGGTCCGGCCGGGCGAGCAACGCGGCGACACCGTTCCCGATCTGGTGCACCACGTTCTCGTATCCCGCGAACAGCAACAGGAAGGCCGCGCTGAGCAGTTCGTCCTCGGTGAGTTCGTCGAGCGTCACCAACGTGCCGAGCAGATCCTCGCCGGGTTCCGCGCGTTTGGCCGCGATCAGCCCGGTGAGGAAGCCGTACATCGCCACGAGGGCTTCCTTGGCGTCTTCCGGGCTCGCGGGCAGCAGGATCCGGTCGGTCCAGCCGCGGAACCCGGACGCGTCGGCGGCCGGGACGCCCAGCAGTTCGCAGATCACCGCGATCGGCAAGGGCGCCGCGTACTCGGCGATGAGATCGGCTCGGGAGGACAGCCCGTCCAGTAGCTCCCCCGCGATCTCGGCGACCCGCGGCCGGAGCCGCTCGACCTGCCCGCGGGTGAACGCCTTGCCGAGCACCTTCCGCAGCCGTGTGTGCTCGGGCGCGTCCATGTTCAGCAGGTTCTTGTCCAGCGCCGGCGGCAGCGACAGCCCTCGGTAGCCGCCGCTCGAAGTGGCCTTGTCCAGTGACAGCCGGGGATCCCCCAGCAGCGCGCGGACGTCGTCGTACCCCGTGACCAGCCAGACCTGGGCGCCGTCAGGGGTCTCGGCGCGGTGCACCGGCCCTTCGGCGCGCAGGCGGGCGTAGGCCGACGCGGGATCCTTCAGGAACTCCTCGTCGAACCGGATCACAGCAGCGGGGCCCGCCGCAGTGCCGTCTTCAGCTGGTCGAGCACCTCTTCCGGACCGCCCTCCGCGGTGCACCCGGCGGCCTGACGATGTCCGCCGCCGCCCAGTTCACCGGCCGCGGCCGAGACGTCGACGCCGCCCTTCGATCGAAGCGAGACCTGCCACCGCCGCCGCGGCCCCGTCGGCTCGGCCTCCTTCAGCACGACCGCGACCCCGGCCTCGCGAGTGGACCGGACGACGTCGACGACCGACTCCACCTCTTCGGAACGCACGGTTCGCGCCGCATCGAGGGTCACGACGGCGTACGCGAGCCCGAAGCCCTGTGCCTCCTCCGGTTCGAGCCGGGCATCCGAAAGCACCTCCGAGAGCATCGGCAGCCAGGCGAACGGGTGATCGTCGACGATCTCGCGGACCACCTTGTCCGGGTCGACACCGGCTTCGAGCAGCTTCGCGGCCATCAGGTGCGTGGACGGCCGGGCCCGGCGGAAACCGCTCGTGTCGGTCACGAGGCCCGCGTACAGGCAGCGCGCGATCGGCTCGTCGAGCTCGGTGCCGAGTTCCTTCAGCAACGCGAAGACCAGGACGGCGGTGGCCTCGGCGGTGTCGTCGACGACGTGTTCGGTGCCGTAGAAGACATTGGACGCGTGGTGGTCGATCACCAGCACGTCACCGCCGGCCGCGCGGACCGCGTCCACACGCGACGCGAGTTTCCCGAGCCTGCCCGGCGTGGGCGTGTCGAGCGCGACCAGCAGCTGTTCTGACTCCGGAAGCTCGCTCGCGGGGACGTAGAGCCCGCCGACGTCCAGGCTCCGCAGGGTTTCGGGCATCTCCTCGGGCTCACCGACCGAGACGCGGACCTTGACGCCGCCTCTCAGGTGGAGGGCCCGGCCGAGCGCCAGCGCGCTGCCGAGCGCGTCCGCGTCCGGACGGACGTGGCCGAGCAGTGTCACGTCGTTCGCGCGCGCCAGCAGGGCGGCGGCGTCCTTGAGGTCCTGCGCCAAAGTCGTCGTCACAATGAGTCAAGCTACGCTCTACGGGATGTCCGAGTACGCGATCCTGGTCTACCCGTCCGCCAACCGGGTCTACACCGACTCCACCCCGGCCCTGCTGCGCGCGGAGCTGGCGGTGTTCGGCCTGTCCGCGCTGGAGACCGTGATCTCCGAGATCGGCGAGACGGAATTCGGCGGCGTCGGCTACATCACCTTCACCACGCCCGCGCCGCTGAGCGAACGCGATCTCGCGCTCCTTTCGAACCTTTCCGCGCTCTACGCGCTGTTCGAGGTCGGCGACGGCGTCCTGAAGCCGGTCACGATCAGCCCGCTGGCGAATTTCGACTCGGATCTGCTGACCATCCAGAAGTATCCCGGCAAGACGAACGAGCTGTTCACCAAACTCCTCGTCAACGTCACCCTGCTTTCGACCGCGAACCCGACGGCGCTGCTGGACGGGCCGCTGCATCTGCTGGACCCGCTGTGCGGCCGCGGGACCACGCTGAACCAGGCGATGATGTACGGCTTCGACGCGACCGGCCTCGACGTCGACGGCAAGGACTTCGACTCCTACGAGCTGTTCATCAAGACCTGGCTGAAGCAGAAGCGGATCAAGCACACAGCCGAATCCGGTCAGGTGCGGCGCAACAAGGTCCGGTTCGGCAGGCGGCTCGACATCGGGTTCGGGATCACCAAGGAGCGGTACAAGGCGGGCGAGGTCCGCAAGCTCAGCTACCTCAACTGCGACACGCTCACCACGGACGAGATGCTGCGGCCGAACTCGGTCGACCTCATCGTCACCGACGCCCCCTACGGCGTGCAGCACGGCAGCCACCGCACTCAGGACGCGTCGCTCGCCCGCAGCCCGAGCGACCTGCTCGCGGCCGCCGTCCCGGTGTGGACGCGGGTGCTGCGCCCCGGCGGCGCGCTCGGCATCTCGTGGAACACGAACGTCGCGCCGCGTTCGGAACTCGCCGCGATCCTGGACAAGGCCGGACTGGAGGTCCGCGAGGACGGCCCGTTCGCCGAGTTCTCGCACCGGGTCGACCAGGCGATCGTGCGTGACCTGATCGTCGCCGCCAAACCCGCCTGACCCACTCCGTCCCCGGCCGCCGCAAGTAGTCCTCTACTTGCGGCGGCCGTGTTTCCACCATCTGGAACCGGCACCGGCTTCGTTGACCGGAACGGGCAAGCCTTCCTAAAGTCGGTCCGACGAGAAGGAAAGCGGCGATCAATGCCGCGTCGATGACATTTCCTTTTCGACCTTCCCGCTTCCGGCCGATTCGTGCTGCCCATTTCCCGTGAGACAGGTGTCTTATGACGAGTGATCTCGACGCGCCTCCGGCGCCGCCACCACCGGCACCGGCCCGGCCGGAAGAGCGCTTGAAGATCGTGCCCGCCCGGCGGCC
Organism: Amycolatopsis pittospori; assembly: GCF_013870525.1. Taxonomy (GTDB): domain Bacteria; phylum Actinomycetota; class Actinomycetes; order Mycobacteriales; family Pseudonocardiaceae; genus Amycolatopsis; species Amycolatopsis pittospori. The sequence continues at coordinate 38,924 of NZ_JACBXD010000064.1, forward strand.
GTTGACCTGGCTGGCCGCGGCCGTCGTCGCCGTCCTGGTGGCCATGGCCGGGCACGCGCTGGTGACCAACCAGGCCTGGGAATGGTCGGTCGTCGCCGATTACGTGTTCGCCGACGCCGTTCTCTCCTCCGTTGTCCTGACGGTGGAATTGACGGTTTTCGGCGTGGTCGCGGGATTCGTACTGGGCACGGTTCTCGCGCTCATGCGCATTTCCCGGAATCCGCTCCTGCGTTCGGTCAGCTGGACCTATACCTGGATCTTCCGGTCGGTACCGCTCATTCTCCAGCTGCTTTTCTGGTACAACCTCGCCATTCTCTACAATCAGCTTTCGTTCGGGATACCGTTCGGCCCGTCGTTCGTCTCGGTGGACACGATGAGCCTGATCCCGCCGTTCCTCGCGGCCGGGCTCGGACTGGGCCTGCACCAGGCCGCCTACTCCGGGGAGATCGTGCGGGCCGGGTTCCTCTCGGTCGACCAGGGACAGCGGGAGGCGGCCGCCGCGCTGGGCATCCCCGCCGCCCGGCAGTTCCGCAGGATCGTGCTACCCCAGGCGATGCGCTCGATCGTGCCCAACGCGGCGAACGAGATCATCGGCATGGTCAAGAACACCTCGCAGGTGTACGTGATGGCGCTACCGGAACTCTTCTACCAGGTCCAGGTGATCTACAGCCGCAACGGCCGCGTGATCCCGCTGCTGCTGGTGGCCACCGCCTGGTACCTGCTGCTGACCACGCTCCTTTCGGTGGCGCAGTTCTACGTCGAGCGGCATTACGCCAAGGGCGCGTTGCGCACCGTCCCACCCACACCCCTGCAGAAGGCCCGAGCCGGCCTGGCGAAACTGAAGGCGGTGGCCCGGTGAGCGACGACTTCAAGGTGGACGTCCGGGGCGTGCACAAGGCGTTCGGCACGCTGACCGTGCTCGACGGGGTCGACCTCCAGGTCCGGACGGGCGAGGTGACCGTGGTGCTGGGCCCGTCCGGCTCCGGCAAGTCCACCCTGCTCCGGCTGATCAACCACCTCGACCGCGCCGACCGCGGCTTCATCAGCGTCGGCGGCGAACTGATGGGATATCGGCGCTCGGGTGACCGGCTGTACGAACTGCGCGAACGCGAAATCCTCAAACAGCGCACGCGGATCGGGTTCGTGTTCCAGAACTTCAACCTGTTCGGGCACCTCACCGCGCTGGAAAACGTCATCGAGGCACCGATTTCGGCGCAGCGCCGCTCCCGCGCCGAGGCGACGGACCACGCACGCGAACTGCTCACGCTGGTCGGGCTCGACGACAAGGCGGACACCTATCCGCGGCAACTGTCCGGCGGACAGCAGCAACGGGTCGCGATCGCCCGCGCGCTCGCGGTCCGCCCGGAAGTCCTGCTGTTCGACGAACCGACGTCCGCGCTCGACCCGGAACTGGTCGGCGAAGTGCTCGACGTGATCAAGAAGCTCGCCCGCGACGGCACCACCATGATCGTCGTCACCCACGAGATCGGCTTCGCCAGGGAAGTGGCCGACACCGTGATGTTCATGGACGCCGGCCGCGTCGTCGAACAAGGCCCTCCCGCGCGGATCCTCGACGCGCCGGAACACCCTCGTACCAAGGCATTCCTCGAAAAAGTCCTTTGAGAAAGACCGGGAGTACCACCGTGAGAAAGCTCTTGTACCCGATCCTGCTCCTGTCCACGGCCGCATTGGCCGCGTGCGGGACGACCGAGGCCGCGGCCCCCGCCGCACCCCAGCCCGGCACCGAGGGGATCAACATCACCGCGCAGCAGAACCGGATCCGCGCGCAGAAGGTCGACGCCGTCGCGAACCTCGTGCCGAAAGCGGTGCGCGACACCGGGAAACTGACCGTCGGCACCACCGGCAACGGCACTCCCCCGCTGTCGTTCCGCGCCGACGACGACAAGACGGTGATCGGCGTCGAGACCGACATCGCGCAACTGGTCGCGGACGTGCTGGGCCTGGAACTCGACCTCCAGGCGACGTCCTGGGAGAACCTCTTCCTCTCCGTGGAGACCGGCCAGTACGCGGCCGGGTTCTCCAACATCACGGTGACCGAGGAACGCAAGGACAAGTACGACTTCGCCACCTACCGCAAGGACACCATCGCCTTCGAGGTCAAGAAGAACCGCGACCTCACCGTGAAGGAGCCCAAGGACATCGCCGGGCTCAAGGTGGGTGTGGGCTCGGGCACGAACCAGGAGCAGATCCTGGTCCGCTGGGACGAGCAGAACAAGGCCGCGGGCCTGAAACCGGTGGAGTTCCAGTACTTCCAGAACACCACCGACTACTACCTCGCCCTGCAGTCCGGCCGGATCGACGCCTACGCCGGCCCCAATCCGACGGCCTCGTACCACGTCGCCGTCGACGGGCAGACCAAGATCGTCGGCACCGTCTCCGGCGGCGGGCAGATCCCGGCCGACATCGCCGCGATGACCAAGAAGGGCAACGGCCTCGCCGAACCGCTGCGCCAGGCCATTCAGAGCGTGCTCGCCAACGGCCAGTACGGCGAGGTGCTCGAACGCTGGAACCTGGGGAACGAGGCCGTGGAGGCTTCGCGGATCAACCCGCAGGGCCTCCCGCGCAAGTAGTCCTCTGGATGCGGTAGTCGGCATCACCGACTACCGCATCCAGAGGACTGAACGCGGAGGAATCGGCAGGGGTCAGCCGGCGAGGTGGTGCTGGGCCACCTCGCGCAGCTGGATCTTGACGTTCTCCAGGGCCGCCGTCAGATCGTCGATCAGTCCGACGGCGTTCTGGATGGCGCCCTGGAGGGTGTCGGAGGTGGCGGTGTGCCCCAGTAACGCCACCACCTGGTTCTGGATCGCCTCGAGTTCGGCCTTGGTCGCGAGCGCGACGCCGGTGGGGACCTGGTCGGCGAGCGCGTCCACCTGCTGGGCCTGTTCCTGGATGCTCATGTCTCCAGGATGACCCCGATCAGGCGATGCGTTCCCCCACGAACTTCACGACTTCGGGAAGGATCTCGCGCCAGTAGTCGTCGTTGTGCTCGCCGGGGGTCAGCTTCGCGACGGCGGGGTCGAGTGCCTTGACGAGTTTGCGGTCGGCGCGGACGAAGGGGTCCGAGTTGCCGCACCACACGCCGGTCGAGGCGGGGTCGATGTCGTCGGTGTGCAGCAGCGGCTCATGCGATTCCCACTGCGCGCGGTCGGCGAACACCTTGCGGGACTTGGCATCGGGCCAGCTGAGGAACAGGGCCGCGCTCGCGACGGCGACGGCCTTCAGCTCCTTGTGGTCGCGGGCGTAGCGCAGGGCGCCGAAGCCGCCCATCGAGATCCCGAACATCGCCGACGGCGGCTGCAGCTCGCGTTGCGCGAGCCAGCCGGGCAGTTCGTCGGACAGCATCCGCTGCGGGTCGTCGCCCTTGCCGACGTCCACCCAGTAGTTGTCACCGTCGACGGCGGCCACCGCGAACCCGGGCAGCCCGGCGGCGACGACCTGGTCGAGTGCCTTCTGCAGGTCGAGGTCCAGGAACGTCCGGGCGTCCGCGCCGCGTCCGTGGAGCGCGACGCAGACCGGCATCCCGACCTTCGACACGCCTTCGGGCGCGATGATGACGAGGTTGACGTTCTTGTTCCTGGCCGCCGACCGCATCTGCTGCACGGTGACGGCCTCGGTCAACGGGGTCGGGCTGGTCGGCGGGGCCACCGGCGGTGGTCCCAAGATGGGTTTCTTCTCGGCCCCGCAACCCGCCAGCAGCGCCGTTCCCCCGAGCGCCGCGGCTCCGAGCAGCAGGCCACGCCGGCTCACGGCGTGGCCCACTCCCTCAGCTCCGGGTCTCCTCATCGGCGAACTCATCGTCATCGGCCTCTTCCCGCGGCGCCTTGTACGGGTCGGGTTCACCGGCGTGCTGCGCTCCGGTCGCCCGCCGGGCGACCTCCGCGTCGGCTTCCCGGGCCTTCGCGAGGAGATCTTCGATCCTCTTCGCGTCCTCGGGAATGCTGTCGGCCACGAAGGCCAGCGTCGGCGTGTAGCGAACTCCCGTGCCCTGCCCGACCTTCGTGCGCAGGACGCCACGCGCGGACTCCAGCGCCGCCGCGGCACCCGCGTGGTCGGGCGTGGACTCGAGGTTCTCGCCCAGCACCGTGTAGTAGACCGTCGCGTCGTGAAGGTCCGCGGTGATCTTCGTGTCGGTGATGGTCACGTAGTTGAGCCGCGGATCCTTGATGTCGTGCTCGATCGCGTGGGCGACGATCTGCGAGATCCGCTTGGCGAGCTTACGAGCCCGAGCGGGGTCGGCCATGGGGTTTCGTCTCCTCGAAAAGTCTTCTGTCAGTCATCCGGACCGAGCAGCCGGCGGTGCGCGGAAAGCAGTTCGAACTCCGGCCTGCCCGCCACGAAACGCTCACACGAGTCGAGCACGTCACGAATGTGCTCGCCACTCGCGGCGACCACGGCCACACCGACCAGTGCCCGCCGGTGCAGATCCTGGTGACCCGCTTCGGCGACGGAGACGTCGAAACGCCTGCGTACCTCGGCCAGCACCGGCTTGATCACGGATCGCTTCTGCTTGAGCGAGTGAACGTCGCCCAGCAGGATGTCGAGCTCTAAAGCTCCTACGAACATGTGGGGTTCTGGGTTGTGTAGAAGGTGAAGCGGCGCTCCCCCGCCCAGAGCGAGGGAGCGCCGCCGTGTCACTTACGCACGCGGCTTTTCGCGCTGCTCGTAGGTCTCGATGACGTCGCCGACCTTGAGGTCGCTGTACGACCCCAGCGTCAGACCACACTCGTACCCGTCGCGAACCTCGACCACGTCGTCCTTGAACCGCCGCAGCGAGCTGATCGGCAGGTTCTCGGCGATGACGGTCGCGTCGCGGAGCAGACGGGCCCGCGCGTTCCGGCGGATCTCGCCCGAGATGACGAGGCAACCGGCGATCGTGCCGATCTTCGACGACTTGAAGACGTCGCGGATCTCGGCCTTGCCGAGCTCCACCTCTTCGTACTCCGGCTTGAGCATGCCCTTCAGAGCCTGCTCGATCTCCTCGATCGCCTGGTAGATGACCGTGTAGTACCGGACGTCGACGCCTTCGCGGGTGGCCCGCTCGGTCGCCTTGCCCTGTGCACGGACGTTGAAGCCCAGGACGATCGCGTCGGACGCGGTCGCGAGGTCGATATCGGACTCGGTGACGCCACCGACACCGCGGTGGACCACGTTGAGTTCGACGTCGTCGCCGACGTCGAGCTGCACCAGCGAGGCTTCGAGGGCCTCGACGGTACCGGAGTTGTCACCCTTGATGATCAGGTTGAGGCTGTTCGTCTCCTTCAAGGCGGAGTCGAGGTCCTCGAGGCTGACCCGCTTGCGACGCGACGCGTTGAGGGCGTTGCGCGTCCGGGCGGAGCGGCGCTCGGCGATCTGCCGGGCGACGCGGTCCTCGTCGACCACCAGGAAGGTGTCGCCCGCACCCGGCACCGAGGTGAACCCGATGACCTGGACGGGACGCGAGGGCAGCGCCTCGGTGACGTCGACGTTGTGCTCGTCGACCATCCGGCGGACGCGGCCGTAGGCGTCACCCGCCACGACCGAGTCACCGACACGGAGCGTGCCTCGCTGCACCAGCACCGTGGCGACCGGACCGCGACCGCGGTCCAGGTGCGCCTCGATCGCGACACCCTGTGCCTCCATGGCCGGGTTGGCCCGGAGGTCCAGCGCGGCGTCGGCGGTCAGCAGGATCGCTTCGAGCAGGCCATCGATGTTGATGTTCTGCCGCGCGGAGATCTCGACGAACATCGTGTCGCCGCCGTACTCCTCGGCGACCAGGCCGTACTCGGTCAGCTGCTGCCGGATCTTGTCCGGGTTGGCGCCTTCCTTGTCGATCTTGTTGATCGCGACCACGATCGGGGCCTTGGCGGCCTGCGCGTGGTTGATCGCCTCGACCGTCTGCGGCATCACACCGTCGTCGGCCGCCACCACGATCACCGCGATGTCGGTCGAGTTCGCACCACGGGCACGCATGGCGGTGAACGCCTCGTGACCGGGGGTGTCGATGAAGGTGATGAGACGCGGGTTGCCTTCGAGCTCGGTCTCGATCTGGTAGGCGCCGATGTGCTGGGTGATGCCACCGGCTTCACCTTCGCGCACCTTCGTCTTGCGGATCGTGTCGAGCAGTCGGGTCTTACCGTGGTCGACGTGACCCATGATGGTCACGACCGGCGGACGGACCTGCAGGTCTTCTTCTTCACCCGCGTCTTCGCCGTAGGTGATGTCGAAGGTCTCCAGGAGCTCCCGGTCCTCTTCCTCGGGACTGACGACCTGAACGTTGTAGTTCATTTCGCCGCCGAGCAGTTCCAGGATGTCGTCGGACACCGACTGCGTCGCCGTGACCATCTCGCCGAGGTGGAAGAGCACCTGCACCAGCGAAGCCGGGTTGGCGTCGATCTTCTCGGCGAAGTCGGTCAGCGAGGCACCACGCGGCAGACGGATCGTCTCGCCCTGCCCCTTGGGCAGACGGACGCCGCCGACGCTGGGCGCCTGCATGTTGTCCATGTACTCCTGGCGCTTCTGACGCTTCGACTTGCGTCCCTTGCGCGAGGGGCCACCGGGACGCCCGAAGGCACCCGCGGTACCGC
>NZ_JACBXD010000065.1 GCF_013870525.1 Amycolatopsis pittospori
CCGCGCCCGCCGAATCCGCGCCGAAGCGACCGCATCAGTCCAAGACGGTGAAGTGGCTCCCGGTCGCCGCGATCGGCCTGCTGATCGTGCTGCTGGTCGCGGCGATCAGCGTCGCCTCCGGCGGGGACGACACCGCGTCCACGCAGACCCCGCCGCCGCCGACCCCGGCGACCAGTTCTCCTCCGCCGAGCAGCAGCGCCGTGGAGAACATCCAGTTCACCTCGCGGGCGTCGGCCGCGGATCAGAAATGCGCGTCGCACGCGTACGGCGACGTCCAGGCGAGCCTTCAACAGACGAGTTGTTCCGCGGTGAAACGGGCCAGCTTCGCCAGCTCCATCGACGGCCGCGCCGCCGCGGTGACGATCGCCGTCGTGGAATTCCCGAACACCGAACAGGCGACCGCGTTCAAGGCGGCCGCCGACACCCCCGGCGGGGGCGGCATCCTCGACGTCGCCACCGAAACCAGCCAGTGGCAGGGTGACGTCCCGGTGTTCGAGGGCGCGGCCTACCAGAGCAGCCAGGACGGGAAATCGGTCCGGCTGGTGCAGGCCGTATGGGTGCCGGGACCGTCCACTCCGGACGATCCCGGCCTGGTCCGGGGCGCGAAGGCCGCCCTGGAACTCCCGGTCAACGGCTAGAGGCCGTACGCCTCCAGCAGACGCAGCCAGACCTCGCTGATCGTCGGGAACGACGGCACGGCGTGCCACAACCGCGACAGCGGAACCTCCCCGACGATCGCGATCGTCGCCGCGTGCAGCAGCTCGGCGACGTCCTGACCGACGAAGGTCGCGCCGACCAGGACGCCGCGTTCGGTGTCGACGACGATCCGTGCCTTGCCCGCGTAGCCGTCCGCGTGCAGCGACGAGCCGGCGACCGCGATGTCGATGTCGACGACGCGGTGCGGTTCGCCCTCTTCCGCGTCCGCGAGCCCGACCGAAGCGACCTCCGGATCGGTGAAGACGACCTGCGGGATGGCGTGGTGATCGGCCGTGGCGCTGTGCGCGCTCCACGCCGCGGCGTCGACAGGCTCGCCCGCGGCCTGGGCGGCCACCGAGTCCCCGGTGGCGCGGGCGGCGTACTTGCCCTGATGCGTCAGCGGCGCGCGGCCGGTGACGTCCCCGACGGCGAACAGCCAGCCACCGTCCACAGCGGACACGCGGCCGTTGTCGTCGGTCGAGAGCGCCGCGCCGGCTTCGAGCCCCAGCACCTCCACGCCGAGTCCGTCGGTCGCCGGGCGGCGGCCGGTGGCGACGAGCAGCTCGTCGACGACCAACCGTTCCCCGCCCTTCAGTGTGAGTTCCTTACCACCGTCCAAAGCGGACACGGCGTCGAGCCCGGAACCGGTGTGCACGGTGACACCGGCCTCGCTCAGCCCCTTGATGACGGCGTCGCCGACGAAGTCCGCCAGCCTCGGCAGCGGGCGCGCACCCGAGATGATCAGGTGGACCTCGGCCCCGAGTGTGGCGTACGCCTGCGCCATTTCGACGCCGACGACACCGCCGCCGAGCACGCCGAGGCGGCGCGGAACGGCTTCGGCCGACGTCGCCTCCCGCGAACCCCAGACGGAAACGCCGTCCAGGCCGGGGATCGACGGCGTCCGCGGGACGCTGCCGGTGGCGACGATCACCGCGTGCCGCGCGGTCAGCACGTCACCGCCGTCGACCGTGACCTCCCGCTCACCGGTGATCCGGCCGTGCCCGCGGATCGGGGCGATCCCGACACCTTCGGCCCACTTGAACTGTCCGGTGTCGTCTCCCTTGCCGGTGAACCAGTCGCGGCGCGCGAACACCTTCGCGGGGTCGACGGCGTCGCCCACCGGGACACCCGGGATGCGCTTGGCTGCGGCGAGGAGGTTTCCCGGCCGAAGCAACGCCTTGCTCGGAATGCAGGCCCAGTAAGAACATTCGCCGCCGAAGCGCTCGTGTTCGACGAGGGCGACCTGGAGCCCTCCGCGCGCGGCCCGTTCGGCGGCGACCTCGCCGACGGGGCCGCCTCCGATCACGATCACGTCAAAAGTCTGTGCTGACATGCATTCAGCGCACACCACCGCGCAGCTTCGCGCAACCTGCCGCTATCCTCGTGTCGCTGCGTGAGTCATCAGCCGCGGGTTCAGATTTCTCCGTGCCGGTTACGCAGTAGAACGATCGAGCGCGGGAGGTTTTTCATGGCCAGGAACACTGCTGTGCATTTGCTGGACGATTTGACCGGCGAGGCGGCCGAAGAAACGGTCGCTTTCGGTTTGGACGGAATCGCCTACGACATCGACCTTTCGGCCGACAATGCCGCGGCACTCCGGGAAACCCTGCGTGCTTTCGTGGAGAACGGCCGTCGTATCGGCGGACGGAAACTCCGCCCGCGGGTCGTGCAGCGTCCGAAGGGCGCGCGTGTGGCGAAGTCGACGCCGAAGACCGCGGCGACCGCGGCCAAGGCCGAGGCGAAGACCGCCGCGAAGCCGGGCCGCAAGCCGGCCGCGAAGGGCGTCGCCGGACGTAAGCCCGCGGCCGCCAAGACCGCGGCGGCGAAGGTCGCCACACCCAAGGCCACCGCCACGACCTCGGCGAAAGCCACTGCGGCCAAAGCGAAGTCGACCCGAAGCACGACGAAGACCACCGCTGCCAAGGCTCCGGCCGGTCGCGCCAAGGCGACCGCCGCGACGAAGACCCCGGCCAAGACGGCGACGAAGACGACCGCCGCGAAGGCCGCACCGAAGACCGCCGCCAAGAGCACGGCCGCGAAGACGACGGCCGTCAAGGCCGCGCCGAAGACCGCCGCCAAGACTCCGGCGAAGAAGGCGGCCGACCCGAAGAAGACCACCCGGGCCGCCCGCAAGGTACCCGTCGTCACTTTCTCGGCCAAGGAAAAGTAATTCGACGGAAAACGGCCCCATTCGCGTAAATATGCGAATGGGGCCGTTCTGTGTCGAATTACTTGCGCTGAGAACCTTCCGAATGCCATTCGGGGTAGTGGTAGCGCGTGCGCTGGAGCGAACGGTGCCACTCCCGCTCGGCGGCCGACGGCTTCCGCGGCACCGGTTCACCCAGTTGCGCGGTCGCCGCCTTGCGGACGGCGGCCGTGACGTCGGCAACACCTTTCCGCAGGCCATGATCGGCGAGCGACGCGACCTGACTGCGATGCGAGTCCATCGGACGGGGATCCGAGGGCGCCGCGGTGAGGTAGCGGCCGACCCGCTCGGCGGCGGTCGAAACGAGCAGGGTCGAGTGCGCGAGCAAGCCCGTTTTCGTCCGGAACACGGCGAAACCGCACAGCTTCGAGTCACCGACGAACAGCCCCCGATCACCGAGCCGCGACGGCAGCCCGAGTTCGGCCACCGTCGCGGTCATCAGTTCCCCCAGTGCTTCGAGCGGTCTGACGGGTTCCCCGGACAACCCGAGCCCCGGCAGGACAAGGGTGATGTTGAGGTTGCCGGGATCGTGGAACACCGTGCCGCCCCCACTGGCCCGGCGCAACACCGGAACACCGTCGCTCGCACAGACGTCGGCCTTGACCTCGCGTTCGATCTTCTGTCCCCGGCCCACCACCACACAGTCGGTGTTGCGCCAGATCCACAGGACCGGCGCCTCCGGTGCGGCACGCAGGAGGGCTTCGTCGAACGCGAGGTTGTCGGCCGGGTCGTCGAACGACGCGACGACTTCCGAGGGACCGGTCACAGTGCTTTGAGTTCCTCCACGATCTCGCTCACCGAGGACTTGGCGTCGCCGAAGAGCATGCTGGTCTTCGCATCGTAGAAGAGCTCGTTGTCGATACCGGCGAAGCCCGAGCTCATCGAGCGCTTGAGCACGATCACCGACCGGCTGTGGTTCACCTTGAGGATCGGCATCCCGTAGATGGGCGAGCCCGGATCGGTCTCCGCGGCCGGGTTCGTGACGTCGTTCGCGCCGATCACCAGCGCGACGTCGGTCTGGGCGAACTCGGAGTTGATCTCGTCCATTTCCTTGAGCTGCTCGTACGGGACGTCGGCCTCGGCGAGGAGCACGTTCATATGCCCCGGCATCCGGCCGGCCACCGGGTGGATCGCGTATTCGACCGTGATCCCCTTGGCCTCAAGCAGCTTCGCCATCTCGCGAACCATGTGCTGTGCCTGCGCGACTGCCATGCCGTAGCCGGGGACGACCACGACCTTGTTCGCGTACGCCATCTGGATGGCGGTGTCGGACGCGCTGGTGCTGCGGACCGGCCGGACCTCGCCGGACCCACCGCTCGCGACAGCCGAGCCGCCGCCGAACCCGCCGGCGACGATGGCCGGGATCGACCGGTTCATCGCCTTCGCCATCAGGTTCGTCAGGATCGAACCCGACGCGCCGACGATCATGCCCGCCACGATCAGCGCGGTGTTGTCGAGGGCGAGCCCCATGGCCGCCGCCGACAGACCGGTGAGCGCGTTCAGCAGGGAGATGACGACCGGCATGTCCGCGCCGCCGATCGGCAGCACGACCACCACACCGAGCACACCCGCCGCGAGCAGCAGGCCGATCATCAGCAGTTCGGCGTCGCCGCCGGTGGCGATGACGACCGCGAAGACGATCGCGGCGAGCAGCACGATCGCGTTGACCGGCTGCTGCAGTTTGCCGAGCGTGATCGGACGGCCGGAGATCAGCTCCTGCAGTTTCCCGAACGCGATATTGGAGCCCCAGAAGGACACCGAACCCACGATCGCGGCGAAGAGCGACGCGATCGCGACGTACGCCGGCTCGTGCGCGTAGCCGTCGGTGGTGCGGAACTCGACCCAGGCGATGAGCGCGACCGCCCCGCCGCCGACGCCGTTGAACAGCGCCACCATCTGCGGCATCGCGGTCATCTTCACCTTGCGCGCGGACGGCACGCCGACGACGACACCGATCGCGACACCGAGGGCGATCAGCAGCCAGTTGCCCATACCGGGCGTCAGGAGCGTCGCGATCACCGCGATGCCCATGCCGACCGCGGCGATCCAGTTACCGCGGACCGCGGTGCGCGGACCGGTCAGACCCATCAGGCCGTAGATGAACAGGGCGAAGGAAATGATGTAGAGGACGGCGATGAAGGTCGTCACTTGTCACCACCGTCTTCCGGCTTCTTCGCCTTGAACATCGAAAGCATCCGGTCGGTGACGAGGAAGCCGCCGACCACGTTGATCGTGCCGAAGGCGATCGCGATCACCAGCAGGATCTTGTTCAGTACGCCGTCCACCCCGAGGCCGAGCACGATCAGCCCGCCGAGCAGGACGATGCCGTGGATGGCGTTGGTCCCCGACATCAGCGGGGTGTGCAGGGTGTTGGGCACCTTCGAAATGACGGTGAAACCCACGAATCCGGCGAGTACGAGGATCGCCAGGCTGCCTACGAGCATCACTCGCCCCCTTCTTCTTCGGCGTCGACGGCGCCGGCCACGCAGGCCCCGGCGACGATCTCGTCGGAGAAGTCGAGCGCGAGCTTGCCTTCCTTATCGACGAGCAGTTCCAGCAACTCGGTGACGTTGCGCGCGTACAGCTCGCTGGAATGCGCGGGCATCTCGGCGGCGAGGTTGAGCGGCGAGCAGATGGTGACGTCGTGCTCGACGATCTCTTCGCCCGGCTTCGTCAGTTCGCAGTTGCCGCCGGACTCGCCGGCGAGGTCGACCACGACACCACCGGCGGGCATCCCCTTCACCGCATCGGCGGTGACGAGGGTCGGCGCCTTGCGGCCGGGGACGAGCGCGGTGGTGATCACGGCGTCGAATCTCGTGATCGCCTCGGTGAGCCTGCGTTGCTGCTCGACCTTTTCCTCGTCGGTCAGCTCACGGGCGTACCCGCCTTCGCCGACCGCCTCGATGCCTAGGTCGAGGAATTTCGCGCCGAGCGATTTGACCTGCTCGCCGACCTCGGGCCGGACGTCGTACCCGGTGGTCTGCGCGCCGAGCCGTTTCGCCGTCGCCAAGGCCTGCAGCCCGGCGACGCCCGCGCCGAGCACGAGGACCTTCGCCGGTGGCACGGTGCCCGCCGCGGTGGTGAGCATCGGGAAGAAGCGGGTGAGTTTCTGCGCGGCCAGCAAGACCGCGCGATAACCCGCGACACTGCTCTGGGACGACAACGCGTCCATGGCCTGCGCCCGGGAGATCCGAGGGATCGCCTCGACGGCGAAGGCACGGACGCCCGCCGATTCGAGCGCCGCTATCCCGTCCGGATCGGCCCGTGGATTCAGGAAGCCGATGAGGATGGTGCCCGTTTTGAGCTTCGCGACTTCGGCCGCGCTCGGCGGCGCCACCTTCACCACGATGTCGGCATCCCACGCGTCGCCGATCTCCGCGCCCGCCTGTTCGAAGGTCTCGTCGGCGAGCAGCGCGCCGGCGCCCGCACCGGACTCGACCACCACCCGCAATCCGCGTCCTGAGACGCGCTCGATGAGCTTCGGTACCAGCGCGACGCGGCGTTCGCCTTGTCCGGTCTCCCGGACAACACCGACCGTGAGCTGCTCGTTTTCTGCCGCCACAGGCGACCTCCTCGCTGGAGAGGACCACACGAACCCGCACTGTTTACCACGTCCCACCGACAACTTTCCTGGCTGAACGTATCCGGACGGCATCTTTCCGTGACATCGCTCATCACGATCGATCCAGCCATCGATCCAGGTGTGCGACGTCATAAGGGGTCCCCATAGGACGGTTTCCGTCCTATGGGGACCCCTCATGACACTTACGGAGCAACGGTTTTCCGCATCACGGAACGCTGCGCCAGTTCGGCACCCCCAGAAAGATCAAGCGCAACCGCCGTTCGGCCGTGCGGACGATCTCACCGTCACGCGACGGCGTCTCGAGCAACTCCAGCACCGTCGTGAGCATGGTCGTCACGATCAGGTCGGCCAGCAGATGCAGATCCTCGGTCGCCCAGGCGCGGAGATTGTCGAATCGAGCGAGATCGACGGCGAGTTCGCTGACGAACAGCTTGAGTTCGAAGCCGATCGCCTGCCGCACCGGCCCGGTGCCGCCGTAACGCTCCCGCGTCAGGAAATGGAAGTGATCCTCGTGGGCGCGCACATGCTCGTGCAGGATGCGCACGGACATCCGGATCATGTCGTTGTAGGCCGCCGGCCTGGTGCGCGCCGACCGGATCATCGTGCGCAAGGTCCGCATCGACTCTTCCACCAGCGCGACGCCCAGTTCGTCCATCGATGCGAAATGGCGATAGAACGCCGTCGGGACGATTCCGGCCTGTTTCGCCACCTCTCGAAGGCTCAGCCCGGAAAAACCGCGCTCCGCCACCAGGTCCAGCGCCGCGTCGAGCAGCGCTTGACGCGTGCGCTGCTTGCGCTCCTGCCGGGAAACGGGCTCCGTTGTCACGACGGACAGCGTAATCGCCTCGGCAGTATCACCCACGTCACATCGCCCTCCTCTCGCGTTGACAAGCGCGACCATCGCCACTTCACTGTTCAGTGTACAAGCGTTCACTGAATTCTGGAGATGTGATGACGGCACTGGTACCGCGCAGGGCCAGGCGGCTGGCCTCGCTGGCCGAGGCCCTGCTCACGCCCCACGGAATGGACCGCTACCTCGAACTCGTCGACCCGATGCTGGTCCGCCACGAGATCCGCGGCCTGGTCACCGACGTCCGGCGGCAGACTCCCGACACGGTCACCCTGACGATCAAGCCGAGCCGCGCCTGGCGCGGCTTCGTCGCGGGCCAGTACGTGCGGGTGACCGTCGAGATCGACGGCGTCCGCCGGACCCGCTGCTACTCGCCGGTCGGTTCGGAGCACGACGGATCACTGGAACTGACCATCAAGGCCGATCCGCAGGGCCTGGTCTCACGGCATCTGAACCGCACGATCACCATCGGTTCCGTGCTCGGACTGTCCACTCCGGACGGTGAGTTCACCCTGCCGTCGCCGAGGCCCCGACGGATCCTCCTGCTCAGCGGTGGGAGCGGGATCACCCCCGTCCTGTCGATGCTGCGCACGCTGGCGGACGAGAAGTACGAGGGCGACGTCGTCTTCCTGCACTACTCGAACACCGCCGAAGACACGCTCTACCGCGCCGAGCTCGCCGACCTCGCCCGCCGCCTCCCCACGCTGCGGGTGGTACACGCGTTCACTCACGCGACCAGCGGCGGGGACCTGCACGGGTTCTTCTCGAAGGAGCACCTCTCGGAAGCGGTGCCCTGGTATCCCGACGCCGAGACCTTCCTGTGCGGCCCCAAGCCCCTGATGGATTCCGTCCGCGAGGCGTTCGAAGCCGACGGCCTGGGCGCACACCTGCACACAGAAGAGTTCACCCCGCCCGCGCTCACCTTCGACACCGAGAACGCCGAAGGACAGGTCCGGTTCGCGCGCAGTGGCCGCGAGTTCGAGAACTCCGGGAAGCCGTTGCTGGAGCAGGCCGAAGAAGCGGGGCTGAGCCCCGAACACGGTTGCCGGATGGGCATCTGCTTCTCCTGCACCCAGATCAAGACCTCGGGCTGCGTGCGCAACGCCAAGACCGGCGAGACCTCCAGCGAAGAGAACGAAGAGATCCAGCTCTGCATCTCCGTCCCGGTCGGGGACGTCGAGATCAACGCTTAGAAAGGACCTGCTCATGACCGGCTTGCAGGACAAACTGACCCCGCACCAAGTCGAGGAGTTCGGCCGCGAACTGGACGAGATCCGGCAGCGGATCGTCGCCGACCTCGGCCAGGTGGACGTCGACTACATCCACAACGTCATCAAGACCCAGCGCGCGCTGGAGGTCGCCGGCCGCGGACTGCTGTTCGCCGGCTTCTTCCCGCCCGCGTGGATCGCCGGCGTCACCGCGCTTTCCGTGGCGAAGATCCTCGACAACATGGAGATCGGCCACAACGTCATGCACGGCCAGTACGACTGGACGCGCGACCCGGCGCTGAGCTCCCAGAAATTCGAGTGGGACACCGTCGCGCCCTCGGAGAACTGGCGCCACTCCCACAACTACATCCACCACACGTACACGAACATCCTCGACAAGGACCGCGACATCGGTTACGGCGTCCTGCGGATGGACCCGGCGCAGAAATGGCATCCGTACTACCTGGGCAACCCGGTGTACGCGACGGCGCTCGCGCTGTTCTTCCAGTGGGGCGTCATGCTGCACGACCTCGAATTCGACCGCGTCGTCAAGGGCGAGCGCAAATGGTCGGACAACAAGGAGGTCGGCCTGAAGATGCTCAAGAAGGCCGGTCGCCAGGTCGGCAAGGACTACGTGCTCTTCCCGCTGCTGACCGGTCCGCTCGCGCCGCTGACCTTCCTCGGCAACGCGACCGCGAACCTGACCCGCAACCTGTGGGCGTTCTCGATCATCTTCTGCGGCCACTTCCCCGCCGACGTCGAGAGCTTCACCGAGGAGGAGACCGAGAACGAATCGCGGGGCCAGTGGTACCTGCGCCAGATCCTCGGCTCGGCGAACATCACCGGCGGGAAGCTCTTCCACATCATGACCGGGAACCTGTCGCACCAGATCGAGCACCACCTGTTCCCGGACATCCCGGCACGCCGCTACCCCGAGATCGCGGGCGAGGTACGGGCGATCTGCGAGAAGTACGGCCTGCCGTACAACACCGGCCCGCTGCACAAGCAGCTGCTCTCGGTGGCGAAGAAGATCGTGAAGCTGGCCATGCCGTGGAACGGCGCGCCCCGCGAAGCCGCTACCGTGGAAAGCGACAAGACCCTCCGAGCGGCTTAAGGTGTCTGACATGGTCGGTCAGTTCGAAAGCACCAAAGACGTGGTCCAAGAGGTCACCGAGTCGGCGGCCACCCACATCGGCAACATCGCGACGATCATCACCGGAGCGATCCGGGACATCGCCCGGGAGACAGGCGACTGGCTGACGGACGTCATCGAGATGCGCGAGGCGTCACAACGCGCGCAGGCGGACGAGAACCGCGAAGACTAGGGAAACCTGGATGGGCACGAGGCGGGTGGCCACGGCAGGCTGAAGCCGTGACCACCCGCCTCGCCCTCCCCCGGTTCGCCGGCCGCGTCCTCGGTGCGCAGCTGAACCGCGCGTACTGGGCGGAGCTGGCGTGGGTGCTCCTCGGCACGCCGCTGACGCTGGTGTTCGTGGCGCTCGTCGTCGTCGGGCTGGTCCTCGGGATCGGCCTGAGCCTGCTCACCATCGGGCTGCCGGTGCTCATCGGCGTCGTGGCGGGCGCACGGCTGATCGGGGTCGCGCATATCGGCCTCGCCCGCGCCCTGCTCGGGACGACGGTCACCCCGCCCGCCCGGCCCGAGCTGCGGCCGGGCCTGTGGAACGGCATCAAGAGCAAGATCGGGGATCCGATCGGATGGCGGTCGATCGCCTACCTGGTGATCCGGCTGCCGCTGTCGTTCATCGAGTTCTTCCTGGTCGCGACCATGCTCGTGTACGCCGTGAGCGCGCTGACCTATCCGCTGTTCTGGTTCACCCTGAACGGTGAAGCCATGCCGACGTTCGACCTCCGGGTCGACACCTGGCCGCTGACCCTGCCACTCGCCCTCACCGGACTGGCCGCGCTGCTGGCCATGCCGTGGGTGGTCCACGGCCTGACCGGACTCGACCGCCTGCTCGTGCGGGGAGTCCTCGGCGCCGAGGATCTCTCCAAACGCGTGCGCGACCTCGAACGCAGCCGGGCGACCGCCGTCGACGACGCGACCCGGCGGTTGCGCCGGATCGAACGCGATCTGCACGACGGCGCGCAGGCCCAGCTGGTCGCGCTGGCGATGAAACTCGGCATCGCGAAGGACGAACTCGCCTCCGACGGCGCCGACACCGCCCACGTCACAGCCCTGATCACCGCCGCGCACGCCAACGCGAAACAGGCCCTGGTCGAACTGCGGGACCTCGCGCGCGGCATCCACCCCGCCGCACTCGACGCCGGCCTCGACGTCGCACTGTCCACTTTGGCCGCCAGCTCGGGTATCGACGCGCGGATCACCGTGGACCTGCCGAGCAGGCCGTCGCCGTCGATCGAGACCATCGCCTACTTCACCGTCGCGGAACTGCTGACCAATGCCGCCAAACACACTTCGGCCGCGATCGAGGTCGACGTCGGTATCTTCGGTGAGGGCCTGCGGCTCGTGGTGCGAGACGGCGGCGAAGGCGGGGCCAGGCTGGAACGCGGCGGCGGGCTCTCCGGGATCGCCGAACGGCTCGCGACCGTCGACGGCGGGCTCGACATCGACAGTCCTCCAGGAGGGCCTACGGTGATCAGCGCGGAGATACCACTACGGAAATAGGACATGGGGGCGGCGTGCGCGTCGTGATCGCGGAAGACTCGGCCATCCTGCGGGCGGGCCTCGTCGAACTGCTGAACCTTCGGGGACACGAGGTCGTCGCGGCGGTGATGGACGGCGACAGCCTGCGCGAAGCGGTCCGCTCCCACCGGCCCGACGTGTCCATTGTGGATATCCGGATGCCACCGACGCACACCGACGAAGGTCTGCGCGCGGCGATCGCCCTGCGCGCGGAAGTGCCCGGATGCGCGATCCTGCTGTTCTCGCAGTACGTCGAGACGCAGTACGCGACGGAACTCCTGGCCGACCGCGCCGGCGGCGTCGGCTACCTGCTGAAGGATCGCGTCGCCGAGGTCTCGGACTTCCTCGACGCGCTTAGCCGGGTCGCCGACGGCGAGACCGTGCTCGACCCGGAAGTGGTCAGCCAGCTCTTCAGCGCCACCCGGAAGACGGACGCGCTCGCCGGCCTGACCCCGCGGGAGCGTGAAGTTCTCGGGCTGATGGCGGAGGGCCGGTCGAACTCGGCCATCGCCGCGGGACTGTTCCTTTCGGCGGGCTCGGTGGAGAAGTACGTGTCGAGCATCTTCGGGAAGCTGGCGCTTCCACAGTCCGAAGGGGACAACCGGCGGGTGCTGGCGGTGCTGCGGTACCTGGAGTCTTAGATCAGGCTTCGGAGCTGATCCACGACTTCGGCGAGAGGTCTCCTCGTGTCGATCTCAAGGGTGGCCGACTCCCGCAGCAGCGGTTCGACCTCTTCCGTGTCCGCGATGACACGTTCCCGTTCCTCGGCGGTCTTGCCGAACGGGTTGCCATCGCGGGTCGCGAGACGTTCGAGGATCACGTCGATCGGCGCGCTGAGCAGGACTATCCGGTCGAACCGGGGGTAGAAGTCCTGCTGGTTCCAGACCGTCCCGGCGATGAACAGCGGCTCGCGGGAGCGTTCGTGCTCGGCGATGAGGGCGTCGATGCGGCCGGGGTGCCATTGGCGTTCCCTGCCCGCTTCTTCGGCGATCCAGCCGCCGATGTCGGTGTCGACGGTGCGGAATCCCTTGCGCGCCAAGGCGTTGAGGGCGGTCGACTTGCCTGTGCCGGACATACCGGTCACGAGGATGACGGTCACGTCCGGATCCTACGGTGGCTGACCGGGTGCGGTCTGTTCGTCTTCGGGAGTTGCCGAAAGACGGCGTTGCATCGGTACCCAGGCAAGATCGGCACGGCAGGGCGTGACTGGCCAGGCCGGAGCCAAGGCGGGCTCGGTGACGAAGGCAGACCGGGCTATCGGTCTATGCATCGTGTTCCGTCTCGGATTCCCGATGGGTCGAGGTAGGCGGGTGGGATGGCAAGGCAGCCTGCGACCTGTGTCCTCACACGGTGCCGGTCGCGCCTCTGATGGTCCTTGAGTGTTGCCGGAAGACGACAACAGCGCATCGGCTGCGGGGCACGATCAGCAGAAAACGGCCCACTCTCGCGTACCTGACCGGGGCCAGTGCGGGCAAGGCTGGGCTATCGGCCTATACCCGCAAGTGCATCGTGCTGCGCCTCGGAGTCCGGTCGGGTCGAGACAGGCAAGTGCGATGGCAACGGAGCCTGCGAGCCTATGTCCTCACACAGTGCCGGTCGCGCCCCTGGTGGTCCTTGAGCGTCGCCGGAAGACGACAACAGCGCGCATCGGCTGCGGGGCACGAAGCGGAAAACGGCCCGCCCTCGCATACCTGACCGGGGGCCAGTGCGGGCAAGGCTGAGCTATCGGCCTATCCCGCAAGTGCATCGTGCTGCGCCTCGGAGTCCGGTCGGGTCGAGACAGGCAAGTGCGATGGCAACAGAGCCTGCGAGGCTATGTCCTCACACAGTGCCGGTCGCGCCCCTGGTGGTCCTTGAGCGTCGCCGGAAGACGACAACAGCGCGCATCGGCTGCGGGGCACGAGCAGCAGAAACGGCCCACCCTCGCATACCTGACCGGGGGCCAGTGCGGGCAAGGCTGAGCTATCGGCCTATCCCGCAAGTGCATCGTGCTGCGCCTCGGAGTCCGGTCGGGTCGAGACAGGCGAGTGCGATGGCAACAGAGCCTGCGAGCCTATGCCCTCTCACAGTGCCGGTCGCGCCTCCGATGGTCCTTGAGCGTCGCCGGAAGACGACAACAGCGCGCATCGGCGTCGGAACGCGATCAGCACAAATCGACCCATCCCGCAGGCTGATCGGGCCAGTGCGGGCAAGGCAACGAAAGCACGCTGGACTATCGGTCTATACCCGCAGATGCATCGTGTTGCGCCTCGGAGTGCCGGTCGGGTCGAGGTAGGCGGGTGCGATGAATTCCGGGAGTCCGTCTTGGGCGAGCTGGACTTTCCATTCGCTTTTGTGGATCAGCCGGTGGTGTTTGGTGCACAGCAGCACCAGGTTGTCGATCTTCGTCTCGCCACGGTGTCGCCAGAAAACAATGTGGTGGGCCGTACACCGCTGCACGGGCATGTCGCAGCCGGGGAACGCACACCCACCGTCCCGGATCTTCAACGCATGCTTCTGCGGTGTGGTGGTGGAGCGACTCGATCGCCCCACGTCGAGGGGTTGTCCGGCACCGGAGAGCACGATCGGCCGGATCCGGGCATCACACGCGAGGATCCGCACGTCGGTGGCGGAGATGGGGCCGACCAGGTCGAGGAGGCCGTCGCCGACCTCGTTCATGAGGTCGTCGTAGGCCATGGTGACCAGAATCTGGGTCGACTCCCCGGCCTGACTGGGGATGTCCGGGCTGGCGGTCTTCATCCGCACATAATCGGAGAACGCGTCGCCGTAGCGTTCACCCTGGCTGCGGGAGTCGCGGACGCCGTCGATGGCCTTGTGGGGTTTGGCCAGGGGGTCGAGGTCGGACTTCAACCGTGCGTAGATCTCCAGGTCGAGGGTTCCGGCGAACCCCAGGGTGCCGTCCCGGTGCTTGATGAACCGCAACTCCGGACGAGCATCCTTCGGATCCTCGTTACGAGGCTCTTTACCGTCGGGGTCCATCGTGTCCAACATCCGACGCCCAGCCCGAGTGATCTCTTTCGGCCCAGCACGACGAGCCAGATCGACCAGGATCTTCTCCCCCGCCTGCACATCCTCCTCAGGCACGAACGACGGAACCTGGGCGAGAGCACCGATGATCGCATCGATCTGGCCGCCGCCGATCGCGCCCTCGGCGGCGGCGTCGGCAGTCACGGGCGCCAACGGGGGCACGACATCGCCGCCGAGAGCTACGCCGGGATGCAGGGCAAGAGCGCGATCGGCGCGGGCTGAGGCTTCTTTCTCCGACACATGGAAGTCCTGCAGGATCAACCCCATCAACGTCGAATGCCCATAGCAGCCGCGGATTCCGCGCGTGTTGAGTTCCGCGAAGATCGCGTACTGCTCCGCGTCCAACCGGCGTTTCAGGACTTCGATTTCCTGTTTGCGGGCATGCAGCGTCGCAGTATCGACGCGCCACCACTCGGTGCACGCTGCCTGGGGACTGTTTTCGCTGGCCACGACATCAACGATACCCGACAGTCGAACATGTGTGCTACTGATATTCGAGCGAGATGCGAATATGAATTAATCGCCCGACAGGGTTAAAACCGATGCGAAACCACCGCAAAGAAAGGCCTTCAGTAGCGCTTCACAAGCGAAGTCAGCGAAGTCAGCGAAGAACCCTTCGCACGGTAAACCACTCACGAATCACGAAGAAAGACCCGAAACCCGCAAAGTGACGTTCAGCCGCTCCGGCGCAGAACCTCCATGACTTCATGGAGGTTCTGCGCCCACCCGCCGGTCACGCTAAGGCTTGGGAGGCTTGACGAAGATCCGGATCTTGGTGTTGTCGTCGATCCGGTAGTCACCCGCTTTGTTGCCGCGCATCTGGTTGCCCAGCGAAGCGCCCGACCCCTTGTTGTCCGAGGGATCGATATGCCGGACGCTGGCCCCCTTGCCGCCTTCGACGAAAACCGCCTGAGGCCACTCGTCGCGATCCTTGCCGACGATGCGGCGAATGCCGCGCAGCGACTTCTTACGACGGTCCTTCGCTCCTGGCCGGTCCACCGTGCCCTCGTACCGGTACTTCCCCTTCGCGTTGGGTGTCAGGTTGTCGATGATGTGCTGGACGGATTCCGGGTATTTGGTGCCGTCGATCTCGATGTGATTGAGATTGACCTTCGGCCTGCCCGTCGGACCCGCAGCCTTCGCCTTGGGGACCGCTGGTACGGCGGTCGCCGCGCTCGGGGTGACGGTGGTGCTCGGCCGTGCTTTGCCTCCGCCGGTCGCCGGCGTGGTCGACCTTGGCTTGGGCGCTTCCGCGCGGGCGGCAGCCTCCACACCCTCCTTCGATTTGGTGATCGCGCGGTAGCCGACGACGTTCGCGAGAACCTCGCCGGTGCCGGAAACCGGGGACGCCTTGAAGCCTTCCCAAGCTTGTTCCCCGGCCGCGACGGCCTTTTTCGCCGCCGCCTTCGGGTCGCTCACGACGTTCACCACGCCATCCGCGACGTCCTTGCCGGTCTGTTCGACCTTGCGCGAAGCCTCTTCGTCACCCTGAGCGGAGTCGTTGAGCGTGTCGAGGAGTTCCGCGGCCGAGGTCACGTTGTCGTGCACCGCCGCGTAAGCGCCGGCGGCGAACCTCCGGACCGTGGTGCCCACATCGGGTGTCTTGTTCGGATCGTTCTTCTCGTCGTCGATCTCCGTCTGCGCCCATTGCCGAGAACTCTTCAATCCCGCTTCGAAGGATTCCTCCGCCTCCGTCAGCGTCGAGCCGATCTGCTCGCGGAGGCTCTTCGCCGGCACCACCGCGTTCGCCCTGGCACCGGCACGCGCCGAGGCTTGCGCCTTCCGATCTTCCGCCTTCAGTTTCACCGCCTGCGCCGAACCCTGCGATTTCGGCTGCGCCGCTTTCACCCTTTCCGCGGCGTTCTTCGCCGCGTTGGCGGACTTGACGACCGCCGCGCCAAACGGCGTGACCGAAAGCGCCTTGTCTCTGACCTTCGCCTGGTCTGCCATCTTGTCGTTGCTCGTCGAGTTCCGCCGCTGATCACCGGCGTTACCACTCGAACGCGGCGACGTACTCGACTTCGCCTTCGACTTTTCGGCGACATCCTTCGCCACGTTGGCGGCCTTGGCGAAACCCCCGACCACCGGAACATGCGACGCCGCCTTCAACGCCGCATCCCGATTCTTCTGTTGCTTACCACTGTCGCCGCCGTTCGAAGGCGAGCCTCCCTTGCGCACCTGTGGCGCCGGCTTCGCTTTCTGCACGACGTTCTTCGCCGCGTCGGCGGCCTTGACGATGCCCCCGGCCACCGGGACGCCCGATACCGGCGCGTCGGTCTTGGCCTGCGCGCTCGCTGCGCCGAGCACACCGAAAGCCACGGTCAGAAAGCCTCCGGACAACGTGTACCCCACGGTCCGCTTCACCCTGGAATCGACCATCTCGCCCCTCCGTCGACGTCCGTTCCTACGAGGTCGACAAGTGTGCGGAGGCCCGGTTCACTCTCGGTTCATCCAGCCCTACCGCGGCTCCACCGGCGTCCCCTCCACCTCCGGCAGACACAGCTGCACCCAGGCGACGTCCCGCCAAGCCCCGTGCTTGTACCCGATCCGCTTGTAGGTACCGACAGGCTCGAACCCCATGGCCGCGTGCAGTCCGGAGCTCGCGTCGTTCGGCAGCACCATTCCCGCGCAGAAGTTCCGGAAGCCGCGTGAGGCAAGCCGGTCGAGCAGCGCCTGGTAGAGCGCGCGACCGCCGCCCGTGCGACGTCGGCCCAGTTCCAGATAGACGCTGACCTCGCACGACCAGCGATAGGAAGGACGACCACTGAAAGGGCCTCCGTAGGCGTAGCCGGCGACGCGGCCTTCGTCGTCTTCGAGCACTAGCCACGCGTGCGAGCGCCGCGCTTTGGCGATGCGCTCGGCCATCTCGTCCGGCTTCGGCGGTTCGGTCTCGAACGAGATCGCCGTGTCGGTGACGTACGGCGCGTAGATCTCCGCGCAAGCCACCGCGTCGTCTTCCGTCGCTTCCCTGATCACCATGGCAACTATAGTAACCGACACTGCCACTATAGTGAGCAGCATGTCGGATCCCTTGTCCGCGTCGCTCGCCGCGACGCTCCAGTCCGCGAGACTCGATCAGAACCTCTCGGCCAACGCGCTCGCCGAGACGTCCGGCGTGTCCAGGGCGATGATCGGCAAGATCGAACGCGGCGAGGCGCAGCCCACGGCAGTCCTGCTCAGCCGCCTTTCGGCCGCTCTCGGGATGACGTTGTCCGAGCTGATCGCGCGCGCCGAGCACGGCGACCGGCGGCTCGTGCGGGTGGCCGACCAGCCGACGTGGACCGACCCCGACACCGGGTACGTGCGCCGCGCCGTGTCGCCTTCGCTCGGCGGGCCGCTGGAACTGGTCGAGGTCGTGCTGCCCGCGGGCGCCGAGGTCTCGTTCCCCGCGCACACCTACGCGCTGACCCATCATCAGATCTGGGTGCTCGACGGACATCTGCGGTTCCGCGAGGGCGACATCGAGCACGAACTCGACGCGGGCGACTGCCTGCAACTCGGCACACCTCAGCCGTGCGCCTACGTCAATCCGACGGAACGGCCGGTGCGCTATCTGGTCGCCCTCGCCCGGCGGCACGCCTGATGGACGCCCGGACCAGAGCCCTCGGGTACGTCGCCGCGAGAACGCGTGGCGGTCACGTGGCCGGTTCGAAACCGGTACGAGCAACGGCGGGCTGACGGCGCACGCGGGCGGCGACCGGTAGCATTGGGAGAGCCGGATGTTCGGCGGCGCGTACGACGACGCGCCGCCGTCCGAACGACCGAAGTACGGCGCGCTCGATTTCCGACGCCGTCCCGTCGGTGGCGCGCCCAGGTTCGGC
This sequence comes from Amycolatopsis pittospori, assembly GCF_013870525.1. Lineage (GTDB taxonomy): Bacteria > Actinomycetota > Actinomycetes > Mycobacteriales > Pseudonocardiaceae > Amycolatopsis > Amycolatopsis pittospori. Next base: position 18,057 of record NZ_JACBXD010000065.1, read on the forward strand.
TCGGCACACTTCCGGCTGGCCGCGCACACAGCCGATCGGACCACCTTCTGCTACCCGGACAGCGTGCTCAGACCGGAGGATTTCGGCCACGGAACCAGGGTTTCCGCCCTCATCGAACTGGCTCGCGAAGACGACACGGACCTTCTCGACGACTACATCGAGGCGCAGGTCCACGGACCGATCCGGATCGCGACGGCTACCGCGGCCCCGAAATCGTCGAACTCGGCCTGGAACTGGCGGAAGACGGCTACCTCGACCCCCGGGCTCCTCGGCAAGGCAGGTCAGCACGACCCGCAGGCCCTGAAACGCGTCTGGCACTACATCGCCCGCTTCGGAGCACTACCGTGACGAGCATGTACTCCACGGAGATCGAGGTGCGCACCGGCAGCGTGGCCGTGGTGCACGACCTGACCAAGGACGCCGAGACGTTCCTGCGCGACGCGGACGCCGAGGACGGGATCCTGCACGTCTTCGTCCCGCACGCGACGTCCGGGCTGGCGATCCTCGAAACAGGCGCGGGCAGTGACGAAGACCTGCTTACGGCGCTCGACGAACTGCTTCCCCGTGACGGCCGCTGGCGGCATCAGCACGGCAGCCCCGGTCACGGCCGGGACCACGTGCTGCCCGCGCTGCTGCCGCCGTTCGCGACGATCCCGGTACTCGGCGGCGTGATGACGCTGGGTACCTGGCAGTCGGTCTGTCTAGTGGACACCAACCTGGACAACCCCGTCCGGCGCGTCCGCTTCAGCCTGCTGGAGGGCTGAACGGCCCGGCCACAGCGCCAGCACCAGCCCTCCGGCCAGGAGACCGGCGAGTACCCAGGCGCCGGTCGTCACGTCGGGTGCGCCGGGCACCCCCTGAAGCAGGCTCCGCAGGCCTTCGCTGGAGAACCGGAACGGCGTCCACGACCACAGCACCGCCCGGTACGCGGGGTTCAGCAGTTCCGGCACCTGCCCCGCGACGGCCGGCGCGACCAGGTACAGCGGCCCGAGGATCGCCATCGCCCGGACGCCGAGGACGCGCAGCAGGCCGGTCTGCAAGGCGGCGAACCCGGTCGCGGTCAGGAAGAGGAACCCGAGGACCTCCCAGCCGAGCGGGAGCGAGGAGTCCCACAGCTTCAGGAAGCCGGCCAGCACACCGGTCACCAGCACACCCGCCGCGACGATCTGCGTGAACCGGGCCGCGGCCCCCGCCTCCCGGCCGATCCGGCGTCCCGCCAGGACCAGCACCGCACCCGCGGCCAGGCAGCCGACCCACGCCAGCGCGCTCAGTGCGAGCGGGGCGACCCGGCCCGCCGCGCTCGCCGCGTGCAGTGTCTCGACCTTCGGCGTCCCGCCGAGCGCCTGCGCGGCGCCGGTGAGCGCCTGTTGCGCGATCTGCGTCCCGGACGGGTTCACCGCACCGGAGACCACGACGGTCGCCGGGAGTTCGAGGACGCCGTAGACCTCTTTGTCCTCCAACAGTTTCCGGCCCTCTTCGGGCGACGTCACCCGCCACGACAGCTGCCCTCCGCCGTGGGTGGCGATCCGGTTCGCGGCCGCTTCGAGCGGGCCCGGAGGCGCCGCCACGGCGACGGGGAGGCCGTCAGGCGCGACCGTGGCCTGCGCGCCGAAGGTGAGAAAGCCGAGTACGACGGCGACCAGCGCACCGGCGGCCGCGGCGACTAAGGCGAACGCCCCGGCGGGGCGCCGTATCGGGGTCGGCATGACCGTCCTCCATTTATTCGTCACTTGTTGAATTAGGTGCCAAGGTAGGCTCCCGTCCGCCGGAAGTCAACAGACGTTGAATAAGGTCACCGGTACCGTCGGCGGCGTGACTACTCCGCACCGGCTCGTGCTGTGGGACATCGACCAGACCCTCGTGGACCTGCGCGGTCTCGGCGCCGCGTGGTACACCGCCGCGCTCGCCGAAGTCGCGGGCGTCGAACTGCGGCGGCTGCCGAGTTTCGGCGGCCGCACCGAACGCGCCATCAGCACGGACATCCTGACCTCGCACGGTGTCGAGGCCACCGAAGAGAACGTGCGCGCGCTCTGGCTCGCGCTGATCGCGGTCTCCGAAAACCAGGCCCCGACGCTGGCCTCGAACGGGCGAGCACTGCCAGGCGCCAAGGACGCGCTGAACGACTTCGCCACGCACGGCGGCGTCGTCCAGACACTGGTCACGGGCAACCTGCCGGAGATCTCCGTGCACAAACTGACCGCGTTCGACCTGCACGAGCACGTGGACTTCGAGATCGGCGGCTACGGCTCGCTTTCCGCGCACCGGCCCGATCTGGTGCCCGCCGCGGTCGGCCGCGCCTCGGAGAAACACGGCACCGAGTTCGCGCCGACGTCGGTCGTGGTCATCGGCGACACCCCGGACGACGTGCGGGCCGCGCTGGACAACGGCGCGGTCGCGGTGGCCGTGGCGACCGGGCAGTTCAGTGCGGAGGAACTGGCCGACGCGGGCGCGCACACCGTGCTCGGCGACCTCTCCGACCTGGCAGCGGTACGTGCGGCCGTGCTCGGGGACGCCAACTAAGCTCGATCCATGGCATACCCAGGCGGCAACGGCTGGCCGGAGCAACCACAGCAGCCCTACCAGCAGCAACCCCCGCAGCAGGGATATCCGCCGCAGAACCCGCCGCAGTATGCCCAGTACCCGCAGGATCCCCAGCAGTACCAGGGATATCAGCAGCAGTACCCGCAGGAGGGCTTCCAGCAGTTCCCTCAGCAGACCTACCAGGGCTTCGCGCCGGAACCGCCGAAGAAGGGCAAGAAGGGCCTTTGGATCGGCCTCGGCGCGCTCGTCCTGGTGATCGCCGTCGGCGCCACCCTCTTCTTCGTGCTGCGGGACGGCGACGATCCGCAGCCGCAGGCCGGTCCCCCACCGTCCTCCTCCGCGCCGCCGCCGTCGTCCTCCGCGTCGAAACCGCCCTCGACGAGCAGCGGCGCGCCCAAGGACAACAAGGTCCCCTCGACCACCGCCGGCTGGCAGGGGATCCTGTCGGCGAAGGACAAAGCGGCCTACGACCTGCCCCCGACCGGCTGGGAGACCGAACCGGGCCAGATCGTCGGCTACAACGAGGGCGAGTTCAAGATGGTCGTCCACGAGGCGTCGACTTACAAACTCGGCGCCTGCCCGGACGCGCGCGGCTCGAACCGCGGGGTGGTCGGCTTCGCCACCGCGGACCAGATCCCGGTCGAGAACGCCGCCCGGGGCGCCGTCCGGCTCTGGATCCAGTCCGCGACCGGGAAGGCCGACGTGCCGCTGCCGGAGATCAAGCAGGTCCCGATCGCGAACGGCGCTATCCAGGCGGTCAGTTCGACCGGCACGTTCATCCCGCCCGAGACCGAGGAATGCCGGGCACCGAGTGTGAAGGTGACCTCGGCGGCGTTCAAATCCGGCACGCAGACCATCTGTTTCGTGCTGGTCTTCGATCAGGGCACCCCGGACGCGTTCCCCGAGGCGGAGGCCCAGAAGATCCTCACGAGTCTGAGGCCACAGCAATGACCGGCCCCGGTGGGCGCCCCGACGAACCGCGACCGTGGCTCGTCGATCCGCTCACCGGGCAGCCGCTCGAACCCGAGGCCGAACAGACCGGCCCGCTGCCCGTCGTCCGGGACGCCGTCCCGCCGCGGCGGCGCTTCCGGCTGATGCCCACGCTGGGCGTGCTCGGGCTGGTCCTCGTCCTCGCGGTCGGCACGACGGCCACCTACCAGGCCAAGACCGCGGCCCCGCGGCCTTCCTCCCAGGACCTGGTGCTGCCGGATCCGGTGATGCCCACCCGGATCGCCCCGGTGATCGCGGGCTGGCAGCCGGTGCTGTCCGACGATCACCCGCTCGTCTTCGACGTCCCGCCGGACTGGACCATCGAAGAGCCCGACGTCGCCGTCGGCTACGAGACGCCTTCCGGGGATCTCGTCACGTTGCAGGGCGTCGCGCGGTTCCGCCGCGACTTCTGCCCCGGCCCCGAACTCTCGGCGCGGGCGATGGCGGGGTTCACCACGATCGACGAGGGCGAGGTCGGCGGCATCGCCCAGGCCGCCGAGGAAACGACCCTGCGCTGGGCCGAAGCCGCGTATGGCTCGATCGGCGGCGGACGGTCCCCGAAGACCGAAATCGGCGTGTCCGGGCCGGTGACGGTGTTCGAAGGCGGCGCGATCGCCACCGCCGTGACCACCACCGTCGTCCCCACCGCCGAGGGACCGTGCTCGGCTCCCTCGGTCTCGATCACCGCGATCGCGCTGCCCCTGCGCGCGCTGCCCGGCTCCGGCCGCTACCACGTCCTCCTGGTACTGGCGGACCAGGAGATCCCCGACGCCGTAGCCAGGGACGTCGTCCTCAAGATGGGTGGAAGCATCCGCCGGGAGTAGCACTCCCCTAAGGGAAATATGGGTCCCGTGCCGGATGTGGCCGACCGGCCCCCGCGCCTACCTTGATTTCCATGCCAACAGGGGGAAGCGGGACGGCCGCGCCGGGCCGGACGCACAAGATCGCCACGGTACTGAGGCAACGGCTGCCTTTCACGACCCTCGTCACGGTGACCATGCTCGCGCTCGCCTTGGCCACGGGCGCGCTCTGGTCGGCCGCCGAGGATCGCGCGGTGTACCCGTACATCGCGTACGGTCTGCCGTCGCTCGAATCAGGCCGGTGGTGGACCTTGCTCACCGGACCGCTGTTCGCGGTCGTCCCGCTGTACTACTTGCCGATGGTGCTCAGCTTCGCGTTGTTCGCCGGCTTCGCGGAATGGCGGCTCGGTACCCGCCGCGCGATGACCGTCGCGATCGGCGGACAGTTCGTCAGCGTGCTGGTGGCCGTCCAGTTCCTCGCGCTGAGCCGCAACTCCGGCTGGGAATGGGCCGAACGCGTCGGCGGCAGCCTCGACGTCGGCTTCTCCGGGGGCGCGCTCGCCGCGGTCGCGGTCGCCAGCGCGACCCTGCGCCCGCCTTGGCGCCTGCGATTGCGCGCCGGACTGTGCGTGTACGCCGGGATCGCGATCATCTTCGTCGGCACCCTCGCCGACCTCGTGCACTTCTTCGCGCTGGTCCTGGCGTTGCCGTTCGGCCGCCGGTTCGTCGGTGCGAAGGGCTCCTCCCGCGAACGGCGCCCGAGCCTGCGCGAGTGGCGGTTCTACGCCGTCGCCGGCCTGCTGGTGCTGACGGTCGCCGAGCTGGTGATGTCCTTCGTACCGGGCAACGGCCCCTTCGGTTCGTCCGAGGAACTCTCGCTCTCCACCTGGGAAGTCGTCGTCCTGTGCCTGATCGTGGTGCCGATCATGAACGGCCTGCGCAAGGGGAGCCAGGTCGCCTGGTGGTGCGCGATGATCCTGACCTCGTTCGTCATCCTGCAGGTGATGGCGTACGGCGGCTTGCTCGCGCTGGCCGAGGTCCTCGGTGAGGACACCGGGCTTTCGGATCCGCCGCTCTTCTTCGTGGACAACCTCCTGTGGACGGTCGAGTTCGTGCTGCTGATCTCCGCCCGCGGTGCCTTCCGCGTGCCGTCACGGCGGAAGCGCCGCCGCCTCGGCCGGATGGGCAACCCCGCGCTGGCCCGGACGCTGCTCAGCAGGCACGGCGGCAGCACGCTGTCGTGGATGACGACCTGGCCGCAGAACTCGTACTTCGTGGCCGCGGACGGCAAGTCCTACCTCGCCTACCGCCGCCACGCCGGTGTCGCCATCGCACTCGGCGACCCGATCGCGCCCGACGGCGCCGCCGACCGGACGATCGCCGAGTTCATCACGATGTGCGAGAACACCGGCCTCGTGCCGTGCCTGTTCTCCGCCACCGGCGACACCACCGCCACGACGAAGAGCCTCGGCTGGAAGCACGTCCAGGTCGCCGAGGACACCCTGATCGAACTGGAAACGCTCGAATTCCGCGGCAAGCGCTGGCAGGACGTGCGGACCGCGATCAACCGCGCCAAGAAGGACGGCATCGAGTTCCGGCTGGTCCGGCTCGCCGATCAGCCGCGTTCGGTGATCTCGCAGGTCCGCGCGATCTCCGAGGACTGGATCAGCGACAAGGGCATGCCGGAAATGGGCTTCACCCTCGGCGGGGTCGACGAGGCGATGGATCCGGAGACCCGGGTCGGCCTCGCCGTCGACGCCGACGGCGTGGTGCACGGCGTGACGTCGTGGCTGCCGGTCCACACCGGCGCCGGTGCCATCGGCGGCTGGACGCTCGACGTCATGCGCAAACGCGCCGACGGTTTCCGGCCCTCGATGGAGTTCCTGATCGCGTCGTCGTGCCTGGCCTTCCGGGAGGAAGGCGCGAAGTTCGTGTCGCTGTCCGGTGCCCCGCTGGCGAGCTCCGGCGAACCCGCGCACGCCGTCGAACGCGTGCTGGACGCCCTCGGCACGATGATGGAGCCGTTCTACGGATTCCGTTCGCTGCACGCCTTCAAGGCGAAGTTCCAGCCGCGCCACGTGCCGCTGTACCTGGCGTTCCGCGACGAGGCGGATCTGCCGCGGATCGGGGTCGCGCTCGGCCGGGCCTACCTGCCGAACACCGGTCTCCTGCGGCTGGCGAAACTCGCCCGCTCCGGCAAGAAGGCTCAGCCCAAAGGAGTTCGGCCCGACGGAGATCAGCGCAGCGTCGAAGGCGGCGGCGTGATGGTCTTGCGGTCGGCCGCCGGGACGCCCCGGTAGGTCTTGAGGATCTTCAGGATCTGCTCGCGGTCCGCGATCCCGGGCCGGTCCTGATCCGAATAGACCAGCATGGTGAGCGACTTGTCCCCGGACGCGACGGCGAGCGCGCCGACCACGGCGCGTTTGGAGACGCAGACGTTGCTCTGCACCGGGACGACGTCGAGCAGCACGATGCTCGCGGGGGCCTTCGCGCCCGAGGCGAGCGGGATCTCCGTCGGCTGGACCGGCGAGGCGGTGAACGTCGCGAGCGGTCCCTCGTCCGGGCTGTAGGCACTCACGGCGAGGTCGGAAGCGGCTTTCAGGGCGGCCGCGGCGGGGTCCGCGGTCTTCTCGCTCCGCACGCCGCTGCCCGCCAGCTTGCTGCTCCGCTCCTGCGGGCAGAAACCGTCGCCGAAGAACGCGCTGGTGGCCATGGTGCTGCCGGGGACGGCGGCGGTCTTCTCCCAGCCGTGCACGGTGCCGGGTTTCGGCGTCCAGCCGGGCGGGACGTCGTAGGCGTACGTGCCGTCTCCCCCGGTGACCGATTGCCAGCCTTCGATGGACGGCGGGCTCACGACCTGCGGCGACGGTGTGTAGACGCTCGGCTTCCGGCTCGTCGGCGCGCTGCTCTCCGAGGAGTTGTCGCCGTTGTTCGCCAGGGCGGCGACCGCGATGACGCCGAGCGTGGCGAAGAAGCCGTACATGGCCCTTCGCCCGCTGCGGGACATCGGCTGCTTCGCCGGCTCTTGCGGCTCCGGCGCCGGTTCAGCGGCTGGGGCGGGCTCAGGAGCCGGCGTGTAGCCGGACGAGTCCGAGGGCTGATAGCCCCCGAACCCGTCCAGCGCCGCGTTGTCCTCGTAGCCCGGGTTTTCCCCGCGCTTCTTGCCGAACAGGCCCATTACGACCGGACGAGCTTGACCAGGTGTTCCACCACCGCGTCGACGGCGATCTCTTCGCGGTCGCCGGTGCGGCGGTCCTTGACCTCGACGACGCCGTTCGCCAGGCCGCGCCCGACCACCAGGATGGTCGGCACACCGACGAGTTCGGCGTCCGCGAACTTGACGCCCGGAGACGACTTGCGGTCGTCGAGGACGACCTCGACACCGGCGGCGTCCAGTTCGGCGGCGAGCTTCTCCGCGCCCGCGGCGATCGTCTCGTCCTTGCCGGCGATGACGACGTGCACGTCGAACGGCGAGACCTCGCGCGGCCAGACGATGCCGAGGTCGTCGTGGTTCTGCTCGGCGAGCACGCCGACCAGCCGCGAGACACCGACGCCGTAGGAGCCCATGGTGATGCGGATGGGCTTGGAGTCCGGGCCCAGCGCGTCCAGTTCGAACGCGTCGGCGTACTTGCGGCCCAGCTGGAAGATGTGCCCGATCTCGATACCGCGTGCGGCGACCAGGGTCCCCTTGCCGTCGGGCGAAGCGTCGCCTTCACGGACCTCGGCGGCCTCGATCGTGCCGTCGCCGGTGAAGTCGCGGCCCGCGACCAGGTCGACCACGTGGTGATCGCGCTCGTCGGCGCCGGTGACCCAGGCGGTGCCGTCGGCGACGCGCGGGTCGAGCAGGTAGCGGACGCCGTTGTCCTTCAGCGCCTTCGGACCGATGTAGCCCTTGACGAGGAAGGGGTTCTTCGCGAAGTCGGCCTCTTCGAGCAACTCGAACTCGGCGGGCTCAAGGGACGCTTCGAGACGTTTCGTGTCGACCTCGCGGTCACCGGGAAGGCCGATGGCCAGGAGTTCCCACTCCTTCGCACCCGGCTGGCGCGTCTTCACCAGGACGTTCTTGAGCGTGTCCGCGGCGGTGAAGGTGCGGCCGAGGTCGGCACCGTTCAGGAACGCGACCAGCGATTCGATGGTCGGCGTGTTCGGCGTGTGGTGGACCTTCGACTCGGGCAGACCTTCGATGGGCTTCGCCTCGGGAGCGGGTGTGGTGACCGCTTCGACGTTGGCCGCGTAACCCGATTCGGTGCTGCGGACGTAGGTGTCCTCACCCGTCTCGGCGACGGCGAGGAACTCCTCGGAGGCCGAGCCGCCCATCGCGCCGGAGGTCGCCTTGACGACGACGTACTCGATGCCGAGGCGGTCGAACAGCTTGGTGTAGGCCTGGCGGTGCAGCTCGTACGAATTCGCCAGGCCCTCGTCGTCGAGGTCGAAGGAGTAGGAGTCCTTCATGACGAACTCGCGGCCGCGGAGGATGCCCGCGCGGGGGCGCGCCTCGTCGCGGTACTTGGTCTGGATCTGGTACAGGACGACCGGGTAGTCCTTGTACGAGTTGTACTCACCCTTCACGGTGAGCGCGAAGAGCTCCTCGTGCGTCGGGCCGAGAAGGAAGTCGTTGCCCTTGCGGTCCTTGAGCCGGAACAGGCTGTCGCCGTACTCGGTCCAGCGGCCGGTGGCCTCGTAAGGCTCCTTCGGCAGCAGCGCGGGGAACTGGATCTCCTGCGCGCCGATCGCGTTCATCTCTTCGCGGACGACGTTCTCGATGCGACGCAGCACCCGCAGGCCCAGCGGCAGCCAGGAGTAGCCACCCGGGGCGACTCGGCGGACGTAGCCGGCACGTACCAGGAGCCGGTGGCTCGGTACCTCGGCGTCCGCCGGATCCTCACGCAGAGTGCGAAGGAACAACGACGACATCCTGGTGATCACTTCTGGGCTCCTCGCTGGAATTACGCGCTTAGACGTTCTGCGCAGCGTAGTCACCCCGCCCCGGGGCGCTTCAACCGGTTATCGCGGGCTGTCCGTTTTGTCGGTGGGCGGGGCTAGCGTGCGGCCATGGGTATTCAGCAGGCTCTGATCACGATCGACTGTCTTCGGCCGCGCGAACTCGCCGGGTTCTGGACGAAGGCACTCGGCGTGGAGGTGGCGATGGATCTCGAGGGCGGGTACGTGGTGCTGCAGCCGGCCTCGGAGAACGCGACGGCGCTCGCCTTCCAGCAGGTGCCGGAGGAGCGCTCCGGGAAGAACCGGGTGCATGTGGATTTCTTGACCGAAGAGCGGGAGAAGGAGGTGGAAAGACTGGTCGGCCTCGGCGCCAGGGAGCTGTCGAAGCACGACGAGCCGGGCATCGCGTCGTGGACGGTGCTGGCCGATCCGGAGGGCAACGAGTTCTGCGTCGCGACCCACCAGGGTTAGGACCGGTCCCGCTGGTCAGAATGGCGGTATGAGCGAGCGAGCCGTCCTGCCCTGGTCCGACATCGAGCTGCCCGAAGGGCTGAGCGCCCGCCTGTACGACGGCACCGGCCCGCTGCCGGACGGCGATCTCGATGACGTCGAGGTCTACGTGCTGCCGTACGACACCGGGTCGGAGCCGCTGAAGCTGCTCGATCGGCTGCCGTCGCTGAAGCTCGTGCAGTCGCTTTCGGCCGGAGTGGAGAAGCTGCTCCCGCTGGTGCCGGCGGGGGTGAAGCTCGCCAACGGCCGCGGCCTGCACGACCTCAGCGTGGCGGAGCACGCGCTGGCGCTGATCCACGCGTCGCAGCGGGATCTGCCGCGCTGGTTCGCGCAACAGGCGACGGGCTCGTGGGAGCGCGAGCACACGCGCTCGCTGGCCGACAGCCGCGTGCTGCTGGTCGGCCACGGTTCGATCGGCCAGGCCATCGAGCGGCAACTACTCGCGGCCGAAGCGGTCGTGACCAGGGTGGCGAGCACCGCGCGGCCCGAGGACCGGGTGCACGGCGTCGGCGAACTGGCGGAGTTGCTGCCGTCGGCCGAAATCGTGGTGCTGATCCTGCCGGAGACGCCCGCGACCATGGGCCTGCTCGGCGCGGCGGAACTCGCCGCGCTGCCAGACGGTGCCCTGGTGGTGAACGTCGGCCGGGGTTCGGCGATCGACACCGCGGCCCTCACGGCCGAGACCGTCGCCGGGCGGCTGCGCGCCGCGCTGGACGTCGTCGATCCGGAACCGCTGCCGTCGGACCATCCACTGTGGACGGCGCCGGGCGTGGTCATCACACCGCATATCGCGGGCGGTTCGGCGTCGTTCCACCCGCGTGCGAAGCGGCTGGTCACCGACCAGCTGCGCCGGTTCGCCGCAGGTCAGGAGCCGGTGAACCTGGTCGGCTGAGTGCTCGCGTTCAGTGTGTCAGTGCCAGTGGGTGCGGTAGGCCAGCCAGTCGCGCATCCCCGCCGCGAGGCGGCGCTGTGCCGCGCGGACCCCGGTCGTCGCCGGTGGTTCCGGTAACCGTCCGGCCCGTTCGGCGTGCCCGGCCAGGGCGACACCGAACGCGGTGACCGCCCAGACCGGGATTCCGGCCAGCACGGGGCGCCGCCGCAGCAGACGATCGACGTCGGCGGGCTCGTGGCCGGCGTCGAGCAGGTACGGGACGAGCGCCACGAGGTCGAGCCAGCCCGCGCCGCGGGCCGGGTAGCGCCAGTTCGTGACGAGCACCCGGCCCGGCCCGGTCCGCACCAGGTATTCGGGCTGGATGTCGTTGTGCAGCAAGGTGTCCCCGGCCGCCCAGGGATGCCACGACGTCTCCAGCTGGACGAGCCTGTCGAGGTTGCGGACGGCCCAGGCGTCCAGATCGGCGGGCGGCTCCTTCGCCAGTTCGTGCCAGCCGCGCAGGAGCGGCCCGAGGTCGTCGAGCGCGTCCGGGACGTCGGGCAGCGGACAGGGCGTGAGCGTGCGCCCGAGCGCGCCGAAGGTGGCCAGGACCGCGGAGAGATCCGGTGATCCCGGCCGCAGGTTCGGCCTGGCACCGTCGAAGTCGGCGAACGCGAGCACCAGCCAGTCGCTGTCCACAAAGGACAACAGCTTCGGCGTGGGCGCCTCCACGGGCAGCCTTCGCGCGATGGCGGCCTCGGTCCGATAGCCGCCCGCTCGCGGGCTGCCCGCCGGGATCGCTTTCAGGAAGACCCAGCTATGGCCACGGTCGAGTTCGAGCCTCGCGGCGACACCGCCGTCGAATTCCGGGGTCTGCCACAGCGAACGGCGGACCACCGACCCGAGCTCACGCTCCACGGTGTCACGCGTCGCCGACGGCAGGTCATGCCAGCCGAGGCGTGCGGAAACCGGCAACGCCCTACCACCCCCGCGATCTCTCAGAGAAGATCGACTCTACCGAAAACCACTCTTTCGGGTGAGAACCGGTCAGGTCGGGATGGGCTTCACGTACCCGCCCCAGCGCTGATGCTCGCTGAACCCGACGCGCTCGTAGACGCCGAGAGCGTTGTGGGAGTTGTCCTGGTCGACGTTGAGCGAAGCCCGCTGGAAGCCCTTCGCCTTGGCCTGGGCGATCGCGTGCCCGAGCAGGGCGCCCGCGATCCCGCGGCCGCGGAGGGCGGCGTCGGTCGCGACGTGACTGACGTACAGGTCCTTCACGCCGGTAACGGCCGCGTCGGAGGCGAAGAACGCGCTCAGCACCATCGCGACGACCCTGTCGCGCTCCGGGCTCAGCAGCAGGAAGGACAGGTCCGGCTGGAAGTCCTTGCCGCCGACCACCAGATGCCGCCAAGCCTCCAGGGACTGGTCGGTGCTCCCCCAGTGATCCGCGAAGGTCTCATTGCGGGAGCGCAGGGTGAGCGCCTCGTACTTCTCCTCGTAGGTGACGAGCGGGAACTCTTCGGGCAGCGGCTTGGCCGGCGGGATCGACGCGAGGTCGGCCCGCATGTCGACGAACCACCGGGCGTGCTCGTAACCGGAGTTCAAGAGCACGTCGGTGAGCCAGCGCTGCTTGGTGTTGGCGGCGGCGTGCAGTTCCAACGGCGCGTCCGGGAAGGCTTTCGCGTGGACCTGCTTACCGGTCTCCTCGAACCACCCGGCGAGGTGCTCGGCGATCGCGTCGTCGCGGTACTCGGGATGCACGAGCGTCTCGACCCGCACCATATGCGCCGGATTCGCCGCGTCGCGGCGCCTGAGCAGACCGTAGGCGACCAGCGTGTCGCCGTCCCACGCGCTGGTGGTCGCGGTCGGCAGGTCGACGTTCGGCGAACCGATCTCCTCGGCGAGGTCCTCCGCGTTGTAATGCTCGTCGATCGGCTCGACACGCTCCGCCGCGGCGAAGGTGGCCGCCAACTGCGGCATGTCGTCCAAGGTCAGCGGGCGCCAGGTCAGGCTCATGCGGACGAGGCTAAGCCCGCGCCTCGGGGTGACGCATTCCATTTAGTTACGCTTCCGTTGTGCTCGTGCTGCTCCCCCCTTCCGAAACCAAGGCCGCCGGCGGCACCGGCGCGCCGCTGGACCTCGGCGCGCTGTCGTTCCCGGAACTGAACCCGACCCGGGCGAAGCTGGCCGACGCGCTGGCCGAACTGGCGGGCGACGTGCCGGCCAGTGTCGCCGCGCTCGGCATCACGCCGCGCCAAGCCGACGAGGTCGCCCGCAACGCCGAGCTGTGGACCTCGTCCACGATGCCCGCGCTGCGCCGCTACACCGGGGTGCTTTACGACGCGCTCGACATCAAGTCCTTCACCAAGGCGACGCTCGCGAAGGCCGAGAAGCGCCTCGCCGTCGCGTCGGCGCTGTTCGGCGTCGTCGCGGCCACCGACCCGATCCCCGCGTACCGGCTCTCCGGCGGGAACGCGCTGCCGTCGCTCGGGACGATCCGCAGCGTGTGGAAGCCCGTGCTCGAACCGGTGCTCCAGGGCATCGACGGGCTCGTCGTCGACCTGCGCTCGGGAACGTACTCGGCGCTGGCGAAGCTCCGGCCGGACGCGGTCACCGTGCGCGTCGTGACCGAGGACGCCAAGGGCAACCGCACGACGGTGAGCCACTTCAACAAGGCCTACAAGGGACGGCTGGCCGCCGAGCTGGTGAAGTCCCGCAGCGAACCGTCCACTGTGGAACAGCTGATCCGGGTGCTGTCGAAGGCGGGTCTCGACGTCGAACGCACCGGCGACCACAGTCTGGAACTGCTCACCGGCGACGGCGTGCATTAGTTCCGTACCCCTACGTGCCTCTTCCTCGGTTGTTCCGCCAGGTGCGGATGCGGAAAGTGATTTCCAGCCACCTGGAAAGGAACCACCGTGAACAGAAGACAACGGCTACTGGGGATCGCCACCGCCACCCTCGGCTGCCTCTCGGTCCTCCTGCCCGCGCCGGCGGCCGCCGCGAACCTGCCCGCCGTCACCCCGACGGACCAGGCGGTGGTCCCCGGTGGACTGCACACGAACTCCATCGGCGGCACCCCCGCCTCGGTCAAGGACCACCCGTTCATCATCGCGGGCCTGCGCCAAGGCGGGACGCGGCCGCAAGGCCAGACGTGCACCGGCTCGGTCGTCGCGCCACGCAAGATCCTGATCGCCGCGCACTGCAAGGCGGCCGAAGGCGAGAAGAGTTTCCTTTACGGGCTGGACGATCTCAACGCCGGCGGCGGGACGCGGATCGGTGTCGTCAGCTATGACATCCACCCGAAGTACGTCAACTTCGACCAGGGTTACGACGTCGCCGTCGTCACCACCGACGCCGACATCCCGGTGCCGGGCGGGCAGTACGCGAAGGTCGCGACGTCGGCCGACACGGAGCTGAACAAGCCGGGCAAGTCCGGGCTCGGGCTCGGCTACGGCAAGAAGAACCACAACGACAGTCCCGCGAACGTCGAACTCCACAAGTTCACGCTGCCGATCGTGCAGGGCAGCAGCTGCAACGGCGTCGGCGCGGGCTTCAAGGACGCCACGATGATCTGCAGCGGCTACAGCGACGGCCACGTCACGATCCTGCCGGGTGACAGCGGCGGACCGCTGATCGTGGACGGCAAGGTCGTCGGCGTCGCGTCGTGGAGCCGCAGCGATTTCAAGTGGTACAGCGTCTACGGCCGGCTCAACAACGACATGGGCGACTGGGTCAAGGAGAAGATCGGCACTCCGCAGAACCCGGAGACGTTCTCGCTCGCGGTGACGCCGTCCTCGCTCAAGGTCGAGCCGGGCAAATACGTTTCGGCCACGGTGACCAGCAAGCCCGGCAAGAACGGCGCGGAGAAGGTCGACCTGAGCGCGACCGGGCTTCCGGAAGGCGCGAAGGCCACCTTCCAGCCCGCGTCCATCAACTCGGGTGAGTCGGCAAAGGTGAGCATCGAGGTTCCCGCCGGAACGGCCGAAAAGGACTACACCGTCACGATTTCCGGCAAGGGCACCACCGACACGGCGACCGCGAACCTCACGCTGACCGTCGGCGCCGGCGGCCCGCAGCCTGGCAACCTCCAGGTGAGCGTCAGCCCCGGCAGCGGCACCACGCAGCCCGGTTTCTTCAGCAACGTCACGGTTTCCGCCACCGGCGGCACGGGGACGATCACGCTGTCGGCGTCCGGGCAGGGCCTGCCGTTCGCGCCGTTCTTCAACCCGAAGACGATCTCCAGCGGCGGTAGCTCGACCATGCAGGTGGTCGCGCCCTTCCAGCGCGGTACCTACCCGGTGACCGTCACCGCGACGGACTCGGCGGGCAAGACCTCCACCGCCACGTACACCCTGACAGTGCAGTAGTCACCCGAGTCCGCGAAGGCCTCCACCGTCACAGGTGGGGGCCTTCGCCTCGCCTGGGGGTCGTGAGTGATAAGGAGGGTTAGAACGACCCTTACCACTCACGACCCAGGCCACCATCAGGACCGAGAAAGCACAGCCATCGCGGCGTTGTGCCCAGGAATCCCCGAAACCCCACCGCCCCGGACGGCCCCGGCACCGCAGAGCAGCACCCGCTCGTGCGCCGTCTCGACACCCCACTGTCCGACCTGAGACTCGTCGGCCGCGTAGGGCCACGACAGATCCCGATGGAAGATGTGCCCCGCAGGCAACCCGAGTTCCGCTTCGAGGTCCAAGGGCGTCTTCGCCTCGATGCACAACCGTCCGTCCGGTGAACGCAGCACGCGGTCTTCGATCGGCTCGGCGAGCACACTATCCAAAGAGGACAACGTCGCCCGCAGCGCCTCCGAACGCGCGGCGTCGTTGCGGCCTTCGAAGAGCCGGGCCGGCATGTGCAGCCCGAACAACGTCAGGGTCTGCACCCCGGCGGCCCGTTCGGCCGGGCCGAGGATCGACGGGTCGGTCAGCGAATGGCAATAGATCTCGCACGGCGGCAGCGACGGGATCCGTCCCGAGGCGGCCTCCGCGTATGCCGTCGCCAGTTGCGAGTACCCCTCGTTGACGTGGAACGTGCCGCCGAACGCCTCGCGCGGATCGACGCTCGAATCCTTCAGCCGCGGCAGTCGCGACAGCACCATGTTCACCTTGAGCTGCGCGCCTTCCGGCGCCTCCGGCGGCTCGTCCCCCAGCAACCGCACGAGCGCCCGGGGCGCGACGTTCGCCAGCACGTGCCCGCCGCGCACGGCGAACTCGTCGTCACCGAGCCGATAACGCACCGAGCCGTCCGGATCGATCGCGAGCACTTCGGTGCCGGTCACCAACCGGGCCCCGGCCTCCCGCGCGGCGGCCGCGAGCGCGCCGGTCACGGCACCCATGCCGCCGACCGGGACGTCCCAGTCACCGGTCTCGTTACCGATCACGTGGTAGAGCAGGCACAGGTTCTGCCGGAAGTCGCCGGCGTCGGCGAAGGTACCGATCAGCGCGTCGGTCAGGACGACGCCGCGAACGGTGTCGTCGTCGAACATCCCGGTGACCGTTTCGGCGATCGGCCGTTCGAACAGCGTGTCCCACGCCTCCTGGTCGATACGTGACCGCAGTTCTTCCCTGGACATCAAGGGTTCCGTCAGTGTCGAGAACGTCCGTTCGGCGACCCGTGCGGTCATCGCGTAGAACCGCCGCCAGGCCTCGAAGTCCTTTGTGGACCCGGTGAGCCCCGCGAACGACGCCGAGGTCCGGCCGTCGTCGCCCGTGTCGACAAGGAGACCGCCGTCGCCGACGGGCGTATAAGACGACATCCGCCGCCGCCGGAGATCGAGGCCGAGCCCGAGATCCGCGATGATCTTCCGGGGCAACAGGCTCACCAGGTACGAGTACCGCGAAAGACGGACGTCGACGCCGGGGAAGGCGCGGAACGACACCGCCGCACCGCCGACCTCGTCGCGGCGTTCCAGCACCAGCACCGAACGGCCCGCCCTGGCCAGGTAGGCCGCCGCCACCAGGCCGTTGTGCCCGCCACCGACGATCACGGCGTCGACCACGTCATGCGTCTCCATCCAAGCCTCCCAGCGAAACGACAGTGCGCCGCGGTCATCGTGACCGCGGCGCACCGCCGTTCGCAAGGACTCAGAAGGTGATGGAGAAGCCCTCGATCGTCCCGCTGTCGAACCGGTAAACGTCACGGACCCGCAGTTTCCAGGTCCCGTTCGCCGATTCGGACGAGGCGTTCACCGTGTACGACGTGTGCACGCCGCTCGCCTCGCCGATCCCTCCCGCCTGCTTGAGACCGAATACCGCACCGCTCGGTCCGATCAGGTCGATCGCCAGGTCACCGGTGTAGGTGTGCGCGATGTCGACCTTGACGGGCAGCGTCGCCGACGCCTTCCCGTCGCAGCCTTCCTGCGTCACCGAACTGGTCACCGCGTCACCCGCGTCCGGAATGGACACCGGTGTCGTACTGGACTTCGCCCCGCACTTCGGGCCGGGGCCACCGCCGCCGATGAACGACACGTTCAGCAGCTTGTTGACCGTCCCGCTCGGCAGGCCCTTGAGCACGCCGTCCGAGGAGTTGTTCACCAGCGCGTCCCGCGTCTGCTGCGCGGTGGCGCCGGCATTCGCGGCCAGGTACAGCGCCGCCGCCCCGGCCACGTGCGGGGTCGCCATCGACGTCCCGCTCATGTTCGCGGAACCGCCGTTCGAGGTGGACAGCGACGTGATGTTGCTGCCAGGGGCGAAGATGTCCACACACGAACTGTGATTGGAGAACGAGGACTTGTTGTCGTTCTCGTCCGAGGCGCCGACCGTGATCGCCTCGGGGATGCGCGCGGGGCTGACGTTGCAGGCGTTCTGGTTCTCGTTGCCGGCCGCCACCACGTAGACGAAGCCCGCCGCGATGGACTTCTTGATGACGTCGTCGCCGAGCCCGACCTGGTCCATCCGCAGGCTCAGGTTCGCCACCGCCGGTTTGGTGCCGTTCGCGGTCAGCCATTCGGCCGCGTCGACGATGGCGGAGTCGGGACCGTTGCCCGAACAGTCGTTGCCCAGCACCTTCAGCCCGACGAGCTTGACCTGCTTCGCCACGCCGTAGGTCTTGCTGCCGATGGTGCCCGCGGTGTGACTGCCGTGCCCGTTGCAGTCCTTTCCGTTGCCGCCCACGAAGTCCTTGCCGATGGAGGCACGGCCTTCGTACTCCGGGTTCTCCGGGTTGATGCCGGTGTCGAGGTCGTACGCGGTCACGCCCTCGCCCGTGTTCGGGTACGTGAAGCTCTTGTCCCGCGGCAGGTTCTTCTGGTCGATCCGGTCCAGGCCCCAGGTGGGGTTGGTCTGGGTGCCGACGGCACGCGCGGTGCCGTCCTGGTAGACCGCCTTGACCGCGGGATCGGCCGCGAGCCGGCGGGCCTGCTGCTCCGACATGCCCTTGACCGAGAAGCCGCGCAGCACGTTCTTGTACGCCGAGCGGACCTCACCGCCGTAGCGGCCGGTCAGGGAGGCCGACGACTGCTCGACGGCCAGGGTGCCGACGTCGTGGAGCTCCACGATGTACTGATCCCCGTAGTGCTGATTCGCCTGCACGACAACGCCTTCCGCCTGCGCGGCGACGGCGTTGCCGGCGGCGAGCGAGGCCAGCGCGGTGGCCGCGAAGGCCACCACACCGGCCCGCACGCCGCGGCGCATCAGAGGCCTGCCACGTTCAGCAGCTTGTTGGTCGAACCGGAGCCCGGGCTCGTCACGACACCGCTGGTGGCGGCGCTCGCCAGACCGGAGGCCACGGCGGCCGGGTTGGCCGACGGGTGCGAGGTCAGGTAGATCGCGGCCGCGCCGGCGACGTGCGGGGTCGCCATCGAGGTGCCGCTCATCTGCTGGGTACCGCCACCGTTACGGGTCGAGGTGATGTTGGTGCCCGGCGCGAAGATGTCGGTGCAGCTGCCGTAGTTCGAGAACGTGGACCGGCGGTCGTCGCTCTGGGTGGCGTTGACGGTGATGGCCTCACGTACGCGGGCCGGGCTCGTGGAGCAGGCGTCCGTGTTGGAATTCCCCGAAGCCACCGTGTTGGTGATGCCCGCCGAGACGGCGCGGCGCACGGCGGAGTCCACTCCGGAATCGGCCGGTCCACCGAGGCTCATGGTGAGCACCGACGGGCCCTTGGCGTTCTTCACGACCCAGTCGATCCCGCTGATGATCTGCGAGTACTGGCCGCTGCCCTGGCAGTTCAGCACACGGACGGACACGATCTTGGCACCCTTGGCGACGCCGTAGGTGGCGCTGCCGACGGTGCCGGCGACGTGCGTGCCGTGCCCTTGGCAGTCACGGGCATCGCTGTCGTTGTCGATGAAGTCGTATCCGCTGGTCGCGCGGCCACCGAATTCGGCCTGCCGGTAGTCGACACCGGTGTCGAGGACGTAGACCGTGGCCCCGGCTCCGTCGTTCGGGTACGTGTACTTCTTGTCGAGCGGCAGGTTCTTCTGGTCGATCCGGTCCAGACCCCACGTCGGGTTGGTCTGGGTGCCGAGCATATGTGCGACGGCGTCCTGCTGGACGAAGTCCACGTTGGGGTCGGCGGCGAGCCGCTTGGCCTGGGCCTCGGTCATCTTCGCCGAGAAGCCGTTCAGCGCGGCGCTGTAGGTGGCCTTCACCTGACCGCCGTACTTCGCCGCGAGACCGGCGTCGCCGCTCTTCAACGAGACGATGTACCCGTCCGTGACGGCTCCCGGCACACCGGCGCCGCGGATCTGCCCCTCGGCGGCCGTGGCAGATCCGGCGAAGGCCAGCGAGGCCGCTACACAGGCCCCGGTGAGCACCGCACCCGCGATCCGGTGACGTCGAAGTTCTCCACGCATTTCCTGAGCTCCGTTCACTCGAACAGGTGGTTCGCGTCGGCGGGAATCCGGGCCGACGCCGTGACGAGCAGTCACGCTGGAATCACTTTCGGGTGGCGGTACCTGCACGAACAAGCGAGGCAACGGTCCGTAGGACTACGTATCTAATAGGGAAAATCACCATCCCTACGAAAGTTGTGTGACCGTCCGAGCGGGTTCCGTGAGTGCTGAACACGCGCTTAAGCTGCGTTCACTCGAACGGTGTTGTTCGTGAAGCGGGGGTGACCCGGCATGGTGATCGGTGGCTGCCGACGCAGGACGAGTTCTCCTGTTCTCGTCGGCCGTGATGTGGAACTACGGCGGATCCTCGACGGCGCGATGCGGTCGCCCGCGGTGATCATCCTCGAAGGTGAAGCCGGCGTGGGCAAGACCAGGCTCGCGACCGAACTACTGGCCTGCCCGGAACTGGGCGGACGGCCGGTCCTTTCCGGAAGCTGCCAGCCGCTGCGCGAACCCTTCCCGTACGGGGTCGTCTTCGACGCGCTCAAAGACGTCCGCCCGTCGGGCGAACTCAGCCCCGTGACCGGCGTACTCGGACCCTATCTGCCGGAACTCGCGGCCTTCCTCCCCGAGCCGCCGCCCCGGCTCGGCGACCCGAGGGCCGAACGGCACCGGCTCTTCCGCGCCGTCCGCGAACTGCTCGGCTCGCTGGGCCCGCACGTCCTCCTCATCGAAGACCTCCACTGGGCCGACGACGGATCGCGTCGTCTGCTGCGCTTCCTGATGACGGACCCGCCCACCGGGCTCACCCTTCTGCTCACCTACCGGCGCGAGGAGACGCCCGGCGGCATCCCGCTCGGCAGCGCCTACCGGCCCGCGCCCGGCACCGAACACGTGCACGTCACGCTCCGGCCGCTGGACCGCGACGGCGTCCAGGCGCTGGCGTCGGCCCTGCTCGGCGAGCCGAACGTGTCGGCGGAGTTCGCCGCGCGGCTGCACGAGCGGACCGCGGGGATCCCGTTCGTGGTCGAGGAGACCCTGCACGCGATCGGCGAGGTCGAAGGCGCGGTGCATGCCGACGGCATCACCGCGCGCCGCCTTCTCGACGCCGTCGAAGTCCCGGCGCTGTTGCGTGAGGCGACGGTCGAGCGGCTCGCCGCGCTGCCGCCCGCCGCCCGCCGGATCACCGAGGCCGCCGCCGTCCTCGGCACTCCGTCCACTTCGGAGTTGCTGTCCGCCGCGGCCGCGCTGACCCCGGAACGCGCGCACCGGGCACTGATCCTCGCGCTCGAACGCAATGTCCTGGTGGAGGCGGGCGAAGGTGAGTACGGCTTCCGGCACGCGCTCGCCCAGCAGGCCGTCTACCGCACCATCCCGGGCCCCGACCGGCAGGAACTGCATCGGCGAGCGGCCCGGTTGCTGCGCGATCGCCTCCCGCAGTCCCTCGTGCGGCTCGCCGAACACTGTCGCAAAGCCGGCGACCGGGCGGGCGCGCTGAAGTTCGGGGAGGCGGCCGCGGATCAGGCGTCCGCGGTCGGCGACCTCGCCACCGCGACGGACCTGCTCCGCACGCTGCTCGACGAACCGGGACTGCAACCGTCCGATGTGGACAGACTCGCGGTCAAGTTCAGTTCCGTGGCGTGCAACGGCCTCGGCCAGGCCGAGGTCATCCCGGCGCTGGAACGGCTGCTCACCGACGGCAGGCTGTCCGGACGGCTGAGCGGCGAGGTCCGGCTGGGACTCGGGCTGCTGCTGGTCCGCCAGGCGGGCGGACTGGAGGCGGCCCGGACGGAGATCGAGCTCGCCGTCAACGACCTTCCCGACCGCCCCGACCTCGCCGGACGCGGGATGGGCGTACTCGCCCAGCCGTGGGTCGGCGCGACCCCGCTGCGGGAGCACCGGCGGTGGATGGACCGCGTCGACGAGCTCGTCGAACGGGCCACCGACCGGCGGCTGCGGATCATCCTGATGGCGAACAACGTCGCGTCGCGGCTGCACATCGGCGACGCGCGGGGCTGGGACATGCTGGACCGGGTGCCCACCGGCGTCGGTTCGGCCGACGAACAGCGGCATCTGGCGCGGCTGCACTGCAACAGCGCCGACGCCTGCGCCTGGATCGGCCATCACCGGCGGGCCCGGAGCCTGCTGCGCAGTGGCATGCAACTGGCCGCCGACTGCGGGGCGCCGTACGTCGTCAGCACGGCCCGCACGACGGCGGTCCACACCGACTGGCTCACCGGGAACTGGGACGGGCTGGCCGAACGCGCCGACGCGCTGATCGACGAGTACCGGGACCTCCTGCCGGTGACCAGCGAACTGTGCCTGGTGCTGGGGCTGCTCGCCGCCGCACGCGGCGAATGGGACGAGGCCGCGGTCCGGTTCGCCGGGACCGCGGCGGACCAGCCCGAGAACGCGTTCACGCCGGTGGTGATCGCCGCGCACGCCGGGATGGCGGGCATGCTGCTGGCCCAGGATCTGGGCGAGGCCGCCGTCACGCAGGCGGAGAAGGGCCTGGATCTGTTGCGTGCCAAGGGTGTCTGGGCGTGGGGTGCCGATCTGGTGTCCGCCGCCGTCGACGCGTACTGCGTCACCGGGCGCGACGACGCCGCCCAGGCGTTGACCGACGAGTTCGAACGCGAGATCGGCGGACTCGACGCGCCCCTGACCCACGCGGCGCTGTCCGCGAGCCGCGGGCTCGTCGCGGCGTCGCGAGGGGACCACGCCGAGGCGATCGAGGCCTTCGAACAGGCACGGACTCGTTACGACGCCCTCCCTGCGCCGTATCACGCGGCGCTGGTCGCCGAACGGGCCGCGCGCTGTCGTCTCGCCGGGAACGAGGACGTCGCCGAGACGTTCGCCGCCCTCGCGGAGACGTTCGACCAGCTGGGCGCCACTCGCGACGCGGCCCGCTGCCGCCACGCGTTCCGGTCCACCGGCGCCGTCGCGCCCTCGCGACGCGGCCGCCGCGGCTACGGAGACGAGCTCTCGCCACGCGAGCGCGACGTCGCCAGGCTGCTCGCCGCCGGACATACGAACCGGGAGATCGCCGAGGTGCTGTTCCTTTCCCGGCGCACGGTGGAACAACACGTCGCGAGCGTGCTGCGGAAGCTGAAGGTCCGGTCCCGAAGTGAGCTGGCGGGGCTGCGTTCGGCGTAGGGAGCCAAACGTGCCGTACGCGGGGCGCGGCAACGGCGACCTTGCTCGATGCCGGGTCTCGCGGCCGTGTTGCGAAAGCCACTTTCGCAACCTTCAACGTTGCGAAAGTGGCTTTCGCAACCCCTCCCTGGCACCTTTGCCCGCCCCACCAAGAGAACCCGAATCGCCACTCACGGCCCCCCGATTAATTCGGTTGCGGACGCCCGGCGGTGTCCGAGATGATCGTGCGCGATCCGGCAGGGCGCCGGTGGATGCGACAGGGAGGTGCGTCGTGCAGATGACTGTCCGGGGCGTTGGCCGCCCCCATCCACTCGCCCCTCGCGGCTGAGCCACGACGCTCGCCCGGTGGGGCACCCCTGACTAGGAGAACCCACCAGTGCGCAAGCACGATCTCGAAGAAGACCACGCTTTCGAAAGCACGCGTCCGAGCCGTACCCGTCGCGCCCGTTTCGACGACGAGCCCGAACCCACGCGCAGCGGACGGCTCACCGAAGACGAACGTGTCCGGCTCGCCCGGCTGCGTGAAGACGCCTACACCGAAACCGCCATCCCGGGCGGCGGTGACCGCTGGAGCACCTGGGGCGACGCCGAGCACGGCCCGCATCCGCGGCCGGACTGGGTGATCACCGAACTGGCGGCGGTGGACATCGAACTCGGCATCCTCAAGACCGGCAAGGAGGCCGACGTCCACCTCGTCCGCCGCGGCCTGCCCGACACCCCGGGCACGGTGCTGGCCGCCAAGCGGTACCGCAGCGGCGAGCACCGGCTGTTCCACCGCGACGCCGGGTATCTCGAAGGCAGGCGGATGCGGCGTTCGCGGGAGATGCGGGCCATGGAGGCGCGCAGCAGCTTCGGCCGCAACCTCATCGCCGAACAGTGGGCGGTGGCGGAGTTCGCCGCGCTGAGCAGGCTCTGGACGGTCGGCGCTCCGGTGCCGTACCCGGTGCAGCGTGACGGCACCGAGTTGCTGCTGGAGTTCCTCGGCGACGGTGAGACCGCCGCGCCACGGCTGGCGCAGGTCCGTCCCGAACCGGAACACCTGCGGGAACTGTGGTTCCAGACGTCGGCGATGCTGGAGCTGCTGGCGTCACAGGGGCTCGCGCACGGCGACCTCTCGGCGTACAACCTGCTCGTCCACAACGGGCAGATCATGGTGATCGATCTGCCGCAGGTGGTCGACATCGTCGCCAATCCGGGCGGGCTCGAGTTCCTCACGCGGGACGTGCGGAACATCGCGAACTGGTTCCACTCGCGTGGGCTGCCGGAGCGATTGACCGCGGTTCCGGAACTGATCGAGGAGCTGAAGGAGATCGCGGGTCTCCGCTGACGTGTCATAAGGGGTCCCCACGGATCGAAACCGGTCCCATGGGGACCCCTTGTGACACTCGCGCTTCGAGACACCTGAAAGCCCTTTCCGACCTGCTCCGCGATGCTCTACCCTTATTACTGGGAGCGCTCCCATACCTACGGCCGCCGCGGACCGGCGGCCATGTCCGCATGGGAGAAGGGCGAAGCCGACGTGACGAAACAACGAAGTACCGTCCTGGCAGTCGTGACCCTGCTACTGGCGAGCGTGCTCGCGGTGGTGCTGAACACCGGCACCGCCGCGGCGCACGGCGCGATGATGAAACCGGGCAGCCGCACGTTCCTCTGCTGGAAGGACGGCCTGTCCCCGACCGGCGAGATCGTCCCGCACAATCCCGCCTGCTCCGCCGCCGTCCGGACGAGCGGCGCGAACTCGCTCTACAACTGGTTCGCCGTCCTGCGTTCCGACGGCGCCGGGCGCACCCGCGGCTTCATCCCCGACGGCCGGCTGTGCTCGGGCGGCAATCCCGGGTACGCCGGATTCGACGACGTCGGCGACTGGCCGCTCACCCATCTGACGGCCGGTGCGACGTTCGACTTCTCCTACAACGCGTGGGCCGCGCATCCGGGCTGGTTCTACACCTACGTCACCAAGGACGGCTGGGATCCGAACCGTCCGCTGCGCTGGGACGATCTGGAGGATCAGCCGTTCCTCACCGTGGACCATCCGCCGGTGACCGGCGCCGTCGGCACCGTCGACGGCCAGTACAAGTGGAGCGGCGCGCTGCCCACGAACAAGACCGGGCGGCACGTCGTCTACTCGGTGTGGAAACGCTCCGACAGCGCCGAGACGTTCTACGGCTGCTCCGACGTCGTCTTCGACGGCGGCAACGGTGAAGTGACCGGCATCAACGCCCCGGGCACGCCGCCGTCATCGACAACGCCGACAACGCCGACGTCGCCGCCGTCCGGCGGTGGCTCGTGCATGGCGATGTTCGCCGTCACGAATTCCTGGTCCGGCGGATATCAGGCGACCGTCACGATCATGAATCACAGCAAGGCCGCGTACGGCGGCTGGCTCGCCGGCTGGACGCTGCCCGCCGGCCAGACGATCGCCGGCCTGTGGAACGGCACGCTGAGCCAATCGGGGAACGTGGTCAATGTCCGCAACGCCGCGTGGAACGGCGCGATCGCGCCCGACGGGGAGACGACGTTCGGTCTCGTCGTCGACTCACCGGGCACGAATCCCGTGCAGCCAACGGTGACCTGTCAGGGCGACTGACCGTCCACAGTGTTATGAAAGGGTCTTTCAAGACGGATCGTGTCTTGAAAGACCCTTTCATGACACGCGGTGGCGGCCTCGTAGTGGAGACCCTGCCCACAATCGGTCCCTCCGAGTGGGTGCCCGGATAACGGTCCGGTACAGTAGTCCTAGACCGCAATCGGCGGCGTGGATGAGTGGTGTCCGTCGCCTCCAAAGCCAACCGAATGGCTCGCGGTATCCGTATCAACCAATTGGCGCGCGGTGTCACGCAGACGCGGTGTGCCGGGTTCGTCCCTGTGAACGCCCATCTGTGCACACCATCTTGCCCTGCCTGCGCGCGGGCAGCCCGGGCCTCCTTGTGACGTGCCACGTCCGAGAGGCATTTGTGACAGTCACGTTCAACTCCGGCCACACCTCACCGTCGGCGCGTCAGCACCGCAAGCCGCGCACCCGCCCCACGGGTGACGCGATGCTTCGCGACGACGCCGTCGAGACGGTCAAGGCCCAGACCTGGGCGGAGCTCGGCCTTCCCGAGCCGCTGCTGCGGGCACTGGCCGACGCCGGTATCACCACCCCGTTCCCGATCCAGTCGGCGACCATCCCCGACGCGCTCGCCGGCCGCGACGTCCTCGGCCGCGCGCAGACCGGTTCCGGCAAGACCCTGGCCTTCGGCCTGGCGATGCTGACCCGGCTCAACGGCGGCCGTGCGCGTCCGAAGCACCCCCGCGCGCTGATCCTGGTCCCGACCCGCGAGCTGGCCATGCAGGTCGCCGACTCGCTGACCCCGCTGGCCAAGTCCCTCGGCCTGTGGTGCCGCACCGCCGTCGGCGGCATGGCCTTCACCCGTCAGGCCGACGCGCTTTCCCGCGGCGTCGACCTGCTGATCGCCACCCCCGGCCGGCTGTCGGACCACGTCCGCCAGGGCACCGCGTCGCTGTCGGACGTCAACTTCATCGCCCTCGACGAGGCCGACCAGATGGCCGACATGGGCTTCATGCCGCAGGTCCGCGAGATCCTCGACCTGACCCCGGCCCGTGGCCAGCGTCTGCTGTTCTCGGCGACCCTCGACGGTGACGTCGACCGCCTGGTCCGCGCCTACCTGACCGACCCGGTCACGCACTCGGTCGCCCCGTCGACCGCGAGCGTCACCACCATGGACCACCACGTGTTCCAGGTGTCGCACCAGGACAAGCAGGACATCATCACCGAGATCGGCGCCCGCGAGGGCCGCACGATCATGTTCGTCCGCACCAAGCACCACGTGGACCGCCTCACCGAGCGCCTGCGCGAGAAGGGCGTCCACGCGGCGGCCCTGCACGGCGGCAAGACCCAGGGGCAGCGCAACCGGGTCCTCGCGGACTTCAAGGAGGGCCACGCCCCGGTCCTCGTCGCCACGGACGTCGCCGCGCGCGGTATCCACGTCGACGACATCTCGCTGGTGCTGCACGTCGACCCCGCCGCCGACCACAAGGACTACCTGCACCGCGCCGGTCGCACCGCGCGCGCCGGGGCGTCCGGTGTCGTGGTCACGCTGGTCACGCACGACCAGCGCCGCATGGTGCGCCGGATGACCGACCGCGCCGGTGTCCGCGCCGAGCAGACCACGGTCCGCCCGGGCGACGCCGAGCTCGCTCGCATCACCGGTGCGCAGCAGCCCAGCGGCGAGCCGG
>NZ_JACBXD010000066.1 GCF_013870525.1 Amycolatopsis pittospori
CCACTTTCGCAACGTTCAGTGTTGCGAAAGCCACTTTCGCAACACGCCTTCGCGGCGGCCCGTACTGGGACGATGGGGTCGTGAGTGGCGATTCGGGTTAGAACCCGAATCGCCACTCACGACCCACGGCACCGACCACGCCGCTTTCGCCCTACCCCTGAACCGCGTTTCGCCCTCGCGATAGTGGGTCAGGGCTTCTTCTTGCCGTAGGGATCGCAGCGCGCGGTTCCGAGGTAGATGTCGCCCTTCGCCGGTCCGCCGCCCTGCGGGAACAGCTTGATGTGCAGCATGTGCGTCACGAGGCTCCCGTCGGGCGGCGTCGGCGTGACGGTCTCGTTGACCGTGATCGACGCCAGCGCCGTCCCGCCCTTGCCACCGGCGATCGTCAGCCGGTAGTTCTGCGGGATCGACTCCGGCAGCGTGAAACCGGAGACGTCGCCGAACTCGATGTAGCCGAGGCTGCCGTCCTTCGTGGTGCTGCATTTGGCCATGAACGTGCGGACCTTGATCACCGGACCGCCGAACTGCCTGAGCAGCGTGGTCTCGAACCGCCGCCCGGTCGCCTCGCCGACGGCCACCGCGCCGGTGCGGCCGCAGGACGATTCGCCCCCGCCGAACTTGGCGAAGTCGCCGGTGGCCCCGCCCTGGGTCTTCGCGGACAGGGGTCCGTCGACATCGCACGGCGCGAGTTCGCCGGTGACGACGTGCTCGTCGCCCATCTCCACGTCGAGCGACCCGACCGACGCCGACGCCGTCGCGGGCGCCGCCTCGGCCGAAGCCGTCAGCGGGCCTCCCGCCACCAGCGCCCCGGTCAGCATCGTCACCGACAGCAGCCGCCCCGCGGTCCTGGGTTTCGTCATGGTTGGCAGCTTCCATCAAGTGCATGATCGGCGCAGGGCCACACCACCCGGTCGAGTGGACGGGCGATGACCGTGAGGTGGCCGACATTCGGTCCACGGCCCGGCGTCTGGCGTTAACCTCGGTTCACATTCGTGTACTCATAGGAGGTCTGAGTGTCTTCGCTGTCTGTGGCCGGCCACCGTCCGGTCCTCGCCGACCTCGTTCCCGGCGCCCTGGTCCGTGACGCGGTCCTGGTCGCCGGTGGTGCCGCCCTGACCGGCGCGGCCGCGCAGATCATGATCCCGGTGCCGGGTTCGCCGGTGCCGATGACCGGCCAGACGTTCGCCGCCCTGTTGGTCGGCGCCGCACTCGGCTGGAAGCGCGGCGCGTTGTCGATGGCGCTGTACCTCGCCGTCGGCGCGGCGGGCTTCGGCTGGTTCCAGAACGGCTCCTCGGGCCTGTTCGGCGCCAGCGCCGGCTACATCGTCGGATTCGTCTTCGCCGGCGCCCTGGTGGGCGCGCTCGCCGGCCGCGGCGGCGACCGCACGCCGCTGCGCACCGCGGGCACGATGGTGCTCGGCAACCTCGTCATCTACTCGGTCGGCGTGCCTTGGCTGATGGCCTCGACGGGGCTCGGCCTGTCGACCGCGCTGGAGAAGGGCGTCGTCCCGTTCCTGATCGGCGACGCGCTGAAGATCGCCGTCGCGGCGGCGCTGCTTCCGGGCACCTGGGCGCTCGTCTCTCGCTTCCGCAAGGACGCGTGACCGGTCCTTTCACCGCCCCACGAGCTGCTATGAACGGCCCGTTCCTTGCAAATTTCGCAAGTAACGGGCCGTTCATTGCACGGTGGAGCCGATCTTGACGGTGGGCCCGGCTATCGTCTTGTCCGTGCCCACCCGTGCTGATTTCCCCGGTGTCCTCGAACTCCTGACCCACGCGGTCGAGTCCGTGGGTGGTGCCGAGCGCGAGGGCCAGGTCCAGATGGCCGACGCGGTCGGCCGCGCCATCCGCACCGGCGAGCATCTGGCCGTGCAGGCGGGCACCGGTACCGGGAAGTCGTTGGCCTACCTCGTTCCCGCGATCCGGCACGCGGTCGAGAAGGAGGCCACGGTCGTGGTCTCCACGGCCACCATCGCGCTGCAACGCCAGCTCGTCGACCGCGATCTCCCCCGGCTCGCGAAGGCGCTAAAGAAGCCCCTCGGCCGCGAACCGACCTTCGCGATCCTCAAGGGCCGCCGCAACTATCTCTGCCTCCACCGTCTCGACTCCGGCGCGCCGGACGAGCCGGAGGACCAGCAGCTGTTCGACCCGTTCGCCGTCTCCCGGCTGGGCAAGGAGGTCACGCGGCTGCGGGAATGGTCGTCCGACACCGAGACCGGCGACCGCGACGAGCTCGTCCCCGGTGTCACGGACCAGGCCTGGCGCCAGGTTTCCGTGACAGCGAGGGAATGCCTGGGCGCTTCGCGTTGTCCCATCGGCACCGACTGCTTCGCCGAGCAGGCCCGCGCCGAGGCGGGTAAGGCCGACGTCGTGGTCACCAATCACGCGCTGCTGGCGATCGACGCGCTGCAGGGCTATCAGGTGCTCCCCGAGCACGATCTGGTGATCATCGACGAGGCGCACGACCTGGTCGACCGCGTGACGTCCGTGGCGACCGGCGAGCTGACCAGCGGCATGGTCTCCGCCGCCGCCCGGCGCTGCGGGAAGCTGGTCGACGACGAGGTGGCCGACCAGCTGCTGGAAGCGAGCGACGGGCTGGCCCTGATCCTCGACGACCTGCCGTCGGGCCGCATGGACTCGCTGCCTCAGGCCCTCACCGGCGCGGTCCCGGCCGTCCGTGACGCCGCGCACCGCTGCATCACCGCGCTCGGCAAGGACCGGAAGGAAGAGGTCGAAGGCGCCACGGCCCGCAAACTGGCCCGGTCGCTGCTCGAAGAGGTCCATGACACCGCCGTCCGGCTGCTCGAAGCCTTCGACGACGACAAGGCGCACCAGCGCGACGTCGTCTGGCTGACCGGGGACCGGTTCTCCACCAACCCGCGGCCGCCCGCGCTGAAGGTCGCCCCGCTCGGTGTCGCCGGGCTGCTGCGCGAGCGTGTCTTCAACCAGCACACGACCGTCCTCACGTCGGCGACGCTGACGTTGGGCGGCACGTTCGACACCATGGCCCGCCAATGGGGTCTCCCGCCCGGCGGGGCCAGGGTCGAGAAGGCGCCGGGCGCCGCGACCGACAAGGCCGCCCCGGCCGACAGCGACGATGTCGACGGCCCGAAGTGGACCGGCCTCGACGTCGGCTCACCGTTCGACCACAAACGCAACGGGATCCTGTACCTGGCCAAGCATCTGCCGCCGCCGGGACGGGACGGCCTCCAACCCTCGACGATGGACGAGCTGGCCGAGCTGATCGAGGCCGCGGGCGGGCGCACACTGGGTCTGTTCTCCTCGATGCGCGCGGCGAAACAGGCCACCGAAGAGATGCGGGAGCGGCTCGACCTGCCGATCCTCTGCCAGGGCGACGATTCCACCGGTCTGCTGGTGCAGAAGTTCTCCGAGGACGTGCGCACCTGCCTGTTCGGCACACTGTCGCTGTGGCAGGGCGTCGACGTGCCCGGCCCGGCGCTCCAGCTCGTCGTGGTCGACCGCATCCCGTTCCCGCGTCCGGACGACCCGGTCTCCTCCGCGCGGCAACGCGCCGTGGAGGCCAGGGGTGGCAACGGTTTCCTCACCGTCGCGGCCACGCACGCCGCGCTGCTGCTCGCCCAGGGCACCGGACGGCTGCACCGTTCGACCAGCGACCGCGGTGTGGTGGCGATCCTGGATTCGCGGCTGGCCACGGCCCGCTACGGCGGATTCCTGCGCGCCTCGCTGCCGCCGTTCTGGCCCACCACCGACCCGAAGGTCGCCCGCGACGCCTTGCGCCGCCTCGACGCCGCCGCCCCGGCCTGAGTGGTCTGGAACACGGCCGAGTACCGTAAACGGAACGCCGAAGACAGGGAGAACCGGTTGTCCCACGAGTCGCCCAACGCACAATCCCGGACCGTCAGCGTCGATGACACCGGAGTGCGGCGCCAGCTCGCGGACGGCAGCGAAGAAGCCGTCACGTGGTCGGAGCTGTCCGCGGTGGTGGTCAGAGTGATCCCTGAAGGCCCGTGGAAGGAAGACGTCTTCTTCATGCTCGCCGGCGCCAACGGGAAGGGCACCGCGATCCCCAGCGGCGACCCGGCCGCCGACGCGTTGATCGAGCGCCTGCAGACGCTGCCCGGCTTCGACAACGAGAAGTTCATCGAGGCGATGACCACCGACGCCGACGAGGCGTACGTGGTCTGGAGCTCCGAAGGCCACGCCGCGAAGCACTAGAGCCAAACGCTATGAACGGCCCGTTCCTTGCAAATTTTGCAAGGAACGGGCCGTTCATAGCATCGGGGCACCTACTCGACCGGGAAGCTTTCCGTGACCGGGATGCCCTTCTTGAGCGTCCGGCTCACCGTGCACAGCCGCTCGATGGCGCGGTCGACCGCCGTCGCGAGCGCCTCCCGGTCCTCAGCAGCGAGCGAAGACACGTCGACGTCGAAGGCGACGTGGACGGCGTCGAGTTCCGAAGCGCCTTCGCGCCTGTCCGCGGTGACGCCGACCCGGAACTTCGAGTCCTCCCCGATCCGCCGTGTGATGAGGTTCTCCGCGGTGACGGCCGAGCAGCCCGCCGCCGCGATCTGCAGCAGTTCGGCGGGCGAGAAGGCGCCCTCGGCACCCTTGCGGCCGATCACGACTTCGGCGCCGCGTTCGTTGCGGCCGACGAAGCGGTGCTCGCCGTCGCGCTGGACTTCCAAGGACACGGTCTTCCCTTTCAGAGTGGGGGCAGCTTGGGCGCGATGGCCCTGGCGAGCCGTTCCGCCGCACCGCACATCTCCTGCGGTGGCTTGACCTTGTGCGAAACGTAGATCTCCACCGTTTCGATCATGTCACGGCCCGCCGACTTGAAGGGACGGTGCGGAATCTCGGCCTGACACGCATTCCACCCCTCCTCCACGACTTCGACATAGGCGTCCCGCATGCCGAGAGGGACGCGGGTGCCGTCTTCCTCGTCGTCCGCCCACTCGCGTTCGAACCGGATGTCCACCTGGGTCTCGCGATGGTTCCAGTAGCACTCCCACTTGCCGAAGACCGGATCAGGCTCAGCGGGGCCTTCGAGGACCGGCCGCACCTGGTCTCCGCCCAGCGCACAGGCGTCGATACTCCCCAGAGTCCCGGCGCCGAAAGGAGCGGGACGCCGCGGGATCGGTCCCCGGTTCAGCACCGAGGCCGCGTGCGCGGTCACCGGATCGACGTAATCGCACAGATGGGCGTGCCAGCCCTGGATGTGGCGGGCGTGGACCCAGACCTGGTTGCCGTCCGGCAGCGGGATGACCCGCTCGCATTTCTCTTCGGGGTCGCCCGGCACCTCGCGCACGGTCAGCTGTCCTGGCGCGGGCTTCTCCATCAAGGGCGGGTTCGGAATCGTCAGCTCGAGCCGGATGTCCACGATGTCCCCGTCCTCGGGGCTCTTGCGCAGAAGAATGCTGCAGGCGTTGAAGTTGCCGATGGTCGAATCCACTTCGGGCGTACCGAGTTGCTTCAGCACCGTTGGGTCCAGGAGTGCGCACGGATCCGCTGTCCGCTGGTCGCCGACCGAATCGGCGGGCAACGTGGGCGACGCCATCGAGGCCGGTTCCCGCGTGGCGTAGACCAGGCCGCCCACCAGCACGAGAGTCGCGGCGACGGCACCGATCGCGACTGCGCGTTTCGTCATCCGGAACCGTCGCGCCCGAGCGGGAACGGCGACATCGGCGACCTCGGCCAGGAGTTCGGCGGCCCGGGTGGCCGTCGGCCGCCCGGCGGGTTTGCGCCGCAGCAACTCGGTCAGCACCGGCGCCAGCGGACCGGCCTGGCGCATCGGTTCGAGGGTGTACGACGTCGCCCGCTTGAGCTGGACGAACGGCCCCGCGCTCGCGTCGCCCCACACCGAGGTGCCCTCGACAGCGGCGAACAGCGTCGCGCCGAGCGAGAACACGTCCGCGGCGGCACCCGCCGGCTGTCCTTCGGCCATCTCGGGCGCGACGTAACCGGGAGTCCCGACGTCGAGACCGCCTCCAGTGCGCGTCACCTCCGCCCACTGCGCGATGCCGAGGTCGGTGAGCTTGGCGGTGCCGTCCTCGGCCACCAGGACGTTCCCCGGTTTGAGGTCGCGATGGACCATGCCCTTGTCGTGCATCTCGGCGAGCGCCGCGGCGAGCTGGACGCCGATCTTCGCGACCTTGCCGGGCGAGAGCGGTCCGTCGGTGTCGAGGATGTCCGCGAGACTGCGTGAAGGCAGGTATTCCATGACGAGCCAGCGGTCGTCACCGTCCATCACCGCGTCGAAAACGGTGACCACGTTCGGATGATGCAGACCCGCGCCGATCCGCGCCTCACGCCGGATCTGGCCACTGTCCCCGACCTGGGAGCGTTTGAGCGCGACGACCCGCCCGAGGTCCTGATCGGTGGCACGCCAGACCACACCCATGCCTCCGGCGCCGATCCGCTCCTCCAAGCGGTAGCGCCCGGCGATCAGCCGGTCACCCATGCGGGGAGTATAAGAGGTTAAGCCCTTTGGGCTAGGACAGTGACCGTTCCGGGATCAACCTCGGTGAACCCCGCGTCCCGGACCGCGACGACGCCGTCGCGACGCCAAGAGCCTTCCGGGTCCTCGACCGGGCACAGCGCCTTCCACGTCGCGACCGGCGGCGTCCGCACCGAGCACCGGAACCCGGTCTCGGCCCAAGCGGCCAGTGCGGCCTCGTCCAGCAGCGAAGCGAGGATCATCGTCGCGTGCCCGACCTGGGCGGAGCCCTTGCCGACGGTCATCGAGACCTCGGGGTTCAGCAGCAGCCGCGGGACGCCGTCCGGAGCGGGTCCGGGCTCGTCGGCCGGGAGTTCGCTCCCGGAGATCTGCAGCCGTGAGACCTCTTTCGGCGTATCGACGACACGGCCTGGAACGAGCGCCCGCGCCTCGGCGCCGTCGACCTCGATCGTGATGCCCGGCAGGTCCTGGACGGCCTGCCAATGCGCGCCCCGCGCGCGGCGGGCGACCTTGCGGATCCGGCCGTCCACCCAGGCCTTGAGCGGCTCGTGCCATTCGCCTTCGGGCAGGGCGCGCTCGTCGAGACAGACGGCGACGGCGGCCGCCGCGGCGGCTTCCAGCAAAGCTGTCCGGGACGGCGGTTCGGCGCGTTCCATCCGGAGGATCACCGGCATGGCGCGGACCTCGGCGGGGTCCTCGTCGGAGGTGTCCACCGTGCTTTCCGCGGGCAGGCCGAGCCAGTACGCGTAGCGCGCGGCCAGTGGTTCCAGAACGCTCATGGCCGGGACAGTTCGAGCCCGTCGGCCGCGTCCGCGGCCTCGATCTCGCCTCGGGTGACGCCGAGCAGGAACAGCACGGCGTCGAGGTACGGGTGCGAGAGCGCGGTGTCGGCGACTTCGCGCAGCGCGGGCTTCGCGTTGAACGCGACGCCCATCCCGGCGACCGACAGCATGTCGATGTCGTTGGCCCCGTCGCCGACCGCGACGCACTGCTGCAGCGAGATGTCGTACTCCTGGGCGAACCGGCGCAGCGCGGTCGCCTTGCCCGCGCGGTCGACGATCTCCCCGACCACGCGGCCGGTGAGCTTGCCGTCGACCACTTCGAGCTCGTTCGCGGCGGCGAAGTCCAGGCCGAGATCGTCCACAAGGGACTGGATGATCTTGGTGAACCCGCCCGAAACGACACCGCAGCGGAAACCCATCCGCTTCAGCGTGCGGATGGTCGTGCGCGCGCCCGGGGTGAGCTCGATCGACGCCGCGACCTCCTCGAGCACCGTCTCCGGCAGCCCTTCCAGCAGCGCGACCCGGCGTTCCAGCGATTCGCTGAAGTTCAGCTCGCCACGCATGGCGGCTTCGGTGATCTCGCGGACCTTCGGCTCGACGCCGGCGTGAGCGCCGAGCATCTCGATGACCTCGCCCTGGATGAGCGTGGAATCGACGTCGAAGACGACCAGGCGTTTGGCGCGGCGGGCGAGCCCGGCCCGCTCGACCGAGATGTCGATCCCGGCCTCGACGGCGGCGTCGGCCAGCGCGGTCCGCAGCGCGGCGTCGGCCTCGGGGGTGTCCTGGGCGAGCGAGGCGTACAGCTCAAGCCCGGTGACGGGGTAGTCGGCGACGCTGCGGATCGAGTCGATGTTGACGTTCAGCGCGGCGAGGCGGCGCGCGACGTCGGAGAACGCCCGCGCGGTCACGGGACGGCCGAGCATCAGCAGGACATGCGTCGAGTCCTTCTGGCCGATGGCGAACGGGTCGGCACCGATGGCCGAGCCGATCTTCACCTCGACCTGCATCCCGACCGACGCCATCGCCTGTTCGACGTACTCCTGCAGGCCCTCGGGATCGCGGTAGACGCCGGCGAGCACGCCGAGCACCAGCTGGCCGCGGATGACCACCTGCTCGACATCGAGGACGTCGACGTCGTGCCGAGACAGCACGGCGAACAGGACCGAGGACACGCCCGGCTTGTCGGGACCGGTGGTGGTGATGAGAACTGGTGTCTGCGTCACGGGGCTCAGTCTCTCTTAGCCGGGTACGAAAAAGGCGCGTGCCGCACCTCGGTGTGAGGCAGGGCACGCGCCATTTCCGCTTATCGGGTCACTTCTCGCTGGAGTTGTCCTGGGAGTGATCACCCGGCATGACCGCCTCGGTGAGCACCTGGGACGGCGCCCGGTGGGTGTTGACCTTCTGCTTCCCGAAGAAGCCGATCTCACCCTCCTTGTGGATGCGCTCGACCATATGCGGGTAGTGCAGTTCGAACGCCGGGCGCTCGGACCGGATCCGCGGCAGCTCGGTGAAGTTGTGCCGCGGCGGCGGGCAGGACGTCGCCCATTCGAGCGAGTTGCCGTAGCCCCACGGGTCGTCCACCGTGACGATCTCGCCGTACCGGTAGCTCTTGAAGACGTTCCAGATGAACGGGAGCGTCGAGGCACCGAGGATGTACGCGCCGATCGTGGAGATCGTGTTCAGCGTGGTGAAGCCGTCGGACTGCAGGTAGTCCGCGTATCGCCGCGGCATACCTTCGGCGCCCAGCCAGTGCTGCACCAGGAACGTGGCGTGGAAGCCGATGAACGTGGTCCAGAAGTGCCACTTGCCGAGCTTCTCGTCCATCATGCGGCCGGTGATCTTCGGGAACCAGAAGTAGATCCCGGCGAACGTGGCGAACACGATCGTGCCGTAGAGCACGTAATGGAAGTGAGCGACGACGAAGTAACTGTCGGACACGTGGAAGTCGATCGCCGGCGCGGCCAGCATGATGCCGGTCAGACCGCCGAAGAGGAACGTGACGATGAAGCCCATCGAGAAGATCATCGGCGTCTCGAAGGACAACTGGCCCTTCCACATCGTGCCGATCCAGTTGAAGAACTTCACGCCGGTCGGGACCGCGATCAGGAAGGTCATGAAGGAGAAGAACGGCAGCAGCACGGCGCCGGTCGCGTACATGTGGTGCGCCCACACGGCCACCGAAAGCGCGGCGATCGCCAGCGTCGCCCAGACCAGGCCCTTGTATCCGAAGATCGGTTTGCGGCTGAAGACCGGGAAGATCTCCGACACGATCCCGAAGAACGGTAGGGCCACGATATAGACCTCTGGATGGCCGAAGAACCAGAAGAGGTGTTGCCAGAGGATCACGCCGCCGTTCGCGGGGTCGAACACATGCGCCCCGAGATGCCGGTCCGCCAGCAGGCCCATCAGGGCCGCGGTCAGGATCGGGAACGCCAGCAGGATCAGGATGCTGGTGACCAGGATGTTCCAGGTGAAGATCGGCATCCGGTACATCGTCATACCGGGGGCGCGCAGGCAGATCACCGTGGTGATCATGTTGACGCCACCGAGGATGGTGCCCAGACCGGAGACGACCAGACCGGAGATCCACAGGTCGGCGCCGACGCCGGGCGAGTGGATGGCGTCCGACAGCGGGGTGTAGGCGAACCAGCCGAAGTCGGCGGCGCCACCCGGGGTCAGGAAGCCGGACATCACGATCAGGCCGCCGAAGAGGTACAGCCAGTACGAGAACGCGTTCAACCGCGGGAACGCGACGTCGGGCGAACCGATCTGCAGCGGCAGCACGAAGTTCGCGAATCCGAAGAGGATCGGCGTCGCGTACAGCAGCAGCATGATCGTGCCGTGCATCGTGAACAGCTGGTTGTACTGCTCCTGCGAAAGGAACTGCTGTCCCGGCCGCGCGAGTTCCGAACGGATCAGCATCGCCATCGCGCCGCCCACCATGAAGAAGGCGAACGACGTGACCAGGTACATGATGCCGATTTGCTTGTGGTCCGTCGTGCGGAACAACCGCAGCAGGTACGAACCCTTAACCGACTCGCGCGCGGGGTATGGGCGCGTGGCGATCGGCTTGGGGGCTACGGCCGTCACTCCTGCCTCCAACACTCAAACCTTGTGGTGGTCAACTTTCGGCCGTCGGGCGGGTTCGGGACCCACTCCGGCGGTTAATGGGGATCGTAGCCCTCACTACCCACCGTCGCGCGCACCGGCTGGCAAGATCGCGCCGTGGCCGACGAATACACACGCGCGGGGGTGGCCGCGGCGATCGCGGTGGGTGACCGTTTCGACCTGCCGACCGGCGATCCCGATGTCCTGCATTTCAAGTCGAACGTGCTGGTGAGGCTGGGTCCGGTGGTAGCGAGGGTGCCGGCCACGACACGCTTCGCCCGCGCCGATCCGTCGGCCTGGCTCAGACGGGACGTCGAGCTGTCGAAGCACCTCACGGAACGTGATGTGCTCGTCGTCTCACCGACCACGGATCCCCCGGCCGGACCCCATTTCGCTGACGGCCTGCCGGTCACTCTCTGGCATTACACGCCCCATGAGCCGGGAGACACGCTGTCGCCGCGGGAGGTGGCTTCATCACTCGCCCGGGTCCACGCGGCGCTCGCGGACTACCCCGGTGACCTGCCCGAACTCGGACCGGTCCAAGACCTCCGGACGCTGCTCGACCGGCACGGTTCCTTGATGGGTGGCTCGGCACCGCGGCTGTACGAAGAACTCGAACGGATCGTGGCGTCCCTTCCGGACGGCGAGGCCCGGCCGCTGCACGGTGACGCCCACTCGGGGAACGTCGTCGCGACGGCGGCAGGGCCCTGCTGGCTCGACTTCGAGGACACCTGGCGCGGCCCTCTGGGCTGGGACCTCGCCGTCCTCTATAGGGAAGTCGGCGCTTCGGCTCTCTCCGCGTACCCGGCCGATGTCGCGCCTTCGTCGCTTGAGCCGTTCATGGCACTTCGGCGGCTCTTCGAGATTCCTTGGCGCTTCGCGATCGCGCGGCGGTTCCCGGAACGTCTCGGGGAGGCCGAAGCGGCCCTGGAGCGCTACTTCCGCGTTTAGTCCTCTACTTGCGTTGAGATGCGCGCAAGGAGAGGTAAGGCGAACGTGTCGTGTCTCGGGTCTCGCGTGCTTGAAGACGGATCTCGCGTGCTCGGACGCCGTACACCCGAGTGCGGTGGCCAAGCACGCGAGTCACGTCTCTGAGCACGCGAGATCCGGGTCCGAGCAGACGAGTCACGCCTCCGCGCCCAAGGTCACCCTGGCGAACGGACCTACCCCTCGCCCCTGCCTGCCCGCCTCTCGGGGTGTTGCGACCACTGAACCGACTCCATCAGGAGCTTCGCCGCGACATCGGTACCGTCGACCCGCACCTCACCGCCGACGCGACGAGCCCGCGCGGCGACGTCGGGCCGAAGCACCTCACCCAGAGCGAGCGTCAGCGCCTCGGCGGAAGGCTCCCCGCCGAGAGACGTCCCGATCCCGAGGTCCCGGACGCGCTCCGCGAAATACGGCTGGTCGAACATCTGCGGGACGAGCACCTGCGGCACTCCCGCCCGGGTCGCCGCCGTGGTGGTGCCCGCGCCGCCGTGGTGCACGACGGCCGCGACCCGTGGGAAGAGGGCCTGCTGGTTGACGTCGCCGATGGCGAGGCAGTCGGGTTCGTCGTCGATCAGTGCCAGTTCGGTCCAGCCCCGGTACACGATCGCCCGCCGTCCGTGCGCCCGCGCCGCTTCGATCATCGCCTTCGCGATCTCCTCCGGGGCGCGGATGCTCCCGAAACCGAAGTAGACCGGCGGTTCGCCGTCTTCGAGGAACGCCTCCAGTTCCGGCGAAAGCGGGCTGTGGTCGGGCAGGAGCCAGGCGCCGGTCTGGTGCACGTCCAGCGCCGACGGTTCCCGCCACGGCGCCAGCACCGGATCGGCGGCCAGCCACGGCTGTTCGGTGAAGATGTGGCCCCGGACGTCCTCGACAGGCGGCAGGCCCAGCGTTTCCCGCTGTCCGTCGAGGACCTCGCCCCACTGCTCGTTCCAGCGTTCCGCGTCGTCGGCCCACAAGGCGGGGATGGCGGCGCCGGGATTCTTCGGCGCCCATCCCGCGAATACGGGCGGACGATGGTGCAGGGAAGGCAGCGTTATCGGGCAGTAAGCGGTGAAGAAATAGGGAATGCCTTTCCGTTCGGCCACCGAATGGGCGGCGATGTTCAAAGCCATTCCCGCCACGACGGCGTCACAGTCTTCGACCGCCGACGACAACGTCTCGAACTGGTTCACGACCATGGCCTCGGCCATCCGCCGCCGCCCCTCGGGCGTGGCCATCGCCTTGGTCATCGCGGAATCCGGCTTCGCCGTCGACCGCAGTTCAGGCCCCATGGGGGCAAAGGAGATCCCGAGGCCCTCGGCCCATTCACGGAAATCCGGCGGCGCGCAGAGCCGGACGTCCTGGCCGAGTTCCCGCAACCGCACCGCCAGCGCCACCAGCGGCTGTACCTCACCCCTCGTCCCGATCGTGGACAGGAGTACACGCATGGGAATCCCCCTTCGGCAAAAACATGAAGGCAGGAATTGTGGACCGGGAATGGGGGCTTGCCGCAAGTCCCCCTGTCCGCTATACCTTTAAAGGGGCGAGGGAAACGTCGGTCATTTCGCGGGATACCAGCCCAAGATCGCTTCGACGACTCCGGCCGGATCTTCCAGCGGCGTCAGATGTCCCACCTCCGGCAGCACCACCAGCGTCGCGTCGGGCAGGGTCTCCACCAGCGTGTTCGCCGCTTCCAACGGCGTCAATCCGTCTTCTTCGCCGACCACGACCAGCGCCGGCACGTCCATCGATCGCAGTGTTTCGACCGAATCGGGACGTGCCGCCATCGCGCGTGCGGCCCACGCGATCCCCAACGGCGGCTGCGAGGTGATCAGTTCGCGAAGCCGTTCGGCCACTTCCGGGCGCGGTTTTTCGGCGAGCAGTCCGGGCGTGACGGTTTCGGCCAGCCATCCGGCGCCTTCCGCCTCGACCCGGGCCGCGACGTCGTGCCGCGCCTGGGCGGCTTCAGGGGTGTCCGCGGTCGCCTTCGTGTCGATGAACACGAGCCCGCCCACCCGTTCCGGCGCCAGGCGCAGCACCGCCATCGCCAGGTAGCCGCCCATCGAGCAGCCGCCGAGGACGACCTGGTCGAGTTCGAGCCGGTCGAGCAGCGCCACGACGTCGCGGGCGGCGTCGTCCAGGCTCGGTTCCCGGTCGGTCTCCGGCAGCGGGCTGCGGCCTAGTCCGCGCTGGTCAGGGGTGATCACCCGGAGACGTTCCGAGAGCGGCGCGCGCACCGCGTCCCACATGCGGGCGTCGACGGGAAAGGCGTGCAGGAGAAGCAGGGGGAGGTCCATGAACGATAATTCTGTCGCACCCGGGGTCTACCGTCGGAACGGTGCTGACAGAGATCAAGACGGAGAGGCTGCTGCTGCGACGGCTGCGCGAAGAGGACCGCGAGAACATCGTCGCGCTGCAGGCCGATCCGGAGACCAACAAGTTCAATGTCGAACCGCATACCGTCGAGGGTGCGCGGGAGCTGTTCGACGCCTGGATGAAGCAATGGGCCGAGCACGGTTTCGGCTATCTCACGGTGTCCGCTTTGGACGATCCGGAAGTGATCGTCGGCTTCGGCGGCGTCCGCTATCACGAATGGAACGGCGAGCGCGTGCTGAACCTCGCGTACCGCTTCTGGCCGTTCAGCTGGGGCAAGGGCTACGCGACGGAGATGGCGGCAGCCGTCATCGAGTGGGCGGACCGTGAGGTCCCGGACGTCCCGGTGATCGCCAACATCATGACGTCCAACAAACCGTCGATCCGGGTCGCCGAGCGGCTGGGGTTCAAGATCCACACGGAGGAGGAGTTCGCGGGAGAACCGTCACTGCATCTGCGGCGCTGAGTCACCAGCGGCCCGGGCGGCGCCGGGCACGCGCGTCCCAGCAGGGTTTGTGCCAATGACGGCGGTCGGCGACCCCGCCGGTCTCGTCGGCGGGCCAGACGACCAGATGCGGGGTCCCCGGCCGGATCTCGTGGTCGCAGCCGGGGCAGCGGTAGTCCTTGGTGGCCTGCGCGCCGGGCACGGTCCGGACCAGCCAGTCCCCGTCCTGGGCCGATTCGGAGCGCGCCCAGCCGGTCGACGCGCCGAGGTCTGGGCGTCCACCGCGATCGGGCCGGTTACGTCGTGGCACCCCGGAACGGTATATGGAGCCTCGGCTCAGCCGCCGAAGTAGGCGCCCGGCGTCACACCCACGGCCCGGCGGAAGGCGACGACGAAAGCGCTCGGCGAGGAGTAGCCGATCCGGCGGGAGACCGCGGTCAGCGGCATGCCCTCGGCCAGGAGCGGCAGGGCCGCGCGCAGCCGTGCCTGGACCCGCCAGGCGCCGAACGTGGTCCGGCACTCGGTGAGGAACAGCCGAGCGAGCGTGCGTTCGCTCGCGCCGGCGTCACGGGCGAAGTCCACGAGACCGCGCCTGTCCGCGGGGTCGCCGATCACCGCCCGCGCGACGGACAACGCCCGTTCGTCCGACGGCATCGGCACGGTGATCGGCACGACGTCCACCGGTTCGAGCAGATCGAAGGCGACGGCCTCGGCCCGGCGGCGGGCGTCGTCGCCGAGATCGGCCGAGCCGAGATGCTCCAGCAGTTCCCGCAGCAGCGGCCGGACGGCGACGAGTGTCGGTGACGGCCGGCGCACCGGGCACCGGTCCTCGGCGGCGTAGATCCCGCGCAGGACGGTTTGCGCGGTGGCGCCGGTCCGGTGGACGACGCCGGCGGGGATCCACAGCGCCCGCGTCGGCGGCAGCACCCAGTACTGCTCGCCGACGTTCACGCTCAGGATCCCGCGCGCCGCCCAGGCGAGCTGGTGGCCGTCGTGTTCGTGCCAGGGGAGCCAGGTGCCGGCGGGCAGGTCCATCTCGCCGAGCACCATCGCGGTCGGCATCGGCGGCAGGAGTCCGATTCTCGACATCGGTTGGCAGCCT
The DNA here is from genome assembly GCF_013870525.1 of Amycolatopsis pittospori. Taxonomy (GTDB): domain Bacteria; phylum Actinomycetota; class Actinomycetes; order Mycobacteriales; family Pseudonocardiaceae; genus Amycolatopsis; species Amycolatopsis pittospori. Next base: position 15,216 of record NZ_JACBXD010000066.1, read on the forward strand.
ATCGCCTATCGGTCACGGATAGCTTCGAAGTCATGCCGATGAACCTGGTGCACCGCAAACTCTGCAGTTCCGCGCTTTGGGCGAAGGCCGTCTCCGCCGAGATGCCGGGCAACATCGCGGGCTTCGACCTCGGCGACTCCGTGCTGGAGATCGGGCCCGGCTTCGGCGCGACCACCCGGGCGCTGGTCGACCTCGTCCCGAAGCTCACCGCCATCGAGATCGACGAGGCGTCGGCGGATCTCCTGAAACGCGAATTCGACGGCCGGGTGCGCATCGTCCACGGCGACGGCGCCGCACTGCCCTTCGAGGACGGAGAGTTCTCGGCGGTCGTCTGCTTCACGATGCTGCACCACGTGCCGACGACGGCGTTGCAGGACAAGATCTTCGCCGAGGCGTTCCGGGTGCTCCGGCCCGGCGGCGTCCTGCGCGCGATCGACAGCCTGGCGAGTGCGCCGTTCCGGCTCCTCCACCTCGGCGACACGATGAACGCGCTCGATCCGGTGTCGGTCTGGCCCCGGCTCCAGGACACCGGCTTCACCGACATCAAGGTCGACCACGTGCCGAAACGAAGCGTGCAGTTCTCGGCCCGGAAGCCCGCCTGACGCATTTAGTCCTCTAGATTCGGTAGTTGCACGCGCAAGGACCGCATCCAGAGGACTAAACGCGGGCTTAGCCGCGCGCCAGCACCAAGGGGACGAGTTGTTCGGCCGTGGTCAGCGAACCGTGCTGACCGACCAAAGAGGACTCGACGATCTCGGCCAGTTCGCGGGTGAGCCCGAAGCGGCCTTTCGCCGCCACGACGACGTCGCCGATGCGCGGCCGGACCCGGTCGTTGATCGGCCCGAACCAGCCGGCTTCGGCGGCTTCGTCGCGCGAGAGGATCCACGCGCGGTCGCCGATCACCTCGCGCCAGGCCGCGAGCACGTCGGCCTCGGCGCCCGGTTCGCTGTAGACGTGCCGCGCCCGGACCTCGCCGCCGATGGCGCGGACCCCGCCGAGCAACGCGGGCGTGTCGTCGATGTCGAGCGCGTCTTCCACGGTCACCATGCCGTGGTCGGCGACGACGGCCAGCAGCGCGCCGGGCGGCAGACCGTCCACGATGGACTCCACCAGCCTGTCGACCTGCCGTAACTGCATCCGCCATGCCGAAGAGCCCGGCCCGTAGATGTGACCGAGCATGTCGAGTTCGCTGTGGTAGCCCCAGCAGAACGCGGGCCGCTCCGAAAGGCATCGCAGGATGCCCGCGGCCAGGTCACCGAGCGCGTGGACGCCGACGTACCGGGCGCCGGACTGGGTCGCGCGGGTGAGCGCGGTGTCGGAGAACTTCGCGGACGAGACCACGCTGGTCGCGATCCCGGCGGCCGCGGCGCGTTCGAACGTCGTCGGCAGCGGCTGGACGTCGCGCGGCGGCAACGCGCCCCGGAGATCGCCGCCGTCTTCGTGGCTGGTCCAGCGCAACGCGTTCAAGACCCCGCCACCCGGAACCTCGAAGGTGTAGCCGACCAGGCCGTGCTCCCCCGAGGCGAGCCCGGTGCCGATCGCGCCGAGCCCGGCGGCGGTCGTCGCCGGGAAGCCGACGCGGATCGGCGACTTCGCCAGCTGGGTGAGGACAGGTGCGTCCTCCGCGTACTCGGCCAGCAGTTCCCAGCCGAGACCGTCGATGAGCAGGACGCAGGCGCTGGACGCCTCGCCCAGGCTCAGCGAGTCGGCGAACCCGGCGGCGCCGAGGGCGGAAAGGGCGGACGGGACGACTTGGCCGAGATGCGGCACGTGCGCCGCGACAGGCAGTTCCACCCCGCCCAGCTTGCCATCCCGGAGAAAGGAAGGAGATGGGATACTGCCGGACATGCCGACTTACGCTTACCGCTGCCGCGAGTGCACCGAGACCTTCGAACTGCTGCGGCCGATGAGCGAGTCCAGCGCGCCCGCGTCGTGCCCGGAGGGCCACGAGGACACCGTCAAGCTGCTGACGACCGTCGCGCTGACCGGATCTTCGTCCGGTCCGGCTCCTGTTCCCGCAGGTGGCGGCGGTGGCTGCTGCGGAGGCGGCTGCTGCGGCTGAACCACTCGATCGAGTGGCACCACGTGTGACCGCTTGATCACCGGGTACCTCCTCCCCACCAGTCTGGATCCTCCAGTCGTGGGAAGGGAGAAGCCCAGTGGCCACATCAGCACTGGCGGCCGTCGATTTCGGTCAAGGCGTGTCCAGCGCCTGGAGTTCGGTCGCCACGTTCGTCCCTAAGCTGCTCGCGTTCCTGGTCATCCTGTTCATCGGCTGGCTGATCGCCAAGGCGATCGCGAAGGCCGTGAGCATGGTGCTCGAGAAGGTCGGCTTCAACCGGCTCCTCGAACGCGGCGGCTTCAAGCAGATGCTCGCGCGAAGCCAGTTCGACGCGTCGAACATCATCAGCAAGATCATCTACTACGCGATCCTGCTGATCGCCCTGCAGATCGCGTTCGGCGTCTTCGGGCCGAACCCGGTGAGCTCGCTGCTCAACGACATCGTCGCGTGGCTGCCGCGCGCCATCGTCGCGATCGTCATCGTGGTGATCGCCGGTGCGATCGCCAAGGCGGTCAAGGACCTGATCGGGAACGCCCTCGGCGGCGTCTCCTACGGCAAGGTGCTCGCCACCATCGCCTCGGTGTTCATCTGGGGCCTGGGCGCGATCGCCGCGCTGAACCAGATCGGTGTCGCCACCGCGGTCACGATGCCGGTGCTGATCGCCGTGCTCGCGACCGTCGGCGGGATCGCCGTCGTCGGTGTCGGCGGCGGTCTGATCAAGCCGATGCAGCAGCGCTGGGAGACCTGGCTCGGCCGGGCCGAGGCGGAGATCCCCGCCGCGAAGGCGCAGGCCGAGGCCTACCAGCGAGGCCGTGAGGACGCGAGCCGTTCGGGTGCCGTGCCGTCCGAGCAGGCGGGTGGCTACTCGCCCGTTCCCGCCGGTCACCACGCGGCGACCGAGCCGACGATGACCCAACAGGGCCAGCACCAGCAGTTCCCGCCCAGCCAGGGCCAGGTGCCCCCGCACCAGGATCCCGGCCAGCGGCCCCCCGGTGGGTCAATGCCCCCTCCGCCGGAGTACCGCTGACCTGCAACGGGAACGGGTGGGGCGTCCGGCCGCCCTACCCGTTCCCGGTCGGCTGTGCCCGGCGGTCGTCCATCGTGGCGGCCAGCGAGCACACGCCGACCAGGCGCGCCGTCGTCCAGTCGCTGGTACTCCAGGCGGACAGGTCGGCGGGCGCGCGGAACGTCCAGCCCTTGGTCTTGGCCTCGTCGAGCAGCCCGCGCGCGTAGCCGGCGAGGAGCACCACCCCGGCGACGGCCGCCGAACCTTCGACCCCGGCCGCGAGGATGTCCCTCACCGCGGCCGAGTGCTGATCGAAGACCGCGGACAGCCCGGGAAGCGCCGCCGCCGCGGCGAGCCCGGCCACGCCGATCTGCTCGTGGAGCCGCGAAAGCGTGCTACGAGCCGAAGATTCCACCCAGGACGAGACCAGATCTTTCACCCGACCAGGTTAGCCAGGTCAGGCGATTTGTCGACATGCCGTTGATCACGATCTCAGCAGGCCTTGAGCGCCTGATCCAGGTCGTGCCACAGATCTTCGACGTCCTCCAGGCCCACCGACATGCGGATGAGCTTGTCGGTGACGCCCGCGCCTCGGCGGTCGTCCTCGGCGACGATCCGGTGGCTGATCGACGCGGGATGCTGGATGAGCGAGTCCACGCTGCCGAGGCTGACGGCCGGCGTGATCAGCCGGACCGCGCCGATGAGCGCGTGCGGATCGCCGTCGACCTCGAACGCGATCAGCGGTCCGCCGATGCCCGGATAGTGCACCGCGCTCACGTTCGAGTGCGAGCGAAGCCGCTGGACGAGCTCGGCGGCCGTCGCGGAGGCGGCGTTGACGCGCAGCGGGAGCGTCGAGAGGCCGCGAAGCAGCATGTAGCCGGCCAGCGGGTGAAGCACACCTCCGGTGGCGAAGCGGATCTGCCGCAATACCCCGGCGTCTTCGGTGCTGCAGGCCACGACCCCGCCCATGACGTCGCCGTGCCCGCCCAGGAACTTGGTCGCGCTGTGCAGGACGAACCGGGCCCCGTGCCGTCCCGGCCGCTGGAGCACGGGAGTCGCGAAGGTGTTGTCGACCAGCACCGGTACGTCGCCCGCGGCACGCACGATCTCGGCGATGTCGACCTCGCGCAGGGTCGGGTTCGCGGGCGTCTCGAGCAGCACCAGCCCGGTGTCGGGACGCAGCGCCGCGGCGAGGCCTTCCGGATCGGCCCAGGTCACCTCGGTGCCGAGCAGACCGGATGTGAGCATGTGGTCCGTGCAGCCGTAGACCGGCCGGACGGCGACGATATGCCGCTTCCCCTGTGCGACGGCCGCGAGGAGCGAAGCCGACACCGCGGCCATGCCGGTGGCGAACGCGACGGCGTCGTCGAAGCCTTCGAGTTCGGCCAGCGCCTTCTCGAACCGTTCGACGGTCGGGTTGCTCAGCCGTCCGTAGACCGGGAGCCCGGACAACGAGCCCGTGGTGGCGAATTCGTCGATACGGCCCGCCTCCTCGACGCTGTCCCGCGACGGGTAGGTCGTGGACAGGTCGAGCGGAGCGGCGTGGACGCCGAGGTCCGTGAGGTCGTCACGGCCGGCGTGGACGGCTCGGGTGCGCAGCGTTGCGGTCATACCCGAGATGGTGCGGTTTTATCCGGATCAGGCGCAATATCCTCGGATATCATTCGCAGATGGCGGATTCTGTCGAACTGAGTACGGTCGACCTGCGGATTCTGCGGCTCCTACAGAACGACGCCCGGATCTCGAACAAGGATCTGGCCGCCGAAGTCGGCGTCGCCCCCTCGACCTGTCTCGACCGCGTGAACCGGCTTCGCGAGCTCGAGGTCATCACCGGCCAGCGCGCCGAGGTCGACGCCGCCAAACTCGGCCGCCCGCTCGAAGCGCTCCTGTTCGTGCAGGTCCGCCCGCACCGGCGGGCGCTGGTGGACTCGTTCGTCGAGCATCTGCTGGGCCTGCCCGAGGTCCGCGCCGTCTACCACCTGACCGGACCGGACGACTTCCTCGCGCATGTCGCCACCGCGTCGGCGACCGAACTGCAGCGGCTGGTGCTCGACGAACTCACCGCCCGCGACGAGGTCGCGCGCGTGCACACGAACCTCGTCTTCCAGCACTGGAGCGGGGGACCTTTGCTACCGCCCGGCTGAGGTCAGTCGATGCGGACCTTGAACGGATGCGCGCTGTCCGCCGGGCAGGTGAAGATGTTCAGCATTCCCCGGGCACCCAGCGTCCAGCCCGCCGGTTCGTCCTCGGGCACCTCGCAGCCGCAGTCGACGTCGTGTTCCTCGGTGGCCAGCGCGATCGTCTGCACCAGCCGGGAACCGCAGTCACGGCAGTCGAGTCCGGCCCGGCCGGAGTCGCGCCAGGCCGTCCAGCCGCCGATCTTCGAGTACTGCCCGAGCTCCGGCCAGCCCTCCGGATCCTCGGCCGAGTCCTCGGGGAGGCCGAGCGCGGCCTTGGTCTCCGCCGGGAAGTCGCCGACACGCGGCAGTTCGTCGATCGAGCACGGCTCGAACAGGCACGGCGCGGGCAGCACCGCGGATTCGGGCACCGGCGGCGGTTCGGCGATGTCCCCGACCTCGCCGGAATCGCGCCACACCAGCCGGACGGCGGGACCCCGGTGATACGGACTGTCGTGCTCGTCCGGGCAGAACAGGATCTGGAGGACGTCGGTGCCCTCCGGGAACGGCAGTTCGGGGAAGTCGTCGCGGAAGAACTGCGCCACCCCGGCCATCACCGGGACCGCGCCGTCGAGCGGATGCCCGCTCGCCCAGCCGTCGTCGGAGGCGTCCGGATCGGGCGGCCAGGTCACCGGGCACTCCGGCCACGGCTCGTCCGACGGCCAGAGCAGCGGGCCGCCGAGATGGCTTTCGTCGGGCCGGGGCTCCCCCGACGCCGGGTGCAACCGGATCGCCGTCCGGACCAGATCGTTCAGGCCGGGGATCGGCACCCCGTCGTATGTCAGCTGACGCACCCCGGGGAGCTTAGAGGTCCGGCAGCGGATCTTCAGGTTTTGTCACTTCTCGCATGATCTCGGCGTCGGCGGCGTGGACGACCGCGACGTACTCGTCGTCGATCTCGTAGACGATGCCGTTGAACTTGAACCACGGGGTGGTCGCCGTGTCGACCGGCCCGAGCCGCAGGTTGCGCAGGCTCGACCCGATGACGCGCTTCGGCGTCTTCCGGCTCAAGTACCCCGTCGACAGGATCGTGATCGTCTTGCGGGTGACCGCGACGAACACGCTGGGCCTGGTACTGCCGAACATGTCGGCGGGGAACACGTAGTGGATCTCGTCGTCAGGATCGAGGAGTCCCTTGATCCGCTTCCTTACCCCCGACGAAACCGGCATGTCACCCAAGTTACCGGTCTCGTGGGTCGTGAGTGGCCTTCACGGACCGGATCTGCGATCAGCCGAAGCCAGAATCCACCAGGTACCTAGAACGCTCTCGGTTCTATTGAGGGGTAAGTCAAACGTGTCGTGACGCGGGCGAGGCGCCGGCCTGCGTGACGCGACACCGCACTCGCGTGCTCAGACACGGATCTCGCGTGTTTGGAGACGGAACTCGCGTGCTCAGACGCCGCACACCCGAATGCCGTCCCCAAACACGCGAGTCACGTCTCCGCGCCCACAGCCACCCAGGCGAACGGGCCGGTAGTGATCGCGAGGGGCAAGTGCCGTTCTAACGCGACTCGCCACTCACGACCACCTTGCCCACCCACCCTCCGGAGTTGCGAAAGCCACTTTCGCAACGTTGAACGTTGCGAAAGTGGCTTTCGCAACACCCGCCACGCGGCCGGACGCAACGATCAGCACCGACCACGCCACCTTCGCCTTACCCCTCAATAACCCGAATCGCCACTCGCGGCCTACCTCGCCGAGTAGTCCTTGAAGCCCTTCCCCGTCTTCCGGCCGAGCCGCCCGGCGGTCACGAGGTGCTCCAGCAGCGGCGCCGGCGCGAAGCCCTCTTCGCGGAACTCGTTGAACAGCGTCCGCTGGATCGCCAGCGAGACGTCGAGCCCGACGACGTCGAGCAGTTCGAACGGGCCCATCGGCAGACCGCAGCCCACCTTCATCGCCGTGTCGATGTCGTCGGCCTCGGCGTAGTGGGCTTCGAGCATCTTGACCGCGTCGTTGAGGTACGGGAACAGCAGCGCGTTGACGATGAAGCCCGCCCGGTCGCCGCAGTGCACCGGATGCTTGCCCACCGCCGCGCAGACGGCGTCCACGGTCGCGATCACGTCGGGCGCGGTGGCGATCGTCGAGACGACCTCGACGAGTTTCATCACCGGCGCCGGGTTGAAGAAATGCACGCCCACGACGTCCGACGGCCGCGAGGTGGCGGCCGCGCATTCGATGACCGGCAGCGACGACGTGGTCGTCGCGAGTACCGCGCCCGGCTTCACGACGTCGTCGAGCGCGGCGAAGACGGCCTGTTTGACGGCCAGGTCCTCGGCCACCGCCTCGACGACGAGGTCGACGTCGGCCAGTTCCTCGAACTCCACCGCGGGCGAGATGCGGCCGAGTGCGGCGGCGGCGTCCTCTTCGGACAGTTTGCCCTTGACGACGGCCTTGTCCAGTGACTTCTTCACCCGTGCGACCGACGCGGCGGCCTTTTCGGCACTCCGCGCCCGCAGGATGACCTCGTAGCCGCGTTTCGCGAACACCTCGACGATCCCGGTCGCCATCGTCCCGGTGCCGACGACACCGACCTTGCGCACCTCGCGCGGCTCGGCTCCCTCCACTGTGGACGCTTTGACCGCGTCGGTCACGGTGGGCGAATCGGCTTCGTCATAGGCGTAAAAGCCGCGAGCGGTCTTCCGGCCGAGCTGCCCGGCGGTGATCATCTGCTTGAGCAGCGGCGCCGGCGCGTGGAGCCGGTTGCGGGACTGGTGGTACATCGTGTCGAGGATCTCGTACGCGGTGTCCAGTCCGATGAGGTCCAGCAAAGCCAACGGTCCCATGGGATATCCGCAGCCGAACCGCATCGCCGCGTCGAGATCCTCACGGGTGGCGTAGCGCTGCTCGTACATCCGCACGGCGTGGTTGAGATACCCGAAGAGCAGCGCGTTGGCGATGAACCCGGCGCGGTCGCCGATCACCACCGGCGTCTTGCCGAGGCGTTCCGCGAACGCGACGACGTCGGTGACCACGTCGGGCTCGGTGACGACGGTGCGCACGATCTCGACCAGTTTCAGGATCGGCGCCGGGTTGAAGAAGTGCATCCCGACGACCTTGCCCGGCCGCGCGGTGTGCACCCCGATCTCGGTGATCGACAGCGAGGACGTGTTGGACACGAAGATCGTGTCCGGACCGGTGATCTTGTCCAGCTGCGAGAACACGTCGGATTTCGCTTCGAGGTTCTCCGGGATCGCCTCGATCACCAGGTCCACATCGGACAGTTCGTGCAGCGACGTGGTGTACCGGATCCGGCTCAGCAGCGCCGTCCGGCCGTCGGCATCGAGTTTGTCGCCCGAAACCGCCCGTTCGGTCGAATGCTCCAGATGGCCGCGGCCCCTGGTCACCCCGTCGTCGTCGATCTCCACCGCGACCACGGACACGCCGCTTCGCGCGAGCACCTCGGCGATCCCGGCACCCATGGTGCCGAGACCGATGACTCCCACACTCGAGATTTCCCGCGCCACAACCGGCCTCCGGAGGTTACTCGTCGGTAGTTTCTCCGATCGTGCCATGCCGGGGCGCGGAAAGCAGCAGCTGTCACCCTCCGAATCGAGTCAGGGGAATTTCACTCTCCGAAGTTCCCCTCGACCAGTTCCTTGGCCTTGGCCAGGGCTTCTTCGGCCTGAACACCCTTCGCGCGGACCTCGATCCGGTCGCCCTGACGTGCGCCGAGAGCCATCAACGCGAGCACGCTGTTGGCGTCCGCGGTCTCTTCGCCGAGCCGCACGGTGACCTCGGCGTCCAGTCCGGCGAGACTCCGGACCAGGATCGCCGCGGGCCGCGCGTGCAGCCCGACGTCGTTCCGCAGCGTGAGTTCCACACTGCTTTCGCCGTCCTGCGGTCCGCTGTCGAACGTCAGATCCGGCGGCGCGCCCGCGGACGCGGCGGCTTCGGCGACGGCCTTGCGGTCCGCTCCGCCCTGGGCCGCGACGGCGGCGGCGATCGCGCCCTCGACGAGCGGCGCGTCCACCACGATGGCGGCCGACGGGTCGGCGAGCGATTCGACGGCCAGATCCGCGGTCATCTGCGCGCTGCCGAGGTCGTACAGCAGGACGACGCCCGCGCCCGAATCGGCACGCTGCGTCGCCGCGACGACCTCGTCGTAGTCCGTCCCGATCCCGCCCTCGGACAGACCCCCCGCCGCCGCGATGGTGACGTCCGGCGCCATCTGCGCGGCGAGTTCGGCGAGCCCTTCGGCCAGCTTGGCACTATGGGAGACGAGCACGAGTCCGACGCTCACCGGGCGGCCTCCGCGAAAGCGCGCAGCAGCAGCGCCGTCGAGCGGGCACCGGGATCCATATGCCCGATCGCCCGCTCGCCGAGGTAGGACGCGCGCCCTTTGCGCGGCACGAGGTCCACAGTGGACTCGGCGCCCTTGTCCGCGGCGTCGGCGGCGGCGCTCAGGATCGCCGCGACGTCCGAACCGGCCGCTTCTTCGGCTGCGGAGACCGCGGGGATCAGCGCGTCGACCATGGTCGCGTCTCCCCCGACGGCCTTGCCACGCGCCTGCACCCCTTCGAGTGCCGCGCGCAGTGCTTCGACGAGCAAAGCACCGTCGACTTCGGAGGCGTCGCCCAGTTTGGTCGACGCGCGCAGGAAAGCCGTACCGTACAACGGTCCCGCCGCGCCGCCGACCTTCGAGATCAACGTCGTGGCGGCGAGCTTCAGGACCGCGGCGGGGGTTTCGGGGGTCCCGGCGTCCAAAGCGGACACGATGGCGGCGAACCCGCGGTCCATGTTCTCGCCGTGGTCGGCGTCGCCGATCGCGCGGTCGAGGTCGATGAGCTCACCGCGATGTTCGGCGATCACCGCGGCCGCCGCCCGCAAGGCGGCGGCGAGTGTCTCGGCGGTGCAGGCCATCAGACTCCCCACCTCAGGGCCGGGGTGTTCACCGGCGCGTCCCACAACTCGGTCAGCTCGTCGTCCAGTTTCAGCAAAGTCAGGCTCATCCCCTGCATCTCGAGACTGGTGATGTACGGCCCCACCAGGCGCCGCTCGACCACGATCCCACGCTCGGCCAGCAGCCGCTCGGCGATCCCGTGCGCCAGATACAGCTCGACCAGCGGGGTGCCGCCCATCGAGTTCGTGAACAGCAGCACCTTGTCGCCCTCGGCGAAGGGCAGGTCCGTCACCACCGCTTCGACCATCCGCGCGACGAGTTCGTCGGCGGACAGCGCGGGGGTCCGTTCGATACCGGGTTCGCCGTGGATGCCGATGCCGAACTCGATCTCGTCGTCGGCGAGGTCGAAACTCGGCTCGCCCGCGTGCGGCACGGTCGGCGCGGTGAGCGCGACGCCGATCGACCGGACCTGGCCGATCACCTTGCGCGCCAAGGCCTCCACCGCGTCGAGCGAGTCACCGCGTTCCGCCGCGGCGCCGGTGACCTTCTCCAGCAGCACCGTTCCGCCGACGCCCCGGCGGCCGGCGGTGTACGTCGAATCCTTGACCGCGACGTCGTCGTCGATGACCACGCTGCGCACGTCCAGCCCTTCGGCCGCGGCGAGTTCCGCGGCGGTCTCGAAGTTGAGCACGTCACCGGTGTAGTTCTTGACGATCAGCAGCGCGCCCGCGTCCCCGGTGGTGGCCTTGACCGCCGCCTCGACGGCGTCCGGCGTCGGAGAGGTGAACACCGCGCCCGGGACGGCGGCGGCCAGCATGCCCTGTCCGACGAAGCCACCGTGCAGTGGTTCGTGGCCGGAACCGCCACCGGAGATCACCGCGACCTTGCCTGCCACGGGTGCGTCCACCCGCACAACGATCGCCGGATCGTCCTCCACGCGCAGGACGTCCGCGTGCGCCGCGGCGAGTCCGCGCAAGGATTCCGCGACCACCGTCTTCGGGTCGTTGATGATCTTCTTCATGGCGGCCTCCGACACGTCGGCGGGTGGGGTGTCCCCTTCCTACCTCTCCCGGCCGGATGCCGCCAGCGTCAGGGCTTCGGGAGCTTCGAGATCACCGATTCGGCGATCTTGACGGCCTTCCCGCAGGACGCGGCTTCGTCCTTCTTCTCGTCGTAGTTCTTGTAGATCACGCTGACGATCTCGACGTCGTCGTCGACGACCCACGGCTTGTGCGCCCACTCGAGCTTGCACTCGGCGTCGCTGCCGCTCCCGACCTTCTGATAGGCGGTGACGCCGGCGATCTCGACCTTCTTGGTCCCGTCACGTTCCTGGGGCGCCAGGCCCGGGCGGAACCCGATCGAGATCCGCGGGTTGGAACCCGGGGTCCAGTCGCAGGAGTGGAAGGTGGTCGGCGAGGTCGCGCCGTGCGGCACCACCTCACCGAGGACGGCCGCGTCCGCCACGGTGCACGGGTCGACCGCGGTCAGCGTGCCCGCGCTGGAGGGGAACTTCGCCGGGGACGAGTGCAGGCTCTTCACGGCCTTCGCCGCCACCGAACGGGCCGCAGCGCAGGGGTCGCCACCGTCATAGGTGACCGAGAAGTTCACTCCGCGCTCGGGCTTGCGCAGCGTCATGATGCCGACGTCGCAGCTCTTGCCGTCCTTGGCCTTCCGCTCGACCTGCGGCAGTCCTTCCACCGCCGTGACGGTCACGCCCTGGCTGGAGGTGTACGTCGACGCGCCGATGTCGACACCGACGGTGAGCTTCTTGCCACCCGCGTCGGTGACCTTCGCCCGGCAGGCGCCGAACGAGGTGGATCCCGGGATCGGGTCCTCCGGGGTGCCGAGGCTGCTCAGCGCTTCCTTGCTCACCAACGGGCACGGGTCGACCGTGCGCAGGACCGCCGGGGTGACGGCGGGATCGTTGATGTCCCCGCTCGGCACCTCGCCACCGGGGCCGGCTTCCGCGGCCACGGTGGTGCGGGCGAAGTTGGACTTGCCGAGGTTCTGACCGCAGGCCGGCAGCGCGCCGAGTGCGGCCACCAGGGCCAGCACGGACGCGATCCGGCGACGTCGAGCGTTGAGCAGCACGAAGTGCACGGTAGCCGGACCGCCCCGACGCTGTCCGGACAACCCGGCTATTCGCCGCCCTCGCCCTCGGAGGAGGGCGGGACGACGATCGGGCGGACCTTGGCCCACAGCAGGAACAGTGCCGCGAACACCAGCATGCCGATGCCCGCCCACAGGTTGATGTTGACGTCGGCGGCCTTGGCCAGCTCCTCTTCGGTGGTGAAGCCGATGCCCATGATCGTGAGCACCAGCCCGTAGCCCCCGATGAGCAGGGCGATGATCAGCCGGATGTCGAACACGCCGGCTTTCTTGGGCGTCTTGGACTCAGCCATCTCCGGCCTCCTAGAAGATGATGTTGAGCGCGATGGTCAGGATCAGCACGATGCCGGCGAGCAGCCCCGGCTTGCGGTACCAGCCCGCGTCGTCGCCGGTTTCGTCGTGCTTCAGCGACTCCTTCGGAGTGAGGGAGTAGACGAGGCCGACCAGCTGCGCCTCGGGCTTCGGGGCCGTGGCGAGCGAGACCGCGACACTCACCACGATGTCGACGGCGAACGCCGTACCGGCCGCCACGAAGCTGACGCCCTGCCCGGTGAGGCCGAGAATCCCGGCCTGCGACAGGAGCCACACGGTGATCGCGGACGCGGTACCGGAGACCAGGCCGACCCAGCCCGCCGTCGCCGTCATCCGCTTCCAGAACATGCCGAGGATGAAGGTGGCGAACAGCGGCGCGTTGAAGAAGGAGAACAGATCCTGCAGATAGGTCAGGATGTTCCCGGAGTTCGACGCGATGAACGCGGTGCCGATCGCCAGCACCGTGCCCGCCGCGGTGACCAGGCGGCCGAGACGGAGGTAGTAGCCGTCGGACTCGTTCTTCTTCACGTACGACTGCCAGATGTCATAGGTGAAGACGGTGTTGAACGAACTCAGGTTCGCCGCCATACCGGCCATGAACGACGCGAGGAGACCGGCGATCGCGACGCCGAGCATGCCGTTGGGCAGCAGGTCGCGCATCAGCAGCAGGATCGCGTTGTTCGCGGTGACGCCACTGGGCGCCTCACCGCCGTCGAGCAGGATCTGCTTGTCCTGGACGTACTCGGAAACGGTGACCGCGGCGATCATGCCGGGGATGATCACGATGAACGGGATCAGCATCTTCGGGAAGGCGCCGATGATCGGCGTCCGCCGCGCGGCCGACATGCTCTTCGACGCCATCGCGCGCTGGACCTCGACGAAGTTCGTCGTCCAGTAACCGAACGAGAGCACGAAACCGAGACCGAAGACGAGGCCGAGGATGGAGAGGAAGCTGTTGCCGAAGCCGGTGAGGTTGTCACCGGGCCACGAGTGCAGCTGCGCCTCGCCGCCGGGGTCGGCGCTGAGCTTGTCGACCAGGCCCTGCCAGCCGCCGACCTTCACCAGGCCGACGATGGTCAGCGGCAGCAGCGCCGCGACGATCACGAAGAACTGCAGGACCTCGTTGTAGATCGCGGCGGAAAGGCCACCGAGCGCGGTGTAGGAGAGCACCACCGCGGCCGCGACGATGATCGACACCCACAGCGGCCAGCCGAGCAGGAGGTTCACCACGCTGGCGAGCAGGAACAGGTTCGCGCCGGCGATGAGGATCTGCGCGCTCGCGAAACTGATGCCGTTGACCAGGTGGGCGGGTTTGCCGAACCGGCGGAGCATGAACTCCGGGACACTGCGGACCTTCGAGCCGTAATAGAACGGCATCATCACGATGCCGAGGAACAGCATCGCCGGGATCGCGCCGATCCAGAAGTAATGGACCGTCGGCAGGCCGTAGAGCACACCGTTCGCCGACATGCCCATGATCTCGACCGCGCCGAGGTTCGCCGAGATGAAGGCGAGACCGGTGACCCAGGCGGGCAGGGAACGGCCGGAGAGGAAGAAGTCCAGGCTGCTCGAGACCGACCTTCGCGCCATGTACCCGATGCCGAGCACCAAGGCGAAATAGAAGGCGAGCAGGACGTAGTCGATAGGACTGGCGTCGAGCCGCAGATTCGCATCGGCCAGCACGTGCAACCGACCCACCTCCATACTGAAAATGTCCACGAGAAACGCCGGTATCGCGTCAATCGCGGACCATACTGCATGGATTCAGGAACGGCAGCGTGGGTGGGCGGGGTCAGCCCGTACGTGTCTGTTTTGGGGCTGTTCTTGACAATTCTTGTCCTGCGACGGCTTCTCGGAGGCACGGAAAAGGGCCGGTCCCGACGTCTCCGCCGAGGCCGGCCCTTCCCGTGACCGGCGGGGGTTTACCGGTCCGTGGGCAGGCCTACTTCGCCGTCCTCCTTGATCAGCCGGGCGAGGACGTCATCCGGCATATACGTGCGATGCGGGTATCCCGGACCCCACGAGTTGAGGAACGGGACGGCGCCGAGTTCGTCGGCACGCGGATTGCCCAGCACCTCGTGGACCTCGTCGACGGTCTTCGCCCAGCGGTACGCCTGGATGCCGTTCTTCACGTCGGGCGTGTAGGCGGCCCGCTTGACGTGATCGTCTTCGGCGTAACCCTCCGACCAGGTTACGTGGCCCAGTTCGAGCAGGACCTCGGCCGCCGCGCGGACGGACGTGCCGTTGTTGTCGCCGGGATTGGTCTCGTCCCATTCGTCGCGCAGCTTCGACTGGTCCCACAGCCAGCGCGCGGCGTAGAGATCGCCGTTGAACAGCGTCATGCAACGCGACCAGCCGAATCCGACGCAGGCACCCTCACGGCCCTGGTCGTAGAACGCGTACTGGGTTTCGCCGTCGGTCGATTCACCGGGTTCGAGGCAGACGCAATGGCCACCGCGGATCCGGGTCAGCGATTTGGCGCCGCCCTTCGCGACGAAGAATTCACCGGACTTCTCGTCCTTCTCGGGGACGTCGAATTCCTTGTACCAGTTGACACCGATGACGACCGGCGACCGGGTGGGCCGGTCCTCGGTGGCCAGCGCGGTCAGCGGATAGCGCTCGATGTGGCGCCAGTCGTCCGGGATGAACCGGCCGAGGCGATCATCCGCCGGGTCACTGCCGATCGGGCGATAACGCATGGGATCCTCCTATCCCTCATCCCACCGGAATACCGCCGGCGAGTTCTCATTGCGGCACGATCTTTTCCAGGAACCGCCGAGCGGCCTCCCGCCCGTTTTCGAAGAGGTGTTTCTTCTCCTCGGCCCCGAGCCCGAAGTCGACGGCGGAAACCCCGGTCGTGTCGACGTACACCGTCCTCCGGTTCACACCCTCCTCGTGCAACCGGTAACGATTCCAGTCCGACATCAGGGTTTCGAGCGAACCGATGGCGATCCGCAACGCGCTCTTCACCGGTTTGTCCCTGCCGCCCACCGGTTCCCCGGAAAGCTTCACGCCCCAAGTCGGCCAGCGCGCGGGTTTCGCGTCGGTCCGGTCGAAGACGGTGATCGGGAAGTTCGACAGCAGGCCGCCGTCGACCCAGGTGACGGCACCCTCCGGGCGGACGTCGAACTGCACCGGCCGGAAGTAGAACGGGATCGACATCGACGCGCGGACCGCGTCGACGATCTTCTCCTCGCCGGGATCACGGCCGTACTGCGAATAATCCCAAGGCAACCGGACGAGCACGCGACGAGTCAGGTCACTGACGTGGACGACGAGCGAATACCGTTGGTGGGCACGCAAAGTACTTTCGGGATCCTCGATGGCGAGATCCGCGAAAGTGCGCACGCCGACCTCGTCCAGCAACGGCGTCAGCCATTCGGCGAGATAATCGCCGGTGTGCATCCCGTCGTGCAGGATCAGATCGACGCCGTCACCGATCGCGCCGGTGACCTTGTCGAGCAGGGACTGATCCTGGAACCGGCGGCAGTCCATGTCGTTCATGACCGCTTCCAGACCGCCGAGATCCTTCCCGGCCTTCTGATAAGCGGCGACCAGCGTGGCCACGATCGCGCCCGCACTCGTCCCGGCGATCCGCGGGAAGACGTAACCGGCCTCGTGCAACTCCAGCACCGCGCCCAAGAGCCCGATACCTTTGACGCCGCCGCCTTCCAGCACCAGATCGACGCGTTTCACGGAATCCGTCATGAACCATCACCCCTGCACCGCAACCGCCGTATGTCGACGGCACCCCTCGCGGAAATCGAGTGTGACACAACGCAAGACAAGCGAATCCCGCGTTCACCCGAATGGCACAGAAATAGCTGGTTCTTTTACTGATCGAGTCGAGTTCGTTAATTTCCCGCCGCCCTTTAGGGCATTGGAGTGGCGTGAGAAAGAATGCAGATACCGATTCGAGGACTCGATTGGATATCGGCTGTTCAGCGCTGCACCTCACGCAGTTAGTCCTCTGGATGCGGTACTTGCGCGTGCATGTACCGCATCCAGAGGACTAACTGCGACGGTCGCGTAACATAGCGTCGCCATCGATCGACTCCGCAGCATGAACCGTGCGGTGATCGTCTCCCTTGTCGTGGTTCTCGCCGCCCTCTCGGCGAGTTGCGCCGAGCAGCAGAGCGCTTCCTCGACCAATACGAGCAAGTCTTCTTCCGCGGCAACGACATCGACTAGGCCGACTTCTCCAGCGAGCTCAAGCCCAGCCAGCACGGCCATCTCGACAACGCCGACGAGCGAGTACCCGAAGTTCGTCCCCAAGTCGAAGGTCGACAAGCGGTACACCCAGTACATCGAGAGCGAGAAGATGGTGATGCTCGCGCCGGGCGTATATGCCGAGCCGTCCCCGGACGGTGTGCTGGGCACTCTCGACGACTACAGCTCCTACCTGGGCAGCTGCACGGCGATCAAACGCTACTCGGAAACCCACCCCGGCGGGCACACCTGCTGGTAAGCCCTCGCCCTCACGCAGTTAGTCCTCTGGATGCGGTACTTGCGTGTGCATGTACCGCATCCAGAGGACTAACTGAGGGAGGAGGGGAGCGATCAGAACAGGCGGAACTCGTCCGACTCGATGCCTCGCAGGGCGTCGTAGTCCAGGGTGAGGCACCGGATCCCCCGGTCCTCGGCCAGCACCCGAGCCTGCGGCTTGATGATCTGCGCCGCGAAGACGCCCTGGACCGGCGCCAGCAGCGGGTCACGGTTCAGCAGTTCGAGGTATCGCGTCAGCTGTTCGACGCCGTCGATCTCGCCGCGCCGCTTGATCTCCACGGCGACACTGGCACCATCGGCGTCGCGGGCCATGATGTCGACCGGCCCGATCGCGGTCGGGAACTCGCGGCGCACCAGGGTGTAGCCGTCACCGAGGGTCTTGATGTGCTCGGCGAGCAGTTCCTGCAGATGCGCCTCGACGCCGTCCTTCTGCAGGCCCGGTTCCGCGCCGAGTTCCTGGGCGTGGTCGTGGAAGATCTCGTCGATCGTGATGACGAGCTTCTCCCCCTGCTTGTTCTCGACGATCCACAGCTTGCCGTCCTCGATCAGCCAGCACGGCGGGCTCATCCAGTTCAGCGGCTTGTAGGCACGGTCGTCCGAGTGCACGGACACCGACCCGTCGGCCTTCACGAGCAACAGCCGCGTGGCCATCGGCAGATGGGCGGTCAGACGGCCGGCGTAGTCGACCTGGCAGCGAGCGATCACTAGGCGCACCCCGCGAGGGTAGGACAAGCATCGCGATACTGGTCGCATGGACCCCATTCAGCGTGTCAGCTCGCGCGAGGTGTACCGGAACAGCTGGATGACCGTGCGCGAGGACGCAGTCCGGCGGCCCGATGGGTCCGAGGGGATCTACGCCGTCATCGACAAGCCCACCTGCGCCGTGGTGATCCCCTTCGACGGCGCTCGGTTTCACCTGGTCGAGCAGTTCCGCTATCCGCTGGGCCTGCGCCGCTGGGAGTTCCCCATGGGCACCGCCCCCGACCTCGCCGACGTCCCGCCGCCCGAGCTCGCGGCGCGCGAACTGCGCGAGGAGACCGGGCTGATCGCCGGCTCGATGACCGACCTCGGCCTCACCGACGTCGCCGCCGGCATGTCGAGCCAGCGCGGGCGCGTGTTCCTCGCCACGGACCTCACGCAGGGGGAAACCCAGCGGGAGATCGAGGAGCAGGACATGCGGACGGCGTGGTTCGAGCGGGACGAGTTCGAGAAGATGATCGCTTCGGGTGACATCACCGACGCGCAGACGCTGGCCGCCTACACGCTTCTGCTGCTCCGTGAACGCCGCTGATCCGCTCACGCGCGTGCTATGAACGGCTCGTTACTTGCAAATTTTGCAAGTAACGAGCCGTTCATAGCATCCGGGAGAGGTCAGTCGGGCCAGACCGGGGAGCGCTTCTCCAGGAAGGACGCCCTCCCCTCGCGCGCCCCGGCCAGCTGCGACGCCGACGCCATCACTTCGAGCGCCAGCGCGTAGGCGTCGGCCTCGGGACGGTCCAGCTGCGCGTACAGGGTCTGCTTCCCCAATGCCTTGCTCGCCCGGCTGCCTCGCGTCGCGCGCTCCAGCAGCGAAGCGACGGCGTCGTCCAGCGAGTCGTCGGGGACGACGCGGTTCACCATGCCCCAGTCCAGCGCGGTCGCCGCGTCGATGACGTCGCCGGTGAGCGCCAGTTCCATCAGCCGCTTCCGCCCGATCGACCTGGCCACGGGGACCGCGGGGGTGTGGCAGAACCAGCCGGCCTTGCCGCCGGGCAGGGCGAACCCGGCCGATTCGGCGGCGACGGCGAGATCGCAGGACGCCACCAGCTGGCAGCCCGCCGCGGTCGCGAGCCCGTGCACCCGCGCGACGACGACCTGCGGCACCGACTGCATGGTGCCCATCAGATCCGTGCACAGCCGCAGCAGCTCGCGCACGCCCATCAGGTCACGCGCGGCGACGTCGCCGAAGTCGTGTCCCGCCGAGAACACCGGCCCGGCGCCCGCCAGGACGATGCCGGTCGCGTCGGTCTCCCCTGCCTCGCGGAACGCCGCGAGCAGCTCGGCCAGGTGATCCGCCGACAGCGAGTTCCGCCGCGCGGCGCGGTTCATGGTGATCGTGACGGTGTCGCCGTCACGCTTCACGAGGATGTGCTCGTACTCGACCATGCTTCGACGGTAACCGACCGGAACGTCCGGCGATACGAATCGGGTCCGACGCCGACCTCGGCGCGCAGCCGTCGCCGCAGGTTGGCGGCGGTGCCGAGGCCCGATCGCTGCGCGACCCGTTCGACCGGGAGTTCCGTCGTCTCCAGCAGGCGGCGCGCGAGGCGCACCCGCTGCGCGCGCAGCCAGCGTCCCGGCGTCACCCCGGTGGCGGCCGCGAACTCGCGATGGAAGGTCCGCTCGCTCAGCCCCGCGTGGCCGACGAGGTCGTCGACGCCGATGTCGTCGGCGATCCGCTCCAGCGCCCAGTCCATTGTGGACGACACGCTCGGCCTCGAAGGATTGGGCGGCAAGGGATTGTCGACATACTGACGTTGCCCGCCTTCCCGCGCGGGCGGCATCACGAGACGGCGGGCGAGCGCGGCCGCGACCTCGGCGCCGTGATCGCGCCGCACCAGGTGCAGGCACAGGTCCAGGCCGCCGACCACGCCGGCGGACGTCAGCACGTCACCCTCGTCGGTGAACAGGACGTCCCGCTGGACGACGGCGTCGCGGGCGGCGGTTTCGAGCGCGTCCAGCAGCCGCCAATGCGTGGTGACCGAGCGGCCGTCGAGCAACCCGGCCGCGGCCAGGGTGAAGGCGCCGGAGCACAGCGACGCCACGGTGATCCCGGCCCGATGCGCCTTACGCAGCGAGGCGATCGCGGCGGCGGGCACTTCGGCGTGCGGATCGACCCTGCCGGGTACGAGGACGAGGTCGCAGCCGTCGAGCCCGGCCAATCCGTGGGTCGCCTCGACCCGGCCGAACGGGTGGATGGCGACCGGCGTGCGGCCCGGCGAGCACAGGCGGACCTCGAACGGCCCGATACCGCTGTCGGTCCGGTCCACGCCCCAGACCTCGCCGATCACGCCCAGGTCGAAGGACCGGCTGCCCGGCAAGAGGAGGACGCCCACGATGCGCATGGCAGAAAAGTATCGCATCGCGCCTCTTCTGCCACTCCCTTCCCGCCGGCCGGACGCACGAGACTCGGAGCCATGACCACTGAAACCAAGGCCCTGCTCGTGATCGACGTCCAGCGCGGCTTCGACAAGCCCGTCTGGGGTCCGCGCAACAACCCCGGCGCGGAGGCCAACATCAAGGCGCTCGTCGACGCCTACCAGGAGCGTGGACTGCCGATCGTGCTGGTGCACCACGATTCCGTGAGGCCCGGCTCGTCGCTGCAGCCCGGCCAGGAGGGCAACCACTTCAAGCCCGAACTCGACGGCGTGCGCGCGGATCTGGTGTTCGGCAAGAAGGTCAACTCGGCCTTCCACGGCGACATCGACCTCGACGGCTGGCTGAAGACGCGCGGCATCACCTCGTTCGTCCTCGCCGGGATCCAGACGAACTTCTGCTGCGAGACCACCGCGCGCGTCGGCGGGAACCTCGGCTACGACGTCACTTTCGCGCTCGACGCCACGTTCACCTTCGACCTCGCCGGGCCGGACGGGAGCGTCCTCACCGCCGACGAGCTCTACCGGGCGACCGCGACGAACCTGCACGGCGGCGGCTTCGCCACGGTCACCTCGACGAAGGAGATCCTCGGAGCGCTTTAGGACTCGTGAGTGCTTTGGGTCGTTCTAACGACCCAAAGCACTCACGAGCCCCGCGGCTCCCGCTCAGGCCCGGTCGATGACGGCCTTGAGGAACCGCCGCGTCCGGTCGTGGTCCGGATCGTTGAACAGCTTGTCCGGCGCGGCGTCCTCCAGCACCTGTCCTTGGTCGAACATCATCACGCGATCCGAAACGTCCCGCGCGAACTGCATCTCATGCGTGACACAGAGGATCGTGATGTCGGTGGACGCCGCGATCTCGCGCAGGACGCGCAGGACGTCGGCGACCAGTTCGGGGTCGAGTGCCGAGGTGACCTCGTCCAGCAGCAGCACGTCCGGCCGCATCGCGAGCGCCCGTGCGATCGCGACGCGCTGCTGCTGGCCGCCGGAAAGCCGGGTCGGATGCTCGTCCTTCTTCTCCGAAAGGCCGACCATTTCCAGCAATTCGACGGCCCGCGCCTCGGCCTCGTCGCGGGGAACGCCGAGTGAATGGATCGGCGCCTCGGTGATGTTGCGCAGTACGTTCATGTTCGGGAACAGGTTGAACTGCTGGAACACCATGCCGATCCGTTTGCGCACGGCCCGCAGGTACTTCTCGTCCGCGGGCACCAGTTTCTCGCCCTGTTTCCTATGACTCAGGTAGTCGCCGCAGACCTCGATGGTGCCGCCGTCGACCCGTTCCAGGGTCATCAGCAGCCGCAGGATCGTCGTCTTCCCGGACCCGCTCGGCCCGATCAGCGAGACGAATTCCCCCGGCGCGACGGTGAAATCGAGGTCCCGCAGCACGACGTGGTCCCCATAGGACTTGACCACCTGCGAGAACCGGATCATCGGGGAATCAACTGTGGGCGGCACGACGCTCCAACCTTCTCACCAGAATCGACGCCGGCAGGCTCACCAGCAGGAACAGTACCCCGGCCAGGGTGTACGGCTCGATGACGCGGAACGTTTCGGCGCCGACCTCTTTCGCCCGGTTGAGCACGTCGAGGACGCCGATCCCCAGGAGCAACGGGGTTTCCTTGAACATCGAGATCGTGTAGTTGCCCAGTGCGGGCAGCACCCTCGGGACCGCTTGCGGGAGAACGACGGCCGTCCACACCCGTTGCCGGGGCAGGTTCAGCGCGGTCGCGGCCTCCCACTGTCCTTTCGGGACTGCTTCGATCCCGGCCCGGTAAACCTCGGCGGCATACGTCGCGTAGTGCACGCCGAGCGCCACGACACCGGTGACGAACGCCGACATCGTGAACCCCGTCAGCGGCGGAACCAGGTAGTAGATCGCGAACACCTGGATCAGCAAGGGAGTGCTGCGGACGAACTCGATGAACAGCCGGACGGCTTGGGACAGCACGGGAATCCCCGTGCGGCGGATCAGCGCGAACAAGAGGCCGAGGGCGTAGGCGACCACGGAGGCCAGCAGGGTGATCTCGACGGTGACGAGCAAACCCTCCAGCAGCAAGGGAATCGCGTCGAACGCCGCTTCCCAGCTCCAATCCATCACACACCCCCCGCGGTGGCGGTCATCTTGGCCGGAGCCCGGCCGAGGCGCCGCGCCATGACCTTTTCCAGCGCCCGCATCCCGGTGGTGATCAGCAGGGCGATCAGGAGGTAGAGCACGAGTTCGGTGCCGTAGATCCAACCGATCTGGGCGCCGAACACCGGCCGCAGCAGTTCACCTTGCCGCGCCATCTCGGCGACGGAGATGAACGAGAGCAGGGCGGTGCTCTTCAGCAGCTGGATGAACAGGTTGTTGAACGGTGGCAGCATTTCCGCGAACGCCTGCGGCAGGATCACCCGCCGCATCCGCTGGGCGGGAGACAGATTGAGGGCGACGGCGCCCTCGAACTGCGCTCGCGGGACCGAGTTCACCGCGCCGCGGACGATCTCCGCGCCGTAGGCCCCGTGATTGAGGCCCAGCACCAGGATCCCGGCGAACATCGGCACCAGCTGGAAGCCGACCAGTACCGGCAGCACGAAGTACAGCCAGAACAGCTGGACGACCTCCGAAGTGCCGCGGAAGATCTCCACGTAGACACGGGAAATCCCCCGCACCAGACGAAGTGGCGACCTCAGCGCGAGTCCCGCGACCAGGGAAAGCACCACGGTGAGCGCGATCCCGCCGAGTGCCGCGATGACGGTCTCGGTCAGTCCGTCGAGGATGGACGTGACGATGTGCGATACCGAAGACGACATGACGTCCGCCCCGTTACACCGCGCAGAGTTTCTCGGTGGTGACCTCGGCCTTGGGCAGGTTGTCCGCGGAGAACCCGAACGGCGTCACGATCCGGGTCCACTCGCCGCCGTCGTGCAGCTTCTTGAGTTCGGCGTTGAACGCCTCGCGCAACGGGTTGTCGTCCTTGCGGAAGACGAACGCGCCGGCGGAAACGACCGGCTGGCCGTTCTTGATCGGGTCGAAACCGGGCGTGACCTCGGCGGCCGCACCGGCGTTCTTCGCCAGCACGTCCTTCAAGGAGATGTCCGTGAGGGCGGCACAGTAGACGCGGCCGTCGGTGACCGCGCGGAGCATGTTGTCCTGCGAATCGAGGGTGACGATCTGGTCCTCGGCGACACCGGAATCCGTGGCGTAGCCCTTTTCGACGGCGGCCGAGAGCACGGCGACCTTGACCTTCTTGGCCGCGATGTCCTCGAATTTCCGGACCTGCTGCGGATTTCCCTTGGGTACCAGCAAAGCCGTCAGCGCCGAGTAGTCGGGGATGGAGAACGCCGCGGCGTCACAGCGCTCCTTCTTGATGTTCATGCCCGCCGCGACGATGTCGTACTTCCTCGCGTTGAGCCCAGGAATCAGCTGGTCGAAGGAGACGGCTTCGGCCTCGACGTTGTCGATGCCCATCGCCTTGAAGACCGCGCGCGCCACTTCGGGCGCTTCACCGGTGACCTTGCCGCTCTGATCCGTGAAGCCGTACGGCGCTTCGTTCGCGATACCGATCTTGATCTTCTTCGCGTCCTTGGCCGCCTGCAACGCGTCCCCGGAGGACGTCGAAGTGCACGCGGACAACAGCACCGGGCCACCGATCGTCACCGCCCCCAGAACGGCCGACCGCCGGAAGAATTCCCGCCTGGACCACTCGCCGTGCGCCATAGCCGCACCCCTTTTCGATTAATCGGTTCAATCGAAACGTAGGTGGGCACCTTTGCCCGGGCAATGTGAGTGGCTCTCCCACCAGTCGCCGTTACGGTACCGAGATTTACGGTGACTTTAAGTACTCAGGCCGTGGCGCTCGCGCACCAATCCGACAATTCCGTCCATGATGTCGGTGAGTTCGTAGTCCTTGGGCGTGAACACCTTCGCGATCCCGCGCTCCAGGAGGAGCTTCTCGTCGTCGGGCGGGATGATGCCGCCGACGATGACCGGGATGTCGCCCGCGCCCGCCGCGCGCAGGCCGTCCACGACCTGCGGGACGACTTCGAGGTGCGAGCCGGAAAGCACCGAAAGCCCGACCACGTGCACGCCCTCCTGGACCGCGGCCGCGACGATCTGCTCCGGGGTCAGCCGGATGCCCTGGTAGACCACCTCGAAACCGACGTCGCGTGCCCGTACGGCCACCTGCTCGGCGCCGTTGGAATGCCCGTCGAGACCGGGTTTGCCGACCAGGATCCGCAGCCGCTCGCCGATTTCGGTACTCGTCGACTTGACCCGGTCGCGGACCCGGCGGAGCTCTTCGTTGCCTTCACCCGCCGCGGCCGAGGCGGAAACCCCGGTGGGAGCCCGGTATTCGCCGAATACCTCGCGCAGTGCCCCGGACCATTCGCCCGTGGTGACCCCCGCGCGGGCGCAGTCGATCGTGGCCTCGAACAGGTTTTCCGACGTCTTCGCGATGGTCTTCAGCTTCTCCAGCGACGACTCGGCGGCCGCGTTGTCGCGGTGCGCCCGCCATTCCTCGATCGCGCTGACGGCCTGCTTCTCGACGGCCGGGTCGATCGTCTCGATCGCCTTCGCACCTTCGGCCTGCAGCGGCGAGGGCTCGGTGGTCTCGAACTTGTTGACCCCGACCAGGATCCGCTCGCCGTTCTCCATGCCACGCCGCAACTCCGCGAGCGACGCGACGAGTTGCGACTTCATGTAGCCGCTCTCGACGGCGGCGACAGCGCCGCCGAGGTCCTGCACCCGCGCGATCTCCTCACGCGCGCCGGCCATGATCTCGTCGACCTTGGCCTGGATGACGTGCGAGCCGTCGAAGATGTCCTCGTACTCCAGCAGATCGGTTTCGAACGCCAGGACCTGCTGCATCCGCAGCGCCCACTGCTGATCCCACGGGCGGGGCAGGCCGAGCGCCTCGTTCCAGGCGGGCAACTGGATCGCGCGAGCCCTGGCACCGCGGGAAAGCGAGACCGCGAGCATTTCCAGCACGATGCGCTGGACGTTGTTCTCCGGCTGGGCCTCCGTCAGGCCCAGCGAGTTCACCTGGACGCCGTAGCGCAGCCGCCGCGCCTTCGCATCAGTTACGCCGTAACGCTCTTTGGTGATCTCGTCCCATAGCGCCGTGAACGCGCGCATCTTCGACATCTCTTCGACGAAACGCACGCCGGCGTTCACGAAGAAGGAGATCCGCGCGACCACCTTCGCCATGTCGGCCTGCTCGACCTGGCCGGAATCGCGGACGGCGTCGAGGACGGCGATGGCGGTGCACAACGCGTACGCGACCTCTTGCGTCGGCGTCGCACCGGCTTCCTGCAGGTGATAGCTGCAGATGTTGATCGGGTTCCACTTCGGCACGTGGTGCACGGTCCACGCGATCATGTCGGTGATCAGGCGGAGACTCGGGCCCGGCGGGAAGATGTAGGTGCCGCGGGAGAGGTATTCCTTGATGATGTCGTTCTGCGTGGTGCCGGTGAGCTTGGCCAGCACTTCGTCCACGTCGCGGCCCTCGGCTTCGGCCTGCTCGCGCGCCACGGAGACATAGAGCGCCAGCAGCCACATGGCGGGCGCGTTGATCGTCATCGACGTGTTGGCCTCCGCGAGCGGGATGCCGTCGAAGAGCCGCCGCATGTCGCCGATATGCGAGACCGGGACGCCGACCTTGCCGACCTCGCCCTTGGAGAGCTGGTGGTCCGGGTCGTAGCCGGTCTGGGTGGGCAGGTCGAACGCGACGGAGAGACCCGTCTGGCCCTTGGCGAGGTTCCGCCGGTAGAGCTCGTTGGACGCGGCCGCGGACGAGTGACCGGCGTAGGTCCTCATCACCCAGGGACGGTCCCGTTCACGATCCGTGGGATAGGGCACGGTGCACCTCCGGCACTGGACGACCGCCTGAGTGTACCGGCCAGTAACATCGGTCGCGCAGTTGAATCGAACACAGTCGGGTCATCTTGTGCCTGGAAGGTACCCAGGCCTCCGGGGGGCGACACGAGGCCTGGGCACCGGTATCAGACGACTTCGAGGCCGATCCGGAATCCGTCCGGGTCGAAGGCGTTGGCGTCCAGTGCGAAGCCGCTACGGCCACCGCCCTGGCTCGCCCAGCGGGTGAACGTCGGCACGCCGTCGGGCTCGCCGCCGTCGACGGCCAGGATGGACAGGCGCAGGTCGCTGATCTGCACCCCGGGCGGCAGCGGCCGCGTTTCCAGGAACAACCGGTACTGGTCGGGGTCGAACGAGTTGCTGTCGGTGATGGTGTCGGTGGAACCGCCGCCCTGACTCGCCCAGGGCGTGTAGGTGACGGGGCCGATCTCCCGGCCGCCGCGGTCGTTGGCCTGCCCGCCGATCCGGAAATCGACCTGGCCCAGCACACCGCCGCCGAACGCCGGATCGAGGTTGATCCGGGCACCGTCCGGATCGAAGTTGTTGCTGTCCCCCGCCCACGGCGACACGCTGGTGCCGAAGTTCGCGAACCCGGTGAACTGCTCGACGCCGAAGCCGCCCCGGCCGCCGTTGTCGGCGAACTGGATACCGATCCTGAAGTTGGGCGGCGCCGCTTCCGCCATCGCCGGTGCGACGGTGAGGGCCAGGCCACCGGTGGCCAGCAGGACACCCAGTCTGCCCATGATCTTGCGCATTCGTTTCTCCTGTCCGCCAAACCCGCGTTTCCGCGCTGACCAGGAGAGATTCACATCCGGCACCACCCGGAGATGTTGTGGAAGTGTTGTGGCCGGTTCAGTCTTCCGCCGTCTGCCGCGCCCGTGCCTCTTCGACGGCTTTCGCGAGCTTTTCGCGTACCTTGGCGACCTCGCTGACCCCCACCAGGACGACCGGCGTCTTGCGGTCCTTGCCCGCGGAGCCGTAGTTCGCCGACGCCCACGCCAGCACGCCGAGCCTGCCGAACGTGATCGTCCCGGTCTTGCCGGGCCCCGGGGTGACGACGGGGTCGTCCAGCCCCGCCAGCGACGCGGACTCCTCCCGGCGGCGCACCAGGAAACTGGTCGCGATGACCCGGCCGTCCGTCACCGCGTAGGTGGTCGAGGCGAGCCGGAGGTAGCGGATGAGCGGCCTGCCGACGAGGTGGAACACGCCCGCGACGGTGAGCACCGCCCACGCGGCCTTGTAGAACGTCGAATCGTGGTTGTAGAAGAAGAACAGGGTGACGCCGGCCAGCCAGAGCAGGCCGACGGGAACGTTGAAGTAGTCACCGGGATTGAAGAGAGGCCTGCGCACCGGCTGTCCGGCCCAGATGACCCGCTCGCCTGGAAGGAGGTCGATCTGCCCCTCATGCATGCCAAGGCACACTACCCGTCACGGGAGCCGGTGGCAGTGTCCGTTCGTCGGTGGCTTCGCCTGCCGAACGGACCTGACGCGGTGATCAGCTGCGGGGTGTGATTTATGGGGCGGGAGGGCGAAGACAGGACTCGTGTGCTCGGGCACGGGACTCACGTGCCTGGATGCCGCACTCGGATGTACGGCGCCAAGCACGCGAGATCCGCCTCCAAGCACACGAGATCCGTGTCCGAACACGCGAGTGCGGTACCGCGTCACCCAAGCACCATCTCGCCCGTGACACGACACGTTGACCTACCCCTCAAGGGAACCCGAATCGCCACTCGCGACCCGGCCGCTGTGACCGAAATCCGCGAGACGCCGGCCGGGCACGGCGTCTAGCGTGGGCGACTGTGACATGGAGTTCGTACAGCAGCTATCTGGTCATCGTCACCCTGATCGTCCTCGCCCCCGGGCCGGACACGATGGTGATGCTGAAGAACTCGCTGTCGGGCGGCACCCGGGGCGGGTTCCTGGCCACGGCGGGGATCTTCGCGGGCAACGCCATCCAGGGCACGGCCGCCGCACTCGGTCTCGGCGTCGTCATCGCGCAGTCGCAACCGGTGTTCGTGACGCTCAAGTGGATCGGTGCCGCCTACCTGGTCTTCCTCGGTTTCCAGGCGCTGCGCGGCGCGTGGCGGGGCGACTACTCCGGCGTCGAGGCGGTGAAACACCAGCGGGCGAGCGGATTCCGCCGCTTCCGTGAGGGTTTCCTCTCCAACATCACCAACCCGAAGGTCCTGGTGCTGTACCTGTCGGTGCTGCCGCAGTTCCTCGACCCCGTGACGACGTCGACGTGGGACGCGCTGGCGCTCGCGTACACCGTCGCCGTGCTGGGTTCGGCGTGGTTGATGGCGCTGTTGTTCTTCGTGCACCGCGTGCGGACCTGGCTGGAACGACGCAAGGTCCGCCGCGCGCTCGACGGCGTCACCGGAACCGCGTTGGTCGGTTTCGGCGCTGTTCTGGCGTTCGAGTCATGACCTGGGGCGTCTACGGCGGTTTCGCGCTGATGATGCTGGCGCTGGCGCTCGTCCCGGGTCCGGACAACATGGTGGTGCTGAAGAACGCGCTGTCCGGCGGTGTCCGCGGGGGCGGCTGGGCGTGTTTCGGCGTCGCCGTCGCGAACCTCGCGCAGGCCACCGCCGCCGCGCTGGGACTCGGCGCGGTCATCATGAACTCGCGTCCGGTGTTCGAGGCCGTGAAATGGGCCGGCGCGGCCTACCTCTGCTACCTCGGGATCCGGGCGCTGATCGGCGCCTTCCGCGGGGACTACGGCCGGCTCGCCGAAACCGCCGCCGCCCGAAGCGGATTCCGTCGCTGGCGCGAGGGCTTCCTCTCGAACGTCACCAACCCCAAGGTGCTGGTGCTGTACCTGTCGGTGCTGCCGCAGTTCCTGATCCCGGGCGTCACCACCACCGGTGACGCCCTCCTGCTGGCCTACACGATCGCGGCGGCGGGCACGGTGGCCCAGCTTCTGCTGTTGTTCTTCGTGCACCGCGTGCGGACCTGGCTGGAACGACGCAAGGTCCGCCGCGCGCTCGACGGCGTCACCGGAACCGCGCTGGTCGGTTTCGGAGCTGTTCTGGCCTTCGAGTAACCCTCACGGCCGCTCACGCGATAGTCCACTTGTCGTAATGGCGCGGCCTGGGAGGCCCCTATGCACAAGAAGACCTGCGGCGTCCTCGCCGGCGCCGCCTTGGCGATGCTCTTCCTGGGGGCCGGGCCCGCCGACGCGGGCGAAGGCGGCAATGGCAAGACACCGCCCGGGCACGCCCAGGACACCACCGAACCCCAGCCTCCGTCCAAGGCGGACTTCTCCGGCCATGGCGCGAACAAGCACGGCCCGTACGACTCCACCCGGGACGGATCGCCGTCCGCCAACGGGAACGGCGGCGGAGAAGCGGCGGGTAAACCGTGTGCGGGCTGCGTCGGCAAGGCGGACAACAAGAACCCGCCGGGCCAGCTGCCGGGTGGGCAGGACGCCGACTCCGGCTACGAGTGCGACTCCAACCACGGTGTCGGACGCGGCAACCCCGCGCACACCGGTTGCCGTCCGGCCGAGGCTCCGCCGGGT
>NZ_JACBXD010000067.1 GCF_013870525.1 Amycolatopsis pittospori
GGGTCGCGGGCGCGCTGGGAAACGACCTTCTGGGCGCCTTCCGCGCGGTCCGCGCGTCGGACTCCGCCTGGGCCGCCGACCGCGGTACCGAAGAGATCATCGCCGCACACCTGTGGCGCTACTAGAACCTGGAGGACACGTGGCCGACATCCGGCGGGCGACGACCGTCGAAGAGGCCGTCGCCGCCGAGCACCTATTCGACGGCCCCGCGGAGCGGGAGGCGTCCGAGAAATTCCTCGCGGCGGAGGAGAACCACCTGCTGATCGCCTACGAGGACGGCTTCGCGGCGGGGATGATCACCGGCACCGAGGTGACGCATCCGGACAAGGGCACCGAGATGTTCCTCAACGAACTCGACGTCCACCCGGACTACCAGCGGCGCGGGATCGGCCGGGACCTGGTCGACGCGCTGGCCGCGCTCGCCCGGGAACGCGGTTGCCGCGGTATGTGGGTCGGCGTCGAACCGGACAACACGGCCGCGCTGGCGACCTACTCGTCGGCGGGCGCGAACACGGACGGGAAGTTCGTCATGCAGTCGTGGAGCTTCGAAGACTGATGTCCTCCGGAATCGACGGCGACCGCACGGGGCTGTCCGGCCCGCGCTGGCTGCCCGGCGGCGAGCATCTCGTCGCGGTCGCGCGGGCCGAACTCCCGCAGAAGGACGGGCTGGCCGGGCCGTTCGCGGCGCTGGCCGCCCTGCGCGCGGCGGGGTTCGACGTCTCCGACCAGGACGAGGTCGCGGCGCTGGCGGGCACGGTCCTGCCCGGGGAGCCGGATCTCCCGGCGGGTGAAGAGTCCCGTGTGGACTATCGGCTTTCCTTGCCGGTGGCGGATTCGGGCGCAGGGACCGCGCCGGACGGCCTGGCGCGGGCGATCGGGACGCTGTCGTGCGGTCGGCTCGCCACGGTGCCCGCCACCGGGAACTGGGCGCCGCAGTCGCTCTTCATGCTCCTGGCGGCGTTGTGGCATCTGCCGCGCGTCGCGCTGATCGCCGAGGTCGACCCCGCCGAGTTCGGCGCGCACGACACCCCGGTCCGCGCACTGGCCGACTACCTCGACACCGGTGTCCCGCCGCTGTGGTCGTCGCGCTGGCGTCCGCAGGCAGGACATTTCGTCCTGGTGGCCGGGATGCGGATCGGCGCCGAGGGCACCCTGGTGTCCCTTATGGATGGTTATCCCTCGTTGGGGGACAACGGTTTGCGCGAACAACCGGTGGAATGGCTGGCCGCGGCGCTGAGCCGGATGCTGGTCGTGGTCGACACCGCCGACGCCGAGTCCGCCGACGCCGCCGTCAAGACGGCCGGTCTGTGGAACTGAGGTCGTCGGGCTTGGCGAACCGGGAGTGCTTGCGGCCGTAGAAGACGTAGATCAGCAGGCCGAGCAGCAGCCACGCGGCGAACCGCAGCCAGGTCATCACGTCGAGGTTCAGCATCAGGTAGAAGCACGCCAGCGCCGCCGCGATCGGCAGATACGGCGAGAACGGCACGGTGAACGGGCGTTCCAGGTCCGGGCGGCGTTTGCGCAGCACCGGGACGGCGATCGCGACGATGATCATCGCCGAGAGCGCGCCGATGCTGACCATGTCGGCGAGTTCCGAGATCGGGATGAACGCGGCGAGGGCCGCGATCAGCACCGCGCCGGCGATCGTCATCCGGTGCGGGGTGCCCCAGCGCGGATGCGCGGTGCCGAACTTCTTCGGCAAGAGGCCGTCGCGGCCCATCGCGAAGCCGATCCGCCCGATCGTCACCAGTTCCACCATCATCACCGACGTCAGCCCGGTGACCGCGCCGAGCGAGATCAGCGCACCCACCCAGTGCTGCCCGACCCGGTCGAAGGCGTCGGCGAGCGGGGCGCCCGCGTCGATCTCGGCGAACGGAACCATCCCGGTCAGCACCAGCGAGACACCGATGTAGAGCAGCGCGCAGACACCGAGCGCGCCGAGGATGCCGACCCGCAGATCGCGTTTGGGGTTCACGGTCTCTTCGCCGAGATTCGCGAGCGCCTCGAAACCGGTGTAGGCGAAGAAGACGACCGCGGCGGCGGTGACCATCCCGGCGATGCCGTAGACGGACTGTTCCAGCCCGAGCGCGGCTTGCACGATCGGCTGGTGCAGGGTGCTCGCCGTCTCCGACGGCGCCTGGGCGGGCGGGATGAACGGGGTGAGGTTCTCGCCGCGGATGTAGAACACGCCGACCGCGAGGATCAGCACGCACACCGCGACCTTGACCAGCACGAGCAGATTCGTCACCCGCGCCGACTCCTTGATCCCGACGACGGCGATCACGGTCAGCACGGCGATGATCACGACAGCGCCGATGTTCACCTTCGC
Source organism: Amycolatopsis pittospori (assembly GCF_013870525.1). Taxonomy (GTDB): domain Bacteria; phylum Actinomycetota; class Actinomycetes; order Mycobacteriales; family Pseudonocardiaceae; genus Amycolatopsis; species Amycolatopsis pittospori. Next base: position 2,330 of record NZ_JACBXD010000067.1, read on the forward strand.
GTCTTCGCCGAACCAGTCGGGGGAGAGCCCCATCAGATTCGCGAGATAGCCGGACCAGCCACGCGAAACGACGGCCGCGCCGAGGGCGAACTCGAGCAGCAGGTCCCAGCCGATGATCCAGGCGAACGTCTCGCCGAGGGTGGCGAAGGCGTAGGTGTAGGCGCTCCCGGCCGTCGGCACGCTGGACGCGAGTTCGGCGTAGCAGAGGGCGGCCAGCCCGGCCACGACGGCGCCGAGCACGAACGACAGCGTCACCGACGGACCCGCGTGGGTCTTCGCCTCGACTCCGGCGAGGGTGAAGATGCCGGTGCCGATGATGATGCCGACCCCGAAGCCGATCAGGTCGCGCCCGTGCAGGCGGCGTTTCAGCTCACCCGAGTCCTGTCGCTTCAGGACCTCGTCCACGTCCAGAGTTCGCCGCATGAAGGGTCACGCTAGAAGATCGCCGCCCACCTCGCAGATCGGTGAACGCCGAAGCGGCTTTCGCCGGATACGACGCGCCCGTGGTGGACCGCGCCGAGTGGCGGCCGGTGCTCTCGGGCGGTGTTGCGAAAGCCACTTTCGCAACCTTCAAGGTTGCGAAAGTGGCTTTCGCGACGTGCGCGCGGACCACCCAACCCGGACCACGACCGGAAACCTTCGACTTCCCCCTCAAGTGAACCCGAATCGCCACTCACGACCACGGTTCGGCGCCGCGGCTCACGCGTCCAGGGCGATCCCGTTCTCCTGCGCGAGGATCGCCGCCTGCACCCGCGACCGCAGGTCCAGCTTCGTCAGCACCCGTGAGACGTGCGTCTTCACCGTGGTCTCGCCGATGTGCAGCCGCGTGCCGATCTGCGCGTTGGACAGGCCACCGCCGAGGCAGGCCAGCACCTCGCGTTCGCGTTCGGTCAGCTCGCCGAGCCCGTCGGGGGCGACGGTGGGCTCGCGGGTCCCCGAGGCGAACGCGGCGATCAGCTTCCGGGTGACCTGCGGGGCGAGCACGCCTTCACCCGCCGCGACCAGTTTCACCGCCTCGATCAGCCGTGACGCCTCCACCGACTTCAGCAGGAAGCCGGCCGCGCCCGCCCGCAGCGCGGCGTGGACGTACTCGTCGAGGTCGAAGGTGGTCAGCACGAGGACCTCGCACAGACCCTCCGCGATCAGTTCCCGTGTCGCCGCGATGCCGTCGACGCCGGGCATCCGGACGTCCATCAGCACGACGTCCGGCTTCAACGCCTTCGCCTGCCGGACGGCGGTGGCCCCGTCCCCGGCCTCACCGACCACCTCGATGCCCTCGGCGTTGCCGAGGATCATCATCAACCCGGCGCGGATCGCGCCGTGGTCGTCGGCGACCAGCACTTTGATGTTCCCGTCGCTCAAGACCCCTCCAGAGGCAGTTCGGCGCGGACCAGCCAGCCACCGCCGGACGGCCCGGCGGCGAGAGTGCCGCCCACCGCGGCGGCGCGTTCCCGCATGTTCAGCAGGCCGAGTCCGGTCCCGCCGTCGTCACCCGAGCCGGAGCCGGGACGAAGATCGTTTCGCACTTCGACGGTGAGTATGCCTCCGCCGGAGCTGATGTCGAGTACGGCCCGCCCGCCCGCGGCGTGCTTGGCCGCGTTGGTGAGCGCCTCCTGCGCGATCCGGTACGCGGTCAGATCGACCGCGGCGGGCAGGGCGGGGGGATGGTCCACAAGGGAACCGACCTCGACCTCCAGCCCGCTCGCGCGCGCCGATTCGACCAGTTTGGACAGTTCGGCCAGCCGTGCGGGCGCGGTCGTCTCGATCTCCTGGTCACCATTGGTGGCGTCCTCGCGCAGCAGGCCGATCATCGCGCGCATCTCCTCCAGCGCGCTCACACTGTTCTCCCGCACCGATTCCAGGACGTCCCTGGACATTTTCGGGTCGGCGGTGGCCATCGTCAGCGCGGCCTCCGACTGGATGGCGATCGCCGAAAGATGCCCGGCGATGACGTCGTGCAGGTCGCGCGCCATCTTCGAGCGTTCCCCGGCCACGGCGGCCTTCCGGTCCATTTCGCCGATCCTCGCCAGTTGCTCGGCGTTCGACCGCTCGCCGTCGGCGATGTCCCGTTGCTGCCGCACGTTCGCCGCCCACCACACCGGCGTGATCAGGAACGGCAACAGCGCGAACGCGACGATGACCGCCGTCCGCAGCTGCGAGGTGGCGATGAACGCCAGGCAGACCACCCCGAGCGTGCCCAGCGAGGCGACCCCGATCATCAGCCTGCTGACGCCCCGCGAACCGTAGAGCGTCGCCGCGTACAGGAAGTCCGTGAAGACGAGGATGATCGGCAGCGAGGGGCCGAACGTGGCGTCCACCCCGACCACGACCAGCGAGCACAGCAGCGCCAGCGGGACCCTGCGGCGCAGGACCTGCAGCGAGCACAGCACGGTCAGTTCGGTCAGCCGGATCCACAGTGGCGTCGTGTCCGGGCCGTTGAGCAGTACCTGCATCCCGCTGAGGTAGACCAGGAGTCCGAGCACCCAGGTGCCGGCCGCGATGACGAGGTCCTGCGTCCACAAGGGAAGGTGGCGCAGGCGCGGTGATGAGGGCACCTGTCCATCCCAGCACACCCGGGCGCCCGGCGGGTCCTACTAACTGATGACGGTGATGTCGTGCCGTACGCCGACGCGGCGGCGCCCCACGCGAGACAGACTCGGACCGTGAACAAGATCTGGGACTTCATCGCGGAAAACCCGATGGCGGCGGTGGTCGCCGGCGGGGAGATCGGTTTCTGGGTCGCCATCATCGCCGGCCTGGTGGCCCGCTATCTGCTCAAGCTGAAGCGGACGAGCATCGTCCTGCTGCTGCTCACCCCGGTGATCGACCTCGTCGTGCTGGGCGCGACGCTCATCGACCTGCAGAACGGCGCCAAGGCGAACTTCGTGCACGGCCTCGCCGCGGTCTACCTGGGCTTCAGCGTGGTGTTCGGCCACTCGATGATCAAGTGGGCCGACGTCCGGTTCGCCCACCGGTTCGCGGGTGGGCCGCCTCCGCCGCCCAAGCCGCGGGGACGGGAGAAGCTGCGCGTCGAATGGCGTGAATGGTTCAAATGTGTGCTGGCCTGCGGGCTCGCCGCCGGAGTGCTGCTCCTGCTGATCGTCATGGTCGGTGACACCGAGCAGGTCGCGCCGTTGTGGGGCTGGCTGCCGAGGCTGGGTGTCGTGACGGCCATCTGGTTCGCCACCGGGCCGCTGTGGCAGGAGCTCTCACCCAAGGACGACCGCAGGAACGACGCCCGAGTCGAGGAAGGGGCCCGACGATGATCGAGTTGCTGGGGATCCTGTTGCTGGTGCAGGGCGCGGGTGGTCTGATCAACCGGCTGCTGGGCAGCAGCAATCCGAGCTGGTTCGTCCAGCTCCACCTGCTGCCGCCGGGGATGCACGTCGTGGTGAGCGCGCTGATGGTGGCCGGGGGTGTGGCGTTGCTGTTCGCCGAGCGCGCCCGCAAGACGCGCCGCCGCGGCTCGGAGTCAGAGTGACACGACCACCTGCAGGACCCCGAGGACGATGGTGACGACCGTCAGCACGACGGTGACCACGGTGAGCCGCGTGACCCGCCCGCTCACCGTGTTCTCGTAGGAGTACCTGGTCTCCTCGTCCATCGCCTCGGCCTGGCGGTCGAGCTGGGCGATGATCCGCTCCACGCCCATGCTGGTGACCAGACGGCGTTCCAGCGAGTCGACCTCGGGCGGGAGCACCGAGTGCAGCATTTCGAGGATGTCGTCGAGCGAGCCCCGGAGCAGCCGGGTGCGATTCGGCGACTTTCTCTTGGCGGTGAGGGCCACCAGCTCCCGCTGGGCGTTGCGCAGCCACTGATCGGCCAGCGCCATCCGGATCAGGACCCGTTCGAGGATGAAGAGCATCCCGTGGTCGAGCCCGCCGATGTGGCTGTCGATGCCGAAGTACGGTTCGTCCGCGCCGAACGGGCCGCGCATCAGCTCGCCCTGCTGCTCGACGTACTCGGAATCCTTGCTGTTGAGGCAGACGATCCCGCCCGCCATCGTGTAGGCGGCGACGAAGGTCCGGGTGCCCCAGGACGGCCCGAGCGCGTCGCGAGCGACGTCGTGCGGAACGAATCGCCAGCCCTCGTCGCTGGTCGCCAGCCCGTAGAACGGCCGGGGATCGGCCGCGACCCGCCGGGCGGGCGGATGTCCGTCGTGGGATCGCAGTTCGACGCACCAGCCCTTGCGGCTGAGGCCCTCGGACAGCTCGCAGCCCTTGGTGAGGTCCTCGAAGACGTGGGTGACGGCCTTGAGAAGCGAGGGGAACGACATCTCGCCGTAGCTGCCGTGCAGCCCGTCCTCGCCGTTCGCCGTCTCACGGCCCTGGAGGCTCTGCAGGACGGCGATGGCGAGGTCGAATTCGGCGGACGGGTGACCGGCGTCCGCGCTGGTGATCGTGGTGGCGAGGATCAGCGTCATCGCGTGGTAGCTCGGATGCCAGGTGACCACGAGTTCGCACGGCGGACTGACCGCGCCGACCCGGATCGCCAGCCGTGAGCCGCCGGTGCGTTTGCGCAGCACCCGGCGTCGCGGCGGGGTCGTGTAGCTGGCGAGGAAGTCCTCCGCGGCCGTCCACTCCCGGCCGAGTTCGCCGTCGAGATGCGTCAGCAGGCCCCGGTCGCGGCCGCCGTCCAGGACCTTCTCCGCCTCCCGCTCGGACAGGGGGACCGCCCAGGCGAAGGTGAGGAGCAGTGCGGTCATGCGGCCTCGCGGCGCAGCAGCGCGACCAGGTCCCGGCCGAGGTGGCGGCTCAGTGGCCCGGAGGCGTTGACCAGTTCGTCGCGGTCGATGTGCTCGTCGGTGGGGCCGAGGTCGTCGAGGACGTGGTACGTCCACTCCCATTCGGTGCGCCAGCCCGCGGCCGCGGCGTCGGCGGCGACCACTTCGGGGTCGAGGTAACGGATCGGGAGCGCCGGGCCGTCGCCGTCCCGCAGGGCCTGGTCGAACTCGTCGCGCGACACACGGCGGGACCGGACCTCGGAGCCGGCTTCGACGCTGTCCAGGCTGAATGTGCCCTGCCCGATCGGTGACCGGCTGTAGGCCAGCACGAGGACGCCGCCGGGCGCGGTCACCTCGGCCAGCCGGCGCAGGATCGGCGTGACGTCCGAGGTCGGTACGTGCTGGATGACGTGACTGCACACCACGAGGTCGTACGGGCCGCCGCCGAGTTCGGTGATCGGCGAGACGGCGAAAGAGAACTCTGTGCCCTCGACGAGGGTCTCGCTCGCCTTGGCCAGCCTGTCCGCGTCGGGATCCGCGGCGGTGATGTCGGCGGAGAAGCGGGCGAGCCAGGGGAGAAGGCGGCCCTCGCCGCAGCCGGCGTCGAGCGCCTTGACCTCGTCACGCGCACCGAGCGTGGTGGTGAGCTGCTCGGCGACCTTCCCGAGTGCCCTGTCCTCGCTGGTCGTCCAGTAGCCGTCGTACGGCTCGTGCCGTCGGATGAACATCCCGGTGACGTGGTCGCCGGTGTCCGGGTAGCGATAGCTCTCGGTCAGCACCTCGCGAATATAGCCCGGATTCGCGGCTTTTCCCGGGGGGTGAACGCGGATTACCCTGAGTCGTGGCCACCGTGCCTGTCGCGCTGTACACCGTTGTCGCCGTGGCGCCGTCGGTGCTTTTCTGGTGCGCGATCAAGGTTCCCGCGGTGCTCCGCTGGTGGCGCCGCCGCCGGGAACCGGAGGTCCCCGCCGGGCCGCCCATCGAGAAACTCGCCGCCGATCTCCGCCGGGTGCACCGCCTGCTCGCGGAACTCCCTTCCGGAGCTTCGGCCGTCCGCCGGTACGGCACCCGGCAGGCGTACGACGCGCTGCTCGTCCAGGCCTGCCGGGAGGTCGAGGTCGAGCACCGGCTGGACACCCTGCCGGAGGGTTTCGACCGGGGGATCGAGCGGCTGCGCGTCGAGGAATCCTTGGCGGAACGCGGACTTTCGGTTTCCTGAACGGGCTTGCCCGGATCAGGACTACCGTGTCATGGAGATGGCGCTGTAGGCCCCGCTGCCATTCGTGCAAGTGACTCGGGCTTCTTCCCACGGCCTCACCCACGGGCTCACCTTGTCGCCGTCGTAGTAGCACAGGAGGAACACGCGGTGGTACGCGACGGAATAAGGGGGCTGGCACCTCGACCAGCCCTCACCGTTGCCCTCGTCGGGATCCCATTCCACGTAGCCGGCGGAGCAGGCCGCCGCCACGGCGTTCTGGGACGCGGAGGCGGCAGGGGCGGCCGCGAACAGAATGGTCGCGCCGGTCGCCGCCAAGGCGAGGAGGGAAAGGGCCCGTTTCTTGAACATGCCTGAATTGTGCTGATCCCGGCTCGGGTCGGGCAACGCCCTTCAAGCAGGGGTGAAACCCGTTGACACCCTGAAGACGCCGTTTGTACCGAACGTGTACGAGACGGCTCCAAGCTGGTGCCATGAAGAGGCTGGGACTGCTCGCTTCACTGTTGCTGGTGTTCGCGCTCGTACCCGGGATCGCCTCCGCCGCGGCGAGCTTCCCGCGGATGGACGCGGCCACGGTCGACGGCTACCGCTGGACGCCGGGCTCGACCTTCGACACCTACGGCGCGCGGATCGCCGCGCTGGAAACGAAACTCCCTGCTCGTGGCCTTCCGGAGATCCTCTCGTCGGCCAACCGCACGGGTCGTCCGCTGTGCCACGGCACGTATCTCGCGGCGGCCTTGAAACCGGCGGGGTTCTGCTGGGAGAACGCGAACGACGACAAGACGAACGACTGGATCCCGCAGGGACTCACGGGCTCCGGCGACGCCGACGCGGCGACCGGGAAGGTCGGCGGCAAGCGGGTGGTGGCGACGTCCTGGCACACCCCGGGCGACACCATGGTCCGGCTGTCCTTTGTGGACGCGACCGGCCTCGGTTACCGGCACGTGCTGCTCGTCGAACCTACGTCGAACGACGACTTCGCCGTCGTGCAAGGACATGGGCACGGGATGACCTGGATCGGGAACCGGTTGTTCGTCGCGACCACCGGCGGCGTGATCCGGGTGTTCGACACACGGCATTTCTGGAAGGTCGACGACAGCTCCGGCGTCGTCGGGAAGGGCCCGGACGGGAAGTACCACGCGGCCTTCTACGACTACGCGATGCCGCAGATCGGCGCGTTCTGGTATCCCGGCGGCGGCACCTGCACCACCGCGACCGGCCCGCGTCCGTGTCTCTCGACGATGTCTTTCGACCACGGCGACGGTTCGATCGTGACCTCCGAACACGTGTCGAACGCGGCGGGAAGCCGGGTACTGCGGTGGCCGTTCGACCGCGCGACCGGACTGCCCAGGCTGTCGGCCGATGGGACCGTGCACGCGAAGGAAGGCTTCGTGTCGCCGGTGTGGGGAATGCAGGGAGCCGTGTCGCGCAACGGGTATTTCGTGATGACCGGCGTCTGCCCGGAGTACGCCGGGGTGGCGGGCGACCATCCGTCGTGCCTGCACGGCGGGGTCGGCGGCACGTCGACGTCACGGCTGAGCGGCAAGGCGCCGGTGAACTCGCAGAACCTGTCGTACTGGCCCGCGACGGGCGAGCTCTGGCTGATGAACGAGCAACTCCGGGAACGGGTGACCGTGCACGTCCCGTGGACCACCCTGACCGGCCGCCCCTGACGCGTTCAGTCCTCTGAACGCGAAAGACCCCGTCACCCAACAGCGGTGACGGGGTCTTTCGTGAGCCTGGGATCAGTCCAGGTAGTCGCGCAGCACCTGCGAACGCGACGGGTGACGCAGCTTCGACATCGTCTTCGACTCGATCTGCCGGATGCGCTCACGGGTCACCCCGTACACCTGGCCGATCTCGTCGAGCGTGCGAGGCTGGCCGTCGGTGAGGCCGAACCGCAGCCGCACCACACCCGCCTCACGTTCGGACAGCGTCTGCAGCACCGACTGGAGCTGGTCCTGCAGCAACGTGAACGACACCGCGTCGACCGCGACGACGGCCTCGGAGTCCTCGATGAAGTCACCGAGCTGCGAGTCGCCCTCGTCGCCGATGGTCTGGTCGAGCGAGATCGGCTCGCGGGCGTACTGCTGGATCTCGAGGACCTTCTCCGGGGAGATGTCCATTTCCTTCGCGAGCTCTTCGGGGGTGGGCTCGCGACCGAGGTCCTGCAGCAGTTCGCGCTGTATACGGCCGAGCTTGTTGATGACCTCGACCATGTGCACCGGGATACGGATGGTGCGGGCCTGGTCGGCCATCGCGCGGGTGATCGCCTGACGGATCCACCAGGTGGCGTACGTGGAGAACTTGTAGCCCTTGGTGTAGTCGAACTTCTCGACCGCGCGGATCAGACCGAGGTTGCCCTCCTGGATCAGGTCCAGGAACGCCATGCCGCGGCCGGTGTAGCGCTTGGCCAGCGACACCACGAGCCGGAGGTTCGCCTCCAGGAGGTGGTTCTTCGCCCGCTCGCCGTCACGCACGATCCACTTGAGGTCGCGCCGCATCTGGGTGACGAGTTTCTCGCCCTCCTCCTCGGCGTTGCGGACGCGTTCGGCGGCGTAGAGCCCGGCCTCGATGCGCTTGGCGAGCTCCACCTCCTCCTCGGCGTTCAGCAGGGCGACCTTGCCGATCTGCTTGAGGTACGCGCGGACCGAGTCGGCCGAAGCGGTGAGCTCGGCGTCCTTACGGGCCTGGCGCAGTGCCTCGGACTCTTCCTCGTCCCAGACGAAGTCCGGGTTGTCGGAGGTCTTGCCGGCGTTCTTGTCGGCCGCCGTGCGGCGCCCGCGCGGGGGCGTCTCTTCGACGTCCTCCTCGGACTCCGCGTCCTCTTCCGTCTCCTCGGTGACCGTCGCGTCGACGACGTCCACCTCGACCTCTTCGAGGTCGGACAGATCCGGGGTTTCGAGGTCGGCTTCGTCGAGGTCGCCGGGACCGTCTTCCGGTTCGCCGTCTTCGGTCTTGGCGCCCTTGGTGGTGGGTTTCTTGGCCGGAGCCTTCTTCGCCGGGGCCTTCTTCGCGCCGGCCGCCTTGGCGGCGGTCTTGCGCGCCGCGGGCTTGGCCGCGTCGGTGGCTGCCTCGTCGGCCGGCTCGCCGGCTGCGGTCGCTGTCTTCGTCCCGCTTCGGGTTGCGGTTCTTGCGGCTGCCACTTACGCCCTTTCGCAGCGGTCGATCATGACGAGCCGAGGCTTGATGGTCTCGGCTGCCTCAAACTTCGGGGAACACCCTCCGGCCTGCGGTTTCCCACGTTCTCGTGAGCGCCGCCGCCGTGGGCCGTGTTCCATTGTAACGACGATACGTGACAGCGTCGCGGCGCGGATCACCGCCCGGCGGGCGCGACACGCCGTCCGACCCGCCGAAGTGACATCCGAAGTACGGATGTCAACGCGGTCGTGTCAGTGCTCGATGCCCTCTGCGGCGGCGGCCGCCGCGCCGACGATGCCCGCGTTGTTCTGCAGGGACGCGACGAGGACCGGCGTGCGGATCTCCAGCAGCGGAACCCACTTGTGAGACTTCTTGCTGACCCCGCCGCCCACGATGAACAGGTCCGGCCAGATCAGGTTTTCCAGCACGGTGAGATACCTGTTCACCCGTTCCGCCCATTGGGGGTACGACAGTTCCTCGTTGTCCTTGACCGACGCCGCGGCCTTCTTCTCCGCGTCGAAACCGTCGACCTCGATGTGGCCGAATTCGGTGTTGGGGACGAGCTTGCCGTCCTGGAAGACCGCGCTGCCGATGCCGGTGCCGAAGGTGAGCAGAGCCGTCACGCCACGCCGGGCCACCGGGTCGCCGAAGCGGATCTCGGCCATGCCGGCGGCGTCGGCGTCGTTCAGCATCGCGATGTCGTCGACGCCGCGGCCGAGGCGTTTGGCGAACAGCGCGTCGGCGTCGGTGCCGATCCACTTGTGGTCGATGTTGGCCGCGGTGTGCGCGACGCCCTTCTTGACCACCGCGGGGAGGGTGACCCCGACGGGACCGTCCCACCCGGCCTGACCGGTGATCTCGGCGACGACGTCGGCCACCGCCTCGGGCGTCGACGGCTGCGGCGTGTCGATCCGGATCCGGTCGCCGATCAGCTGTCCCCGCGCCAAGTCGACCAGCGCGCCCTTGATCCCGCTGCCGCCGATGTCGATACCGAAACCTCGGGTCGCCTCCACCACGGACGTGGTCCCTTCTCGCACGATTCAGAAGCCTGCCTCGGAGACTTTAACCGGATGTGGTGACATGGCGGACGTGGGAGTTGACGAGACGTTGCTGAAAAGTGTCGCCGAGCGTGTCGCGGGCGAGGCCGCGGAACTGGTCCACGAGGCCTGGACCGGGATGAACGCGGGCCGCGAGGTGCGGGTGGACACCAAATCCGCCGACACCGACGTGGTGACCGCGGTGGACCACGAGTCGGAACGGCTGGTGCGCGCGCGGCTGGCCGAACTGCGCCCCGAGGACGCCGTGCTGGGCGAGGAAGGCGGCGGCGTCGCCGGCGACGGGGTGACCTGGGTGGTCGACCCGATCGACGGCACCGTGAACTTCCTCTACGGCCTGCCGTGGTTCGCCGTCTCGGTGGCCGCGCAGGTCGGCGGGGTCTCGGTGGCGGGCGCCGTCGTCGAACCGGTGAGCGGCCGTCGCTGGACCGCCGCGCGCGGGCAGGGCGCGTTCCTGGACGGGCGGCCGCTGTCGGTCAACGCCCCTTCCCGGCTGGATCTGACACTCGTCGGCACCGGATTCGCCTACAAGGTCGAACGCCGCACGAAGCAGGCCCGGTTCGTCGCCGAACTGGCGACCCGGGTGCGCGACGTCCGGCGCAACGGCGCCGCCTCACTGGACCTGTGCGCGGTCGCGGCCGGCTGGCTGGACGCCTACGTCGAACACGGGCTCGGTCACTGGGACTGGGCCGCCGGAGCGCTCATCGCCGCCGAGGCGGGGGCCCTGGTGTCCCTTCCGGGACAAGACGCCGAGCTGGGACCGGACGCGACCTTCGCGGTGGCGCCGTCGATCGCGACGCCGTTGCGTCAGGCGCTCCTGGACTCGGGTGTGGGCACGATCTGAGCCCTCTGGCGCGCTAGGAATGGCCCGTTACTTGCAAAATTTGCAAGTAACGGGCCATTCCTAGCGCGTTTGTCCACGAAATCAGCAGGGGGCTTCGCGAGCCGCCTTCAGCAGCGTCTGGTCGATCACCGGGGCACCGCCGCCGGCCGACTGCTCACCGCCGCCGCTGCCCTGCTGCGCCTTCGACCACTGGGTGAGCTGGTCCAGCACCTTCCGCGCCTCCGCCTTCGGGCGGATGTCGCCGAACAGGGTGCCGGTGGTGAGCGTGACCGACGCGTCCTTGCGGTTGTCCTTGACCAGTTCGGCGCACGGGACCACCAGGCTCAGCGTGCGGGCCGCCGCGGCGCCGTTCTCGCCGAAGCGGATCTGGCCGCGGCACTTGGCTTCGGTGTTCCCGTACGCGGGGTCGTTGACCGGGTCGACGGCCTGCGAGAAACCCAGTTCCTTGAGCGAGCTGGTGGCGATGCCGCCCTGGCCGCGCACCTTGGAGCCGTTGAGCACCTGGACGGCGACCTTGTCCGGCGGAACCGGCGCGCGGTCGTCCAGTCCGTCGTGCGCCAGCGGCGTGTAGGTGACGCCCTGCTGCGGCGCGGGCGGCGGATCGCAGCGGATCACGGCGTCGATGTCGCTGCGGCTCGTCACGACGTTCACCCAGACGATCACGGCGCCGAGCGCCAGCACGCCGATCACGATGAGCGCGGGCAGCGGCTTGTGCTTGCGATACGGCCTCGCCCCGCGGTCCCCGATGCCGTTCCCCGACGCCACCTGCCAGTCCCTTCCCCAAAGCCCGGATCCCCGGACGGTGCGTTCACTCACACCGTCGTGTCCGATCAGCCTATGCGTTACGGCGAAGGTCATCGGCGCGGGCCTCCGGATAGCACCACGTGATGACCACTCCGGGCAAGCGACCGGGCCCAGGGGGTGAGGTTCCCGACGTGGGGGCAACCCATTCGGACGACAGGCGTCTTGACAACAGGTTCCCCCTGTTGGGTGACGTATTCGCAGCAATGTCTGACTCGTTGCAGAGCCGGTATCGGCGTGAGCTACCCTTCGCGGGCTCAGGCGGCAGTAAGAGGCGCAAAAGAGAGACCTCGCTCACTGCCATGCCGGGCACAAACAGGGGCGCTGGGACGTTAACCAGCGGCACGAAGGACTCACGAGCCGCGCGCTCGCGGGTCCGGGCCATCTGACATCGAAGCATCGCAGGGGTGAGGGACAAATGGCGACCGACTACGACGCTCCGCGCCGCAGCGAAGCCGACGAGCTGGCCGAAGACTCGTTGGAAGAGCTCAAGGCACGGCGTAACGAAAACCAGTCCGGCGTCGTGGACGTCGACGAAGACGCTACCGCCGAGAACTTCGAACTGCCGGGCGCGGACCTCTCCGGACTTTCCGGCGAGGACCTGACCGTGAAGGTCGTGCCCAAGCAGGCCGACGAGTTCACCTGCTCCGTCTGCTTCCTGGTGCATCACCGCAGCAGGCTGGCGGAGGAGAGTGGCGGACGGCTCATCTGCCGCGACTGCGCCTGAGCCTACGGGCACAGGGGACGGCGCGACAGGGGTTTCGGGGTCTAAACAGGAATAAGGGGGTCGGCCGCGAGGCCGGCCCCCTTTCCTTTGCCTAGGACTTCGACTGCCTAGGACTTCGACGCGGGCTGGCGGAGCAGTTCGGCCACCTTCTCCGGGTGCCGGGTGCTGAACAGCCAATACGGCGTCGGGTCGTCGGGATCGGTGAGCCAGACCCGCACGACCGGGCCGACCCAGCCCCGGTGCAGCACGAAGGCCGCCGGATCGGCGTCGCGGCCCAGGGCCTTGCGCTTCTGTTCCTTGTCGATGACCTCGACGTCGCCCGCGAACTCCAGCGGCAGGTGCGCGTCGCGAAGCCACAGCTCCGGCCGGTCGCCACCGGTGACCTTCACGCGGGACCGGCCGAGCGAGACCATCAGCGCGATCACCGCGGGGATCAGCACCACGTACGGCAGCCATCCGCGCAGCCCGGGATAGCCCATGTCGATCTCCGCCGCCAGCAGCCCGCCGCCCAGGAGCGGCAACGGCCAGCCCCACCACGGGACATAGAGCCGCTCTGAATGCTCGACAGCGCCGCCTTCGGCCGCGTTCACGCTTTCACCCACGTGTTCAGGGTAGTCTCGCCGCCCGTGTCCACCGTTCAGGTACTGCTTTCCCGGATCGATCCGTCGGTCCCTCTCCCCGCCTACGCGCGCCCCGGCGACGCGGGCGCCGACCTAGTCACCACCTCGGATCTCGTCCTCGCGCCCGGCGAACGCGGCGTGGTCGGGACGGGGGTCGCGATCGCCCTGCCACCCGGCTACGCGGGCTTCGTCCACCCGCGCTCGGGCCTGGCCGCCCGGGTCGGCCTCTCGGTCGTGAACACCCCCGGCACGATCGACTCCGGGTACCGCGGTGAGATCCGCGTCTGCCTGATCAACCATGATCTCTCCGAGAAGGTCGTGCTCACCCGCGGCGACCGGATCGCGCAGCTGGTCGTGCAACGGGTCGAACAGGCCGAGTTCGTCGAGGTCGCCGAACTCGAGTCGTCCGAGCGCGGCGAGGGAGGGTATGGCTCCACGGGCGGACACGCCACACTGGGAGCCGGAGCCAGGGAAGGAACGGAGAACTAGTGGGGATTTTCGGACGCAAGCGCGAGGCCAAGCCCAGCGGACGGCACGCCGCGCCCGAGGTCGTGGACCGCTCCGGCAGCGACGACGCCGAGGAGATCGAGCCTCAGCTCTCGGAGACCCCGGACGGCCCCTTCGACGTCGCGGACGCGCCCGAGGACGGCATCCCGAGGATCGACCTCGGCTCGGTCAAGGTGCCGGTGCCCGACGGTTCCCAGGTCCAGGTCGAGATGGACCCGGACAGCGGCGGCGTCCGCGCGGTGCACGTCGTCACCGAGCAGGGCCAGATCACCGTCAGCGGCTACGCGGCCCCCCGGTCGGGCGGCCTGTGGAAGGACGTCAGCACCGAGCTCACCGAGCAGCTGCGGGCCGACGGCGCCAAGGTGTCGGTCGGCATGGGGGAGTGGGGACTGGAGCTGTCCGCGATCGTCGGTGACGTCGCGCTGCGGTTCGTCGGGGTCGACGGCCCGCGCTGGATGCTCCGCGGTGTCATCGCCGGGCCGCAGTCGCAGGCGTCGGAGGCGCCCGGGGTGCTGCGCGAGATCGTGCGGCACACCGTCATCGACCGCGGCGACGCGCCGATGCCGGTCCGCACCCCGCTGACCATCACGCTGCCCGACGCCGTCGCGCAGCACATCGCGGAACAGCAGCAGGGTTAGGCGGAGGCCTTCAACCAGGCCAGTACGGTCGCCCGGCCCAGGGATTCCCGGTCCGCGCCGAGGGCGGTGAGCGTCGACTCGCCGACCTCGGCGCGCGGCAGGGCCGCCGCCCAGGCGCGGGCGACCTCCGCCGGGTGGATCGGATCGTCCACGCAGGCGCCGATCCCGGCGGGCACGTCGAGCCCTTTCAGCTCTTCGAGTGCCGGCGCGGGATGTGAAGCCGCCGTACGCAGACTCGCCGCCAGGCCGTCACCGTGCCGCCGCCAAGCCCGCCCGAGCTCTTCCGAGAGCCACTCGGGGACGCCGCCGGACGATTTCGCCAGCGCGCCGTCCACCCCGTTTTCGGCCACCAGATCCGCTGACAGGCGTGCGGCCAGCGACGCGGGTGCTTCCCCGGCCGGACCGTTCCAGGCCGGGAGAGCGGCCAGCAGGCCGGTGCAGCGGCCCGGATTGCGGACCGCCCACTCCGCCGAGAGATGCGCGCCGAACGAGATGCCGCCGACGAGCAGTGGACCACGTTCGGCGGCAAGCCGGTCCAGCTCCGTGAGATAGCCGTCCGCGAGCCGGTCCCCAGGGGGTGGCGGAGGGGCCAGAAGAGGGACGCCGAGCGCCCGCAACGGGCCTTCGAACACCCTGCGTACGAACACTTCGTCCGACCCGGTGCCGGGGAGTACGACTGCCGTCGTAGGCGGAATAGCGGAGGTCACGTTGCGATCTTCTCCCAAACCGGTTTCCCTGGCTTGAGCACAGTTACGCTGGATTACGCACGGGCCGTTCAAGTCGGGGGCCCCGGAGCACAGGAGCACCGTTATGTCCGCCAAAGACGGCGGCTACTTCAGCCGGTTGGTTCGCAAGCTGACCAGCGACGTCGAGGATCTCGACGCCGACGACCTGTCCGAAAAATCCGAGGCCGGCGGTGCGCAGCGCGCCTGTGACTGCCGGTCGGGTCAAGAGGTGACGGTGCTCGGCAGACTCCGCAGCGTGGAGCTCTGCCCGTCCAACGAGGCCGCGACACTGCAGGCCGAGCTGTTCGACGGCACACAGGGTGTGACGCTAATCTGGCTCGGACGCCGCCGGATCCCCGGAATCGAACCCGGGCGAACCATCAAGGTGCGCGGCCGGATGGCCGAACGTGATGGCCAGAAGGTGCTTTACAACCCCTATTACGAACTTCAGAGCACTGTGAGTTGATCCCGCATCGTGACTGAACCCGCCAGCGGCGAGCAGAAGAAGACCGGGGAAGAGCCGGAGGGCGAAAAGCCCCAGCCCACCCTGCTGGAACAGATGGGCGGGCTGTCGGGGCTGTTCTACTCCTCGCTGCCGGTCATCGTGTTCGTGATCGCGAACGCGATCTTCGGCCTGACCGTCGGCATCTGGGCCGCCGTCGGCAGCGCGGTGGCCATCACGGTGCTGCGCGTCGTGCGCAAGGAGCCGCTGCAGCCCGCCATCTCCGGGTTCTTCGGCGTGGCGATCGCGGCGTTCATCGCCTACCGGACCGGCTCGGCCAAGGGCTTCTTCCTGTTCGGCATCTGGACGAGCCTGGTCTACTTCGGCGTCTTCGTGCTCTCGATCGTCGTGCGCTGGCCGCTCGCCGGTGTGGTGTGGAACGCGCTGAACGGCAACGGCCACGCCTGGCGCAAGGACAAGAAGTCGCTGATCTCGTACTCGATCGCGACCGGTGCGATGGCGCTGATCTTCGGCGCCCGGTTCATCGTGCAGCGCTGGCTCTACGACGAGGACTACACCGGCTGGCTGGCCTTCGCGAAGATCGCGATGGGCTACCCGCTGTACGCGCTCGGCCTGCTCAGTGTCGTCTGGGCGGTACGGCGGTCGGAGAAGCACCTCAAGGCGCAGGCCGAAGAGGCACCCCGCGAGGAGACCGACGCCGAGGTCGAGGCGCGCCTGCGCGAGAAGTACGCGCAGGCGCCCGCCGTCGAGAACTAGCCACTTCCGTCAAGATCCCCCCGTGTTATGAACGGACCTTTCATAACAGGATTTGTTATGAAAGGTCCGTTCATAACACGCGCTGGGGGCGTGACAGGACCGTTCAGTAACCCAGCGCGGTCCGGATCTCCGGTTCCACGTCCGACGTCGCGACGAACAGCAGCTCGTCACCCGGCTCCAGCGGATCCTCCGGCTGCGGCACGATCACCCGGTCGCCGCGCAGGATCGTCACCAGCGCCGCGTCCCGCGGAAGGTTGATCTCGCTGACCGCCTTGCCCGCCAGCGGCGTCTCCTCCGGGAGGGTGAGTTCGACCAGGTTCGCCTGGCTCTGACGGAACGTCATCAGCCGGACGAGATCGCCGACGCTCACCGCCTCCTCGACCATCGCCGCGAGCATCCGCGGTGTCGACACGGCGACATCGACGCCCCAGGCGTCGTTGAACAGCCATTCGTTGGCCGGGTTGTTCACCCGCGCCACCACCCGGCGCACCGCGAACTCGGTCTTCGCGAGCAGCGACACCACCAGGTTCGCCTTGTCGTCGCCGGTCGCGGCGATCACGACGTCGCACTGCTCGATGCCCGACTCCTCGAGGATCGACACCTCGCAGGCGTCGCCCAGCACCCAGTCGGCCTGGTCGACGGTATGCGGCTCGAACTGGTCGGCCTCACGCTCGATGAGCATCACCTGGTGACGCCCGTCGATCAGCTCCGCGGCGATCGACCGGCCCACCGCGCCCGCCCCGGCAATCGCGACCCGCATCAGTTCTCCTCTTCCGGTTCGCGAGCGGCGACGGTGGTCACGTCGCTGACAGTCCCCGACTTCGCGGCGACGTAGACGGTGTCGTCGGCCTGGATCACGGCCTTGGTGTCGGGCAGTACGGCGGTGCCGAACCGCATGATGAACGCGACCCGCGCGCCGGTGGTCTCCTGCAGTTCGCGCACGCTGCGCCCGAACCACCCCTCGTGCAAGGGGAGTTGCAGGAGCGCGACGCTGCCTGAAGGGTCGCGCCATTCCGAGGCGACGCCGTCGGGGAGCAGGGTGCGGAGGAACCGGTCGGTCGTCCACGGGACGGTCGCCACGGTCGGGATGCCGAGCCGTTCGTAGACGGCGGCGCGCTTGTGGTCGTAGATCCTGGCGACGACCTTGTCGATGCCGAAGTTCTCCCTGGCCACCCGCGCCGAGATGATGTTCGAGTTGTCGCCACTGGACACCGCCGCGAAGGCACCCGCGCGTTCGATCCCGGCCTCGATCAGCACCTGCCGGTCGAATCCGACGCCGACCACCTGCTGACCGTGGAAATCACTGCCGAGCCGCCGGAACGCCTGCTGGGTCTTGTCGATGATGGCGACCTCGTGCCCGAGCCGCCCCAGCGCCGCGGCCAGGGATGCGCCGACCCGGCCGCATCCCATGATCACCACGTGCACGCCCTGCCTCCTTAGTTCGCGGACGTTTCACCCGTCCGCAGGTACCCAGACACACCAGCGCCGAACTTACCGTGAGCACGGTCGGCTACTCCACCGTCCTCCCCGCCGCCACCCTCAACGGAGACGCTGTGCGTCACAGTTAGTCTTCCCAGGTGTCGAAGTTCCCGACCGTATTGAAGCGGCTCGTCCTCGGACGTCCATTCCGGAGTGACCGCCTCTCGCATACGCTCCTGCCGAAGCGCATCGCGCTGCCGATCTTCGCGTCGGACGCGCTTTCCAGCGTCGCGTACGCGCCTGAGGAAATCTTTCTGACGCTCAGCGTCGCCGGCTTGTCCGCGTATGCGTTCGCGCCCTGGATCGGGGTCGCCGTCGCGCTCGTCATGCTGGTCGTGGTCGCCTCCTACCGGCAGAACGTGCACGCCTATCCCAGCGGCGGCGGGGACTACGAGGTCGCCAACACCAATCTGGGCGGCAAATTCGGTCTCACCGTGGCCAGCGCGCTGCTGGTGGACTACGTGCTCACCGTGGCGGTGTCGACGTCGTCCGGCGTCGCGAACATCGGTTCGGCCATCCCGTGGGTGGCGCAGCACAAGGTGATCGCCGCGGTGGTCATCGTGGTCGTGCTGACCGCGCTGAACCTGCGCGGGGTGCGTGAATCGGGCAAAGCGTTCGCGATCCCGACCTACGGATTCATCGTCGGCATCCTCGGCATGGTGGTCTGGGGCCTGATCGAGGCGGCCTCGGGCGCCGACATGCGGGCCGAAAGCGCCGATTTCGGCTTGCACGAAGAAGCCTCTTTGACCGGTTTCGCGTTCTTCTTCCTGCTGCTGCGGACGTTCTCCTCCGGCGCCGCGGCGCTGACCGGGGTCGAGGCGATCAGCAACGGCGTCCCGGCGTTCCGGAAGCCCAAGTCGAAGAACGCGGCGACCACGCTGCTGATGATGGGCGTGCTCGCGGTGACGATGCTGGTCGGCATCATCACGCTGGCGATCATCACCGAGGTCAAATTCGCCGAGCATCCCGAGACGCAGCTGTCCGGCGCCCCGGCAGGCTACGAGCAGAAGACGATCGTCGCGCAGATCGCGCACGCGGTGTTCGCCGACTTCACGCCGGGCTTCTACTACATCTCCTTCGTCACCGGGATCATCCTGCTGCTGGCCGCGAACACCGCGTTCAACGGTTTCCCGGTGCTCGGCTCGATCCTCGCGCAGGATCGCTATCTGCCGCGCCAGCTGCACACCCGTGGTGACAGGCTCGCGTTCTCCAACGGCATCCTGTTCCTCTCGGCCTTCGCGCTGGTCCTGATCATCGCTTTCGACGCCGAGGTCACGAAGCTCATCCAGCTCTACATCGTGGGGGTTTTCGTCTCCTTCACGATCAGCCAGGCGGGCATGATCCGGCACTGGAACCGCTTGCTGGCCAGGGAGACCGACCCGACGGTGCGGCGGCGGATGCGGCGCTCGCAGACGGTCAACGCGATCGGCCTCACCATGACCGGCACCGTGCTGGTCATCGTGCTGATCACGAAGTTCCTCCTCGGCGCCTGGATCGCGATCGCGGCGATGGT
Organism: Amycolatopsis pittospori; assembly: GCF_013870525.1. GTDB lineage: Bacteria > Actinomycetota > Actinomycetes > Mycobacteriales > Pseudonocardiaceae > Amycolatopsis > Amycolatopsis pittospori. The sequence continues at coordinate 21,538 of NZ_JACBXD010000067.1, forward strand.
GGCGATCTACGCCCTGATGACCGCGATCCGCAAACATTACGACCGGGTCGCCGAGGAATTGCGCGAGATGGACCGGAAACCGGTCGTACTGCCTTCCCGTAACCACGCGATCGTGCTGATTTCGAAACTGCACCTGCCGACGTTGCGCGCGCTTTCCTACGCCAAGGCCGTGCGGCCGGACGTCCTCGAAGCCGTCACCGTGAACGTCGACGACATGGAGACGCGCAAACTCGTCCAGGAATGGGACGACCACAATTTCAAGGTGCCGCTGAAGGTGATCGAATCGCCGTACCGCGAGATCACGAAGCCGGTGCTGGACTACGTGAAGCGCGTCCGCGGGGACAACCCGCGCAACGTGGTGACCGTGTTCATCCCGGAGTACGTGGTCGGGCACTGGTGGGAGCAGGTGCTGCACAATCAGAGCGCGCTGCGGCTCAAGGGGCGGCTGCTGTTCCAGCCCGGCGTCATGGTGACCAGCGTGCCGTGGCAGCTCGAATCGTCGGAAAAGGCCATCAACCGCGACCGCAAGGCACGCCCCGCGGCGGGCGACGTCCGGCGCGGGTTCTCCCCGGCGGGTAAGCCGCCCGAAAAGATCAAGGACAAGGAAAAATCAGAATGAGTGTGGACGCGTCGACCGGTACATGGCTCGGGCGGACGATCGAGCTGGAGGTCGGCGCGGTCGCGCACGGCGGGCACTGCGTCGCGCGGACGGAAGGGCGGGTCGTGTTCGTGCGGCACGCGCTGCCCGGTGAACGGGTCCTGGCGTCCGTCACCGAGGACAAGGGTGGCTCGTTCTGCCGCGCCGACGCGATCGAGGTCCTCGAAGCGTCCCCGGAACGCGTCGAGCCGCCGTGCCCGCTCGCGGCGCCGGGGGAGTGCGGCGGCTGCGACTGGCAGCACGCGACCCCCGCACATCAGCGTGAGCTGAAAGCGGCCGTGGTCGCGGAGCAGCTGAAGCGGCTCGCCGGCATCGAGCGCGACGTCGTCGTCGAAGCCCTCGACGGTGACTACCTGGGCTGGCGCAGCCGCGTCCGGCTCGTCGCGGGCAAGGACGGCCGCGCGGGCTTCCGGGCCCACCACAGCCACCGCGTGATCCCGATCGACGACTGCCCGATCACCGTGCCGGGCGCGCTCGACGACGTCGTGTCGCGGAAATGGCGGCCCGGGTCGGAAATCGAGGTCACCAAGGACGGCGCCGGCCACGTGCACCTGCGTGACCTCTCGACGGTCCACGGGAAGACCCGCTCGCGTCAGCTCTCGGGCGGGCTCGCCGTGCAGCACGCCGCCGGCCGCGACTGGCGACTGGACGCCCACGGCTTCTGGCAGGTCCACCCGAACGCCGCCGACACGCTCGCCGCCGTCGTCGCCGAATGGGCCGAAGCCCCGCGCGACGGCGTGGCGTGGGACCTCTACGCCGGCGTCGGCCTCTTCGCCTCTGTGCTCGCTTCGCAGGTCGGCCCGAACGGTCGCGTCCTGGCCGTCGAATCCGGCCGCCGCGCCGTGTCGGACGGCGAGGAGAACCTGGCCGACCTCCCTCAGGTCCGCTGGCGCTCCGGCCGCGTCGAACACCTGCTGGCCGACGCCCCCAAACCCGTCGACGTCGTCGTCCTCGACCCGCCACGCAAGGGCGCGGGCAAGGCCGTCGTCGAGTCGATCGTGGAAGGCTCGCCGGACCGGATCGTCTACGTCGCCTGCGACCCGGCCGCGCTGGCGCGGGACATCGCGCTGTTCGCGGCGCACGGATACGGGCTCAGCGACCTTCGCGCCTTCGATGCTTTCCCGATGACGCACCACGTCGAATGCGTTGCGTTGCTGCAATAAATGCTGATTCGTAGACCGCCGGAATGATTGTTCCGGGTTGCGGGCGGGCAAGTGCTGTTTGGGCTTGTCCGCCCTTTTCTTGCTGGTTAACTTCATTCGCAACGGGGTTTTCTGATCGACATTTGCGAATGGGTCCGAATCATGAATTTACTTACGTCGGTATGCGGTGACTGCGACGGTAAAGGCTGTTCCGGTTGCGACGGGACCGGCACGATCACCATCGTGGAGGACTGACCGAGTGCTCCCGTCAATGCTTCCTCCGGGAGTCACCTCTCAGGAATTCATCTACCGTAACGGCCGGAAACAGGTCATCTACAGTGCGCCGTATCCCTCCGAGGGACCGATTCTCGTACGGGACACGTTGGGTCGGCAGGCGTACATGTTCATGTACGCCCATTTCGTCTTCACCTGGGCGGAAGGCGCAGTCGATGTCCAGGTCAGTCACGGCACGCTCGCCGGGCCGAAGATGCCGTTGTGGCAGGGCGTCAAGATCTCTTCGTCTTGGTCGGGTCCCGCGTTGGCCGAGTTCGGTAAGGCCTGGGCGCTGGATCAGATGACCGGGACCCGGGCCAGCCAGGCCATCGTGACCGATTAGGTCAGACCGCGCCTGTCGTGAGTGTTTTGGGTCGTTCTAACGACCCAAAACACTCACGACCCGGCCGAAGTCCCTTGACCGGCTACGGCGCGGCACCCTGGCCACCCGCGCTGCTGGTGCACGTTGACGACCCAGAAGTCCGGGAAGGTCGAGTTTCCTCGGCTGAGCCGAGGGAAGGGTCCTTCACGCGCGGCCGGCGTGACTGCTGGTGTGCCTGGGGCGGGATGTGGCGATCACGGTCTCCGTGAAGGCCTCCTTGCCTACTTTCAGGGTAGGGAAGGAGGCCTTCACGGACCGGGCCTACGACCCACCGCAGCCAGAACTCAGTGGGCACCTAAGACCCGGTTGGCCCTAACGACTCAAAACACTCACGACCAAGCCGGGCCGGGTCGGTGCTTTCGCGTGACTGGGTGGACGGCACATGTGATCAGACGGACGACACATGTGATCAGACGGACGACACCAGGTGACGTCCGTCCAGTCACGCTTGCCGTCCGTCCAGTCACGTGTGACGTCCGTCCAGTCACGCCAACCCGCCCGACCGTAGGTACCTAAGACACGGTTGGCCCTAACGACCCAAAACACTCACGAGCCGGCCGAAGTCCCTAAGCGCGGGCGTCTTCCTTGAGCATGTCCGCGCACCTTTCGCCGATCGCCATCGTCGTGATGCACGGGTTCACCGCGACCAGGAACGGCATCGCCGAACCGTCGGCGACCCGCAGGCCTTCGACGCCGCGCACCCGCAGCCGCGCGTCCAATACGGCGGAAGGGTCCCCGTCGCCGCCCATTTTCGCGGTGCACGAGGGGTGATAGACCGTGTTGTGCGTCTTGCGGAGGTAGTCGGCGATCTCGTCATCGGTCTTGACGTCCTTGCCGGGCGCCAGTTCCTTGCCTGCCCACTCGTCGAGGGCGGGTTGTTCGGCGATCTTGCGGGCGAGTTTGATGCCGTAGGTCATCACGCGCATGTCGTGCGGATCGCTGAAGTAGCGCGGATCCACTTTCGGCTTGTCCCGGTAGTCGCGGCTGCGCAGGCGTACGGTGCCGGTCGAGCGGGAGCGCGTGACGTTCGGGGTCAGGCAGAAGCCGTTCTCCGTCGTCGGGTAGCCGTGTCGCAGGGTGTTCATGTCGAACGGCACGGAACCGTAGTGGAACATCAGGTCCGGCCGGTCGAGGCCTTCCTCCGTGGTGGTGAAGATGCCGATCTCCCACCATTGCGTGGATTCGGTGGTCATCGGCTGCAGCGCGTCCCACTGGATGACGCCTTCGGGGTGATCCTGGAGGTTCTCGCCGACGCCGGGGGAGTCCACCAGCACGTCCACGCCGACTTCGCGCAGGTGCTCGGCCGGGCCGATTCCCGACAGCATCAGGAGTTTCGGGGTGTCGATGGCGCCCGACGACAGGATGACCTCGCGCCGCGCACGCAGCTTGACGCCGTGGATCAGGTCGTCGGCCAGGTATTCGGCGCCGGTGCAGCGTTTGCCGTCGAACAGGAGCCGCCGGACGCGGGCGCCGGTGATGATCTCCAGATTCGGCCGCTTCCCGATGATCGGGTGCAGATAGGACACCGACGCCGACGAGCGGGTGCCGTCTTCGCGCGCGTTGATCTGGAACCAGTTCGCGCCGTGCGTCACGGTCTTGCCGGAGTTGAACTCCGTCCGCGGGATGCCCGCCTGCTCACATGCCTGAAGCAGCGCGACACCGGTCGGGTCGTTCGGCGGCACCGAGCGGATCGTCACCGGACCCGAGCGGCCGTGGTGGTCGCCGGGGCCGTCGTTGGTCTCAAGACGTTTGTACAGCGGGAAGACGTCCTCGGCCGACCAGCCGGGCAGGCCGAGGGACGACCATTCGTCGAGGTCTTCCGCCGGTGCCCAGAACGCGATGCACGAGTTGTGCGACGAGCAGCCGCCGAGCACTCGCGCACGGGCGTGGCGCAGGAAGGAGTTGCCGGAGTCCTGCGGTTCGACCAGGTAGTCCCAGTCGTAGCCGGATTCCAGCAGGCCCATCCATTTCGTCAGCTCCAGCACCGCGGGGTCGTCCACATCGGACGGTCCGGCTTCCAGAAGTGCCACGGTGACGTCCGGGTCCTCCGAGAGTCTCGCCGCGACCACCGAACCCGCCGTCCCGCCGCCGACGACGATGTAGTCGAACTCTCCGGTCACTGTGCTGCCTCCTCGGGATGTGCTTCCGCGGCGTGATCGGCCAGGACGCCGCTCTTGTGCCGCAGGACGAACCAGTAGTACGCGAAACCGACGATCGCCACCGCCCCGACGAACAGCACGGCCCCCCATTCGAGGTACCAGTGGTAGGGCTCGGTGGCGTTGTAGACCTCGCGTCGCGGCCAGGCCAGGTTCACCACGATCGCGCCGCCCCACAGCACGCCCAGGATGTTGACCGGCAGGCCCAGTTTCCCGAGGGAGAAGTACTTGGTGCCCTCCACCTTCGGCGGCGGCCACTGCCCGCGGAACCGCTTGACCAGCATCGGGATCGTCACCAGCAGGTACGCCAGGTAGATCATGATGATGCCGATACTGGTGATCACCGTGAAGATCTGCGGCTGGCCGACGTTGACCACCAGGATCAGCACCGCGATGACACCGGAGACGATCGCGGGGATCACCGGGGTCTTCGTCTTCGGCGAAACCCTCGCCAGATGCTTGCCCGCGGGCAGGTTGTTGTCCCGGCCCATCGCGAACATCATCCGGATCGACGCCGACTGCACGGCCAGATTGCACACCGTGATGGCGATGACGACCGCCAGCAGGAAGATCGTGCCGATCGTGCTGCCGAGGACGTCCTTCACGATGAACTGCAGCCCGCCGGTGGCGATCTCCGGGTTGTTGATGTCGCCGACGGCCATCAGCGCGAGGAGCAGGATCAGCCCGCCGATGACGAACGACGCGATCAGCGCGCGCAGGATCGCCTTGGGCGCGTTCTTGCGCGGATCGTGGGACTCCTCGCCGAGCGAGCTGGCCGTGTCGAAGCCGTACATGACGTAGGTCGACGCGAGCGAGGCGACCAGGAACGCCCCGAAGTAGCCCCAGGGCTGGTCCGCGCCGGTGTTGTTGGTCTGCATCACGACTTCGGGGCCCCGCGTGATGTTGACGGCGAGCGCGATGATCAGCAGGACCGCGGCGATCAGTTCGATGAACACGCCGGCGCTGTTGATCCGCGCCATCAGTTTGACGCCCCAGGCGTTCACCAGCGTGGTGAACACGATGAGCCCGGTGCCGAGGATGACCGCGTTCACCGCGCTGTCATCGGAGAACGAGAAGAACGACCAGATCTGGGGGAGCGTGATCTGGTAGGCCAGCGCGACGGCGGCGATGCTGACGATCGAGGCGGTCAGCATCATCCATCCGGCCAGCCAGGCGACGTGCTGGCTGCCGAGCCGTTTCGACCAGTTGTAGATGGACCCGGCCACCGGGTAGTGCGCGGCCAGTTCGGCGAACGACAGTGCCACCATCAGCTGGCCGACGAACACCATCGGCCAGGACCACCAGTAGGCGGGCCCGCCGAAGCTGAAGCCGAAGTAGAACAGCTGGAAGGTCCCGGTCAGGATCGAGATGTAGCTGATCCCGGCGGCGAAGGTGTGGAAATTGCCGAGCGTTCTTTCGAGTTCCTGTTTGTACCCGAAACCGGCGAGGCCGTCGTCGGAAGGAGTACTCATCGGCACTTTCCCCTCTTTAGTTGGACGCGGGCTCCCCGGAGAACCAGCGCTGTGGTGCGGGCCGGAGGTTCTGGTAGATGTGCTTCGCCTCCACGTACTCGGCCAGCCCCGTCGGGCCGAGCTCGCGCCCGAACCCGGATTGCTTGTAGCCGCCCCATTCCGCCTGCGGCAGATACGGGTGGAAGTCGTTGATCCAGATCGTGCCGTGCCGCAGCCGGTTCGCGACCCGCTGCGCGCGGGAGGCGTCGGAGGTGAACACCGCGCCCGCGAGGCCGTAGTGCGTGTCGTTGGCGATGCGGACGGCGTCGTCCTCGTCGGTGAAGGTCTCGACGGTGAGCACCGGGCCGAACGATTCGTCGACGACGGCGCTGCTGCCCTGCTTCACGTTGTCGAGGATGGTCGGCAGGTAGTAGTGCCCCTTCGCCAGCTCGCGATCGTCGGGGCGTTTGCCGCCGGTGCGCAGGACGGCGCCCTCTTCCAGGGCCGCGGCGACGTAGCGTTCGATCTTTTCCAAATGGGCGGCCGAGATCAGCGGACCGGTTTCAGCCTTCGGGTCGAAAGGTCCACCCAGTCGGATCAGTTCGGCCCGGCGGACGAGTTCGTCGACGAACTTCTCGTGCCACTCCTCCTGGACGATCAGCCGCGCACCCGCCGAGCAGACCTGCCCGGAATGCAGGAACACGGCGGTCAGGGCGTAGTCGACGGCGGTGTCGAAGTCGGAGTCGGCGAAGACGACGTTCGGGTTCTTGCCGCCCAGTTCCAGCGCGACCTTCTTGACCGTGGCGGCGGCGGACGCGGCGATGATCTTGCCGGTCGCGAGGCCGCCGGTGAACGACACGAGGTCGACGTCGGGATGCTCGGACAGCGGCGCCCCGGCCTGCGCACCGGCGCCGAGCACCAGGTTCGCGACGCCGGCGGGCAGCCCGGCCTCGGTCAGCAGCCGCATCAGCATGATGCAGGTGTGCGGCGTCAGCTCGCTGGGTTTGAGGACGAAGGTGTTGCCCGCCGCGAGCGCGGGGGCGACCTTCCAGATGGTCTGCAGGAGCGGGTAGTTCCACGGCGTGATCAGCCCGCAGACGCCGACCGGCTCGTGCACGATCCGGCTGAACGCGTCCGGGTTGCCGGTGTCGACCACGCGGCCGGCGTCGTTGGCGGCGAGTTTGCCGAAGTAGCGCAGGCACGCGGCGATGTCGGCCATGTCGTACTTGCTCTCGACCAGCCGTTTCCCGGTGTCGAGCGACTCGGCGCGGGCGAAGGCCTCGGCGTCGCGGTCGAGGAGATCGGCGACCTTCAGCAACAGGTCACCGCGTTCGGGGGCGGGGGTGTTCGGCCAAGGACCGGTGTCGAAGGCCTTCCTTGCCGCGGCGATGGCCGCTTCGGTGTCTTCACGGGTGCCTTCGGCGACTTCCGCGACCAGCGACCCGTCAGCGGGGCAGCGGATCTCCCGGCGACCACCGCCGATCGCGTCGACCCATTCGCCACCGATGAAAAAGTCCGCCATCAAGCCCCTCCGAAACCGGCTCCTGCTCAACCGTCGATCAGCGATTATCGCGGCCACCCGACGTGACCGCTACTTGGCAAAAGAGACCATGTTCACACCGTCGGGTGCCGTGTGGTGATTTTCTGACATGTGACCCGTGACGCGGTGGACGGAAGGCTCTCAGGTGCCCTCCGTAGACTGGCCGGAACGGCGGAAGAGGAACCAGGCGAGGTGGGAGAGTGACGTTGCTCGAGTCCGTGCACGGACCGGCCGACTTGAAGCGGATGGACCAGGAGCAGCTCGGCGAGCTGGCCGCGGAGATCCGCGACTTCCTGGTCGAGAAGGTGCGGCTCGCCGGTGGTCACCTCGGCCCGAACCTCGGTGTGGTCGAGCTGACGATGGCGCTGCACCGGGTCTTCGACTCGCCGAACGACGCCATCGTGTGGGACGTCGGTCACCAGGCGTATGTGCACAAGATCGTCACCGGCAGGCACGACGGCTTCGGCAAGCTGCGTCAGCTCGGTGGCCTCACCGGCTACCCGGCGCGCGGCGAGAGCGAGCACGACCTCGTCGAGAACAGCCACGCGTCGACCGCTCTGTCCTATGTGGACGGTCTGGCGAAGGCGTTCGAACTCGGCGGTGGCGGCAGGCACGCGATCGCGGTCGTCGGCGACGGCGCGCTGACCGGCGGCATGTGCTGGGAGGCGCTCAACAACATCGCCGCGAACCCGCGGCGCCCGGTCGTCATCGTCATCAACGACAACGGCCGCTCGTACTCGCCGACCATCGGCGGCGTCGCGGACCACCTCGCGGCGTTGCGGCTCAAGCCGGGCTACGAGCGCGTTCTGGACCGCGGTAAGGAACTCCTGCGGCACACGCCCTTCGTCGGCAAGCCGATCTACGCGGCGCTGCACGCGGCGAAGGCGGGGCTCAAGGACGCGCTGAGCCCGCAGATGATGTTCTCCGACCTGGGCCTGAAGTACCTCGGCCCGGTCGACGGACACGACCTCGCGGCGCTGGAGAAGGCATTCCAGAGCGCCCGCGACTTCGGCGGCGCCGTCATCGTGCACGTGGTCACGGAGAAGGGCCACGGCTACGAGCCCGCGGTCACCAACCAGGCCGACCAGATGCACCAGACCGACCCGATCGACCCGGAGACCGGCCTGCCGCCGGTCAAGGGCCCGAGCTGGACCGGCGTCTTCGCCGACGAACTGGTCAAGATCGGCGCCGACCGCGAGGACGTCGTCGCGATCACCGCGGCCATGCTCCGCTCGACCGGACTGCACAAGTTCGCCGAGGCGTATCCGGACCGCTGGTACGACGTCGGCATCGCCGAGCAGCACGCGGTGACTTCGGCCGCCGGTCTCGCGATGGGCGGCAAGCATCCGGTCGTCGCGGTCTACTCGACCTTCCTGAACCGCGCGTTCGACCAGGTCCTGATGGACGTCGCGCTGCACCGCCAGCCGGTGACGCTGGTGCTGGACCGCGCCGGCATCACCGGGCCGGACGGGCCGAGTCACCACGGCATGTGGGACCTGTCGCTGCTGGGCATGGTGCCCGGTATGCGGGTCGCCGCGCCGCGCGACGCCGGCACGCTGCGCGAGGAACTGCGAGAGGCTGTCGCCGTCGAAGACGGGCCGACGGCGCTGCGGTTCTCCAAGGGCGGCGTGATCGACTCCGTCCCCGCCGTCGAACGCGTCGGGGTGGTGGACGTGCTGCGCAAGCCGTCCGGCGACGCCGATGTGCTGCTGGTCGCCGTCGGTGCGTTCGCGATGCTCGGGCTCGCGGCCGCGGACCGGCTGGCCGACCAGGGCATCGGCGTGACCGTGGTCGACCCGCGCTGGGTCGTCCCGGCGCCCGCCGAACTGGTGGCGCTGGCCGAGCAGCACAAGCTGGTCGTGAGTGTCGAGGACAGCGGCCGTCACGGCGGTTTCGGTTCCGCGCTGGCCGCGCTGTTCCGCGACGCCGAATGCGACGTGCCGCTGCGCGACCTCGCGGTGCCGCAGGTGTTCCACGACCACGGCTCGCGCGAGGAGGTGCTGGCCCGCGTCGGCCTCACCGCGCAGGACGTCGCGCGGCGGGTCACCGAATGGTCCGCGAACCTGGCGAGCCGGACCCCGGCGCCGGAGGACACGCACCGCTGAGTCCGATCGCGATTGATCACGGGTCCGCCGCGTGTTGTCCCTGCCGTCATGTGAGTTCGCGACACTGCCCGGCCTCACCGGGTCTTAGGTACCCACTGGCTATTGGCTGCGGTGGGTCGTAGGCCCGGTCCGTGAAGGCCTCCTTCCCTACCCTGAAAGTAGGCAAGGAGGCCTTCACGGACTTATGGGTCGCCGCCGCCATGGGGATTTCGCAACGGCGGATCGCTCGGGCAAACCGCACGAACCAAGCTACGGTGAGCCGGATTCTCGCTCAGGGAGCCCGGGCGGGCGATCCGACCACCTGACAAGTGCTATGAACGACCCGTTACTTGCAAAATTTGCAAGTAACGGGTCGTTCATAGCACGCGCTAGGCGCGCCAGACGGTGCCCCGCCGCTCGTACTCCAGTACGACCTCGGCGCGCTGGGCCGCTTTCGCGCCCAGGAACCGTTCGACGAGCCACAACGAAACCTCGAGGCCCGAGGTGATGCCGCCGCCGGTGATCAAGTCGCCGTCGTCGACGACGCGGGCGTCGATCACCTTCGCGCCTTGGGCGGCGAGATCCGCCTTCGCGCCCGCGTGCGTCGTCGCGTTGCGGCCCTTCGTCAGGCCTGCCGCGGACAGCACCATCGTCCCGGTGCAGATCCCGACCGGCAGCGCCCGCGAAGCCTTCAGGTGCCGCAGGAAACCCTGATCGGCGATGAGCCGGTGCACCCCGGGCCCGTTCCGGTTCGTGTAGCCGCCGCCGGGCACCACGAGGACGTCGGCTTCGCCGGGCGACCAGCCTCGCGCGACGTCGACGGTGGTGCCATAGGTGCAGCGCACGGGCCCAGGCCGTCCCGCGCTCACCAGCGAAGCGACAACGGCGCCGCCGGTGAGTTTCCCGGCCAGCCCGAGAACCTCCACGGGCGCGATGAAGTCCTGTTCCTCCACGCCGTCGTACATCAGGATCTGAACGCGCAAAGGTGACGCGGCGGTGGCCGCGGGCACGGTGACCCCGGCGGCGACGCCGGCGGACAAGGCTGAAGCACGCAGAAAAGTTCGACGCTGCAAGACGACCTCCCAGGTGTGTACCCAGTGGTCGCGTGAAAGTCCGGTCAGGTTCCCGTGATCCGGGCGACCGAGCGGACGACGAGGTCCCGGGTCGCGGCGACGGAGGAGAAACCCAGGATCGACAGGTGCACGACGAGGCTCAGCAACTCCTCGGCGTCGAAATGGTCCGGCACGGATCCGGCGCGCTGCGCCTCCCGGATCGCGGCGACCTTGTCCGCGTAGGCCCGCCGTTCGGCCTCCGGCATAGCGTCGAAGCCCTGCTCCAACCGGAGCCAGCCCATGAGCCGCAGGACTTCGGGGTGCTCGAGGTAGCGGTCGAACAGCCGTCCCGCGTAGCCGGGCAGGTCGTCGGGAGTGATCGGGACGGACCTGATGGCGAGGTCGACCTGTTCGGCCACGACCTCCTCGAACAGGCCTTCCTTGCTGCAGAAATAGGCGTAGATCAGCGCTTTGTTGGCGCCGGCGTTCGTCGCGATGCGGTCCACCCGCGCGCCCGCGATGCCGTACGTCGCGAATTCGCTCGTCGCCGCGTCCAGCAGTTTCCGCTTGGTCGCTTCCTTGTCCCTGACCATGTGACCCAGTCTAACTAACTGGTTGGTTGACAGCTACCCGGGCCGCATGGCAACCTGAATTGGCAACCAACTGGTTAGTTAGGAGATCGGCATGAAGGTCGCACTGGTCACGGGAGCTTCCGCGGGAATCGGTGAAGCCACGGCTCTGGCACTGCGAGAAGCGGGCTACACCGTCTACGGCGCCGCGCGGCGCGTCGAGCGGATGGCGGGGCTCGTCGAACGCGGGATCAAGATCCTCAAGATGGACGTCACCGACGACGCGTCGATGGTCGCCGGCATCGAGCAGATCATCGAGGAGACCGGCCGCCTCGACGTCCTGGTCAACAACGCGGGCTACGGCTCGTACGGCGCCTTCGAGGACGTGCCGCTCTCGGAGGGGAAGTACCAGTTCGAGGTCAACCTCTTCGGCCTCGCGCGGCTGGTCCAGCTCACCACACCGCATATGCGCGCCCAGGGCTCCGGCAGGATCGTGAACGTCTCGTCGATCGGCGGCAAGATCTACGAACCGCTCGGCGGCTGGTACCACTCGACGAAGTTCGCCGTCGAGGGCTTGAGCGATTCGCTGCGGCTGGAACTCAAGCCGTTCGGCATCGACGTCGTGGTCGTCCAGCCCGGCGCCATCAAGACCGAATGGGGCGGCATCGCCGTCGAGAACCTGCTCAAGACCTCGGGTGACACCGCCTACGCGCCTCAGGCCAAGGCACTCGCGAAGTTCTTCGCGCAGGCCGAACGGGGTTCGGACCCGAAGGTGATCGGCGACGCGATCGTGAAGGCGGTCCAGGCCCGGCGCCCGAAGACCCGCTACGCCGCGGGACTCGGGGCTAAACCGATCCTGTTCGTGCGCCGGGTGCTCCCGGACCGCGCCTTCGACGCGCTGTTCCTCGGCGCCCTGCGCCGGTTCGCCTAGGCGGTCGCGACCACCGGTGCCGCCGCGGGTTCCGCGTACCCGTAGACCTCCCGCGGCTCGGGGAAGAGCTTGACCAGCAAGGGATACGCGATCGCCGCCGTGCACAGCGTCACCACCATGCTGATGTCGACACCGCCCGCGATGTCCTTGAGCGGCCCGGCGATCATCGGGGTGTTGGCGGTCAGCAGGCCCAGCGTCGTCGCCGGGATCCACGCGGCCATCGCACGCCAGTTCACGCCGCGGGTGAACCAGTAGCGCCCGCCTTTGAGGCCCTGGTTGAAGACCTGGAGATCGTCCGGATCGTAGAACCCGCGCCGCAGCACGAAGCCGATCATCATGATCACCATCCACGGCGACGTGCACAGCACGATCAGCGTGGCGAAGGCGTTGATGCTCGAAACCATGTCCAGCACGAAGTTCCCGACGAAGATGAAGACGACGCTGAGCGAGCCGATCAGCAGCGTCGCCTGGACCCGGCTCAGCTTCACGAAGATCGAACTGAAGTCCAGGCCGGTCCCGTAGAGCGACGTCGTACCGGTGGACAGCCCACCGATCAGCGCGACCACGATCAGCGGGATCGCGTACCAGAGCGGCGACATCGCGGTCAGGCCAGTGATGTAGTCGGCCGGATCCGCGACCAGCGTCGCGGTGGCGATGCCGAATCCGAACGGCAGCAACGTCGCCACCTGTGCCAGGAACGGCGCGGCCAGCAGGGAACGGCGGCTGTGGCGCGCGGGGATGTAGCGCGTCCAGTCGCCGAGGAACGCGCCGAACGAGATCGGGTTCGCCATCGTGGTGAGCGCGGCCAGGATCCAGGTCGGCCAGAAGTCCCCGAGCGCGTAGGTGCCGGTGCCGGCGAACCCGGGATCGAAAGTGCCGCCGTAGGCCACGATCCCGAGCAGCATGATCGCCGTGCCGAGCACCACGGCGACCCGGTTCACCAGCAGCATGAACCGGTAGCCGTAGATGCACACCACCAGCGTGGCGAGCGCGATGACGCCGTACGCGACACCGCGGAGCACCTCGCCGCCGTCGAAGCCGAAAAGCCGTTGTGCCGCACCGGCGACGGCGTCCCCGCTCACCCAGACCGAGATGGCGAAGAAGGTGATCGCCGTCAGAAGGGAAAGGAAGGAGCCGACACAACGGCCGACGACGCCGAAGTGCGCGCCGGACGAGACGGCGTTGTTGGTCCGGGTGAGCGGACCGAACAACGACATCGGCGAGAGCACCAGCGCGCCGACGACGACACCCGTGGCGGTGGCCGCCACCGCCGCCCAGAAGCTCAGCCCGAAGGCGATCGGGAGGGTCCCGAGGATGATGGTGGCGAAGGTGTTCGCGCCGCCGAACGCCATCCGGAACAGGTCGCGCGGACGCGACGTCTGTTCCTCCGGCGGGATCGGCGCGATACCGTGCTGCTCGACTTCGGTGACCTTGTCACCCATGGGGACCTCCAAATACGCAACCAGTCCTCTGGTTGCGGTAGTTCGTGCCACCAACTACCGCAACCAGAGGACTAAACGCGGTCAGGCGAAGCGGGTCATGACGTGCTTCACGCGGGTGTACTCGGCGAAGGAGTAGGACGAGAGGTCCTTTCCGTGGCCGGAGTGCCCGAAGCCGCCATGGGGCATTTCCGAGACCAGCGGCCCGTGGGTGTTGACCCAGACGCAGCCGAAGTCGAGTTCGCCCGAGACGCGGGTCGCGCGTCCGAGGTCGTTGGTCCAGATCGACGACGCCAGCCCGTAGGGGACGCCGTTGGCCAGGCGCACCGCTTCGTCCTCGTCCACAAAGGACTGGACGGTGACGACCGGACCGAAGATCTCCTCCTGCACGATCTCGTCGTCCTGCTTCAGGCCCGAGATCACGGTGGGGGAGAAGAAGAAACCGCGGTCACCGGCAGGAGTGCCGCCGGTCTCCACGCGGGCGTGCGACGGCAGTCGCTCGACGAGACCGCGAACGCGGCCGAACTGCGCCTCGCTGTTGAGCGGGCCGAAGTCCCGGCCGGGTGCCTGCGCGGCGGCGGCCTTCGTGAGTTCCGCGACGAACTCGTCGTGGATCGCCGCGTCCACCAGCACCCGGCTGCCCGCGGTGCAGTCCTGCCCGGCGTTGTAGAACGCCGCGCCGACGATGCCTTCCGCCGCCTCGGCGAGGTTCACGTCACCGAAGACCAGCAGCGGCGCGTTCCCGCCGAGTTCCAGATGCGTGCGCTTGAGGTCGGCCGCCGCCACGGTGGCGACGTCGATGCCCGCGCGGGTCGACCCGGTGATCGAGACCAGCTCGGTGATCGGGTGCTTCACCAGCGCACGGCCGGTGTCGCGGTCGCCGCACAGCACGTTGAAGGCACCCTGCGGCAGGAACTCCGCCGCGACCTTCGCCAGCAGCACGGCCGTCGACGGCGTGGTCTCCGCGGGCTTCAGCACGACGGTGTTCCCGGCGGCCAGCGCCGGGGCGATCTTCCAGACACCCATCATCAGCGGGTAGTTCCACGGCGCGATCTGCGCGCAGACACCGACCGGCTCACGGCGGATCGCCGACGTGTGGCCCGGCAGGTACTCGCCCGCGGCGGTGCCTTCGAGATGCCGTGCCGCGCCGGCGAAGAACCTCAGCGCGCTGACGCACTCCGGGATCTCCTCGTCCAGGACGACGGCCCGGATCTTGCCGGTCTCGCGGATTTCGAGTTCGGCGAACTCCTCCGCGCGGGCCTCGACCGCGTCGGCGATCTTCAGCAGCGCCAGCTGACGTTCGGCGGGCGTGCTCTTGCGCCACACCTTGAACGCCCGCTCGGCGGCCTCCAGTGCGGCGTCCACATCGGACTGTTCGGACAGCACGCTGGTGCCGAAGACGTCGCCGGTGGCGGGGTCCACCAGGTCGAGCGTCCGCGATCCCGCCGCCGGTACCTCGGTGCCGTCGACGAAATTCAGGACCTGAGTCATTTCTTCTCCAGGTGGGTCGGCTCGAACATCTTCAGGAGGGCGGGGACGACGACCACCGACGGGCCCGGCGTACGCAGGGCCTCGGCGAGATCCTTGCCGACGGTGTCCAAAGAGGACACCGTGGCGGTGACGCCGAAGGACTGTGCCAAGGCGGCGAAATCGGGTCGCGCCAGTTCGGTCGCGGTGGACCGGCCGAAGGCGCCGGTCAGATACTCGCGCAAGATGCCGTAACCGCCGTCGTCGATCACCAGCCACGTGACGTCCAGTTCGTGCTGGACCGCGGTGGCGAGTTCGGCGATGCCGTACATCGCGCCGCCGTCGCCGGACACCGCCAGCACCGGGCCGCCGGTGGCGACGGCGCCGCCGAGCGCGCCGGGCAGGCCGTAACCGAGCCCGCCCGCGCCCTGCGCGGTGTGGATCGGTGAACCCTCGGGGTTCCATACCGACCAGGCCCAGTAGGCCGCGATCGTCATGTCCCAGAACGTCTGCGTACCCTCGGGAACCGCCGCGCGGATGTCGTCGATGAGCCTGCGCTCGGCTTCGAGCGGCTGGCCGTCGAGCCGCTCGCGTACCTTGCCCAGCAGTTCGGTCACGGCGGCTTCCGCCTTGCCGTCCGCCTGGCGGAACGGTACCTGCTCCAGAAGTCCTTGCAGGGCAAGGCGGACGTCGGCGTGGATGCCGAGCGCCGGATAGTTCGACTCCAGCTTCCCGAGGTCGGCCTCGACCTGGATCATCCGGCCGCGCGGGGCGAACTCGCGGTAGTTGCTGGACAGCTCGCCGAGGCCGGAACCCAGTACCAGCAGCACATCCGCGTCCGAAAGGAACTCGGTGCTGTGCCAGTCCTCCAGCCACGACTGCCCGGAAAGCTCGTGGTCCCAGGCGAAGACACCCTTGCCGCCGAAGGTCGACAGCACCGGAGCGCGCAGGGCCTCCGCGAGCGCCTTCAGTTCCGCCTGTGAGCCGGAGCGCAGGGCGCCACCTCCGGCGAGGATCACCGGCTTTTCCGCCGCACCAAGGAGATTCGCCGCTTCGGTGATCAGTTCCGGCAGCGGTGCCAGCGGGGCCGGATTCGCGGTCACCGAGGTGATCGATGGCAGATCCGTCGGCGCCAGCAGGATGTCCTGCGGGATCTCGACCCACACCGGGCCGTAGGGGGCGGTGGCCGCCGACTCCCACGCCTCGCGCAACGCCGTCGGGATCTGGCCGACGGTCCGCACGACGTGCACCGATTTGACGACGTCACGGAAACTGGCCTGCTGATCGGGCAGTTCGTGCAGGTAGCCGTGGCGTCCGCCGCCGAGACCGGCGACCGGGATCTGGCTGGAGATGCCGAGCACCGGCACCGACGCGGCCCGGGATTCCTGCAATGAAGCCAAAGTCAGCAGCGCACCGGGGCCGGTCGACACGATCATCGGCGTCACCGGGACCGGGCCCTCGGGGTCCGCTGCGAGCCGCGCGCGGGCGTGCCCGTCGGCCGCGAACGCCAGGTTGTTCTCCACCCGCGAACTGATCACCCGCAGGTCGTCCGTGCGCCGCAGCGCTTCGAACAGGCCGAGCGCGTGCTGGCCGGGCAGGCCGAACACGGTGTCCGCGCCGAGCGCGCGGAGGGTTTCGACGACGACGTCGCCGCCTATCCGTTCTGAGTTGGTCATGCGCCCTTCCCCAAACTGAGCAGGCTCACCAGGTCGTAGGCGACGTGGGAGGCCGCGATGGCGGTGATCTCCGCATGATCGTAAGCGGGCGCCAGCTCCACCACATCCGCCCCGACGAGGTTGAGGTCCCGCAGCCCGCGCAGGATTTCCAGCAGTTCGCGGCTGGTCATCCCGCCCGCTTCGGGGGTGCCGGTACCCGGCGCGTGGGCCGGGTCGAGCACGTCGATGTCGACCGAGATGTAGAGCGGGCGGCCGCCGATGCGCTGGCGCAGCGCGTCGACGGTCTCGGCGACCCCGCGGCGCAGGACGTCGCCGGAGGTGACGATGCCGAATCCGAGCCGGCGGTCCTCTTCCAGATCACGCTTGCCGTAGAGCGGGCCGCGTGTGCCGACGTGGGACAGCGCTTCGGTGTCGAGGATGCCCTCCTCGGACGCCCGCCGGAACGGGGTGCCGTGTGTGTACGGCTCACCGAAGTAGGTGTCCCAGGTGTCGAGGTGCGCGTCGAAATGCAGCAGCGCCACCGGTCCGTGCTTCTTCGCCGCCGCCCGCAGCAGCGGTAGCGCGATCGTGTGGTCGCCGCCGACGGTCACCAGCCGCGTCCCGTCCGCGGTCAGCGCCTCGGCCTCGTCCTGCAGGGTCTCGATCGCCTCCCCGATGTCGAACGGGTTGAGCGCGACGTCACCGGCGTCGACCACCTGGGTTTCGGCGAACGGGGAGACGTCGAGTCCCGGGTGGTACGGGCGAAGGAGCCTGCTGGCCTCACGGAGCGCGGCGGGGCCGAACCGCGCGCCGGGGCGGTAGGACACCCCGGCGTCGAACGGCACACCGAGGACGGCGACGTCGGCACGCTCGACCTGATCGATCCGCGGAAGCCTCGCGAAGGTGGCGAAACCGGCGAACCGGGGCACCTTCGCCGAGTCGACGGGTCCGATCGGGTTCTGCACAGGCACTGTGTCTCCTTCTGGTTTCCGGTGGGAGGTCAGGATTTCGAGGCGGCGAGTTTCGCCGCTTCTTCTTCGGCGACCGCGCTGCCGTTCAGGCGACGGGTCCAGACGGTGAGGATCTCGTCGGAGGTCCGCGGGGTCAGGAAGCTGACCAGCAGGTAGACCGCGAGGCTGGAACCGAGACCCCAGTAGATCGGGCTGTTGGCTTCGACGCCGTCGATGAACATGAACGCGATGACCACGACGGTGCCGACGACCATCGACGCGAGCGCGCCCTGGCGGGTGCCGCGTTTCCAGGCCAGCCCGCCGATGATCGCGACCAGCAGACCGCCGACGAGGATGTCGTAGGCGATGGTCAGCGCGTTGACCACGTCGTCGACGACCATCGCGATGCCGATCGCGACGATACCCAGGATCAGCGTGGTGACGCGGTTCCTGCCGACCTCGTCGACGGCCTTCTTGAGGCCCAGCTTGGACATCAGGTCCGAGGTGCTGACCGTGGAGCAGGCGATGAGCGCGCCGCTCGCGGTCGACATCATCGCCGACAGCGCGGCCGCGAGCACCAGACCGCGGATCCCGGCGGGCAGTTGCTCCTCGACGATGGTCGCGAACGCGTCCTGCGCGCTGGCCAGCGTCGGGTAGAGCGTCTTGGCGGCCGTGCCGATCAGGGCGCCGGCGAGGCCGTAGACCAGGCAGTACACACCGGAGATCACGCCGCCGCCGGTGGCGATGCCCGGCGTCCGCGCGGTGAACACACGCTGCCAGATGTCCTGGCCGATCAGCAGACCGAAGCTGTAGATGAGGAAGTAGGTGAAGATCGTGTCGCCGCCGATGGCGGTGAGTTCGAAGTAGCTCTCGTCCAGCCGCGCGGCCATCCCGTCGAAACCGCCCGCCGAGACGATCGAGACCGGCAGCAGGATGAACAGGATGCCGATCGTCTTGACGACGAACTGGACGATGTCGGTCAGCGTGATCGACCACATGCCGCCGAGCACCGAGTAGAGCACCACGATCGAACCGCCGATGGCGATCCCGGCCCAGCTCGGGACGTTGAACAGCACCTTGAAGATGGTGGCGAACGCGAGCGTCGAGGTGACGGTCAGCATCAGCGTGTACGCCCACATGACGACGCCGGAGATGGCGCTGGTGGAGCCGCCGTAGCGCAGGTCGAGCATCTCGCCGACGGTGTAGACGCGTAGTTTCACCAGCCGCCGTGCGAACAGCGTGTGCAGGACCAGGATGCCGACGCCGATCGCGATGACGAGCCACGCGCCGGAGATGCCGTAGGTGTAGCCGAGCTTCACGCCGCCGACCGTCGAAGCGCCGCCGAGGACGACCGCGGACATCGTGCCCGAGTACATGAACCAGCCGAGGCGGCGGCCCGCGACCAGGTAGTCGGATTTGGTCTTGGCGAGCCGCAGACCGAACCAGCCGACCCCGATCATGCCCGCTATGTAGAGCGCGATCACCGCGTAATCACCGGCCACGGTGTCCTCCTTGCGTTGGGGCTGTTCGCTTCGTTCGGGTCACCGTAGGTTCGTTCGCACCTTGAACGACATGGGATGATCCGTCCAAGGTTGCGTGAAAATGAGGACCAAATGACCCAGATCCACGATCCAGTCGACTCCGATGTGAATGTCCCGTTACGGGCCGTGGTCGGCAACCCGGAACTCGCGATCGACCCGGTCGTGGAGACGCTGAGGCCCGGCGCGCTCGACGCCCCGGTGCGCTGGGCCCACGTCAGTGAGCTGCGGGATCCCGCGCCGTACCTGCTGGGAGCCGAACTGCTGCTCACCGCCGGGGTGAACCTGCCGGCGGAGCCGTCCGAGATCGACCATTACGTCCGGCGGCTGGTGGACGGCGGGATCTCCGCGCTGGGTTTCGGCCTCACCCCGGGCGCGTACGAGACGTTGCCGCCGTCGCTGCGGACGGCTTGTGTGCGGCACGGTCTTCCGCTGCTGGTCGTCCGGCCCCGGACGCCGTTCCTCGCGATCAGCCGGGCGGTGTCGGTCGCGCTGGCCGAGGCCGGGCAGCGGGAACAGCGGCGGATCGCGGTCGCGCGGGAGGCGCTGACCAGGGCGGCGGGCGACGGGGTCGGCGAACTGGTGAACGCGCTGGCCGGACGTCTGCGGGCGTGGGTGGCGCTGGTCGGCGTCGGCGATGTCCTCGCCGCCGACCACGGCGCGCCGTCACCGCTGCCCGGCGAGGTCCGGGAACTGGTCGCCACGCTGCGGGCCGGCCGCGGGATCCGCAGTGCGACGACGGAACTGGCCGACGGCACCCACGTCGTCGCGCAGCCGGTGTACCCGCAGGCGACGGCGTCGCATCTGATCGTGGTCGGCCGCACCTCGCGGTTCGACGGCGCCGACCGCGCGATCCTTTCGGTCGGGGCCGCCCTGCTCGGGCTGGCCGGACGCGCGGGTTCGGACGCCGCCGGTCTCGGCGCCGTCGCCACGGCGTTGTTGCTGGGGGAGACCGGTGCCGCCGACGGGGAACGCCGCCTGGTCGCCGGGATCGCCTACCGCCGCGGCCCCCATGAGGTCGCCGCCCGCTACGACTGGCTGCGTGCCCGGCTGGACACCCCGCTCGTCCGGCTGCGGCCGGGGCCGCGGTTCGACGCGATCGTCGAGGAACCGCCGGAGATCGGCGACCTCGACCGCCTTCGCGCCGACGGCTGGCTCGCCGTGCTGAGTTCTCCCGTCCCGCCCGACCGGCTCCCCGAAGCGGCCGCCGAAGTCGAGTTGCTGCTGAAGCGGGCCAGCGCGCTGGAGCGGCCGGTGGTGGCGGAGCCGTCCGGGCTCGGTCTCGACGCGCTGATCGCGCCGAGCGCGGCCGCCGGGTTCGCCGCCAAGGCCTTGGCACCGCTGCGCGAACTCGACCGGAAAGGGGACCGCGAGCTGGTCGACACCCTGCGGACCTGGCTCGCGCACCACGGCGGCTGGGACCGGACGGCCGCCGAACTGGGCGTGCACCGCAACAGCGTCCGGCACCGGATCGGGCAGATCGAACGGGCACTGGAGGTCGATCTGGCGGATCCGGAGACCCGGATGCGGCTGTGGTTCGCGTTGCGCTGGTCGTGACCGTCGGTCCAATCAGGTCACTCTCAGGAATCTATGGCAACGTAGGGTCGTGCGAATTCTGGTAGTCGAAGACGAAGAACCCCTCGCCGACGCGATCGCACGCGGCCTGCGGCGCGAGGGGATGGCGGTGGACATCGCGCTCACCGGAGACGACGGTCATGAGAAGGCCGCCGTCACCCGGTACGACGTCGTGCTGCTCGACCGCGACCTGCCCGGCATGTCCGGTGACGACCTGTGCCGCGAGATCGTCGCGTCCGGTGAACTGACCCGCGTGCTCATGCTCACCGCGAGCAGTTCGGTGTCGGATCGCGTGGACGGGCTGTCCCTCGGTGCCGACGACTACCTCGCCAAGCCGTTCGCGTTCCCCGAACTCGTCGCGCGCGTGCGCGCCCTGGGCCGCCGCGCGACCCCGGCCGCGCCGCCGCT
This sequence comes from Amycolatopsis pittospori, assembly GCF_013870525.1. GTDB lineage: Bacteria > Actinomycetota > Actinomycetes > Mycobacteriales > Pseudonocardiaceae > Amycolatopsis > Amycolatopsis pittospori. Next base: position 42,808 of record NZ_JACBXD010000067.1, read on the forward strand.
GCTGACTTCCGGCGACGTCGAATTGGACCCGGCGAAGCGGACCGTCCGCCGTTCGACCGGGCCGATCGAGTTGACGCGCAAGGAATTCGGCGTGCTCGAGGTGCTCCTGTCGGCCGCCGGTTCGGTGGTCAGCAGTGAGGAACTGCTCGAACGCGTCTGGGACGAGAACGCCGACCCGTTCACCACCACGGTCCGGGTCACCGTGATGACCCTGCGGAAGAAACTCGGCGAGCCGGGGATCATCGAAACCGTCGTCGGTTCCGGGTACCGAGTGCCTGAGCAGGGGACCGCACGAGGGTGAACCTGTCCGGCGCTCGCAGTCTGCGTGGCCGGGTCACGCTGCTCGCGACCGGGCTGGTGGCGCTGGTCAGCCTGCTGCTGCTCTGGCTCACCTGGAATCTGGTCGGCGACGCCGTTTCCGCCGTCCCGCAACTGCCGCCGGGTACCACGGTGCGGGTCGACGGCGTGGACGTCGACGCCTCCGCCGTCACCGAGCATCTGCGGATCTACGCCCGGAACCGGGTGCTGCTGTTCGGCGCGGTCGCGTTCTGTTTCGTGGTGCTGGCGGCCGGGATCCTGGCGTGGACGTTCACCGCGCGCGTCCTGCTGCCGTTGCGCGAGATCACCGGTACGGCACGGCGGCTGTCGATCGAGTCGATGGGGGAGCGGATCGGCGAGGTCCGTACCAAGGACGAACTCGCCGAACTGGCCGAAACCTTCGACGACATGCTCGACCGGTTGCAGGCCGCGTTCGACGCGCAGCGGCATTTCGTCGCGAACGCCAGCCACGAACTACGGACGCCGCTCGCCGTCATCCGCACCGAACTCGACGTCACCCTCGCCGACGAACAGGCCGACGAGGCGGAACTGCGGCGGATGGCCGGCGTGGTGCGCGACGCGACCGAACGGGCCGAGCGCCTGGTCGGCTCGCTGTTGTTGCTCGCGCGGACGGACGGCGCCGGGCTGGTGGCCAGGGAACCGGTCGACCTCGCGGTGATCGTCGCTAGCGCGTGGCGCGCGGTACGGGCCGACGCCGAGAAACGGGGCATCCGCGCCGAATTCGCCACCGCGGGCGCGCCGGCGTTCGGTGATCCCGCGCTCCTGGAACGGATCGCGGGCAACCTGCTGGAGAACGCGATCCGGCACAACGTCGACCGCGGCTGGCTGGACGTCGTCACGCAAGCCGGTCCACAGTGGTCGGTGCTGCGGGTGCGCTCT
>NZ_JACBXD010000068.1 GCF_013870525.1 Amycolatopsis pittospori
TAGTGAGCTCATGCCGAACCTCGACTTCTACGCCGTTGACGACGATTGGACCACCGGCGGCGGGATCGCGCTGGGGCTCAAGATCACCGCCGCGGCGGCGGCCGTCACCGCGGCCGCCGTCGGCACGGTCGTGGTGGTCAACTCGAACAGCGACGAGGCGCCACCGCAGACGACGACGGTGGCCGCGATGCAGGTCGACCTCCTCACCCGCACCGAGAAGTTCGATGGCTACGACTACGACGGCAAGTACGTCCGGATCAGCGGGCTCAAGGACAAGGCCGCGGAGGAACGGGCCAACAAGGCCCTCATGGCGCCCATCGACGCCTGGCTGGAGAACTTCTGGCCCGACAGCCATCCACGCACCCGCGAACCCGACGGCGACATCCCGCATATGAAGACCGAGGCCGAGATCCTGCGCAAGGACGACAAGCTCGTGTCGGTCGTCTACAAACGCTCGGTCGACACCGTGCAGTTCGGCAACCACGGCGGCTTCAGCATCCGCCCGGTAGTCATCGATCTGACGACCGGCGAGCAGGTCTCCACCGCGCACCTGTTCGACAACGTCGACGGCACGGCCGCGCGGATGCGGATGGTGGAAGACCGGATCCTGGAGGCGGCGAAGCCGGGCGACTGCCTTACAGGGGCGCGGAACGACGTCGAACACCTTCCGGCGACCGCGATGTCGGCGCGCTACACCTTCGACTACGACTCCATCGTGCAGGCGGCGCCCACGGCGAACGGGATGCGGTTCTTCGTCTACGGCTCCGCGCTCGGCTACCCCCGAGTCTGCGATCCGACGGAGGTCACCGTCGCGTACGACCGGCTGTCCGGCCTGATGAGCCCCACGACCAAGGGCCTGCTCGGCCTCGCCTCCGGAGGCACGCAGGGGCAACGGACCAAAGAGGACGACGTCGGCGCGTTCACCATCACCACACCGGAGAAATGGTCGCTGCTGACCAACGCGTACAGCGAGCGCTACCTGGTGACGGCCGACCAGTGCGCGAGCGGCGGGGCCCAGCCGGCCCAGTGCGCAAGCGTCGTCTTCAGCGACAACTCGCGAGTGGACCCGAGCACTCCGGCGTACGAACCGGGCAAGCCGTACAACCGGTCGACCGGTCCGCGTCCGTGTCATTCCATCGGGATGGCAACCGAAACGCAGGGCTCGCCCGTCTTGCAGGTGAAGGAGCTTCGGCCGATCGGGACGAAGAAGGCCGCCTACGAGGAATGGCGGCTGACGTGTTCGGGCGGCGGGACGGTCACTCAGCGGGTGTGGTTCCTGCCGAAAACGCAGCTCGTGATCGTCGACGAATGGAACACTCCGGGTCTCGACAAGATTCTGGAAGAGGCGCGCTGGCCGTGAGCACCGGGGAACTGAACGACGAGTGGAGACTTTCCGGCTTCACCGAGCTGGAACAGCTGGGGGCGGGCACCTTCGGCCGGGTGGTCCTGGCACGCCAGGAGAACACCGGCCACGTCGTCGCGATCAAGTACCTCTTCTCCCGGTTCGCCGCGGATCCGGCGCAGCTGGCCGCGTTCCGGCAGGAGGCGCTGGCACTGCACCGGGTTTCGAGTCCGCACGTCGTCCGGCTGTACGAGTTCTTCGAGACGCCGCAGGGCGCGGCGATCGTGATGGAGGCGATCAACGGCGTCTCGCTGCGCTCCGTTCTCCAGGCCCAAGGCGTCCTCGAACCCGAAGCGGCTCTCGCGGTGTTGAAGGGCTCGCTGCTCGGGCTGGCCGCGGCGCACGCCGCCCACGTCGTCCATCGCGACTACAAACCGGGCAACGTCCTGGTCGCCGACACCGGTGAGAGCAAGCTGGTCGACTTCGGCACGGCCGTGCTGGCCGGTGAGCGGGGCCCGACCGTCGGCACCCCGGCGTACATGGCGCCCGAGCAGTGGGCGGGCGGACAGTCCACTCCGGCCACCGACGTCTACGCCGCGACCTGCGTGTTCTTCCAATGCGTCGCCGGGCACCGGCCGTATCAGGCCGAAGACACCGAAGTGCTCCGCACACTGCACGAACACGCGCCCATCCCGTTCGGCGAAGCGCCCGATCCGGTGCACGAGATCGTCGCGCTCGGGATGGCGAAGGACCCGTCGAAACGACCGGCCGACGCGCTGACCTTCGTCGGCGAACTGGAGCGCGTCGCCCGTGCGGGTTACGGCGAGGACTGGGAGCGCAAGGGCTGGTCCCGGCTCGCGAAGGCGACGGGTCTGCTCGCCGCGATGACGCCGCTCGCCCTGCTCGGCGCCGGGACGGCCGCCGCTCCCGGTGTCGCCGCCGCCGGAACGGGCGCGGTGGCCGCGTCGACCGGCGGCATCGCGGCCGGCCTGAAGATCGCCATCGGGGTCGCCGCGGCGACGGCCGCCGTGGTCGGTTCCGTCGTGATCTTCTCCGAACCGAGCACTCCGCCGCAGGCACCGCCGACGACGACGCAGCAGGCCGTCGCGCTCAAGGTCGCCATGAAGACCCGGACCGGAGCCGTCCCCGGCACGAATCTCCAGTTCCGCGGGCAGTACCCGGAGGTGACCGGCGGACCGGATCAGGCCTGGTCGAAACGGGTCAACGACGCGCTGATGGCGCCGATCGACGCCTGGAACCGCGAGACCGGGCCGGGCGCCGCGAAGCTCGAACCCGAACGCGGCCCGTATGTCCTCAACACCGTGGTCGACGTGCGGATGCAGAACGAGCGCTACCTCTCGGTCCGCTACGAACACGGCCTCGACAACGCTCCACATTCGACTTGGAACATGGGCCGTTCCGTCGTGCTGATCGACCTCGTCGGCGGTCACCCGGTCGCGCCCGCGGATCTCTTCCGTCCCGGGAAGTTCTCGGACGAGGGAATGCTGGAGCTCAGCGATCGTCTCTGGCCCGATCACAACCAGGGCTGCGCGCTCACGACCTGGACCCCGATCAAGGCCGCCGACCTCGCCGGACCCGGAGAACTGAAGGTTTTCCCCAGCTTCACGCCCGCCGAGGTCGAGCTCACGATCAACTTCAACCGGCTCGGTTTCGAGACCGCCTGCGGCGTCCAGACCATGAAACTGCCGTACGACAAGATGTCCGACCTGCTCAAGCCCGAACTCGTCGCGGGCCTGACCGGCGGCAAGACCGTCAAGGGATCGGCGTCCAGCGCTCCGCCGCCGCAGGGCTACACCGACGTCTCGGCGGGCGCGCTCACCCTGCATCTGCCGCCGGGCTGGACGGCGGTGTCGCAGGGGCTGGAGAAGGTGATCGTCGACTCGAGCTGCCCCGACCCCAAGAAGTACTTCAACTGCAAGTACTTCCTCCTGACGGACAACACCGAGCAGTCGGCCGAACAACCGCCCTACCGGCCGGGCGGTTTCTATCGCCGCAGCGCCGGAGGCCGTGCCTGCAACGCCGCCGGGCGTAAGGACCTGCGCCAAGAGGGTGACGCGAGGCAGACGACTTCCGCCACCGCGCCGGTCGGCACCGCCACGGCGACCTATGAGGAGTGGACGATCCAGTGTGTTCCTCGTGGACAGACCGGTGGCGTGGGCGACGCGCAGGTGACCCAGCGGATCTGGTTCCTTGCGGACAGGCAGATCGTCGTGATGGACGAGTGGCGCACCCCGGGCGTCGAAGATCTCCTCCGGAATGCGACGGTCGGATGACCTTGACCTGCGGGAAGTCCCCCATGAACGTCCACAGTGGAATGGATATTCACTGGGCTGAATGGAGCAATGCCCTACTTCCGTTGCCGCGCCGGTGTTCGGTGGCGGCCAGTTCGTACCCGTGACCGTTCGGAGACGCCCGGTAACACCACTTACCTCGCTCTCACTCGGTTGGCGGCACGGTCGGACTGAAGTCCGATGACCGCCTACCGACCGGTCACCGATGACAAGGTGCCGCCGATCGCAGCCACTCCCGTTGTCCGGCGCCCCCGCCTCCCGGCCCTGTTAGACAGGTCATGTGCCGCTTCCACCGAGGTGGCACGGGATGAAGAGCCTTAGGGAAACCAGGTTCGAAGGAGGCGGAACGTGGCGGCTACACCGAACATGGAGAGCTCGACGGTCGCCGGTGGCGCGAAGCGCAGCCGGTCACTGCCGAGCCGGGTGGTGCCGCCGATCGAACTGCCCGCGAGCGTCGAGGAGCTTTCACGCAAGGCCGCCGCCCTGCTCGGCTGGAACGGCATCGTGTTGCCGGAGACCACCGTGCTCGGCCGCAAGATCTGCGTGGTCGCCCGGCTCCGTACCGACGTGCACGCGGAGCGCATCGCGATGGGCATGGGTCCCGTCGTCGATCGCGCCACCGTCGACACCTGGACATGGCCAGAGCTGGCCGCGACCGCACCCGCGCCGGCCACCGAGATCATCGGTGTCCTCGCGGTCGCCCGGCACTGGCGCACCGCGATGGCCTCCGCGGTCCCGTTCGCACGTTACGGCGAGGCCGCGATGGTGCTCCCATCGCCAGCCGTACTGACCGAAGACTATGTCGGCAACTGCCTGCCGCGGGCCCGTGCCTACGGCCTCGGCATCGTCTCCGCCGACCCCAACGCGGTGACCGACCTCGACCTCGAAGGTCACAACGAGCGCATGATCCTGGACGAGGACCCGGTTTCGCGCCTGGTCAACGAGATCGTCTACGACCAGCTGCTGCGCACCACCGAGGCCCCTGCCGAAGTCGAGTAGACGCATTACTGTCGGGTCCATGCGAGTAGTCATTGCGGGTGGACACGGTCAGATCGCGCTGAAGCTGGAGAAACTCCTCGCCGAGCGCGGTGATCAGGCGGTGGGGATCGTGCGCAATCCCGATCACGTCGCCGATCTCGAAGCGATCGGTGCCGAAGCCGTCGTCCTCGACCTCGAAAAGTCCGATGTGGACGCCGTGGCCAAGGTGCTCGAAGGCGCCGACGCCGCCATCTTCTCGGCGGGCGCCGGCCCCGGCAGCGGCACGGATCGCAAAGACACTGTGGACAGAGCGGCCGCGGAACTCTTCGCGGCCGCCTCCGAGCAGGCGGGTGTCCGGCGGCATATCCAGGTCGGCTCCATGGGTGCCGACAAATGGGAGACCGCGGACGTATCGCCCGATTTCCGGATCTACCTCAAAGCCAAGAAAGCGGCGGAGGACGATCTGCGCGCCCGCGATCTCGAATGGACGATCCTGCGGCCGGGTCAGCTCACCAACGACGAAGGCACCGGCTCGATCCGGATCGAGGAAGCGACCGGACGCGGGCCGATCCCGCGCCAGGACGTCGCCGCGACGCTGGTCGCGCTGCTCGACAACCCGTCGACGGCGGGCCGCGTCCTCGAAGCGATCTCGGGTGATACTGCTATCTCTCAGGCCGTTTCCGCGCTCTGACACCCAGGGCTCTGGGCTCTGTCGGATGAAGCCTCGGCGGAAAAAAGTACCTCGACTAGTGTGTGGACGTAATCCGTCTTTTAAGTGAACGGAGTAGGTCCTTGCGCGAGGACATCGCGGTTTTCAGCGGTAGCGCACATCCCGGGCTCGCCGAAGAGATTTGCACCCATCTCGGTGTCCCGCTGCATCCCGTGCGGGTGCAGCGGTTCGCCAACGACTGCCTCGAAGTCCAGCTTCAGGCAAACTGCCGCGAACGTGACGTCTTCCTGATCCAGCCGCTGGTGCGGCCGGTGCAGGAGAACCTCGTCGAACTGCTGCTGATGCTGGACGCCGCGCGCGGTGCGTCGGCGAAGCGGATCACCGTCGTCATGCCTCACTACTCTTACGCCCGTTCGGACAAGAAGGACGCGCCGCGCATTTCGATCGGCGGCCGTCTCGTCGCCGACCTGATGGCGACCGCCGGCGCGGACCGAGTCCTCGCGATGACCCTGCACTCGCCGCAGGTGCACGGGTTCTTCAGCGTTCCGGTCGACCACCTGCACGCCTTGCAGGAACTGGCGAAACACTTCCGCCAGTACGACCTCTCCCGGACCACCGTGGTGTCGCCGGATCTCGGCAACGCCAAGGAGGCCGCGCATTTCGCCCGGCTGCTCGGCGTCCAGGTCGCGGCCGGCGCGAAGCAGCGCTTCGCCGACGACAGGGTCGAGATCAGTTCGGTGATCGGTGAGATCACCGGCCGCGACGTGATCGTCCTCGACGACGAGATCGCCAAGGGCAGCACGGTGATCGAATTGCTCGACAAGCTGCGGGAACTGAAGCCGCGTTCGATCCGTGTCGCGTGTACGCACGGCCTCTTCTCCAGCGGCGCGCTCGATCGGATCGGCAGCCAGCCGGACGTGCTGGAGGTCGTCTGCACGAACACGGTGCCGATCGCGCCGGAGGAGCAGAGCCCGAAGCTGCGGGTCCTGTCGATCGCGCCCGCGTTGGCGGAGGCGATGCGGCGCATCCACAACGGGGAGTCGGTCAGCGCACTCTTCGAGACCGCCTAGACGGTTCCGAGGACCCGGTCGAGGTACGTGTTCGCGAAGACCCCGGCCGGGTCCACCTCCTTGCGCACCCGCTGGAAGTCGTCGAAGCGCGGGTAGCACGAGCGGAGGGCCGCGGCGTCGAGGTCGTGCATCTTGCCCCAATGCGGACGGCCGCCGACCTCGCGGACGATCGCCGCGAAACTCGCGAAGTACTCGCGGTACGGCATGCCGAGGAACTGGTGGATCGCGATGTAGGCGGAGTCGCGGCCGTTCGCGGTCGAGAGCCAGATGTCGTCCGCGGCGGCGACGCGCACCTCCACCGGGAACGCGACCGGGTTCTCCAGCTTCGGCACCAGCGCGCGAAGCTCGGCGAAGACGTCGAGGAGTGCTTCGCGGGGGATCGCGAACTCCGACTCGACGAACCGCACACCGCGATGGGTCACGAAGACGCGATGCGAGGTGTCGCTGTACTCGCGGGCGGAGAGGATGTTCGACGCGAACCTGCCGAGCGGCTGGACGAGTTTCGGCATCGCGCGGCCGAGACGGCAGAGGCCGCCGAACGCGATGTTCTCCGTGATCTCGTAGTCGACGAATTCCTTCACCCTGCCGAGCGGTTTGCGCTCGGTGCCCGCCGGGAGCCGGTTGTTGCGCTTGACCAGCGCGTTCTTGCCGTAAGGGAACCAGTAGAACTCGAAGTGATCGTTCTCGTCGGCGAACTGGTCGAAGCCTTCGAGGACCTGTTCGAGCGGTTCCGGCCGCTCCTGCGCGGAAAGCAGGAAGGACGGTTCACACTGGAGAGTGACCGTGCTGATGACGCCGAGTGCGCCGAGACCGACCCTCGCGGCGGCGAACAGGTCGGGGCGTTCGTCGGTCGAACAGGTGACCACGGTGCCGTCGGCGAGGACGAGTTCGAGTGCGGCGATCTGCGTGGCGATGCCGCCGAGCCGCGCGCCGGTGCCGTGGGTGCCGGTCGAGATCGCGCCCGCGACGGTCTGCGCGTCGATGTCGCCGAGGTTGGTCATCGCCAGCCCGAGCGCGTCGAGTTCGGCGTTGAGCTGTTTGAGCGTGGTGCCCGAACGAACGGTGACCAGGCCTTTCGCGACGTCCGCCGACGCGATGCCGGTCCAGCCGGTGAGGTCCATGGCGTCGGAGTCGGCCGCGGCGATGGCCGTGAACGAGTGGCCGCTGCCCCAGGGGCGCAGACGACGTCCGTCCGCGACGGACCGGCCGATCGCGTCGGCGATCCCGTCCGTGTCGCGCGGCCGATGTACGCGCAGCGGCGACGCCGTCGCGGTCCCGGCCCAGTTGCTCCACCGTGTCATGCGCCCACCTGTCAGGTGTGAGTATGTGAGTGCCGAAACAGTAAGTGAATAGTATTCGCGTTTCAAGCCCTTCTGTCGTACCTTAGTTCGGGTGACCAGTGCGACGGTGTACGACTTGGCGACGAAGGACCTGGATCCTCCGTTCGCGGTTGTCGACTTGGATGCGTTCGACGCCAACGGCGCCGACCTGCTGCGGCGGGCCGCCGGCAAGCCGATCCGCGTGGTCAGCAAGTCGGTGCGCTGCCGCTACCTGCTGGAACGGGTGCTCGCGCGGCCCGGTTTCGAAGGCCTCATGTGCTACTCGCTCGCCGAAGCGGTCTGGCACGCGGAGCAGGGGACGACCGACGACATCGTGGTCGCGTACCCGACCGCCGATCACGGCGCGCTGCGACGACTGGCCGCGAACGACCGGGCGCGGGCGGCGATTTCGATCATGGTCGACTCACCCGAACACCTCGATCTGGTCGACGCCGCGCTCGGCCAGGATCACCCCGAGATCCGCGTCTGCCTCGAACTCGATGCCTCGTGGCGGCCGCTGCCCGGTATCCACGTCGGCACTCGGCGCTCGCCGGTGTTCAGTCCCCGCCAGGCCGCCGATCTGGCGCGAACCATCCTGTCCCGCAAGGGTTTCCGGCTCGTCGGGATGATGGCGTACGAGGGCCAGATCGCCGGGCTCGGCGACGCGGCGGGCAACGGTGTCAAGAACGCCGTCATCGGCTGGATGCAGCGGAAGTCCATTGTGGAAATCGCGAAGCGTCGTGCCGCCGCCGTTCGCGCGGTGCGAAAACTGGCGGACCTCGAGTTCGTCAACGGCGGCGGCAGCGGCAGCGTCGAATCGACCGGTGCCGAGGAAGCCGTCACCGAGATCGCGGCGGGCTCCGGCCTGATCGGGCCGACCCTCTTCGACGGCTACGCGCACTTCTCGCCGCGTCCGGCCGCGTTCTTCGCGCTCCCCGTCGTCCGGCGTCCCGCGCCGAAGGTCGCGACGCTCTTCTCCGGCGGCTACATCGCTTCAGGCCCCGCGGAATCTTCGCGCCTCCCGACGCCTTACCTGCCCGAAGGTCTCTCGCTACTCGGGTTCGAAGGCGCCGGCGAAGTCCAAACGCCCGTAACCGGCGAAGCGGCCCGCCACCTGAGACTCGGCGACCGCGTCTGGCTCCGGCACGCGAAAGCCGGCGAACTCGCCGAACGCTTCACGCACTACCACGTCGTCATCGGCGACCGCGTCGACCGGACCGTCCCCACCTACCGAGGCGAGTCCCAAAACTTCGGCTGACCCGCGCGACCCCACCCCCCACCCGTCCCTGGGGGGCGGCCCCGCACCAGCGTATCGGGAGGGGGTGTCGGGAACGGGGTATCGGAGGGGTGAGCGGGGAGGTTGTCCACAACTGTGAGTGGGTGTGGACAACTTTTGTGGACAAGTGGATAAAGCCAGGTCAGGGCGCATCTGAGCGTGGCTGATGGGGGCTGTGTGACTGGTGAGGTGTCTAGTCCGGTCGCCGATGGGCACGAATGGCGTAGGGGGATCCATCGGTGACGGGAAGGCCACCTTCGGGACGATCAACGTCCGGAAGGTGGCCTTTGTGGCATGGGGGACAAGGCCTCAGTGCAGGAAGGCCCGCTTCCTGTACTGAGGCGCAAGGAAGAACCTCAGGCCTCGCCGAACTTGCTCGCCAAGTAGCCCTTCACCACGGACTTCGCCTCCGCCACGATCCGCTCGTCCCCGCGCGGATCCCGCCGGAAGGCCAGCTTCAGCAACGCGTCGGCCGTCTCGTTCGCGATCGTCAGCGCGAACCGGATGTCGTCCAGCGGCGAAGAGATCCGCGCCGAAAGGATGTCGGTGAGCGCGTCGACGATGACGGCGTTGTTGTCGCGCGTCTCGTCGAGGAGCTGCCGGTCCACGACGTCACCGAAGTGGACCTTCGAGAACCCGGGGACCTGACGGTGCATGTCGAGGTAGATGTCGAGGATCGAGTCGACGACGTCCCACCAGTGCTCGGGTGCGAGTTCGTTCAAGGTCGCGGACACCGAGCTGACGAACCGTTCGAGGTTCCGCTGCGTCAGTGCCTGCACCACGGCCCGCTTGTCCGGGAAGAACTGGTACAGCGACCCGACCGCCACCCCGGCGCGCTTCGCGATCAACGTGGTGGTCAGGGCTTCGTAACCGAGTTCGTCGATCAGCTGGGCGCTGGCGTCGAGCATCTGCTCCACCCGCTTGGCGCTGCGCTGCTGGACGGGCTGCCGCCGGAGCGGAGTCGTCTCCGTCTGCGGTTTCGCGGCCTGGATGTCGGACACTCGGGCTCCTCCTTCGCTGATCTGCGACTTTATCGTGCCGACAGGGTTCCCCACGGTCGAGTGAAGGCATAGTATCTGAGAACTTTTCATGTTCGGCCCTGTCTCCGAGGAAAGGTGCGCCGCCGGTGGAGAATCCGATCTTCCCGTCCGAATTCCTGTGGGGTGTCTCGACCTCCGCCTTCCAGATCGAGGGGGCGACCGGAGAGGGCGGCCGGGGACAGTCCATTTGGGACACGTTCACCGAAACGGAGGGAAAGATCGCGCGGGCGGAGGACGCCAAGGTAGCGGCCGATCACTTCCACCGCTACCCGGAGGACATCGCGCTGATGGCCGATCTCGGCGTCGGTGCCTACCGGATGTCCTTCGCCTGGCCCAGGATCCAGCCCGACGGTGACGGGAAGCCCAACGCCGAAGGGCTCGCCTTCTACGACGAGCTCATCGACGAGGTCTGCGCCGCCGGGATAGCGCCGGCCGGGACGCTCTTCCACTGGGACCTCCCGCAGGCTCTCGAAGACAAAGGCGGCTGGCTCTCCCGTGATACCGCCGAGAGGTTCGCGGAGTATGCCGCCATCGTGGGCGAGCGGTTCTCCGATCGGGTGAAAATGTGGATTCCGCTCAACGAGCCCATGGTCATGTCGATCTTCGGGTACGCGATCGGCGAGTACGCCCCGGGCAAGACGCTCCTGCTCGACGCCCTTCCCACCGCGCACTACCAGAATCTGGCCCACGGTCTCGCGGTCCAAGCGCTGCGCGCGGCCGGCGCCCGCAGTGTCGGCACCGCCAACAACCACTCGCCGATCTGGCCCGCCTCCGATTCGCCGGAGGACAAGGCCGCGGGCGAATGGATCGACGCCCTCATCAATCGCACTTACGCGGATCCGGTGCTACTGGGCCGATATCCCGAACAAGTCATCGACCATCTCCCTGCCGGATTCGCCGAAGATCTGCCCACCATCGCGCAGCCGCTCGACTTCTACGGCGTCAATTACTACGAGCCACAAGGCGTCGCGGCGCCCGGCGAAGGCAATCCCCTTCCCTTCGAGCTTCGCGCGATCGAGGGATTTCCGATGACCACCAACGATTCGCCGATCGTCCCGCACGGGCTGCGTGATCTCCTCGTCGGTTTCCAGGAGCGCTACCGCGAGCACCTCCCGCCCGTCTACATCACCGAAAACGGCTGCAGCTTCGAGGACGTCGTCGCCGAAGACGGGCACGTCCACGATCAGGAACGCGTCGACTTCCTCGAAAGTCACCTCACCGCGGTGCGGCAGGCGATGGACGCCGGCGTCGACGTCCGCGGGTACTTCGTCTGGTCGCTGATGGACAACTTCGAATGGTCGAAGGGCTACCAGCCGAGGTTCGGCCTGGTGCACATCGACTACGAGACGCAGAAGCGGACGCCGAAGGATTCCTACGGCTGGTACCGGAAACTGGTTCGCCATGAGTGAGGTCAGGGCACTGCCGGAGGCGCTCGCCGAGCCGGTCGCCAAGGTTCGCGCGGGCTGGATGAGCCTGCTGTTCTTCGCGAACATCGCACTGTGGCTCGGGGTCTACGCGCCCATCCAGGTCCTCCTGCCGAAGCAGGCCGAAATCCTGGACGCCGCCAACAAGGAAGCGGTGTTCAGCCTGGTCACCGGGATCGGCGCGCTCGTCGCGCTGATCGCCAACCCGGCCGTCGGCCTGCTTTCGGACCGGACGTGTTCCGCGCGCGGACGTCGTCATCCGTGGACGGCGGTGGGCGCCGTCGTCGCCGCGTCCGGGCTGCTCGTGCTCGCTTTCGCGCCGAACATCGCGGTCATGGTGCTCGGCTGGTGCCTGGTCCAGGCCGGTCTGAACGGCATGCTCGCGATGCTGGTCTCGGCGATCGCGGACCGGGTGCCGGTGCCCCAGCGCGCGCAGGTCGGCGGGCTGGTCGGGATCGCCCAGATGCTCGGAACCGTGCTCGGCGCGGTGGTGGTCGTGGTGATGCTCGACCTCGCCGGACTTCCCCTGGGTTACGCGGTCTGCGCGGTCATCGTGCTGGCGGGTGCGGCGGCTTTCGTGCTGCGCACACCGGACGCGCGTCTGCCGGTCGAGTACCGGCCGTCGGTCCGGACCCGGGACGTGCTGGCGAATCTGTGGATCTCGCCGCGACGGCACCCGGATTTCGCCTGGGCGTGGGGCTGTCACTTCATGATCAACCTCGGCAACGCCTTCGGGACGCTGTATCTGCTGTTCTTCCTCAAGGACGCCGTGCACTACGAGGACCCGGACACCGGGTTGCTGATCATGATGGGGCTCTACGGGGCCGCGCTCATCGTCGGCGCGCTCATCGCCGGTCACTTCTCCGACAGGTCCGGACGGCGTAAGCCGTACGTCCTCTCGGCGGCCGCGGTGATGGCGGTCGCGGCGCTGCTGCTCGTCGTCTGGCAGAACTGGACGGCCGCGCTCGCGGCCTCTCCGTTGCTGGGCGTCGGTTTCGGTGCGTACATGGCCGTCGCGCTGGCGATGCTCACGCAGGTGCTGCCCGCCGCTCAGGACCGGGCGAAGGACCTCGGCGTCATCAACATCGCGAACTCGCTGCCGCAGGTGGTCGCGCCGATGCTGACCGCACCGATCCTGGCGTACTTGGGCGGTTATCCGAGCCTCTTCGCGGCTTCGGCGCTGTCCACCGTCCTCGCCGCGGTGCTGGTCACGCGGGTGAAGGGCGTCAGCTGAGGAGGTTGGAGACCGCGGACCGGTGCCGGTCGGGGGAGGGGAGTGCAACGGCACCGGCCCGCGGGGTTCGGGGGATGACAACGCGGATCCGAACGGATCTCGCGTTGCGTTTGTGATCATCAACCTAGCGACCGATTACTACGTTCGCTAGGTGTTCTGCCGAAAATTTTCGATTAATCGCGGTGGGGACCGGAGTGATTACCGAGAGCGGCTCGTGACGTTCGGGGGTACGCGCGAACCGCTTCCCGGCGTAGGCGGGTTACGACGTCGTTCCGAGGGGGCGCTCGGAGCTTCGTCCACCCGCCGGCTTACTAGGCGTGGACGCCGCCGATGGCGGGACGGCGCGGGTTGACCAGCGCGTGCCTGCCGGTGGTCTCGGCGGGGCTCACCCCGCGGGTCTGACCAGGGACGCGGCGACGGCTTTCCCGCCGGTGGTCCTGGGTGGCCGCGGTCTGCTGGGGCGCGAGACCGCCGGCGACGAGGTGCTCGTGCGCGACCTGCCAGACCGAGCAGGGGGCCTTGCACTTGTGCCAGCGGGTCGAGCAGGTGGGGCAATCCCCGCGCTCGTCGGGCTCGTGCGCCTGGAGCATGGCGCGCCAGCCCTCGGTCAGCCGGGGGAGTTCCGAGCGGGCGACCGAGACGAGCGACTGCGCGTCGGCCCTGGTCGCGAGATCGGAGAGCATGTCGAGGCGTTCCCAAACCGCGTTGCGGAGGACTTGCCCTAGGACCTGATCCACGGAGAACTCACCGTTACCTTTCCGCCATCTTGGCGGCTTCGTTGAGCGCGGCCCTGAGCTGTCCGAGCTGGCCGGACGTCAGGCGCGCGGTCTCTCCGGGCGGCGAGACGAGAACCACCTGGTTGTCTTCGACGAACACGGTGACGGCGCGCTCGCGGCTGATGAGATCGCCGCACTGCACACGCCAGATCAACTGTCCGCCTTCATAACGGCGCACACTCGCGGTACGGGGGTCGACCGGGGCGGAAGGGGAGACCGGACGGTTGGCACCGGGGGCGACGGCGACCGCCTGCTGACCGGCGGGGCCTGCCGGACGCAGGTGGCGCGTGGCCATACCGGCCCGTCCCGCGGTGATGGAGCCTGTTGCGATCGAGTCCACGAACTCCACTGGCTCTTCTCCGCTCTCTCGTTCCACGTCGTCTTCGTGACCGCGTTTCCGCACCTGTAGGGGGTTCGGAGACTTGGTAGCTCTCTGTGATCGTGGCCGGTGGCCGGTCGGTCACGGAGATCTGACAACTACAGTGATGTGAAACCGAGTGCGATAGAAGGTCGAACCGCCGTCATAGCGGTGACCGGACGAGGTTTCACGGTAAGCGGTCAAACGACTTCTGCCGGGCCGATCACGACGGGCATTCCGGTGTTTCACACGGTTGAATAGGTGTGCCTACGCTGTTTCTCGACCCCAACGGAACTGTGAGGGGGCGCAATGGACGCCAGTATCGGTGGCGGCGCTGTCGCCGGCTCGGACTCGAGCCGCCAGAGTCACCCCGTGCCGCCGGATGCCTGGGAGCAGCCGGAGATGCGAGCCGCACTGGCCACACGGGAGATCTCCGCCGTGTACCGCCTATTGCGCAAGCACGGTGTTTCGCAGCGCCAGATCGCCGCGATGACCGGCCAGTCGCAGTCCGAGGTGTCCGAGATCCTCAAAGGTCGCCAGGTGATGGCGTACGACGTGCTCACCCGCATCGCTGACGGCCTTGGTGTCCCACGGGGATACATGGGTCTCGCCTATGACGAGGCGACAGCGATCAAGGTCGTCGGCGCTGCCGACGGCCAGCAGGCGGAGGAGGACGAGTCCGTGAAGCGACGGAGGTTCCTCGCGCACGCCGCCCAGGTCACGATGGGTGCGGCGGTGTTCGGTCCGGAATCGGGTACGTGGTCGGCGGGGCCGGCGAAGACGCCCGCTCCCGGGCGGATCGGCATGACCGACGTCCGCCAGGTCGAGGCCGCCACCAGAGCCCTGCGGTCCCTCGACTACCAGTACGGCGGCGGTTTCTGCCGGGACGCCGTGGTCGCGCAGCTGTCCTGGGGACAGCAGATGCTCGAATCCAACGGCACCGAGATGGTCAAGAACCGGCTGTTCGTCGCGCTGGCCGACCTGCACAGCCTGGCGGGCTGGACGTCGTTCGACACCGGCCTCATGGACTCCGCCCGCGGTCATTTCGCGAACGCCCTCGACCTGGCCAAACAGGGGGACAACCACCCGCTCGTGGCCAACGTCCTCTACCGGATGGGCCG
Organism: Amycolatopsis pittospori; assembly: GCF_013870525.1. GTDB lineage: Bacteria > Actinomycetota > Actinomycetes > Mycobacteriales > Pseudonocardiaceae > Amycolatopsis > Amycolatopsis pittospori. The sequence continues at coordinate 14,921 of NZ_JACBXD010000068.1, forward strand.
CGTCTACCTGCACCAGGACGCCCCGAACGACGCGCTGAAACTGTTCCAGCTCGGCCAGATCGCCGCCCAGGAATCGGGCTCCGAACTGGCGGTCGCCGTGCTCTGCGCCAACGAGGCGTGGGCCTACGCGATGATGGGCAACGAGGAGCAGGCCGTGAAGCTGCTCGGCCGGAGCAAGGACGAGTTCGCCCGCGCCGACATCGCCGCCGCCGAATCCTGGGTCAAGTTCTTCACCGAGACCGACGTCTACGCCATGATCGGCACCGTGCACACGGTGCTCGCGTCGAAGAACGCCGAGCACACCAAGTACGCGATCCCGGCGCTGACCAAGGCCGTCGAGTCCTACGACGACGACATGGCCCGCAGCAAGACGTTCATGCTCAGCGCGCTGGCGACGAATCACCTGCTCGAAGGCGATCTCGATCATGGCGCCAAGGTGGGTTCCAAGGCCGTCGACTGCGCCGAGGGCATCAAGTCGGAGCGGGTGAAGGACCGCATGCGGCCGCTTCAGGTCGAGGCGGAGCGCCGCCGGAACAACGCCGACGCCCGTGACCTCGCCGAACGCCTCAACGCCTTCTACGCCGCCTGAGCCGACCGGGTCCGGGGCGCCCGGGCCGGACGGCCGGTTCACGCCGGACAAGCTGCATGACGCCCTCGGGCGTACTTGCGCGCTGCTGGGGGTGGATCCGGCAGGCGCCCGGCTGCTGAGGTTCACCAACAACGCCGTCTACGAGCTGGCGAGCGCGCCGTTCGTCGTCCGGATCGTCGGCTCCACCCTGCTGCGGCATCGCGTCGGCACGGTCGTGCGGGTCGCGCGGCATTTCGAACGGCACGACGTGCCGGCGATCCGGCTCCTTCCCGGCTTCGAGCAGCCCCTGCGGGTCGGCGATCATCTCGTCACGGTCTGGTGGAAAGTGCCGCCGACCGGCCGGAAGGCGAAGTCCGCGGACCTCGCCGCGCTCCTGCGCCGCGTCCACTCCCTCCCGCCGCCCGACGGGCTCGCCGAATGGGCGCCGTTCGCCGCGGTCCGCGCCCGGGTTTCGGACGCGGAGGAGCTGTCCCAGGGCGACCGGCGGTTCCTGCTGGAGCGCTGCGCCGAGGTCGAGGAAGGGCTCGCGGCGCTGGACTTCCCGCTCCCCAGGGGCCTGGTCCACGGCGACGCGCACACCGGGAATGTGATCCCCGGGCCCGACGGGCCGGTGCTGTGCGATTTCGATTCGTCCTGTGTCGGGCCGCCGGAATGGGACCTCACGCCGCTCGCCGTCGGCCGTGAACGGTTCGGTGATCCACCGGCCCGCTATCGCGTCTTCGCCGAGCGGTACGGATTCGACGTCACCACGTGGTCCGGCTTCTCGGTACTGCGCGCTATCCGTGAACTGAAGCTCACCACGAGTGTTCTCCCGATTCTCCGGAGTCACCCCAGCGTGCGTGATGAGCTGCGAAAACGGTTGGATGATCTCCGGAACGGGCATACCGGCGCCCGCTGGAACCGGTATCGGTGAGTCACCCGGGAACGGTAACTTGCACGTGCATTCGCCGACGCCGAATGACCGTTCGTCGCTTGCCCGAAATCACCGATCAAACGGTGACGAATTCGGCTGGGCTAATCACTTCTATTGGATCAATGCTCCCCCAAATGTGCAACTTGCAGCTACGCTCAGTTATTTAGCGCGCTGAGTTCACCTGGGGGTTGTTCACCGATCGGTGTCTTCGAAGATCAGAGACGGGCCAAGCGAGCACGCAGTGCGTCCGCCTCCGGGCGACCGAGGCCGACGAAGATGGGCAACGCCTGGTCGTAGTACCGCCGGGCCTCCTCGGTTTCGCCTTCCGCCTCGGCGATCTCACCGAAGGCGTGGAGCGTCCTGGCGACCTCGAACCGCGATCCGGCGGACTCCATGGTGGCGCGCGCCGGTTCGAGTTCGGCCCGTGCGGCCGCGAGGTCCCCGGTGACGGTGAGGGCGCGGCCGAGTTCGATCCGCGCCCGGGCCACGTTGTAGTCGTCGCCTTCGAGGATGTCGCGAGCGCCGGCGAGGTCGCGGATCCCGGCTTCGGGCTGCCCGGCCCGGACGCGGGTGGCGCCCAGGTTGATCAGCGCGAGCCCGACGTCGTGCGAGCGCTGCTGCCGTTCGCTGAGCCGGTGGTCCTCCTCGAACCACTTCACCGCGTCATCGAGCCTGCCCTGTTGCAGGGCGACCAGGCCGAGACCTTCCACCGAGCGGATCTCGACGACGTGGTCGTCGCCGGACTGGGCGGCTTCGCGGCCCGCCTGGTAGTGCCCGACGGCTTCGTCGTAGCGGCCGGTACCGCGGCTCGCGGCGCCGCTGCGGTTGTGCATCAGCGCCAGCGCGGACGAGTTGCCCCACGCCCGCGCGCAGCGCACACCGAGCTCGCTGACCCGCAGGAAGTCGGGATAGTGCTTGCGCAGCAGGAAAAGCGGCCACATCGCGGCGGCGAGCTGCCAGCCGAGTTCGGGCAGCTCCCCGTCCGCGGCCGTCTCGACGGCGGCGATGAGGTTCTCGCGTTCCAGCTCCAGCCAGTCGAGCGCCTCGTCGGAGGAGCCGAAGGTGACCGGCGCCGACGGCCGGTACTCGTAGCGGTACGGGATCGCGTCCTGATCGGGCGTGGTCAGGACGGCGGTCGCCGACGCCGCGGCCAGGTACCACTCGAGCATCCGGCGGACGGCGATGTCGCGGTCGTACTCGTTACCCGCCGTCTTCTCCTTGGCGTGCAGGCGCGCGAGGTCGTGGAACGTGTACCGGTCGTCGCCGCGGTCGATCAACAGTCCGACGTCGACGAGCTGGTCCAAGAGGTCGTCGGCGACCTCGGGACGGACGGCGATCGACGCCGCCGCGACGCCGACGCCGAAGTCGGGGCCGGGGTGCAGGCCGAGCGCCGCGTACAGGGCGGCCGCGTCCGACGGGAGCTCGTCATACGACAGGTTGAAGCTGGCTTCCACCGATTGAGCCTCTTTCGTCGACAGCGTGGCCAGTCGACGATATTCCTTCCGCAGCTCCGTGGCGATCTTCTCCAGCGACATCTTCGGCCGGGCGGCCAGTTTGGAACTGATCGTGGTGAGCGCGATCGGCAGACCGCCGCACAGCTCGGTGATCTTCCCCGCGTGTTCGGCTTCGGCGCCGACCCGGTCGGTGCCCACGGCGCGGCGCAGCAGTTCGGCACTGTGCGCGGAACCGAAGGGGTTCAGTTCGACCAGCTTCGCGCGGTGTTCGGTCTGGAGCCTGCCGAGACGGCGCCTCGACGTCACGATCACGAGGCTGTCCGCGCAGGCGGGCAGCAGTGGCAGCACCTGCTCGGTCGAACCCGCGTTGTCGAGCAGCAGGAGCAGTGGCCGGTCGGCGGTCGTCGTCCGGTAGAGGGCGGCGAGTTCCTCGACGTCCGCGGGCAGCCCCGCCGGCGGGACACCCAGCGCGCGCAGGAACCGGCCGAGCGCCTCGCTCGCGGTGAGCGGGCCGTTGGTGCTGAACCCGCCCAGATCCGCCCAGAGGTGTCCGTCGGGGAACCGGTCGCCGAGACGATGTCCCCACGCCGTCGCCAGCGCCGTCTTCCCGATCCCGCCCTGACCGCTGATCAGTTGCACCGTCGGGCTGCCACCGCCGTCTTCTTCTTGGGACAGCAGCTTTTCGAGCAGACCCAGCTCGGCCGTGCGGTTGGTGAAATGCGCGGGGGCGTTCGGCAGCTGACGCGGTCCCGAACTCACCTGCCGGGTGAGTTTGCCCGCCGACCGCTGGCGCGGTACCTCCGGTGCGCGGACTTCACCTTCACCCGGGATCGGGCTGCCCATCGATCATCCCCTCTGTGGGTTACCCCAGCGACGCGTAGAGCATCGCGGGCATGATCCGGAGAGGACAGCGAAACCGGCCAAATGCGGCCGGATGGAGCAAAGCCGGTAACAGCTTTACGTCGTGGGGCAAGGCAAAGATCCTGTAGCACTTACGCTCTAGTTGGGTTACCCGCTAGCACCGCTCAGCGGTCGCGAAAGGCCTCGCGGTCAGTGTCCCCAATGTCGCATTAGAGACGCTCAGTGTCTCTAATGCGACATTGGGGACACTGGTCGTGGGCCACTCCCGCCCGCCCGCCCGCGAAGACGCCATGTTCACGATGTTGAGGGTTGTGAAAGTGCCCTTCGCAACACCGAGGCCTAGGACGTCGGGACGACCGGGGCACGCGTGAGGACGACCGCGAAACCGAACGCCAGCCCCATGACGGTCAGTTCCAGCGTCGCCCAGGCGGCCAGCGCCGTGCGGTTGTGCCGGACGATCTGGGGCATCAGCTTCCACCGCGTGTACGCGCCGAGTCCCGCGATCACCCCGGTGCACAACAGTTTCAGCAGCACCAATTGTCCGTAAGGCGTGGTGAACACGCCTTCCCAGAACCCGAGCGACGGGTTGAGCGAGATCTCGATCAGTCCGTTGAACAACCCGGTCGCCGCACCGAGGATCAGGCACAGGGTCGCCAGTTTGGAGAACCGCGGCAGCGCGTGCGCCAGCAGCGTCCGGTTCCCGACGAGCAGCACCGCCATCGCGCCGAGCCCGCCGGTCCAGGCGACGGCGCTCATCACGTGCAGTTCCATCGAGATCATCGTGTAGTCGTGGTAGTTCCAGTTCGACGCGTGCCCGGTGACCGGCAACGGAAGCAGCGCGAACAGCCCGAGTCCCACGCGGACCTCGGCGGGCACCTTTTCCCCGTGCTTCAACGCGAGCACGCCGAGTCCCGCGTGCAGCAGCGCCAGTACCGCGACGATCAGCAGCGCCTTCCCGGCGCCGACGTCGGCGATGTAGCCGCCGACGTCCGAAATGGACAGTGTGCTGGATCCGGGCCGGTACTCGGCGGTCTGCAGGATCAGCGCGACGAGCGCGGTCGTCGCCCACACCAGCGCCGCCGCGACACTCGCGGGCCGCGCGATGCGCATGATCGGCTCGGAAAGCTTCGGCCGGTCGTAGCCGACCAGCACCGAAAGCAGCGCGAGCCCGATCGTCGCGACCGCGGAGATGTCCAGCAGTACCCGCACGATCGGGATGGAGACCGAGACCGCCTCGCTGACCTGCGCCACTCCGGGCACCGGCGCGGTGGCCGTCAGCGCGACGCCGATCAGCGCGCCGACGATCGCGGCCGTCACCACACAGAACAGGACGGCGACGCGGGCGCGCGAGGTGGTCTCGGCCTGTGTCATGACCCGCTCTTCTCCTTGTCACCGGCGCCGGTGCGCAGGGCGACGGTCAGTCCGACGGCGAGCAGTACGACGGCGCCCGCGATCCACACCCAGATCGGTACCCCGGACGAGCTTTCTCCGCCGGTCGCCGGAGTGGTCGTCGCTTCGCCGCCGCCGCTCCTGGCCGCGTCGACGGACGCCGGTGTCCCGGTGCCCGCGGCGGTGAGGGTGAACGGCACCTCACCGGTGACGGCGTGGCCGTCGGCCGAAAGGATCCGGTAGCCGATCTTGTACTCGCCCGCCGGGCCGAGTGGCCGCAGCGGCACTGACACGACGCTGTCCCGGACCTCGACCTGGCCTTCGGCCCACTGTCCGCCGCCCGGTCCGATGACCGCGATCTGGTTGACGTTCGCGGCCTGGACGTACTGGTCGAACGTGAGCGTGATCTTCGCGGGCCCGGCGGCGACCGAAGCGCCCTTCGCCGGGTCGGACGAGATCAGCACGTTGTGCGCCAGCGCAGGGGTGGCGGTGGCGAGCCACGCCACCCCTGCGACTGCCAGCGCGATGAGCGCTTTCCGCATTTATTCGGTTCCCTCGGTGTTGCTGTTCTTGCTGGAAGCGGCGGCCGTCGCGCGACGGGCGCGCAGGGTGGCACCGGCGCCGACGCCGAGACCGAGCGCGCCGACGACCAGCCCGGCGCCGCCGAGCCAGCGGGCGGTGTTGTCGGACGACGAAGAAGCCTCGTGCGAGTCTTCGGCCTTCGCGTCGCCGCCGTGCGCGCCGCCGTGTCCGTCCGCGGACTTCTCGGCGAGCTTCACGCTCGGCGCGGGGTGCTCCGGCTCCTCACCGTTGGCCGGGGTCGGCTGGTTCCACTCGACGACCTTGCCGTTCTCATACGTCTGGGTGGCCGGGAACTCCACCGCGTCGAGGTTCGTCGGGAACGCGCCGGCGCTGATCTGGAACTCCTGGAACTCGGTCGAACCGGCGGCGATCTTGGTGCCGGGCTGCGCGGTCCACGAGACCTTGGTGACGGCTTCGGTGATCTGCGTGCCGGACGGCGTGGTCACCGGGCTGGGCAGCTTGGACTTGACCACTTCGGCGGTCCAGCCGGGGATCGGCTTGGTGCGCACGGACCCGAAGGCGTACTCGGGCTTGATGGTGATCTCGACCTTGACCGTGCCGGCGTCCTTCTCCTCGTTGGGGACACGGAAGAAGATCGAGCCGTAGCCGCCCTTCGACGGCTGGGGGCCGTAGACGTTGGCGGTGACGTGGGCCGAAGCGACCCCGGCCGACAGCAGACCGGTGATACCGACGGTGGCGGCCAGGAAACCGGCGCGCTTGAAGACGTGCTTGGACACGAAAACTCCTGAACATGAGTGAAAAGGCGGGTTCGGGGACCTCGCCGGAGTAAGGGGGGATGAGCTGCGGTTCAGGAGAACAGTGGCGGGCCGCGCCTGCCGTGGACCCGGCGCAGGTCGACCCCGACCAGGTGACCGGGGCCCGACGGCCGGGCGAGTACCGGCGACGGCGTCGCCGCCGGCACCGGGAGCGCGTTGAGGATGAACGGGACCAGCGCGCGCAGGCAGGCGAGGACCCCGAGCAGCAGTCCGTCGGCCTTGGCCAGCAGCAACGCGGTGACCAGCGTGGCGACGACGTGCGCCGCGGTCATCGCCAGTCCACCGGAGACGGGGGCGGGTTCGTCGTGCATCAACTCGTGGCTGCTCAGTGAGCTGAGCACGAGGTGCATCACGACCTGGCCCGCGCCGAGATCGACGATCGTGGCGAGCGGGCCGCGGGCCTTGGCGGCGAGCGCGGCGGCGTTCCAGCCGATGAGCACGGTGAGCAACAACGTCATCGCCGTATCGGGTACCTCGCCGTCCCCGATCACGTGAGCGGTCACGGCGAGCGCCGCCGAGCTCACGCCGAGCAAGCCGCCACGCACGGCGCGTAACGCGCTCCGGTGATGACGTGGCTTGCTCACGGGGTGAAGGGTATGCGACGTCCGGCCGAGCGGTCGATGTCCTCCCGGCTGTTGAGCAGTGAGAAAGACGCTGGCCGGACGGCGCGTGCGGTTGCCCATCTAGGCCATATGGGGAAGGTTTACAGGATAAAAGGCGGTAAACAGGGGTTTGGCCGCGTGTGGTTTGGGTAGTCAGGCTCCCGATACAGCTACTCCGAATGGGTGAGGACTCTCACTCAGAGGCGGCGGGAGAACCAGCACGCGATGAACCTCTTCGAGTACATCTCGGATCGGTGGGACAGACTCGCCCTCCAGGGGCTCCTCCATGTCAGCGCGGTCGTGCAGTGCACGATCCTGGCCGCCGTGCTCGGCGTGCTGATCGGTGTCGCGGTCTACCGCAGCCCGGTCGGGTCGGCGGTGGCCACGGCGCTGGCGAGCACGATCCTCACCGTTCCCTCCTTCGCCCTCCTGGGTCTCCTCATCCCCGTGCTCGGCCTCGGCGCGAACACCACGGTCGTCGCGCTGGTGCTCTACGCGCTGCTGCCGATCGTCCGGAACACCATCGTCGGGCTGAGCGGAGTCGATCCGGCGGTCAGTGACGCGGCACGCGGGATCGGCATGAGCCGGGTCGGCGTGCTGACCAGGGTGGAGCTGCGGCTCGCCTGGCCCGCGATCCTCGCCGGCATGCGGGTCGCGACGCAGATGCTGATGGGCATCGCGGTCATCGCGGCCTACGCGAAGGGCCCGGGCCTCGGCTCCGAGGTCTTCTCCGGGCTCACCAACGCGGGGAGCACGAACTCCCTCAACCAGGCACTCACCGGGACGCTCGGGGTGGTCGTCCTCGCGCTGGTCCTCGACGCCGTTTACGTCCTGATCAACCGTTTGACCGTCTCTAGGGGTGTCCGTGGCTGAGTCTCCTGAAAACGTATCCGGCGTCGAAATCGAGCTGGAGAACGTCAGCAAGCGCTACCCCGGGACCCGCGAGCCGGCCGTCGACGAGTTCTCGATGGTGGTGCCCGCGGGCAAGATCGTGGTGTTCGTCGGCCCGTCCGGCTGCGGCAAGACCACCACCATGCGGATGATCAACCGGCTGATCGAGCCGACGTCCGGCCGGATCACCATCGGTGGCGACGACGCGCTGAAGCTCGATGTCGACACCCTGCGCCGTCGCATCGGCTACGCGATCCAGCAGGCCGGTCTCTTCCCGCACTTCACCGTCGCGCAGAACATCGCGGTGGTGCCCGGTCTGCTCGGCTGGGACAAGAAGAAGGTCAACGACCGGGTCGAGGAGATGATGGACCTGGTCGGGCTGGACCCGGCCGACTTCCGCGACCGCTTCCCGCGTCAGCTCTCCGGTGGACAGCAGCAGCGTGTCGGCGTCGCGCGGGCGCTCGCGGCGGACCCGCCCGTACTGCTGATGGACGAACCGTTCGGCGCGGTCGACCCGATCACCCGGGGCAACCTGCAGGACGAACTGCTGCGGCTGCAGACCGAACTGAAGAAGACGATCGTCTTCGTCACCCACGACTTCGACGAGGCCGTGAAGCTCGGCGACAAGATCGCGGTGCTCGGCAACCAGTCGAAGATCCTCCAGTACGACACCCCGGACGCGATCCTCGCGAACCCGGCCGACGACACGGTCGCCGGTTTCGTCGGCGCCGGTGCCTCGCTGAAGCAGCTGACGCTGCTGCGGGTCCGCGACGTCGAACTGAAGCAGGACGCGCTCACGGCGGCGGTGAGCGAATCGCCGTCGGACGTCCGCGAGAAGCTGACGCAGCAGCGCAAGCATTTCGTGCTGGTCCTCGACCAGCGTCGTCGTCCGATGCGGTGGGTCCACGTCCGCGAGCTGACCGCGGCGACGTCGCTGGCCACCGCGGGCAAACCGCTGCGTGACTCGGTCAGCCTCCAGTCGACACTGCAGGACGCGCTCGAAGCGATGCTCGCCGAGGGCGGCAGCGTCCCGGTGACCGGCGCCCGCGGCGAGTACGCCGGGACGATCGAGCTCGACACCGTCATCTCGACGATCCAGCAACTGCGCGAGGAGCACTCGGACGACAACCCGGCGGAAGGTGTGACCGCATGACGGCCGTCGATACCGGGTTCTCCACCGAGTCCTCGTCCAGAGGCGCCGAACGGGTCCGGCTGTTCGCCCAGCCCGCGGTGGTGCTGCTGATCGTCGCCGCGGTGCTCATCTGGGTGTTCGCCAGCGATCTGACCGCGACGGAGAAGGAAACCCTCAACGCCACCGGCTTGCTGGAGGCCCTGCGCGACCACCTGGCGATGACCGTCGTGGTCACCGCGATCGTGGTCGCCGTCGCCGTACCGCTCGGCGTACTCGTGACGCGGCCGTACGCGAAGTGGGCGGCACCGGTGTTCCTGGCGGTCGCGAACATCGGCCAGGCCGCGCCCGCGCTCGGTGTGCTGGTGCTGTGGTTCATCGTCACCGGCGCGACCGGCGGGCTGTGGGTCGCGGCGCTGCCGCTGGCGTTCTACTCGCTGCTCCCGGTGCTGCGGAACACGATGGTCGGCCTGCAACAGGTCGACCCCGCGCTCATCGACGCCGGCCGCGGCATCGGCATGTCGGCTTCCGGCGTGCTGTGGCGGGTCGAGTTCCCGCTGGCCGTCCCGCTGATCCTGGCCGGCCTGCGGACCTCGCTGGTCCTGGCCGTCGGCACGGCGACGTTCGGCATGTTCGTCAACGCCGGTGGTTTCGGCCTGCTCATCGACACCGGCTACAAGCTCAACCTGACGAAGGTGCTGGTCACCGGTTCGGTGCTCGCCGTCGCGCTGGCACTGCTGGTGGACTGGCTGGGCGCGGTGGCGGAACAGTTCTTCGGACCGAAGGGACTGCGCTGACATGCGATCGAAAGCACGTCGTTCAAAGGCACTGTTCGGCGCGGTCCTGCTCTGCGGCACGCTTTCCGCGTGCGGACTCGAGGTCAACACCGCGCTGCCGTACAAGATCGAACCCGGTTCCATCCAGCCCATCGAGGCGCTCAAGGGTGTCGAGGTGACGGTGGGGTCCAAGGACTTCACCGAGAACATCATCCTGGGCTACATGGCCGAAATGGCGCTTTCCGCGGCGGGCGCGGACGTCGTCGACCTGACCGACATCAAGGGCTCGAACTCGTCGCGGCAGGCGCTGCTCGCCGGCCAGACCGACGTCACCTGGGAGTACACCGGCACCGGCTGGATCAACTACCAGGGCAACGAACTCCCCGTCCCCGGCGGGGAACAGGCCCAGTACGAAGCCACGAAGGCGGCCGACGAGGCGAAGTACGGCGTCACCTGGCTGAACTACTCGCCGCTCAACGACCAGTACGGCTTCGCGGTCACCGAGGCCTACGGAGCCCAGAACAACTTGAAGACGACGTCGGATCTGGCGGCGTTCCTCAAGCAGAAGCCCGACCAAGGCGTGTTCTGCCTGGAGACCGAGTTCACCAGCCGTCAGGACGGCTTCCCAGCCGCCGTCCGCGCCTACGGCTTCCAGAACCCGGTGATCAAGAACTTCGGCATCGGCACGATCTACTCGGCCGTCGCCGGCGGGACCTGCCCGATCGGCGAGATCTTCACCACCGACGGCCGGATCGCCGGACTCGACCTCCGAGTCCTCGAAGACGACAAAAAGGCGTTCCCGCAGTACAACGCCGTCCCGACGCTGCGCACGGACTTCCTGAAGCAGCACCCGGAACTGCGTGGACCGCTCGAAGCCGTCGCCGCGGCCCTCGACAACGAGCAGATGATCGAACTGTGCAAGCAGGTCGACGTCGACGGCCGAGACCAAGGTGAAGTCGCCTACGAGTGGATGAAGAAGAAGGGCTTTATCTCTTAGCCCACTCTCGAACCCCTCGCGCGTGCAATGAACGGCCCGTTACTTGCAAAATTTGCAAGTAACGGGCCGTTCATTGCACCGAAGCACTCGAAGCAGCGAAGCAGCCGAAGCGCCGCGTCAGATCCCCAGGCGGTGCAGGAGCTTTCCCTCAAGCTGGTCCAGCTCCCCGGCCACGGCCCGGTGCGCAGCCTTCCGCCGCGCGGCAGGCATCCGCTCCGAAGCGCGGACGGTCGCCGAAAGCTGCTCCAGCGTCCCTTGAGTGTCCTTCGCGAAGGACACGTCGGCTTCTGTCGCCTTCGCGGACTTCCGCAGTTCCGTGAGTCCCTGCGTCAGCCCGGCGATCCGCGCGTGCAGCGCGGCACCGCGTCCGCTGAACTCGCCGAGCTGGTCGACCGCGACGCCGAGCTTCTTCGCCTGATAACGGTCGTATAGCTCTCGCGCGGCACCCGCCGCTCGAACGGCGTACGGCGCGATCACCGGCAGTACTGCCGGACCGAGCACTTTGGCCACCGCGACGGCGTTCTTCGCCTTCTTCGGGGTGATCCTGCCTTCGGCCTCGACGGCTTTGGCCTTGCGCGCCATGGCACCTCCCACGCTGTGTCACAGTCGAACTTACTGGTCCCCGAAGTGGCGGGCATGTCGGCTTGCCGGTCGCCTTCTAGAGTGTTGTCTGTGAGTAACGAGGTGCTACTGGATGCGGGAGCGGTGAGCCGCTGCCGGCGTCGCGTGCACCTCGAACACGATCCGGCGGTGCGCGAGGTTCCGCTCGCCCCGCCCGACCCCGCCGCGCAGCAGCGGATAGCCGACGCCTCGGCGCATCGCGAGGCCATTGTGCAGCGGCTCATGGACGCGACGGGGCCGGACGCGAGCTGGGTCAAGATCCCTCGCGACATCTCGGCCGCCGAGCGCGTGCAGCTCACCGAAGAGGCCTTCGCCGCCGAAGCGCGCTACATCTGGGGCGCGCTGCTCCCGGTGGATCGCGCCGGTCACCGTCGCGGTGGTTCCGAACTCCTGGTCCGCACGGCCGACGGCTATGTGCCGGTGCTGGTCGTGCGGCACCGCATCACCGATCGTGGCGCGGGCGCGCCGACCACGGTGATGACCGACCTCGACCCGGCGAACCGGTTGCCGGATCCGGCACGAAAGGTCCGCTCGCAGCCTCGGGACCAGATGCGGCTCGCGCACCTCTACCGGATGCTCGAAGCGCTCGGAAGGCACGAAGGGCACCGCGCCATCGGCGGCGTCATCGGCCTCGACGCGGACGTCGTCGTCTGGCACGACCTGTCCGCGGGTACCTGGCCGGGCGGCCGTAGCGCGCTGACGGAGTACCAGAGTCGCTTCGCCGACAGGCTCGCCATCGCGAGTGCGGCGGCCGAAGGCGAAGAACCGCTTGCCGAACCTTCGCGCGTCCTCGAATGCCGTCGGTGCCCTTGGTGGCCGACGTGCGAGGTCGTGCTCACCGAGACCCGTGACGTCAGCCTGGTCGTCCGCGGTGAGGACGCGATGGAACTGCGCCGTGCCGGGGTGTCCACTGTGGACAAGCTGGCCGCGCTCGATCCGGCCGACGAGCCGCCGCCGATGAACTGGACCGGCGGCACCTTCTCCGACGCGATCATCCTCGCGCGCGCCTGGCTCGCCGATCTCACGATGGTGCGCAAGGTCGACCGCATCGAGGTCTCGCGCGGCGACGTCGAGGTCGACGTCGACATGGAGAGCTTCGGCGATTCCGGCGCGTACCTGTGGGGTTCGCTGCTGACCGGCGCCGACATCGGGGTGGAGCAGGGCTACCGGGCCTTCGCGACCTGGGAGCCGTTGCCGACGGCGGACGAGGCGCGGTCGTTCGCGGAGTTCTGGGCGTGGTTCACCGACGTCCGCGAACGCACCCTCGCGGCCGGTCTGACCTTCCGGGCCTACTGCTACAACGCGCTCGCCGAGAACCGCTGGCTCTTCGGCTCCGCCGACCGGTTCGGCGAATACCCCGGTGTCCCCACGAAGGCCGAGATCGCGTCCTTTGTGGACTCCGACGAATGGATCGACCTCTTCCGCAGCGTCACCGACCAGTTCCTGTGCTCGCACGGCAAGGGACTCAAGGTGATCGCCCCGGTCGCCGGTTTCGCCTGGCGCGATCCGGAGGCCGGCGGTGAGGCGTCGATGAGCTGGTACCGCGACGCCGTCGGCATGGACGGCGGTATCCCCGACGACATCCAGCGCGAACGCCTCCTGCGCTACAACGAGGACGACGTCCTGGCCACCCACGCGCTGCGGAACTGGATGACGGACCACGCGCAGACGTCGGTGCCGTACATGAACGACCTCTGATCTCTCACGAACTAAGACACTTGCGATCACTCGTGCTTTTGCGGATACTCGTAGACGAGTACTCGTCAGCGAGGAGATCCGGTGAAACGACGGAAGGTCGGCAATCTGCTGGCGCTGGCCATCCTGTCCACGCTGGTCGAGCGCTCGATGCACCCGTACGAAATGGCGTCGATCCTGAAGGAGCGCGGCAAGGATCGCGACATGGGGATCAAATGGGGCTCGTTCTACACCGTCGTCCGCAACCTGGGGAAACACGGTTTCATCGAGGCCGTCGAGAGCAACCGCGACGGCGCGCGTCCTGAGCGCACGGTCTACCGGATCACCGATTCCGGCCGTGCCGAATTGCTCGACTGGCTGCGCGAACTCCTCGCTGAACTCGCGCCGGAGGAGCCGAAGTTCGTGGCCGGGTTGTCGGTGATGGCGTGGCTCGGGCCGGACGAGGTGATCGCCCTGCTCCGCACCCGGCTGGCGGCGTTGGACGAGGACGTCGAGCGAGGCCGTGACGAACTCGAGCGACTGGTCAAGGAGATCCCGCGGCTGATGCTGCTCGAAGTCGAGTACCACCTGGCGATCCGCGCGGCGGAAGCCGAATGGGTCCGCTCGATTCTCGGGGAACTGACTTCCGGTTCGATGCCGGGTCTCGCCGCGTGGCGGACCTACCACGAGACCGGAGAGCTACCGGCCGAAGTGGCCGAGTTGGCCGAAAGGGGGAGTACCCGCAGTTGAAAGAACCCCGGCGAGGTGTTGCAGCACCCCGCCGGGGCGACGATCCCGCAACCGGAACCCGGCCACGAGAAGGCATCTTGAGAATAGCCGGGCTCCGGGTAATCAACCTGGAGAGACCATGTCGGACATCAAGGACAGAAAACGGTTCAAGATCATGCCGGAGATGGGCGGCGCGCTGGCGCGGAACTACGCCCGGCAGCGCGGTACCGAACCGCAGCTCGAACTCTGGCGGAAACAGGCCCGCGAACTCGCCGCGAGCCTGCCGGACGACACGAAGATCCTCGAGGTCGCCTTCGGCCCCGGCTACTTCGCCGTCGAACTCGCGCGGCTCGGCTGCTCCGTCACCGGCCTCGACGTCGCGCCGACGTTCGTCGAGATCGCGAGCGACTACGCACGGGCTCAAGGCGTCGACGTCGAGTTCCGCGAAGGAGACGTCGCGGGGATGCCGTTCGACGACGAGTCGTTCGATTTCGTCGTCTGCCAGGCCGCGTTCAAGAACTTCGTGTGGCCGGTCAAGGCGCTCGACGAGATGTATCGCGTGCTCCGGCCCGGCGGCACGGCCGTCGTGCAGGACATGAACCGCGACGCGACCGACGGCGAGATCGTGCGCGAGGTCGAGAGCATGAAGCTCGGCAAGCTGGCCGCGCTCGGCGTCCGTCAGACACTCGGCCATCTCCGGCGCCGCGCCTACACGCCGGTGCAGTTCGGCGGTCTGGTCGCCGAAACCGCGTTCCGTACCGCGGAGATCGCCACCGAAGGCATCAGCCTGGACGTTCGCCTCACCCGTCCGTAAAGGTCATGAAAGGGTCTTTCCTGACGAAATCCGTCAGTAAAGACCCTTTCATGACACCGGGGAACAGGTCAGCGAGGAGCCATCCGCAGCGAGCCGTCCATCCGGACGACCTCGCCGTTCAGGTAGTCGTGGTCGATCAGCGAAAGGGCGAGCTGCGCGTACTCGTCCGGCCGCGCGAGCCGCTTCGGGAACGGAACGCCTTCGGCCAGCGAAGCGCGGAACTCGTCGCTCACCGTCGCCAGCATCGGGGTGTCGACGATGCCCGGCGCGATGGTCAGCACGCGGATCCCGTGCGACGCGAGGTCGCGCGCGGCCGGCAGGGTCATGCCGACGATGCCGCCCTTGGACGACGAGTACGCCACCTGCCCGATCTGGCCGTCGTAGGCGGCGATCGACGCGGTGTTGATGATGACGCCGCGCGCGTTGTCGGCCAGCGGCTCGGTCTTGGCGATGGCCTCGGAGGCGATCGTCAGCACGTTGAAGGAGCCGATCAGGTTGATCTGGACGACCTTCGCGAACAGGGCGAGGTCGTGCGGGCCCTTCTTCGAAAGGATCCGCGCGGACGGTCCGATCCCGGCGCAGTTCACCACGGTCCGCAGCGGCACCCCGGATTCGGCGGCGGTCGCGACGGCGGCGCGCACCTGCTCCGGATCGGTCACATCGGCCTCGACGTAGGTGATGCCCTCGACCTGCTCGGCGGTGGCGATGGCACCGGCGAGGTCCAGCGCGAAGACCCGCGCGCCCTTCGCCGCGAGCGCCTTCGCGGTCGCACCGCCGAGCCCGGACGCGCCACCCGTGACGAGCGCCGCGGTGTCGGTGATCTGCATGTTCTCCCTTTCGTCGACAACCGGCTCTAGGTTAACGCTCGTTCGCATCCGTGCGGCTGGTGTGTTGGCTCACGTCGGTGCGAAGCATGTCGTGAGGAGTATTCGGGCCTGAAGCGTTCCGTTCGCTTCCAGGTCAACTCCGGCTGTCACCTTCAGCATCATGAGCGCTGCTCGGATCGTGGTGGTGGGGACCGGATACGTCGGATTGACCACGGGGGCCTGCCTGGCCGGCCTGGGGCATCGAGTCACTTGCGTCGATGTCGACCAGGCGAAGGTCGCAAGGCTCTCCGCCGGACGCGTGGACATCCTGGAACCGGGTTTGTCCGAGCTGGTGTCGAGGGGGCTGACCAGCGGAAGACTCGAATTCGTGGTCGGAGCGCGCGACGCGGTTCGCGACGCGGAGGCCGTTTTCCTTTGTGTGCCAACGCCGATGGGGGCGGGCGGGTCGGCGGATCTGCGGGCCGTCGAAGCCGTGACGACCGAGATCGGTGACGTCATCCCGCCGGGTTGCGCGCTGATCACGAAGTCGACCGTCCCGGTGGGGACGTCGAAGCGCATCCAGGCGATGCTCGGCCGCACGGACGTGCCGGTCGTGTCGAACCCCGAGTTCCTGCGCGAGGGCACCGCCGTCGAGGACTTCCTGGGCCCGGACCGGATCGTCGTCGGTTCCGACGACGTCGCGGCCGCCCGCTGGGTCGGCGATCTCTACGCCGATCTCGCCGCCCCGGTCGTCGTCGCCGACGCGGCCAGCGCGGAACTCGTGAAGTACGCGGCGAACTGCTTCCTCGCGATGAAACTGTCCTATGTGAACTCGATCGCCGAACTGTGCGAACGACTCGGCGCGGACATCGACCTCGTCACCGAAGGCATGGGCTACGACCGGCGCATCGGCCGCTCGTTCCTCAAACCCGGCCCCGGCTGGGGAGGCTCGTGCCTACCGAAGGACACCAGCGCGCTGGTCAAGGTCGCGGAGTCCGTGCAGTACGACTTCACCCTGCTGACCTCGGCGATCGAAGAGAACATCGCGCAGCGGGACCGGATCGTCGCGAAGATCGCCGGCGCCGTCGGCGGCACGCTGGCCGGTTCGCGGATCGGCGTCCTCGGCCTGGCGTTCAAGGCGGGCACGAACGATCTGCGCGACTCGCCGGCCCTCGCGGTCGCCTCGGTGCTGGGCGCGCTCGGCGCGGACCTGACCGCCTACGACCCGGCCGTCGGCGGTGAGATCCCCGGCATGACCGTGGTCGACGACCCGTACCAGGTCGCGAAGGCCGCCGACGCCGTCGTCGTGCTGACGGAATGGGACGAGTTCAAACGGCTCGACTGGCACTACATGGCCGAGCAGATGGACGGCGACTCCGTCGTCGACACCCGCAATCTCCTCGACCCGCAACGGATCCTGGACGCCGGCCTGTCCTGGCAGGGCGTCGGGCGGCCGCGTGCGGCGCTGCGGCGGAAGGTCGCCGTCTCCTGACCCACCTGCCTCATCGCACCCGGGAGACGAGCGTCATCAGCCCGTCCACGACCTCCTCGGCCGTCGGAGCGTTCTCCGGGTCGAGCATGTGCTGCAGCATGATTCCCGAGTTCAGTGCCGTGGCCACCGCGCCGATGCGGCGCTCGTCGGCCTCGGTGAGCGTGTCCTCGGCGATCCCCAGAATGCCCGCCGCCATTCCCCGGCGTCCCTCACGCTGGGCCGCGGCAAGCTGTTTCCGCAGCTCAGGGTGATGCTCGGATTGTACGAACGCCTCGATCGAGGCGATCCACAGCTGACGGTTCCGCCCGTAGGAGTCGATCATCGCCCGCCAGGACGCCCGGTACTGCTCGTCGGCCGGGGCGTCGGGGTCGACGGCGCGCCGCATCTCCTGCTGGACCTCCACGCCCCAGTCGTCCATCGCCTGGGAGAACGCCGTCAGCAGCAGGGCTTCGCGCGACCCGAAGTGGTAGCCGATCGCCGCGTGACTGACCCCGGCCGCCGTCGCGATGTCCCGCACGGTGGTGCGTGACCAGCCCTTTTCCTTGAGGCACTGGATGGCGCCGTTCATCAGGTCCTCGCGATTGCCCATGGCCGGGATCCTAGACCATGTGGTTTATCCATTTGGTTTAACCAAGCGGCTTGACCAAGCGTGCAAATCTGCCGTACGGTCGTTCCCATCACCACGAACCCACTGGGAGCAGCCATGACGACCACAGTTCTGATCTCCGGCGCCGGCATCGCGGGGCCGGCTCTCGCCTACTGGCTGCGGGAGCGCGGCTTCGCGCCGACCGTCGTCGAGCGCGCCCCGGCCCTGCGCGAAGGCGGCAGCGCGGTCGACTTCCGCGGCGAGCAGATGACCCTGCTGAAGCGCATGGGGATCCTCGACGACATCCGCGCGAAGGAGACCGCGATGGGCGCGCAGATCGTCGTCGACGCGCGCGGCAAGAAGGTCGCCTCGATGCCGTCGGTCTTCTTCAGTGGCGAAGTCGAAATCGAGCGCGGAGACCTGACGCGCATCCTCTACGAGCACTCGAAGGACGGCACCGAGTACGTCTTCGGCGACTGGATCACCGGCCTGGACGAGGATCCGGACGGCGTCACCGTCACCTTCGCCCACGGCGAGCCGCGGAGATTCGACCTCGTCGTCGGCGCGGACGGACTCCACTCGGGCGTGCGGCGGCTGACCTTCGGCGACGAAGAGCTGTTCCGGACCGACCTCGGCTTCCACACCGCGGGCTTCACCGTGCCCAACCACCTGGGCCTGGACCATCTGGGCCTGATCTGCAGCATCCCCGGCCGGACGGTGATGGCCGCCAGTGGTCGCGATGGTGCGGTCCTCAACATCGGTCTTCTCTTCGCGTCGGACTCACTGGATGTGCCTCGGCGTGATGTCGCGGCGCAGAAGAAGGTCGTCGTAGAGCGCTTCGCCGACTTCGGCTGGGAAACCGCGAAGTTGCTCGAAGGACTCAAGGACGCCGACGACCTGTACTTCGATTCGCTCAGCCAGATCCACCTGGACAAGTGGTCCCAGGGGCGGGTCGTACTGCTCGGCGACGCGGCTTGGTGCGCCGGTCCCGGCGGTTCGGGAACCGGGCTCGCGATGATGGGCGCGTACGTGCTGGCGGGAGAACTCGCTGCCGCACAGGGAGATCACGAAGTCGCTTTCGCGCGCTACGAGGAGAAATTGCGCGGCCCGGTCAAGACTTCGCAGAAGCAGGCGGCCGGGATCGGCACGTTCCTCGTGCCGAAGAAGCAGTTCATGATCGGCTACCGCAACTTCCTGTACCGGGTGCTGGGTTCGCGGCCGATGACCAAGGTGTTCACGTGGCTGACTTCGCGCGCGGCCAACGCGGCGACGCTCGAAAACTATGACGCTCCGGTCGCTATCCGGAGCTAGTTTCGGTGGGTGAGGGATCTGAAGGAGTTCCGCAAGGCCTGTTACGAGGCGGCTCGGCGAACGCGCGGACAGGTCACCGGGTTCGTTTCGTACGAGGCGGGACAGAACTTCGACCAGGGCGAGATCGCCTATCGCCATCGAACAGCCTCGGTGATGTGGACGCAGTCGTGGATCGAGGGCGACCGGCGGGAGATCCTCGGCATCGCTGAATCACCCGTCGGCTGGGGATCGATGACCTTCGTCGACGAGCCGGGACTGCTGGCCGTGCTGGGCGAGCTTCTTCCTGGATTCCGGCTGTACACCCGGTCCGAACTCGAGACGCCGATCGACCTCTCGGCGCCGCCCTGGGTGGACGACTACGACGCCAAATATTGGCGGCCGGAGCACCTGGGTGACTACCTCTTCAACTACTGGGACTGAAAAAGTAGTTAGCAAAGCGTAGTATCGGCCGGGTGTTCACGACCAGGCCGGAACTGGCCGGCACCCACGGCATGGTGGCATCGACGCACTGGCTGGCCTCGGCCACCGGGATGGCGGTGCTGGAAGACGGCGGCAACGCCTTCGACGCGGCGGTAGCGGCCGGGTTCGTCCTGCAGATCGCCGAGCCGCATCTGTGCGGCCCGGCGGGGCAGGTCCCCGGCATCTTCGTCACCGCGAAGGACCGGACGCCGCGAGTGCTCGCAGGTCAAGGCGTCTCACCCGCGGCCGCGACTCCGGAGCACTTCGCGGACCTCGGGCTCGACCTGATCCCCGGCAGCGGTCTGCTCCCCGCGACCGTCCCGGGAGCGTGGGACGGCTGGCTGCTGCTCCTGCGGGATCACGGCACGAAGTCGCTCCGCGACGTGCTCGGCTACGCGATTTCCTATGCGCGCAACGGGATTCCGCTGGTCAGCCGGGTCGGCGACACGATCCGCGCGGTGCGGGACCTGTTCACCGAGCATTGGCCGACATCCGCGGCGCTGTGGCTTCCGGACGGCAAGCCGGCCGAGGGCCTGCACTGCAACCCGGCGCTCGCGGACACCTGGGAGCGACTGGTCGCCGAGGCCGAGTCGGTCAGCGGGCGTGAAGCGCAGATCGACGCCGGACGTCGCGCGTGGTCGCAGGGTTTCGTCGCCGAAGCGATCGAGGCGTTCGGCCGTAAGGCGTTCCGCGACGATTCCGGCCGTGACCACGCCGGGCTCCTCACCGGCGACGACATCGCGAGCTGGGAAGCGACGTACGAAGACGCGCTGCAGGTCGACTTCGGCGACTGGGGCCTGGTGAAGATGGGCGCCTGGACCCAGGGGCCCGCGCTACTGCAGCAGGCGCGGTTGCTGGACGGCCTGCGCGACGAACTGTCCTATGTGGACGGAATTCCGACGGAACGCACGGTGCACTTGGCCGCCGAAGCGGCGAAACTCGCGTTCGCCGATCGCGAGGCCTGGTACGGGGATTCTCCCGATGTGCCGATCGAATTGCTGATCTCCCGCGAGTACGCGGATGCTCGTCGCGCCCTGATCACGGAGGAGGCGTCCGCCGAACTTCGGCCGGGTGGTCCCTCTCCGCGGCTGCCGGCGATCCTCGAGAAGCTCCGCGGCCTCGAATCCGGTTCCGGCGCGACGGGGGAGCCGACGGTCGGGCCGCTGGGCGAGACGCGGGGTGACACCGTGCACATCGACGTCGTCGACGCGGCCGGGAACATGATCTCCGTGACGCCGTCGGGTGGCTGGCTGCAGTCGAGTCCGACGATTCCCGAACTCGGCTTCTGCCTCGACTCGCGCGGGCAGATGTTCTGGCTGGAACAGGGTCTGCCGAATTCGCTGGCGCCGCGGAAACGGCCGCGGATCACGCTTTCGCCTTCGATGGGGCTGCGTGACGGCGAGCCGGTGCTGGCGTTCGGCACGCCCGGAGGCGACCAGCAGGACCAGTGGCAGCTGTGTTTCTGGCTGGCGCACACGCTCGGCGGGCTGAACCTGCAGGAGTCGATCGATTCCCCCGCCTGGCACACGACCGCGTTCCCGAGTTCGTTCTATCCGCGCTCGTGGACGCCGCGGGAACTCGTCGTCGAGTCGCGTCTCGGTCAGTCCACAATGGACACTCTGGCCGCACGCGGCCACGCGGTCGTCGACGCCGGACCTTGGTCGCTGGGGCGGCTTTCGGCCGTCTCGCGCTCCGGTGGAGTCCTGCGGGCCGCCGCCAACGCACGTGGAATGCAGGGCTACGCCGCCGGCCGCTGACCTGCCTGCTGATGCCGACCTGCCGTGAAGGCCTCCTTCCCTACCCTCAAGGTAGTGAAGGAGGCCCTCACGGCACGGACCCCCAGCCCTGGTTGTCCACAACCATCCCCACCTGTGGACAACTCGGCTCAGTCCCGCTTCCCTTCCCCCATAAGCGATAGACTGGCTTCGGGGTCGCCCCCCTGGGAGCGGTGGGGGCTGGGGTGGTGACCTTAAGAGCGCGGCTGTTCCCAGAGCCAGAATTCGATGCCCTGGTCGTCCACGCATTCGGCGCTCAGACCGTAGGGCTGCTGTTCGGGTTCGTCGGCCTGGCCACCATGAGCCCGGACGCGGTCGAGGGCGGCGGCGAGGTCGTCGACGGCGTACATCACCTTCCAGCCCACTTGCCGTCCCGGGCCGCCCCAGAGTCCGCCTTGCAGGCCGGAACCTTCGATACCCCAACCGTCTTCGACGCGGCCCGGCGAGAACTGCCAGCCGAGGACGGCGCCGTAGAAGGCCTTCGCGGTTTCGCCGTCCGGGACCTGGAAGGTGAAGTAGCCCGCTTCGCCATGCCGGACCGGCTTCGACCCCGAAGCACCCGAAGCACCTGAGGTACCCGAAGCGGCGGCCTGAGCGACGAGCCACCGCTGGCCGTACGGGTCCTTGATCGCCCCACTGAGCCCGTGGCCGGTGTCCGAGACCGGGCGTTCCAGTTCACCGCCCAGTTCCACAGCTCGGCGAGCGGACGCTTGCACGTCCGCCACCTCGACCCGGATCAGCGGTCCACCCGCGGCGGCCACGACATTGCCCAGTTCGGGGAACTCCTCCGCGAGCATCAGCACGCTGTCCCCGATGGCCAGTTCCGCGTGCCCGACCCGGCCGTCCTCCATCACGATCGGTTCGGCCCGCCGCCGCGCCCCGAACACCTCGACGTAGAAGTCGAGGGCGGCGCGCGCGTCGGTGACCACGAGGTACGGGGTCAGCGCGCGCACTTCGGCGGTCGCGGCGGGTGTTTCGGTGGTCGTCATATCGGCTCCGTTCAGGACGGCGCGACGCAGGTTGTCGCGCAGTTCGGCGGCGAAGAGCGGGTCGGGATCGACCGGCTGCGAGGGCGCGCGAAGCGCATCGAACGGATCAGGCATCGCGACCCTCCTTCTCCTGGTAAGCACGCCGGAACGCGGCACGGGCCCGCACGAGCAACGCCTCCGTGGCGTGCAGAGTGCGATCCAGCTGGGCGGCGACCTCCGGTACCGGTAGGCCGTCGACATAGCGAAGCGTCAATGCGGCCTGATGATGCGCTCCGAGCGAAGCGAGCACTTCGCGTGCCAAGAGGGCGTCGAGCCGCTCATCCCACGGATCGGTGTACTCCTCCTCGTGGACGAGCCGCAGCCCACGTTCCTCACGTTCCTTACGCCGCCAGTGATCGGCGAGCTTGTGCCGGGCGACGCCGATCAGCCACCCGGTGCTCACTGGAGGCGCGGTCTCCTTGCGACAGGCCCTCACCGCGCCGAGGAACGTCTCCGACGTCAGCTCCTCGGCGAGGGTGCGATCACCGCACCGGGACAGCAGGTACCCGTAGACCTCCGGCAACGCCGTGTCGTACAGCGACAACAGCGCGAAGGCCGGGTCCCGATGCACCCGAGGTTCCGTCACAGTCCCATCGTCGCTCGGGGAGTCACTTCTCCGACGGGTGAAACCGAACTTTCTCAGATCCGCGGATCCGGCAGCCGCCGCGCAACCGTGATCACACCGATCGTCAGCACCGCCTGAATCCCGATGACCAGCACGAACGCGCCCTTCATCCCGAGCGGGCCGGCGCCGACCGAAGCGAACAACGTCCCCAGCGTCGCGACGCCCAGCGCCATCGCGGCCTGCTGAGACGTCGTCAGCATCCCGCTGCCGACCCCGGCGATCTCCGGCGGCACCTTGGACAGCACGATCCGGAACACCGTCGTCATGGCCAGCCCCTGCCCGAACCCGCACAGCAGCATCCCCGGCGCGAAATCGAGCACGCCCAGGCGCGGCCAGCCCACCAGCACCGTGCCGATCAACACCAGCAGCCCGAGCAGCTGGACCGAAAGACCGGCGGCCACGACCCGCTGCCCGAATCGCGTCACCAGACGGCTGCTGACCAGGCACATCGCGAAGAACGCGAGCGAAAGCGGCGCCGTCACGAGCCCGGAGCCCAGCGGGCCGAGGTGCAGGCCGTCCTGCAAGGTCACCGCGAACACGAACATGAACGCGCTGAAGCCGATGAAGAACGGCACCCCGACCAGCAGCCCTTGCCGCACGCTCGGCATCCGCATCACCGACGGGGGCAGGAGCGGGATGCCGCCGTGGCGTTCCATCCGGCGTTCGACGCGGACGAACCCGGCCGCGGCGAACGGGAACACCACGAGCAGCGCGACCGTCCACAGTGGCCAGTCCAGCACGGGGCCCTCCGCCAGCGGGAGCAGGAGCGACACCAGCGCGGTCGCCAGCAGCACCGTGCCCCAGCGATCGATGCCGATCGGGTTCGACGAGCGGCTCTCCGGGATCAGCCGCCGCGCGATCACCAGGCCCGCGATCCCGACCGGCACGTTGACCAGGAAGATCGGCCGCCAGCCGGTGCCCCAGAGATCGGCGGCGACCAGCGCCCCGCCGAGGAACTGGCCGAGCACCATGGAAAGCCCGGCGGTCGCGCCATACAGCCCCAGCGCCTTGGACCTGCGCTCGCCCGTCGTGGTCGCCTGGATGATCGAAAGCACCTGCGGCAGCATCAGCGCGGCGGCCGCCCCCTGTGCGGCCCGAGCCAGTACCAGCGTCAGCGCCGTCGGCGCGATCCCGCAGAGCAGGGACGTCACGGTGAACGAGGCCAGGCCGATCAGGAACAGTTTGCGACGGCCGAAGGCGTCGCCGAGACGGCCGCCGACGACCAGCAGCACCGCGTAGGCGATCCCATAGGCCGCGACCACCAGCTCCAAGGTCGCCGAAGACGTGCGGAGATCGGTGCCGATCGCCGGCAGGGCGATGTTGACGATGAAGAAGTCGATGAGGGGAAGTGCCGCCCCCAGCAGCACGGTGACCAGGCCCGCCGAGGTCAGGGCCGGTCCGGCGGCGACGCGGGTGGGCGTCGCCGGAACTTGCGTCGAAGTCATGGGTACTACGATCGAACGATTCCCACCCTGGTACCAGGAGCGTGGTTATCCTGGTATCGCCACTACCTGGTAACCGGGTCGAAGCTTTGCGAACCTGATGAGGTGACCATGACCGTCGCATCGCGAGCGGCCGACGTGCGCCGGCACGAACTGGCCGCGTTCCTGCGCAGCCGCCGCGAGCGCATCACCCCGGACCAGGTCGGCCTGCCGATCAGCGGCAGGCGCCGGACACCGGGGTTGCGTCGCGAGGAGGTCGCGCAGCTGGCCGGGGTCGGGGTCACCTGGTACACGTGGCTCGAACAGGGCCGGGACATCAACGCGTCCGAGCAGGTACTCGACGCGATCTCCCGCACGCTGCGGCTCGACCCGCACGAGCACCTGCACCTGTTCACCCTCGCGGGCGCGCCGGAGCCGCCGCTGGAGAAGGACTGCAAGCTCCTCAGCCAGAACGTCTACCGGATGATGGACAAACTGGAGCCGTTCCCCGTCTGCGTGCGCAACGCGCGGTGCGACATCCTCGCCTACAACCGGGCCTACAACTGGCTGATGGGTGACGTCGACTCCGTCCCGTTCGAGGATCGCAACACCCTCGTCCAATGCCTGACCAACCCCGAATGGCGGCGCAGGCTGCCCGACTGGGAGGTCAACCTGCCCCGCGTGGTCGCCGGATTCCGGGCGGCGATGGCCGAACACCTCGCCGAACCGGCGTGGAAGAACCTGGTCAAGCGGCTGCGGCAGGAGTCCGAACTCTTCGAACGGATGTGGAAGGAGCACGACGTCTCCACCGAACGGATCGTGCTCAAGCGCTACCTGCATCCGGACGTCGGCCTGCTGCGGTTCGAATTCTCGTACCTGTACCTCGGGCGGCGTTCCGAGATCTCGCTGGCGACGCTCACCCCGGCCGACGAGGAAACCGCCGCGAAACTGCCCGGCTCCTTCTGAGGAGGGAGGCGGACCAGGCCCGCGAGGGAGTCTTTCCGCGGCGTGGGCGCCGACGCTGAGAGCATGACCGCAGCAGTCTCCGCCCCCAAGATCTCCAGCGCCCGCCTGATCATCTGCTACGCCGCGATCCTGGGCACGCTCCCGTACCTGACACTCAAGGCTTCCTGGGTCACCGGCGGCGGCCTCGGCCTCCGCGACCCGTCCTTTGTGGACTCCGACCTGATGCTCTTCGCGAATCTGCTCACCGGCGGGATGGACGTCGTCGCGGTGGTGCTCGCACTCGCCTTCACCTACTCCTGGGGTCGCCGGATCCCCGCGCCACTCCTGCTGTTCCCGATCTGGATCGGCACCGGACTGCTCGCGCCGATCGTGCTGAACCTCCCGGTGATCGTCGCCGACCTGACCCAGCCGCACCTGACCGGAATGCCGCTGGAGAACTGGGTCTGGGCCGTCGTCTACGGCGGATTCGGCTGGCAGGGCGTCATGCTGCTGACCGCGTTCGTGCTCTACGCCCGTGATCGCTGGTGGTTCGTCGTCACCGGCACCGTCCGGCCGGGAACGATCGGTACCGCGGGCAGGCTCGGCATCGCCGCCGCCCTCGGCGCCGCGGCCGCCCACCTGACCTGGGCGTTCGGCTCCGGCGGGATGTCGGCCCGGGGTCAGGACGTCGTCGTCGCGCTGCTCAGCGTGCTCGCCGCGGCGGCGCTGGCGACCGTGTCGCGGGGCAGGTTCTGGCCTCGGCTGGTGCTGGTGTGGACCGGCGCCGGGGCGATGGCGGGCTCGGGCGCGTGGGGACTGTTCGGCGAGCTCACCATGAGCTCGCACGGGCTGGGGCGTGCGCTCGTGGTGGCGGTGCAGGTGATCGGCGGTGTGCTGATGATGATCTCGGTCCTCCGTCGGCTACCGCACACGGCGTAGCCGAGAAGCCGCTTTTCAACGGACGCAGTACGCCTTCGCTCCGGGTAGCTTTCGTCGTGTGCTGCTGAAAGACAGGTATCCGTGGAGCCCCTGGGTGGGTCGCGTACTGCGCGTGGTGTTGCCGCTGGGGTTCGTCCTCGGGGCCACGAGCAGCGCGGCCCGCTGGCAGCCGGGCGCGCAGGCGCTGACCCCGCTCGGGTACCTGTGGCTGATCGTCACCGCGCTGTCGTTGCTGGTGGTGCACCGGTTCCCCATGCCGATCTTCCTGCTCACATCCGCGCTGACGCTGGGTTACTACGCGTCGGGCAATCCGGGCGGGCCGGCGATCGTGCTGCCGACGATCGCGTTGTTCGTGCTCACGAAGATCCGCGGGCCGCTGGTCGCCGGGATCACCGGCGGGTCGCTTCTCCTGGTCGCCGGCATCGCGTTGTTCGTCCGGCACGGGTTCGGTGCCTTCGACGCCCGGGTCGGGCTCGGCGTCGTCTGGGTGGTCGCGGTCGTCGGGATCGGGACGGCGGTGCGCAACGGGATGGCCGCCGCGCGGGCCCGGCGCGAGCAGGCCGACGAGCACCGGCATCGGATGGCCGAGCAGGAACGGCTCACCATCGCCCGCGAGGTGCACGACGTCGTCGCGCACAGCCTGGCGATGATCAACGTCCAGGCCGGGGTCGCCGCGCACGTCGCCGATCGACGTCCTGAGCAGGCGAAAGAGGCGTTGCTGAACATCAAGGAGGCGAGTGCTTCGGCGCTGAAGGACCTCCGCGCGACGCTGGCCGTGCTGCGTTCCGGCGAGGACAAGGCGCCCGCGCCGAGCCTCGCCCAGGCCGACGAGTTGTTCGAGCACGCCCGCGCCGCCGGGCTTGAGGTCCGTGTCGACGGCGAACCGGGCGAGCTGCCCGCCCCCGTCGACGGCGCCGCGTACCGGATCCTGCAGGAATCGCTGACGAACGTGGTCCGCCACGCGAACCAGGCACGCGGGGTCGACGTCCGGTTCGAGCGGAAAACCGGTGCGCTGACGCTGCTCGTCCGCGACGATGGCCGTGGCGCCGTCGAACCCGCACCCGGCCACGGCCTGCGCGGGATGTCCGAGCGGGCGGCCGCGCTGGGCGGTGCGCTCACGACGTCCGTTGTGGACGGAGGATTCCAGGTTCGCGTGGACCTGCCGATCGAGGGGGAACGATGACGATCCGGGTGGTCCTCGCCGACGACCAGGCGCTGGTGCGCGCCGGTTTCCGGGTGCTGCTGGAGACCGAAGACGGTTTCGAGGTCTGCGCCGAGGCCGGTGACGGCGAGCAGGCCGTCGCGGCCGCTGTCGAGCACAAGCCGGACATCGTGGTGATGGACATCCGGATGCCCGGCGTCGACGGGCTCGAAGCGACCCGGCGGATCACCGCGAACCCCGAGCTGACCGGGGTGAAAGTCCTGGTCCTGACCACATTCGATGTCGACGAGTACGTCTACGAGGCGTTGCGAGCGGGCGCCAGCGGGTTCCTGTTGAAGGACACCGATCCGGTGGAGCTGCTGCGCGCGTTGAAGGTGGTCGCCGCGGGTGAGGCGCTGCTCGCGCCGACCGTGACCCGGCGGCTGATCGCGGAATTCGTCGAACGCCCGGAGAACCGCCGCATCGACGTGAGCGCCGTCCGCGAGATCACCGACCGCGAACGCGAGGTACTCGGCCTGGTCGCCGGCGGGATGTCGAACGACGAGATCGCCGCGCACCTGGTGATTTCGACGGCCACCGCGCGTACGCACGTCAGCCGCATCATGACCAAGATCGGGGCTCGGGACCGCGCGCAGCTGGTGGTGCTCGCCTACGAGTCCGGCCTGGTCAGCCCCAGGCGTGGCTAGCGGATCAGCGGCGTGAGGTGAACGGGACCCTCGCCTGAGAGGCCCGTTCACCTCACTCGTGCGCCGCGGGAGCGGACTGCGTCAGGTCGGTCCGACGAGGTCAGCCGCGCTTCAGCTGAAGCGCGAGCCGTATGACGAATACGACGGCCAGCGCGGCGACCAGGGCGATTTCCCAGGCCATGGCTGCTCCTCCTCGTCCGGCATCCGAACGCTCCGATGCTCTGCCTATAGGGCGCATCACGGGGGGAGGACGTTCACCGACACGGCCTAACTCACTCGAACGGGCGAAGATCACGCCTACCCCCGGTGCTATGAACGGCCCGTTACTTGCAAATTTTGCAAGTAACGGGCCGTTCATAGCACTTACGGGAGTTACAGAGCGCTCGTCACCGCAGCCCACACCCGGTGCGGGTCGAGGTCCATCGGCCGCGAGTCGGGATCCGGCCGCAGCCGTCGCAGCAGCACCTGCTGAACCAGCGCGGTCGGCCGCTCGGCGGAAGCCACGCGCCGCCAGAACAGGTGATCCTCCAGGCCCTCGAAGAGCACCTCGGAGTTCCACCCGCCGAATTCGTCGACCAGCGATCGCCGCACCAGATAGCCGCTGCCCAGGTACGGCAGCTTCCGCAGCCGCCGCTCCTCCGGCGGCAGCGCGCCGACCAGGCCGTCCACCGGATCCGCGACCGGGCAGTGCACGACGTCGGCACCTTCCGAAGAGGCCAGCAGCCGCTCCAGCAGGAACTCCGACGCGCGCATGCCGCCGTCGAGTACCAGCAGCCAGGACGCCGTCGAGCGTTCCAGCAGCGAGTTCCGCGTGAGGCCGCGACCGAGCGGGGTGTCGTGCAGCAGGACGTCGTACGGGCGCGGCCGCGGCCACGGGTGCACGCCGTCCTCGCCGACGAGCACCTTCCGCGGCAGCACGGTGCCCGTGAGCAGGTCGTTCGCCAGATCGTCCGGGTCGACCTCGCCGGCCCGCCGCACGATCAGCA
>NZ_JACBXD010000069.1 GCF_013870525.1 Amycolatopsis pittospori
CACGCGGCGAGCCAGCCCGGCCCCGCGGCGAGCAGGGCGCCGGTGGCGGAGAACCGGGTCCGGTCGGCGGCGAACGCGACCACCGCGAGAACGGTCGCGACGGCGGTGTAGGAGAAGAGCAGGGGTGCGCACGCGGCGGCGAGCAACACCCGGACCCGCTTCGCCTTGGACACCTCCGGCTCGGGGACGAGGTCGCTCACCGGCTCGTCGCCCGGCGGGCGTTCGTCGCGGGTGAGCAGCTTCATGGTTCGCACCATGACATCCGGACTGGACCGTCCGGGTGAGGCACGCCGCCGCCGGATGCCGCACGTGGCCCAACCCACCCGGTCGGGTCACCTCACCAAGAAAAACACCCGCCGTGACACGGAGAGTCACAGCGGGTGCTTCTTTTGTCGAAAAGGTCAGCTTTGCCGGTCGAACCCGCCCGGTGGCGTGCCGGGGTTCTGGCCCGACTCCGAGGACGGCGGCTGCTGGAAGAACTGGCCCTGCTGCGGCGCGTACGTCGTGGCCTGCTGACCCGGCGGCTGCGTGACCGGCGGCTGGAACCCGCCCGGCTGCGCGAACGGACCGGACGGCTCACCCTGCTGCTGGCCCGGCTGTCCCTGCTGGCCCGCGCCGGGGAACGGCTGGACCTGCGTGGCGGCCGGCCCCTGCGGACCGCCCTGGCCGAACGGACCCTGCGGGCCCTGCTGCGGGAACTGCTGGCTGTACGGGGCCTGCGGTGCCTGCTGCTGCGGCTTCGCGGCCGGCAGCTTGATGACCTCGTGCTCGAGCAGCAGCGCGGCGACCGCGACCAGCATCTGCAGGATGCCGAGGATCAGGACCACGGTGAGGATGCCGGGAAGCGAGACCTCCGGGCGCCCCTCCCCGCCGTCGACGGTCGGGTAGCCGACGATCAGGTCGAGCGCGCCGAACGCGCCGAGGACGCTGAACAGCGCGGCGAACGGAAGCGTCTTCGGGCCGCGCGGCACCGCGTGTAGAGCGGCGAGCAGACCACTGACCAGGAGGAAGACCGAGACCTCCTTGGCGGCGTCGGCTTCATCGGAGAAACCGATGAAGAACTGCACCAGGCCGAGGACGGTGACGGCGAGCGCGAGCAGCAACGCCAGGTTCAGCGGGGCCGCCTGTGACGGCGCCTGCTGCTGCGGAAAGGCTCCCGAGCCGGGGTTGGGGTGTTGCTGGCCGCCACCCTGCTGGGGGTAGCCGGGCCCACCGCTGGGATAGGACATCCGAATGCTCTCCTGTCGTTGGACCGGCACCCCGGGGCACGCGGGACTCCCGGGACAAAACGAGGCGGCTGTGATGCTCGAACGCTAGCGCACACGCGGTCACCCCACGCCTCGGGCTCTGAGACGTCTGTACACCCGATCGGGTTCCGTGCGATACCCCTCACCGGCGCCCAGATCGCGATCAGCCCGCTCAAGGCGACGCATCGGGATCGCGTTCAGCGGGCTGAACGCGATCCGAAGCGGGAAAAGCAGGCGGGCCGGGCACCGTGAAGTGCCCGGCCCGCCGGGGAAAGCTCAGTCTCCGAAGATCAGAGGCTGTTGTACAGCTCGCGCGCCAGGACGGCGGTCTCGCTCGGGGTCTTCCCGACCTTGACGCCGGCGGCCTCGAGGGCCTCCTTCTTGGCGGCGGCCGTGCCGGAGGAGCCGGAGACGATGGCGCCGGCGTGGCCCATGGTCTTGCCCTCGGGCGCGGTGAAGCCCGCGACGTAACCGACGACCGGCTTCGTCACGTTCTCCTTGATGTACGCCGCGGCGCGCTCTTCGGCGTCGCCACCGATCTCACCGATCATCACGATGACCTTGGTCTCGGGGTCCTTCTCGAAGGCCTCGAGGGCGTCGATGTGCGTGGTCCCGATGATCGGGTCGCCACCGATGCCGACACCGGTCGAGAAACCGATGTCCCGCAGTTCGTACATCATCTGATAGGTCAGCGTGCCGGACTTCGACACGAGGCCGATCGGGCCGGCGCCGGTGATGTCGGCCGGGATGATGCCGGCGTTCGACTTGCCGGGGCTGATCACGCCGGGGCAGTTCGGCCCGATGATGCGGGTCTTGTTGCCCTTCGCGACCGCGTGCGCCCAGAAGTAGGCCGAGTCGTGCACCGGGATGCCCTCGGTGATGACCACGGCGAGCGGGATCTCGGCGTCGATCGCCTCGATGACCGCGTCCTTGGCGAACTTCGGCGGCACGAAGATGACCGACACGTCGGCGCCGGTCTCCTTGATGGCCTCCTCGACCGTGCCGAACACGGTGAGGTCCTTGCCCTCGATGGTGACCGTCTGGCCGGCCTTGCGGGCGTTGACGCCGCCCACGATGTTCGTGCCGGACTTCAGCATCTTGGTGGCGTGCTTCATGCCCTCGGAGCCGGTGAGCCCCTGGACGATGATCTTGCTGTTCTCGTTGATGAAGATCGACATCTCACGCACCTGCCGCGGCGAGCTCAGCGGCCTTGTCGGCCGCGTTGTCCATTGTGTCCACCACGGTCACGAGCGGGTGGTTCGCGTCGGCCAGGATCTGCCGGCCCTCGACGACGTTGTTGCCGTCGAGCCGCACGACGAGCGGCTTGGTGGCCTCGTCGCCCAGGATCTTCAGCGCCTCGACGATGCCGTTCGCGACCGCGTCGCAAGCGGTGATGCCGCCGAAGACGTTGACGAACACGCTCTTCACGTCGGTGTCGTTGAGGATGACGTCCAGACCGGCCGCCATGACCTCGGCCGAAGCGCCGCCGCCGATGTCGAGGAAGTTGGCGGGCTTGACGCCGCCGTGCTTCTCACCCGCGTACGCCACGACGTCCAAAGTGGACATCACGAGGCCCGCGCCGTTGCCGATGATGCCGACCTCGCCGTCGAGCTTGACGTAGTTGAGGTCCTTGGCCTTGGCCTTCGCCTCGAGCGGGTTCTCCGCGTCCTTGTCGACCAGGGCCTCGTGGCCCGGCTGACGGAACCCGGCGTTCTCGTCGAGGGTGACCTTGCCGTCGAGGGCGATGATCTTGTCCTGCGGGTCACGGACCAGCGGGTTGACCTCGACCAGCGTCGCGTCCTCGGAGACGAAGGTCTCCCAGAGCTTCACGACGACGTCGGCGGCTTCGTCGATGACCTTCTCGGGGAACTTGCCCGCGGTCAGGATCTCGACGGCCTTCGCCTTGTCGACACCGATGATCGCGTCGACCGGGATCTTCGCGAGCGCTTCGGGACGCTCGACGGCCAGCTGCTCGATCTCCACGCCACCTTCGGCCGAAGCCATCGCGAGGAAGGTGCGGTTCGCACGGTCCAGCAGGAAGGAGAAGTAGTACTCCTCGGCGATGTCCGAGGCTTCGGCCACGAGCACGCGACGCGTGATGTGGCCCTTGATGTCGAGACCGAGGATCGCCTCGGCCTTTTCCGCGGCCTCGTCCGGCGTCTGGGCCAGCTTGACGCCACCGGCCTTTCCGCGGCCGCCGGTCTTCACCTGGGCCTTGATGACGACCTGGTTGCCGATCTTCTCGGCGGTGGCCTTGGCTTCTTCGGGGGTGTTTGCCACGGCACCCGGCAGAACCGGTACTCCGTGGCCGGCGAAGAGATCCCTCGCCTGGTATTCGTAGAGGTCCACTACTCCAGTCTCCTGACGACACGCCACTGTGGTGGTCCGTTGCCGGACCGCGCTGTCGGACCAGTCGAGGTTAGCGACCTGCGCAGAAGCAGGGGACTCCGCACCTGGTGAAGTCGGTCACCGTACGCGGTCAGACGGTGTTTCCACGGTGTGAGACCGCACACCGGAGACCCAGTTCGCCGCCTTTTCCACGGTTTCGAAGGCGTTCTCGAACAGGCCGGCGTCGTCACCGACCGCGAAGAGGTGGACGTCCGGGAGCTCCTCGGCGAGCCCTTCCGGCGCGGCGCCGGATTCGAGGACGACACCGAGGATGTCCGGATCCTCCTGTTCGACCGTCCGGACCAGTTGCTCGGCGGTGTCGAGCCGCCCGGCGTAGACCACTTCGACGCCGTCGTCGCGCAGCAGCCTGCCGAGCACGATCGCCGAACCGTCGGCGGCTCCGAACTCCGCCAGCACCACGCGAAGAAGACGCCGCGTCATTCGGGCCGCCGCGAACCCGCGACGGCCATCCCGGCCGCCACGAGGGAGACGACGGCCGCGCCCAGCGCGAGCCAGAACCCGATCCCCGCCGACGAGCCTTCGTACTCCGAACCGACGAGCGGCAGCTCCGCCGCGCGCAGGCCGAGCACCAGCGCCGCACCGGCCAGTGCGGAAGCGGCGGCCACCGGACGCGAACGCACGACGAGCGCGTACAGGCCGAGCACGACCGCGAGTGCGCCGAGCAGACCCCACGAAGCCGCGCCGAAGTCCGACCAGAGACCGGGGGCGGTGTAGCCGGGCGCGGTGAACACCGGCGTACCGAACGCGGCGATCGCCAGCACCGCCGCGGCGACGAGCGGGGTGAGCACGTTCCCGTTCGCCCGCGCACCGTCCATCCCGGCGTCGGAATCGTCGGCGTCGCGTTCCACGACCCCGGTGACCACGGCGGCGAGCGCGGCCACGGCCGCCAGCGCGAGCGCGATGAAGGTCCACGTCACGCCCGGCCCCACCGAGTAACCGACCTTGTCCGGCAACGGCAACGGGAGGTCGACGCCGAACAACGCCGGGTCGACGGCCTTGTCCTCGGTCACGGACAGGGCCGCGCTCAGCACGGCCGCGCCCGCGAGCACGACACCGGCCCACGTCGCCGCGACGACTCCCCGGGCGAAGGCCGAGAGCCGGGGCACGAAGACGAACAGCGCGGGTACGGCGAGCACGACCGCGGCACCGAGCAGCGACCAGCGCGCCGGGGTCTCGGGCACGGGCGTCTCGCCGTTGGCCTTCAGTACCGGGGCCAGCGCGCCCGCCGCGGCGGCGGCAGCGGCGAGCAGTGCCAGCCCACCCGTGGCCAGCCGCCACCAGAACAGTCCGGGCAGTTCGGCCTCTCCGGCACGATCACCGGTGACCTCTTCCCCCGCATCCACGACGTCGAACCGGGTGAAGACCAGCCCGAGCAGCACCAGGCCCGCGACGGTCACCACCACCGAACCCGGCGCGACCGAAAGCCGGTCCACGACCAGCCCCGCCACCAGCGGCGGCACGCCGACCGCGAGCGCCGCCAGGGCCGCGCCGGTGAACCCGCCCTTGCCGACCCCGGCCGAAGGCGAACTCACCGCCACCAGCACGGTCAGCGGGAACAAGGCCGCCAGCAGCAGATACCCGGCCATCGCGACCGTCGGCCCTTCGAAGGCGTTCTTCGCCAGGAGATAGGCGTTGCCCGAACCGAGCGGCGCAAGCAGCAACCCGATCCCGCCCACCACGCCGAACACGGGCGCGAGCAGCCGCCAACGTCGGCCGTCGAGTTCGCCCGCCAGTTCCGCCTCGTCGCGGGCGGTCCCCGCGGCGAACACCCCGGCGGCGAGCGTGAGCAGATGGCCCGCCACCAGCAGCCACAGCCCGGGCCCGGCCGGGGGCAGCGCGAGCAGGCGATCGGGGAGGAACAGTTCCGGACGCGCGGCCAAGGAGCCGTCGGCGAGCAACTGCAGGTCCAGCAGCAGGCGCCCGGGGGCGAGCGCGGTCAGCCCGAGCACCAGCCCGGCCGCGAGCCCCGGCCGCCGGACGGCCATCGCGTAG
Organism: Amycolatopsis pittospori; assembly: GCF_013870525.1. Taxonomy (GTDB): domain Bacteria; phylum Actinomycetota; class Actinomycetes; order Mycobacteriales; family Pseudonocardiaceae; genus Amycolatopsis; species Amycolatopsis pittospori. The sequence goes on from NZ_JACBXD010000069.1 coordinate 5,649, forward strand.
AGGACGACGACCGCGGGCGCCAGCGCCAGTACGACCAGCAACGGCCAGGCCGTGAAGCCGGGCGAACCACCTCGGACGACGGGCAGCACCGCACCGGCGGCCAGCGCGACGGCACCGGCCGAGGCCAGCCCCGCCGACAGCAGGAGCGCTCGTGGACGGGAGCCCGGTTCGTTCGGGAGAAGCTCTGCGGACTTTGCGGGCACTGTCCCGGGAGCGGCCTGTCCGGCGGATTCCGCGAGTGCTGAAGAAGCTGCGGAGTCCTCGCCGGGGTGCCGTGAGCGCGAAGTCATCGACGGCGACGCTAGCAAGCCGGACCAGCGCGGGCCCGGCAGCAGGGGCCGCGACAGCCAAGTCCGAGCAAGGACCCGAGCCGTGGCCGGACCTCGTCGGGCGCCGAAAGTGGCTAAGCCCCCTTCAACGTCACCGGGCAACCGGTTATTTCGCTCGTTCGCCCCCTTCCGGGCGCTCCGGTACCCCCGAACGGCCGCATGATCTTGTAACGCAAATCACAAGGTTACGAGTAAACCTGATCTAACTTTGGGTGATATTCACTGGATAACGGCCAGATCGCCATCGCCCGATCGGCCGAGGAGGCGGTCATATCTTGCTGATCGGGGTACCGCTTCGTTACTGTTCCCGGGTCCCCATTACAGTCAGATCACGAATGAGAGCACCGAACGAACCACCCCCGAGGTCGTTCACCGGGTTCCCCCGCCCGGGCTCTTGATCCGACTCCCCGAACACGGAAGGCCCCGTCTTGGCTTCACACCGCTCCCCCGGCGGCCAAGCTCCTTCCCCGGCGCTCGAGAACGCACTGGATGGTGCGGTCGTCCGCGTCCGGGGTTCGCACCGCCTGTCGCCCCCGTCCTCGGCCCTTCGTGGCCGTGTCGTGGTCGCAGCCGTCGCTGCCGGCGCCTTCGCGGCCGCCGCTGCCGGGCAGACCCTGAAGTCCGTTTCGGAATCCTCCGACGCCGCCGTCACCCCGCTGGCCAGCGCCCAGGACGCGAGCGCCTCGTTCGCCCTCGGTGGCGGAGCCGCCGGTGGCGCGCCCGAGCTCCTGCCGACCAGCCAGTCGACGAACGCCTCCGCCGAGGCCCAGAAGCTCTCGGACAACAACAGCGTCACCCAGGCCCGCGTGAAGCGTGAGGCTGAAGCGGCCCGCAAGGCCGAAGAAGAGGCCAAGCGGCCCAAGACCTGCATGCCCACCAAGGGCACCTTCACCTCGGGCTTCGGCGCCCGGTGGGGTACGAGCCACCTCGGCATCGACCTCGCGGCCCCGATCGGCACCCCGATCGTCGCGGCCTCCGACGGCACGGTCATCGAAGCCGGCCCGGCCAGCGGTTTCGGCCTCTGGGTCAAGGTCCAGCTCGCCGACGGCACGGTGCACGTCTACGGCCACATGAACTCGTTCTCCGTCCGCGAAGGCCAGAAGGTCAAGTGCGGCGAAGAGATCGCCGAGGTCGGCAACCGTGGCCAGAGCACCGGCCCGCACCTGCACTTCGAGGTGTGGCAGAACGGTTCGAAGAAGATCGACCCGCGCCCGTGGCTCGCCGCCCGTGGCGTGAGCGTCGGCTGATCGAGCCCCTCTCCCCCCTGTTTCACCGGCAACATCGAGGAATCCGCCCGAGGCGGTGGCGCGCCGGGTATCCACACCTTCGCGCGCCTTCAGGACCTCTGCATTCAAGACCCCTACATTCAAAAACCCCGCGTTCAAAACCTCTGCGTTCGGAACCTCCGCGCCGCCCCTTCCGGGGACAGTGACGCGTCGCAGGTCCATCCGGCAGGAGTCCATACTTGGCGTTTCCACGCCGAGCAGGCCTCTAAACCGTGGGTGCGTGAACTCTGACCGCATCGGGTGATTCAGGCCTTCAGCGGCCTCACGAGCCTCAGGGGACGCCGTCGGGCAGTCGCCTGATGAAGTACGCCACCGCGACCTGCCAGACCGTGCAGAGGCCCGCTGGGCGCCGTGTGATCGGCAGCCGTGCGGCGAGAGATCTCCGGGAGAGAATTCCGCACCCGGCTGGCCGCGGCCCGAACAGCCATCGCCGCGCGTGCCCGCATACGACACACCGTCCGGCCCCGTCCGGTTCGTGCATCCGCAGTAACGCGCGCCAGGCCGCGACCAGCCTGAGCACTTCCGGCGGTTCCGGACCCCGATCCGGTCCCGCCCCTTCTTGAACACCCCGCAGGTAATCGAGTACCCCACTCGCGAGAACCCCAAACAAGATCCCGTCCACACCGGTGCGCCCCTCCCCCTGAGTGGAGTACTCCGGCTCATCCAGAGTACCCCAGCGCCTCGAACTCGTGTTCGATGGGACAGGTATACGGGAAGGGTCCGACAGGTTTCGCTCGCGCGGGCGGAACCGCAGGTCAGGGCTACAGTTTGACCATCGGCACGCTGCCGATGAGCATCAGCCGGACCTTGCCGGCGGCGCCGAAGTCGATCGTCGCGGTGGCCCTCGGGCCGGCACCGTCGCAGGCGACGACGGTCCCGAGCCCGTACTTGTCGTGGCTCACCCTGTCGCCGACGTCGAGCTTGAGCGCGACGGTGTCCTTCCAGCCCTTGCCGAACGGGCTCGTGCCGGACGAACTCGACGACGAAGAGGAAGCGGTACGGCCGCCCCAGGTCGTCGCCGCTCGCGGCGATCCGCCCGAACGACCGAAGCCACCGGAGGACGACGGAGGCGCGAGCCTGCGCCAATCGGTCAGTTCGGCGGGAAGCTCGTCGAGGAACCGTGACGCCGGGTTCATCTGCGGCTGGCCCCAAGCGGAGCGCACCATCGACCGGGAGACGTACAGCCGCTTCCTGGCCCGCGTGATCGCGACGTAGGCGAGACGCCGTTCTTCGGCCAGTTCGGTCGGGTCTCCGAGCGCACGCATATGCGGGAAGATGCCGTCCTCCCAGCCGGTGCAGAAGACAACGGGGTATTCGAGGCCCTTCGCGGTGTGCACGGTCATCAGCGTGACCACGCCCGCGTCGTGCCCTTCGCCGTCTTCGCCACCGTCGGCCGCCGGGATCGAATCCGCGTCCGCCACCAGCGAGACCCGCTCCAGGAACGCGGGCAGGGAGCCCGGTTCCGGAACTCCGGGCTCAGCCGTCTCGATTTCGGGCAATTCACCGTCGGGACCGGCGACCTCGGCGGTGAATTCGGTGAACTCCCGCGCGACGGTGACGAGTTCCGTCAGGTTCTCCACCCGCGACGCGTCCTGCGGGTCGTCCGATTCCTCGAGTTCGGCGCGGTAACCCGTGCGTTCGAGGACGGCTTCGAGGATGTCGGCGACCTCGGCGCCGCTCTCGACGACCTCGCCGAGCTCGTCCAGCAACTCGACGAAACCGGTGATCGCCTTGGCGGAGCGCGGGTTCAGCAACGGCACCTCGCCGTTGACGGCCCCGCGCAGCGCCTGTGCGAACGAGATCCGCTCGCGTTCGGCGTAGGTCGCGATGACCGCTTCGGCACGGTCGCCGATGCCGCGTTTGGGGACATTGAGGACGCGACGCAGGCTGACCGTGTCCTCCGGGTTCGCCAGCACCCTCAGGTACGCGAGCATGTCGCGGACCTCGCGGCGCTCGTAGAACCGCACGCCGCCGACGACCTTGTAGGGCAGGCCGAGACGGATGAAGATCTCTTCGAAGACCCGCGACTGGTTGTTGGTGCGGTAGAAGACGGCGACGTCGGAGTAGTCCGCTTCGCCCTTGTCCGCCAGCGCGTCGATCTCGCCCGCGACGAACGCGGCTTCGTCGTGCTCGTTGTCCGCGACGTAGCCGACGATCTTCTCGCCGTCGCCGGAGTCGGTCCACAGCCGCTTCGCGCGCCTGTTGGGGTTGCGCGCGATGACCGCGTTCGCCGCCGAGAGGATGGTCTGCGTGGAGCGGTAGTTCTGTTCCAGCAGCACGGTCCGCGCGCTCGGGAAGTCGCGCTCGAATTCCTCGATGTTGCGGATGGTCGCACCGCGGAACGCGTAGATCGACTGGTCCGCGTCACCGACGACGCACAGTTCGGCGGGCTCGATCCCGGCCTCGTTCGCCTCGGTGCCGACCAGTTCACGGACCAGCGTGTACTGCGCGTGGTTCGTGTCCTGGTACTCGTCGACCAGCACGTGCCGGAACCGGCGCCGGTAGTACTCGGCGACGGCCGGGAACGTCTGCAGGAGTTCGACCGTCCGCATGATCAGGTCGTCGAAGTCGAACGCGTTGGCCTGGTTCAGCCGCCGCTGGTACTCGACGTAGACCTCGGCGACGCGGCGCTCCAGGTCGTTGCCCGCGTTCGAGACCGCGGTGTCCGGGTCGACGAGTTCGTTCTTGAGGTTCGAGATGTGCACGGCCAGCGTGCGCGCCGCGTACTTCTTCGGGTCGATGTCGAGGTCGCGGGCGACGAGCGTGATGAGCCGCTTCGTGTCGTCCGAGTCGTAGATGGAGAAACTCGACGACATCTCCAGCGTTTTGGCCTCACGGCGCAGGATCCGCACGCACATGGAGTGGAACGTCGACACCCACATGGCGTTGGCGCGGCGGCCGACGAGGTCGCTGACCCGCTCCCGCATCTCCGCGGCCGCCTTGTTGGTGAACGTGATCGCGATGATCTGGCCGGGATGTACGTCCCGTTCGGCCAGCAGGTACGCGATCCGGCGGGTCAGCACCCGCGTCTTGCCGGAACCCGCGCCCGCGACGACCAGCAGCGGCGAGCCCGCGTGGGTCACGGCTTCGCGCTGCGCCGGGTTCAGGTCGTCGAGCAGGTCCGCGTGCCGGGACTTGGCGGGACCGTCTGCTGGGAGATCGAAGAGGGTGTTCATCGCCGGTCCACGCTACAGCGCCGGGCGTAGGGGAGGTTGACGCCTGTCGTCCGACGCGCGGGCGGTGTTCGCGGCGGAGGATCGGATGCCATGGACACCAACGGAATTCCCTCCCGGCTCAGGGCCGCCGACGCCGACCGGGAGCGGGTCGCCTCGCTCATCCAGGCCGCCGGCGGCGAAGGCCGTCTCACTCTCGAAGAAGTAGAAGAGCGCCTCGGCACTGTGTATTCCACCAAATACACGGACGAACTCGACACGCTCACCTCCGATCTGCCGAAACCCGTGCCGAAACGGCGTCCGGTCGTCTTCGCGCACCCGGCGGTCCGGATCCACGCCGCGGTCGCCGTCGTGCTTTCGGTGCTGCTGATCGTCCGCTGGACGGTTTCGGACGTGCCGTTCTTCTGGCCGGCGATGCCGATGTTCTGGCTGGCCATGAGCGTGCTCGTGCACGCGCGGATCCGCGGGGCGCGACGCGGCTTCCGGCGGGGTGACGGCGTCGCTGTGGCATAATGATCGGTGTGCAGCACCACGCGTTCCGATTTTTTTACGGGATCCGGACTCCGGCTCCCGTGATCGCGTAGTGCGCCGAACGCCATCACCCGAAGCCCCGGAGTCCACGGACCCGGGGCTTTCGCCGTTCCGGGGCCACTGGGAATCCTGACCGAAGAGAGGTCCCGATGAACACCACGCAGAAGCAGGACGCCGAAGAACCCGCCGCCACGGCCGAGGAGATCGGTGAACTCCGCCAGGAGATCGACTGGCTCGACGGGGAGATCCTGCGGCTGGTCAAACGCCGCGTCGAGGTTTCGAAGACGATCGGCGCCGCCCGGATGGCCGCCGGTGGCACGAAGATCGTCTACAACCGCGAGATGGACGTGCTGGCGCGCTACCGCGAACTCGGACCGGAAGGACGGCAGCTGGCGATGGCGCTGCTCAACCTGGGCCGGGGCCGCCTCGGACGCTGAGGCGAGAGCAAAGGTCCCTTGCTCTCTTCCGCGTCACGATTGCGTGCAGTGAGGCGAAACTCAGGGTGTTCCCCGAGCCACCGCGTCGCCGGACCAGGCAGACTGGACACATGATTAACCTCATCGCCGTCGTGATCGCGATCGCCGGTGTCCTGGCCGCGTTGGGCCATTTCGGTTACCTCGCCATGCTGAACAATGCGGCGGGTAAGCGCGCGGGCGGTACGCCCATCGCCCAGTACGTCAAGACGCGCTGGCCGATCGCGGCGGGTACCACCGCGGCGTCGTTGTTCGCCTGGCTGCTCACGAGTGGGGGAACGCCGCTCGACATCATCGCCATTTTGCTTGCAGCGGGTAGCGGAATCACGGCCACGAAAGCCTTGCAGTCGACCCAGCAGAAGTACCGCAGCGGCGGCTGATCGCCCCAACCTGCGCGTATAGCACTCCGTAACGTCACCGGGGCCCGTTCGGCCGCGCCCGACAGAGTGAAACATCTGCAACTTGCAGAGTGGGTGAAGACTTCCGGGGCGTCGAGCTTTTACTGTGGATCCCGTGAAGACCCTTGCGTCTGGGTCGGGCGATGCCCGTATGGCGCGCGGGGGCATCGGCCCCGCGCGCCCACAGTCGCATGCTCGTGCATTTGCTCACGAGATTGCCCGGGAGTCTGCTCGCGAGGGATCCCGTGAAACCGCTGCTCCGTTCGGCTTAACCGGTGTCACATCGCCGTCAGGGGCGGCCCACGAGGGGGTCGCTGGAACATGAACGGCTGGGCGGAACACCAAGGACGAACCGCACGGAACGACACCTCGCACGCGGGCCGCCACCGGGCGGGCGGCACCGAGAGCTGGACCCCACCCGTGCCGCCGAGGCGGCAGCGCCCCACCGGGCACGGGCATCACGCGCACAGCGAGTTCGCCCCGCCCTCCACCGGTTCCCTTCCTCTGCCGCCACCGCGGAACAGGAGGGCGCCGAGCCCCGGCTACGCCCCATCGAGCGGCAGCCTGCCGCTCCCCCAGCCCGCTCGCGAGGTACCCGTGGAACGCCCGGCCCGCGTCGAGGTCCCGCTCGGCGAACCCGCCCGGCCCGCCACCGCCGAAGAACGGCGTGAGAAGGCCGCGCGGCGCACGAAGATCACGCTGACCGCGCCTTCCCCCCGCCGCCCCGCACCGGTGGAGACCTACGACGTCCTGGACACCGCGCGCACCGAGGACAACGGTGACGATGACGTCCGCGTCTACCTGGCCCCGCCGGTGGACGGCCTGAGCACCTTCGATCTCGGGTCCGTGCCCGCCTCGGTGACCCCGCCCAAGACCTGGCGCAAGGCCGCGTGGTTCGCCGCGGCCGCGTCCGCGCTGGTCGTCGTCGGCCTGCTCTTCGCCGGGTCGTTCCTGGTCGGCAAGCCCCTCCCGGAGCAGCAGAGCCAGGGCGGCTGGCCCGGCTACCGCGGCGGCACCCCGATGACCAACGAAGGCCTCGCCGGCCACCCGACGAGCGAGCCGCAGGGCGGCGCCGCGGGCAACCCGTCCGGTTCCGAGAGCGACTCCGCCACCCAGGACGACCGCAGTTCCGCCAATACCGGCACGTCCACCGACGGCGACGACACCAGCAGCGGCGGCTCGCCGGACTCCGGTGGACCGGCCACGACCGGGCAGTCCGGTCCGCCGTCGAGCGAGCGGCCGCAGAAGCCGCCGATCATGCCCGCCGACCGCACCACCACCCCCGCCCCCTGGTACGCGTCGCAGCCGGACGCGCAGGCGATGGGCGACAACACCGAAGTCTTCCTCAACACCGTCACCACAGACCCGCACGAAGCGTCTTCGGTGACTTCGGGCGAGCTGCGCGAAGGAGGCGCACAGAGCCTCCGGGAGCGCTACGCCGACGTCGCCTATTTCGAGGTCAAGAAGGTCAGCATCGACCAGCGCCGCGGCGTCACGGTCAACACCGTCGAGGTCACCCACAAAGACGGGACCAAGACGATGGAACAGCGCACGCTGACCTTCGGTGACGACGACAAGATCGTCAGCGACGGTATGTAGGTACCACGCACGTGCAGGTGTCCCGTTCCTCTGCACGTGCGGTGCGGCGAGCGGTTGTCCCTGGTCCGGGTGGGTGACATAAGCTGCCGTTCGTCGTATCGCGACGGCATTCCGGCGACAGGATCTGGCCGAGGACCGTCTCGACAGGGTTACCTGGCGACTGCAGGGTTCGCACCGTTCAGAAGACGGCCGCGCGGACCAGGGGCGTGGGCCGAACGGTCTAACGCCTGCCCCGGAACAGAGCGAGGAATTTCGTGCTTGATCGACAGCGCATACGGCGTGAGCAAGATGCCGTACGTGTCGAGGACGTCATCCCGGCGGAGATCCTGAACGACACCCGCGTCGACCGTGAGTACCTCGAGCAGGTCTTCCGCGAGCCGCAGAAGTTCGTCCCCGCCCGCGTTCGCGAAGAGCCGTCGGCGCAGCCCGAGCCCGAGGAGGAGGCGCCGGAGAGCCGCGGCTCCCGCCGCGCGAAGCTGGCCGGCCTGGTCGCCGCCGGACTCCTGGTGGCCGGTGCCGTCGTCACCGCGGGCGTACTCGCGAGCGCCCAGCGACAGAGCCAGACGCCGTCCGCCGCCGCACCCGAGCTGATGAGCGGGGCCGCCGCGCTCGGCGGACTCGCCGTCCCGGACGCCGCCGAGACGGAGCAGAAGCGGGAGACGCCCACCCAGCCGGGCACCAGCACGACGGCCCAGCCGTCGTCGGGCAGCTCGGGATCGATCTCGCGGCAGGGTTCGGCCTCCAGCAGCACCAGCGCGCAGCCGTCGGCCAAACCGGCCGCGGTCAGCACGACCGAGGACAAGATCGACGCGGTCCGGAAGTTCTACCAGACCGTCGACGCCGATCCCTACGGCGCGATGTCGCTGCTCACGCCGGTGCTGGCCGGTTCCGAAGCGGGCAAACTGATCCAGGCGTGGAGCTCCATGGACTCCATCCAGATCCAGGACATCCGGGAACAGGCCGACGGCACGATCCTCGCCGTGGTGACCATGCGGAACCCCGACGGCGGCCTGCTTCGGGTCACGCAGGTGCTGGAATTCGCCGACGAGACCACGGGTCTGATCACCGACGCACGGCTCGTCTCCGCGCAGCACATGTGACGAATACACCGCGTTGACCGGCCCTCCACCCAGGGCGATCAGAGTGTGCCGCGTGTGTGTGCGCAGAGTGAGCGCCTAGCCTTGTCACGAGTCGGTCTCGGAAAAGCCGGCACACAGACCACTACATGTGCATACGCTCCAAGGCTGTGGCGTGCTGAAGGCCGCACCGCGTGCGCGGACGACTCCGCGGCGTGAAGACGGAGCCCAAAGGGAGGTCGCGTGAGCGACGAGGGTCGCCTGGTCGCCGGTCGATATCGCATCGCCGGGCGGATCGGCACGGGCGCGATGGGTGCCGTCTGGCAAGCGCACGACGAGGTACTCGGCCGCACGGTGGCGATCAAGCAGTTGCTGCTGCAGCCCGGTCTGGAAGCTCACGACGCCGAGGACGCGCGCCAGCGCACGATGCGTGAAGGGCGGATCGCCGCCCGGCTGCATCATCCGAACGCTATCTCGGTGTTCGACGTCGTCACCGACGACAACGGGCAGCCTTGCCTGATCATGGAGTACCTGAACTCCACCAGCCTCGCCCAGGAGTTGCAGGAGCAGCGGACACTGCCGCCGATGGAGGTGGCCCGGATCGGGGCGCAGGTCGCGGCGGCGCTGACCGAGGCGCACGCGGTCGGCATCGTGCACCGGGACATCAAGCCCGGCAACATCCTGCTGGCCCCCAACGGCACCGTGAAGATCACCGACTTCGGCATCTCGCGGGCCAAGGACGACGTCACGGTCACGAAGACCGGGATGATCGCCGGAACCCCCGCCTACCTGGCGCCCGAGGTGGCCATCGGCGGCGACCCGGGACCGGAGTCCGACGTCTTCTCGCTCGGTTCGACGCTCTACGCGGCCTGCGAGGGCCAGCCGCCGTTCGGCCTCAGCGAGAACACGCTGAGCCTGCTGCACGCGGTCGCGGCCGGGCAGATCATCCCGCCGCGGCAATCCGGCCCGCTCGCGAGCGTCCTGGCCGTGCTGCTGCACCCGGAGATCCGGCACCGCCCGACCGCCGAAGAGTGCGAAGAACTCCTGGCCGCCGTCGCACGCGGTGAGACGCCGCTCGGCGGCCCCGCGGACGACACCGTCCTCGCCGCTCCGATCGGCGGCGCGCTCGCCGGCGGTGTCGCGGGCGCGGGTGTCACGCAGGCCCTCGACAGCGAAGCCGCCGGGCATTCCGGCTCGCTGCTCGACGAGCAGGCCGCCGCGGGTTCGTACTACGACGACGAAGACGACTACCAGCAGCCCACGTCGGCGTACCCACAGGACGACTACGACGGGTACGACAACTACGACGAGACGGCGCTGCTGTCCGAGCGCGGCCACCCCGGTCCGACGCCCACGCGCGCGGTGCCGATCCCCGCGGGCGACTACGACGACGATCCTTACGACGACGACTACGACCACCAGCCTCCCCCGCCGCCTCCTCCCACCCGGGCGCAGACCAGCCCCGCGGACGAGGACGACGAGAAACCGGGCGCCTGGAAGAAGCCCGCGATCATCGGCGGTGTCGTGGTCGTGGCGCTGGCGGCGCTCGGTATCTGGCTGTTCAGCCCGAACAACCCGGAGACGCCGGCGCAGGTCGGCAACTCGTCGACGAAGCCGACCCCGTCGGCCACGTCGTCGGCACCGGAGACGACCGAGACGCCGACGGAGACCGAATCGGCCGAGCCGCCGAAGGAGACGACCTCGTCGAAGAAGTCGTCGACCAAGGCGAGCCAGACCGACGAGCCGGACCGGCCGACTCCGACGAAGTCGACCCCGAAGCCGACCCCTACACCGACTCCGACGAAGACGCCGACTCCCACTCCGTCGGATACAGAGACCCCGCCGGTATCGACTCCGCAAAATTCGTGACCGAGGCTGCAATTGAGTTCTGAAGGTTCCATCGTCGGCGGCCGGTACCGCCTGGACCAGCCCATCGGGCGTGGCCGGGCGGGCATCGTGTGGCTGGCGTTCGACACGCGTCTGCTCCGCACGGTCGCGATGAAACGCATGTACCTGCCCGTCGGCCTGCCGCCGGATCGCGCCGAACAGGCCAAGGCGGTCGTAGTCCAAGAGGGCAAGACCGCGGCCAAGTTCGAGCACGCCACCGCGATCAAGGTGTACGACGTGCTGCCCGAGGGGCCGGACGTCTGGCTGGTGATGGAGTACATCCCGTCACGCGGGATGGCGACCTTCCTGGCCGAGCACGGCAGGCTGACCGCGGAGCAGGCCGCGACGCTGGGCATCATGCTCGGACGCGCGCTGGCCGCGATGCACGAGGCCGGGGTGGTGCACCGGACCGTCGAGCCGGGCACGGTCCTGCTGGCCGACGACGGCGGTGTGAAGCTCACCGACATCGGCATCACCGGTGGCGGCGCGAGTCCGGCTTACCGGGCGCCCGAGGTGGCGCGCGGCGAACCGGCGACTTCGGCGTCCGACGTGTTCTCGCTGGGCGCGACGCTGTACACCGCCGTCGAGGGCGTGCCGCCGTTCGGTGAGGACGGCGAATCTTCGGAGCGGCCGCCGCAGACCGCCGGGCCGCTGGCCGGCGCGCTGCGCAAGATGCTGCGGGCCGAGCCGGATTCGCGGCCGACGATGGCGGACACGGTCCGCTCGCTGGGCGCGATCACGGAGGGGCGGCAGACGGCGTTCATCCCGCCGACGGCGCCCGCGATGCCGACGGTTCCGGCCTCGATGCCGATCCCGACGCAGAATCCGCAGGCACCGCAACAGCCTGTTCCGCAGTTCCCCCAGCACCAGCCGCCGCAGCCGCAGTATCAGCCGCCGCAGCAGTTCGCGCCGCCGCCTCAGCAGCAGTACGCGCCCGCTCCCACCGCGACTTCCGCCGCGGCTTCGGCGAAGTCGGCCGATACGCGGAAGTGGCTGATCACGGCGGGCGCCGTCGTGGCGGCGATCCTCATCGGTGTGCTGTTCGCGGAGCTCTTCCTGGTCTAAGCGGCCTTCGCGGCTTCGCGGATCGCGCTGAGGAATCGCCGTACCGCGGGGTGTTCCCTGGCGTGCGCGGCGACGGCCGCGTGGATCGAGCGCACCGGGTCTGGACGGCGGACCTTGCGGATCGCGACGCCGGGATGCGGCGCGCCGAGACCGAGTTCCGGGATCAGCGCGACCCCGAGTCCTGCGGCCACGAACCCTTGCGCCGTCTGGTAATCCTCGGATTCGACGACGTGGTTCGGGGAGAAACCCGCCGCGCCGCAGGCGCCGAGGAGGATGTCGCGGCAGGCGCCCGGGAGACCGTCGACGCCGACCCAGGGATCCTCGGCGAGCTCCCCGAGGTCGAGTACGCGTTTGCGGGCGAGCCGGTGGTTCTTCGGCAGGATCGCGCGGTACGGATCGTCGAGGAGATGGACGTACTCGACGCCCTTGACCTGGGGCGTGGAGGTCGGGAGCACGATCATGGCGACATCGGCCTTGCCCGACTCGATCTCGGGCATCGAGTCGTCGGGCTCGACGAGTTTCAGGTCGAGGCGGACGCCCGGGAAATCCTGGCGCAGCGCCGCGACGGCCAGCGGGACGAGCGAAGCACCGGCGGTGGCGAAGTAGCGGATCGCGAGCCTGCCGGTGCGACCTTCCTTGAGTTCGGTGAGTGCGGCTTCGGCCTTGGCGAGCTGACCGCTCAGCGTCTCCGCGTGTTCGGACAGCAGGGAACCGGCCGGCGTCGGACGCACGCCGCGTCCGACGCGTTCGAGGAGTTCGACGCCCGCTTCCCTTTCCAGAGTGGACAATTGCTGACTGATCGCGGAGGGTGTGTAGCCCAGGTTCCGGGCGGCGGCGGTGATCGAACCGCTACTGATCACGGCTCGGAGGACCTGCATGCGGCGGACGTCCAGCATCCCCCGATCTTACAGTTCTTCTTAAGGATCCCTGCAGTAATTTTCGCTTGTCCTTACGCGTCGGCGCGGCGAAGCTGAGCCAGTCACGAAGGAGGACTGGGGTGGGCGAGACCAAGACCCTGCTGCGGATCGGCGCGCTGGCGCTCATGTGGGGATCGAGTTTCTTCTGGATCAAGATCGGACTGGGGGCGTTCACCCCGGTGCAACTGGTGCTGGCACGGGTGGCGCTCGGCGCGGCCGTGCTGATCGGCCTGTGCTACCTGGGGCGGGACAGGCTGCCGTCGAACCGTCGGGTGTGGGGACATCTGGCCGTCGCGGCGTTCTTCCACAACGCGCTGCCGTTCCTGCTGTTCGCCTGGGGCGAGCTGACCGTCGACTCCGGGATCACCGGGGTACTGAACTCGACGACGCCGCTGTGGGTCCTGCTCGCCGCGCCGATGCTGGGCGCGCGGACCAAGATGACCGCGATCCGGGTCGCCGGGCTCGTCGTCGGTCTCGCCGGGATCATGCTGATCTTCGCGCCCTGGGAGGCATCCGGGCTGCTCAGCTGGGGCGCGCTGGCCTGCCTCGCGGCGGCCGCGAGCTACGGGTTCGCGTTCGTCTACGAGGGCAAATACCTGACCGGCACCGGTGACTCGCCGATGGCGCTGGCCGGCGGCCAGATGCTGATCGCGACCGGCTTCCTGCTGCTGGCCATGCCGATGGGCGGTTTCGAACCCGTGCACCTGAGCACCGGCGCCGTCGTGGCGGTCGTGATCCTCGGCATCGGGTCGACCGGTATCGCGTTCGCGCTGAACTACCAGCTCCTCGCGAGCGAAGGCGCCGTCGCGGCCTCGATCGTCGGATACCTGCTGCCGGTGGTCTCGGTGCTGCTCGGGGCGGTGTTCCTGGACGAAGCGCTGAGTTTCCGGGTGATCGCCGGGATGGTCGTCGTGCTGGGCGGGGTCGCGCTGACCCGCCTCCGCCCGAAGGAGCAAGGGACCTTTGCTACCGCGCCCGTGGTGGAGCGTCCGCTCGCCGCCGCTGGGGAGGCGCCATGACCTGCGTTTAGCGGGCTAATCGTGCTCCCGCCGGTCTCCAGCCGCCCGGCACCTCCCAAGACCGGCGGGAGCGCGTTTAGCGGGCTGAACGCGATGCGACGGGGCCTGGGGGCTCACCGGATCGCGTTTAGCCCGCTAAACGCGCTCTGGCGTCAGAAGGTGGAGGCGACGAGCAGGGCGGCCAGGACGACCTCGACCCAGAAGTACAGCCAGCTCGGATAGAAGCGCTCGGGTCGCTCGACGAACCTCGCGACCAGCCGTCCGAAGGCCATCCCGGCGAGCGCGACGGCCACCGCGATCGCGGCGCCCCGCTGGATCCCGCCGACGTCGAACGCCGCGAAACCGAGCAGCGCCGCGATCGCCACCCCGAAGCCGCCGTAGACCGCGCGCACCTCGGTCCGTGCGGTCGCGGACTCCAGCTTGATGCCGAACGGCAGGATCAGCCGCCGCGGCGCGACGAGCCCGAGCAGGCCCATCCCCAGGAAGAACAAGGCCACCAGGCCGATGAGCACAGCCGCCATCTAGACGAGACGACGGTCGGAAGCCCACCGCGAAAGCTCGTAGCGGTTCGAAAGCTGCGTTTTCCGCAGAACGCTCGAAACGTGCGTCTCGACGGTCTTCACCGAGATGAACAGCTCGGACGCGATCTCCTTGTACGCGTACCCGCGCGCGAGAAGCCGCAGCACGTCGCGCTCGCGCGGGGTCAGAAGGTCGAGGTCCGGGTCGCTGATCGGCGCGGAGCCCGGCCGGTCGGCGAAAGCGTCGAGCACGAAGCCGGCGAGCCGCGGCGAGAACACCGCGTCCCCCTCGGAGACCCGTACGACCGCGCGCACGAGTTCTTTCGACGAGATCGTCTTCGTGACGTACCCGCGCGCCCCGGCGCGGATCACGGCGATCACGTCTTCGGCGGCGTCGGAGACCGACAGCGCGAGGAACACGACGTCCGGCAGCTCCGGGCGGATCCGGCGGAGCACCTCGGCGCCGCCGCCGTCCGGCATGTGCACGTCGAGCAACACGACCTGCGGTTTGGTCCGCGCGATCCCCGCGACCGCTTCGGCCACCGATCCCGCCTCACCGACCACGCGTACGTCGTCGGTGATCGAATCCAGTTCGGTGCGCACGCCCGCGCGGAAGAGCGCGTGGTCGTCGACGAGGAAGACCTTGACCGGCTCCCGCGTCTGCTGGTTCTCCGTCACGATGCTCCCTCACTCGCCCTGTCGATGTGAGCATAGCGACCTCATGCCGCGCCCTTCCCCGCCTTGACCGGCATCTCCAGCTGGACCTCGGTTCCTTCACCCGGCGCGGTACGCAGTTTGAGCTTCCCGCCGTGCCGTTCCATCCGGCCGCGGATCGAATCCGCGAGCCCGTGCCTGTCGGCGGGAACGACGTCGGGGTCGAACCCCTTGCCCCTGTCCCGGACGAACACCGTCACCGCCGTCGGCTCGACCTCGGCGTACACGCTGACCTCTTCGACGCCCGCGTGCTTGGCGGCGTTGACGATCGCTTCGCGGGCCGCCTGGACCAGTGCGGTCAGCGGCTCGTTCAGCACGGCCTCCCCCACCACGACCTGCTGCACCGAGATCGCGAACGCGTCTTCCACCTCGCCGCACGCGGCCGCGAGCACCTCGGACAACTGCCCGCTGATGGCCTCTTCTTCGGTCTTCTTGTTCTTGCCGTACCCCGACGGCCCGTACAGCCAGCCGCGCAGCTCGCGTTCCTGGCCACGCGCGAGCCTCGCGACCTCACGCGGCGATTCCGCTTGCTTCTGGATCAGCGCGAGGGTCTGCAGGACCGAGTCGTGCAGATGCGCGGCGATCTCGGCGCGTTCGTCGGTGCGGATGCGGGCGGTGCGCTCGTCGGACAGGTCACGGACCAGACGCAACCAGAACGGCACGGTCAGCACGGCCACCCCGAACAGCGTCGCGATCACCGCGACCAGCGCGAACTTGACCTGGTCGATGCTGCCGCTCTGCAGGACGACGACGCCGATCCCGGTCATCACCAGCGCGACACCGGCGACGACACGGATCGCGGCCGACCAGCCCCCGCCGCCGAGGAACGCCGTGGCCACACCGCCCTTGGCACCCAGCCGCCAACGCCGGCGCTGCGATTCGTCGGCCTCCCGCCAGACGACGGCCGCACCGATCATGGCCAGTGCCAGCGGGATGGCGAGCCAGCCGCTGATCAGGCCGGTCAGCGTGCCGCTGGCGACGGCGAGTCCGACCCCGAGCGCCATCAGGCCGAAAGCCTGCTGCTTCTCCTTCGGGGCCGACTTCTCCTGTGCGACCTCGCCGGACTGCTGCTGGACGAAGACCCAGAGCAGGCCGTACGCGAGGAGGCCGGCGCCATTGAGCGCGGCCAGCAACGCGAACGCGGTCCGGACCCAGAGCACCTTGACGCCGAGATGGTCGGCGAGCCCACCGGCGACACCCGCGATGGCGCGGCCGGACCGGCGGCGGTACATCTTGGGCGGTTCGAACGGCGCCGGGGACAGGCTGCCGGGCACCGGCACCGGAGGGCGCTCGATGATCGTCGGCTTCACCTGCTCGGCGAGGTCGTTGGGGGCGGATTCCTGCACGTTCTCCATGGTCACACGCCAGGGGGCACTGATCCATCGGGGAAACCCCTGACTCTTCCCGCTGGGGGAAACCTCAGGGACGATCCCGGATGTGGGAGCGGCGGGCGGAGCGCATTCTTTGTGGCATGAGTGGGAGTGAGACACATACACCGAAGCAAGGCCCCATGGCCGGCTTCGAAGAGACCGTCAAGGATTTCTGGCGGAGCAGGCCGGTCCGCCCGGCGCACGGCCGCAAGTTCGCCGGCGTCGCCGCGGGGGTCGGCTACCGATACGGCATCGACCCGACCGTGGTCCGCGTCGCGCTGGTCGCCGCGACCGTGTTCGGCGGCTTCGGCGTCTTCTTCTACCTGCTGGGCTGGCTGTTCCTGCCGCAGGAGGGGGACAGCGTCTCCGCGTTCGAGGGCCTGATCGGCCGTGGCCGCACGTCGAGTTCCCCGGCGTTCGCGGTGCTGCTGTTGATCCTGCTGATCCCCGGGCTGTCCTGGACCTTCAGCGGCGGCTGGCTGACCGATGGCACCGGGCTGATCGGCTTCGCGCTGATGGCCGTCGCGCTGTACCTGCTGCACCGCAGCCGCGGCCAGTACAACCGGCCGGTGATGCCCTCCCCCGCGTATCCGACCGCGGCGTTCTCGATGTCGACGGCGTCGGCACCGGCCTCGTCGGCGACCGCTGACGGAAGCTGGGACCCGCTGGCCGCCGACCCGTCCGCCTGGGACCTGCCGAACGCGTCGCCGTCCGGTGGCCTCCCGCCGCAGACCCCTCCGCCGCCTCCCGCGGCGCCGATGCCGCGACGCCGGAAGTCGAAGATCGGCGCGGCGACATTCGGTATCGCCATGCTGGTCGCCGGCGTCGGAGTCGTCCTGAACCTGGACGGACAGTCCTGGTTCAGCATTCAGCACGTCGTCGGGCTCACCCTGGGTGTGGTCGGCCTCGGGCTGGTCGCCGGGGCGTTCGTCCGGGGCGGTCGCGGCCTGATCGGGCTGGCGGTGCCGCTGGCGATCGTCGGGATGGCGCTGACCACGGTGCCGTTCGAGAACTTCTCCGTGAAGGGCGGTGTCGGCGACCTGACCGCGACGCCGTACCAGGCGTCCGACGTGCTGCCGGAGTACCACCGCTCGGCCGGGAACATCGACCTCGACCTGACCAAGCTGCCCGCGGGCACCTCGGTCACCACGAAGGTCACCAATGGGGCGGGCAACTCGACCGTGCTCGTGCCGATGGGCGCCGAAGTGAAGCTCACCTGCGAGACCGAAGCGGGCGACATCGACTGCCTCGGCCAGTCCCGCTCGGGGGTCGGCCTGGACTCGGTCGACTTCACGGCGCCGGGCAACGGCCAGAAGATCGACCTGAAAGTCAAGAACGGTGTCGGAAACGTGGAGGTGCGTCGTGGCTGAGTACGACTACGACAACTACGACAGCACGCAGACCGAGTCGGCTCAGCCGGCGAAGCGCGGGGTGGACGTGTTCACCCTGATCGTCGGGATCGCGACGCTGCTGGTGTCCGGGTACGTCCTCTCGGACGGCTCCTCGTGGCTCCCGCGGTTCGACTTCCGCTGGGTGATGGCGGGCGGCGCGATCTTCGTCGGCGTCCTGCTGCTCGCCGCTTCGCTCCGCAAGAGCCGCCGCTAGCGGCCCCGCTCACGCACCACCCACTCCGAAGGCCCCGGCCCCTCGCCGGGGCCTTCGCCTTGCGCACGACCTGCGTTTAGCGGGCTAATCGCGATCCGGTCGCCGAAGTGCCCCACGCGAACGCACCACGCTGGCGCTACTCACGCTGGTCTGCACCGTGATCAACGTCCGCCGACTCGTTTGGGACACATCGGTGTTTGGGCAGGGGTGACTGGTGAGCTTCCGAGCGCGGAGCAGGTCCTAGGGTCGGGACGGGCCCCGTCACTACGAGGGAGACGGGGATGAACGAGCACTCTCGTCGGGAAGTGATCAGCCGTCGGTGGGGCCGTCTCTTCAGAGGCGTTCGATGCGGTCGGCCTGCGGGCCCCGGTCGCTCTGACGCACCGTGTACCGGACCCGGTCACCCTTCTGCAGCGGCTCCGACCCCATGATCACGGACGCGTGGGCGAAGAGGTCGTCGCCGCCTGCGTCCGGGGTGATGAAGCCGAAGCCGCGGTCGTCGTCGTAGCGCGCGACGACGCCCTCGCCGCCTCGTACGGGCACGTCCCGCGCCGCCGGCCCTGCGGCCGCGGCAGGTGCCGGCCGCTGCGGCGCCGTCTGGGGCTCGGCGCCCCGGACCAGGTGCACGTCGCGGGCCTGCGGGCCCTTGTCTCCACTAGCCACCTCGTAGGCGACGCGGTCGCCCTCCGCGAGCCACGTCAGCCCCTCGGCCAGGGCCCGGGCGTGAACGAAGACGTCCCCGGCGCCGGAGTCGGGGTTGATGAAGCCGAAGCCCTTGTCCTCGTCGTACCAGGCCACCGTGCCGTCGGCACCGTCGGCGATACCAGCCGCAGCGGGTGAGCCGGCCCCTGCTCCCAGCGGGATCACGTGCCCGGCCTGCGGGCCGCGCTCGCCTTCGACGATCAGGAAGGCCACCCGCTGCCCCTCGGTGACCACGCCGCCGGTCACGATGGCGGAGCTGTGCACGAAGATGTCGGCGCCGCCGCCGTCCGGCGACGCGAAGCCGTACCCCTTGCCCGGCTCGTACCAGTTGACGGTGCCGAGCAGGCCCACGGCGCTGCCGGCGGCCGCATCGGCGGTGACGCGAACGCGCAGCGCCTGGGGCCCGCGGTCGTTCTCGCCGACCTCGAACACGACGGCCTGACCCTCGCGGAGCACTTTGGCGCCACCGTCCCCGACGATCTCGGAGGCGTGCACGAACACGTCCGGCGAGCCGTCCTCGGGCGCGAGGAAGCCGAAGCCCCGTTCGGCGTCGAACCAACGGACGGTCCCTTGTGGCATCTAAGGCTCCAGGTCGAGAGGGCGGGCACTGGCCCCCAGTCTCTCTGACAGACCTCCGGTCCGTCGGGCCGGGCCCACAGGCGGGCGGTTCGGAGCCAGGGGCGGGCCGTTGGTTCGTCTAGCGACACGCCGGGTTTTGAGACCAGGCCCCAACGCGGGTCGGGCACCGGAGCGCTCAGATCGCGATTAGGGGGCTAAACGCAGGTCGGCCGGGGTGCCGGTCACTCCCACTCGATGGTGCCCGGCGGCTTGGACGTGACGTCCAGGACCACGCGGTTCACCTCGGCGACCTCGTTGGTGATGCGGGTCGAGATCCGCTCCAGCACCTCGTAGGGCAGCCGCGTCCAGTCAGCGGTCATCGCGTCCTCGGACGACACCGGCCGCAGCACGATCGGGTGCCCGTAGGTCCGCCCGTCGCCCTGCACGCCGACGCTGCGGACGTCGGCCAGCAGCACCACCGGGCACTGCCAGATCTCGCCGTCGAGCCCGGCCGCGGTGAGCTCCTCACGCGCGATCGCGTCGGCCGCGCGCAGCGTCTCGAGCCGCTCGGCGTCGACGGCGCCGATGATCCGGATGCCGAGCCCCGGGCCGGGGAACGGCTGCCGCTGGACGATCGTCTCCGGCAGCCCGAGTTCCAGCCCGACGCGCCGCACCTCGTCCTTGAACAGCAGGCGCAGCGGCTCGACGAGCTCGAACTGAAGGTCGTCGGGCAGTCCGCCGACGTTGTGGTGGCTCTTGATGTTCGCCGCGCCCTCGCCGCCGCCGGATTCGACGACGTCCGGGTACAGCGTGCCCTGGACCAGGAACTTGTAGTCGCCCTCGGCCTTGAGGTCGCGTTCGGCCTGCTCGAACACGCGGATGAACTCGCGGCCGATGATCTTGCGCTTCTCCTCGGGGTCGGTGACCCCGGCCAGCGCGTCGAGGAAGCGGTCACGCGCGTCGACGGTCACCAGGTTGACCCCGGTCGCGGCGACGAAATCGCGCTCGACCTGGGTGCGCTCGCCCGAGCGCAGCAGACCGTGGTCGACGAACACGCAGGTCAGCCGGTCGCCGATGGCGCGCTGCACCAGCGCGGCGGCCACGGCGGAGTCGACGCCGCCGGAAAGCCCGCAGATCGCGCGGCCTTCGCCGACCTGCTCGGCGATGCGCTTGACCTGGTCGTCGACGATGGACGACGTCGTCCACTGCGGCCGGACACCCGCGATGTCGTGCAGGAAGCGGCGGAGGACCTCCTGGCCGTGCGGCGAGTGGTGGACCTCGGGGTGGTACTGGACACCGGCGAAGCGGCGCTCGACGTCTTCGAAGCCGGCGACGGCGGCACCGTCGCTGGACGCCGTCACGGTGGCGCCCTCGGGGGCCTTGGTGACGCTGTCGTTGTGGCTCATCCACGCGGGCTGCCTGTCCGGAAGGCCGGCGTGCAGCACGCCGCCCTCACCGGCGACGCGGACCTCGGTGCGACCGAACTCGCGGATCCCGGTCGGCTCGACGGTGCCGCCGAGCGCCTGCGCGAGCACCTGGTGGCCGTAGCAGATGCCGAGGATCGGCACGCCCGCGTCGACCAGCCCGGGGGCGAGCGCGGGGGCGTTCTCCGCGTACACACTGGACGGTCCACCCGAAAGAATGATGGCCGCCGGATCCTTGGCGAGGATGTCTTCGGCGGTGGCGGTGTGCGGGACGACCTCGGAGTAGACCTGGGCCTCACGCACGCGGCGCGCGATCAATTGCGCGTACTGCGCCCCGAAGTCCACGACGATTACCGGACCGGTGGGACTGGGCACCTGAGACCTCCAGATCAGAGCAGCACGCTTCCCCTCCATCGTCCCAGGTGGGCCGGGTCACCCCGCCGCCAACCCCCACACGATTCAGGACAGCGACTGACCGCTAGGCGGCCTACGGTCCCAGGACATGAGCATCGACTGGAACGCGGAGCTGTCCGAACAGCTCGACTTTCACTGGAACGAGCACTTCCGTCCTCGTCTGGACACCCTCACCGACGACGAGTACTTCTGGGAGCCCGTCGAGGACTGCTGGTCGATCCGTCCTCAGGACGACGGCCGCTTGATGATCGATTGGGCATATCCGGAGCCGTCACCCCCGCCGGTGACGACGATCGCCTGGCGCCTCGCTCACATCATCGTCGGCGTCTTCGCGATGCGGAACGCGTCGCACTTCGACGGACCGTCCGTCGACTACCAGACTTTCCCCTACGCGGGCTCCGCCGCCGAAGCGCTGAAGCAACTTGACGACGCGTACGCGCGCTGGCGTGACGGCGTCCGCAGCCTCACCGCTGAAGGCCTCGAACGCCCGTGCGGGGAGGCCGAGGGCCCGTACTCGGAGTACCCGCTCGTGACGCTCGTCCTGCACATCAACCGGGAGGCCATCCACCATGGCGCCGAGATCCTCCTGCTCCGCGACCTCTATCGGGCACGCCCGGCCGCAGATCGCGTTTAGCGGGCTAAACGCGACGCGCCCATACTGAGGCGAGCCCAGGAAAGGACCCGTCTTGCGAGCGACTGTCATCTACGGCGCCGGCGACGTACGCGTCGAGACCGTCCCGGACCCGAAACTGAGCGAGCCCACCGACGCGGTCCTTCGCGTCGTCCGCTCCTGCATCTGCGGCAGCGACCTCTGGCCGTACGGCAGCATGCCCGCCCGCGACCGCGGCGTCCGGATCGGCCACGAGTTCCTCGGCATCGTGGAGGCCGTCGGCGCCGACGTCACCACGCTCAAAACCGGCGACCTCGTCGTCGCGCCGTTCGTCTACTCCGACAACACCTGCCAGTTCTGCCGCGAAGGCCTCCACACCTCGTGTCTGCACGGCGGCTTCTGGGGCGCGAAGGGCGTCGACGCCGGACAAGGCGAGGCCGTCCGCGTCCCGCAGGCCGACGGCACGCTGGTGAAACTGCCGCATACCGAGGACGACGAACTCCTCGCCTCGCTTCTCACTCTTTCGGATGTCTTCCCGACCGGTCACCACGCCGCGACCAAGGCGGGAGTCACCGAGCGGACGACGGTCACCGTCATCGGCGACGGCGCCGTCGGGCTCTCCGCGGTTCTCGCGGCGAAGCGTCTCGGCGCCGAGCGCATCATCCTGATGGGCCGTCACCGGACCCGCACGGATCTCGGCCGCGAGTTCGGCGCGACGGACGTCGTGTCCGAACGCGGCGACGAAGGCATCGAGAAGGTTCGAGAGCTGACGAACGGCGAAGGCACTCACACCGTTCTCGAATGCGTCGGCACGAAGCCCGCCTTCGAGATGGGCGTCGGCGCCGTCCGCGCGGGCGGCACGATCAGCCGTGTCGGTGTGCCCCAGTACGACGAGGGTCCGATCGGCCCGCCGCTGTTCCGTCGCAACATCACCGTCACCGGCGGCGTCGCCCCTGCACGGCACTACATTCCCGAATTGCTCGACGACGTCGTCGAGGGCAGGTACCGGCCGGGCAAGGTCTTCGACCGCACCATCGGGCTCGAAGAGGTCCCCGACGGCTACCGCGCGATGGCGGACCGCGAAGCACTCAAGGTGCTCGTCAAACCGTGACTCGGTCGAGTGGGTGTTCACACCTGGGACACCCACTCGGAATACCTTGTTACGTATGGACATGATCACCCCGGAGCCGCGACCGGCCTGGATCGCCGGACGCCCCGAGCAGGGCGCTTCGACGCTCACCGTGCACCACCCCTACGATGGGAGTGAGGTCGCCACCGTCGCGGTGCCCGGACCGGAGCAGGTCGAACGCGCGGTGAGCGCGGCGGTGAACGTCGCGAAGGAGTTCCGGCGTTCGCCGGCGCACAGCCGGGCCGCGGCGCTCGACCACGTTTCGCGGGTCATCGCCGGCCGGTCCGAAGAGATCGCCGAGGTCATCACCGCCGAGAACGGCAAACCGCTCAAATGGGCCGACGCCGAGGTGCGGCGCGCGGTGTCGGTGTTCCGGATCGCGGCCGAGGAGGCCCGCCGGTTCAGCGGCGACCTGCAGCGCCTCGACACCGACCCGGCGGGCGAGGGCAGGCTGGCGCTCACCCGCCGCATCCCGCGTGGCCCCGTCCTGGGCATCGCGCCGTTCAACTTCCCGCTGAACCTGGTGGCGCACAAGGTCGCACCGTCGCTCGCCGTCGGCGCGCCGATCATCGTCAAACCCGCCCCGCGCACCCCGCTCTCCGCGTTGATCCTCGGCGAGATCCTGGCCGAAACGGATCTGCCGGAGGGCGCGTTCTCGGTACTGCCGCTCGGCAACGAGGAGACGTCGGCGCTGGTCGCCGACCCGCGGCTACCGGTCGTGTCGTTCACCGGTTCCGGTCCCGTCGGCTGGTCGCTGGCGGACGCCGCGCCCCGTAAGCACGTCGTGCTCGAACTCGGCGGCAACGCGGCCGCCGTCGTACTCCGCGACTGGCCGGATCCCGAAGGCGCGGCGCACCGCATCGCGACCTTCGGCAATTACCAGGCCGGTCAGTCCTGCATCGCGGTGCAGCGGGTGATCGTCGAGCGCGAGGTCGCCGAGGAGTTCGTGCCGGCGTTGGTGGAAGCCGTGCAGACGCAGCAGACCGGCGACCCCTACGACAAGAACACCGACGTGGGACCGGTCGTCGACGAGGCGGCCGCGGAGCGGATCGTGGCGTGGATCGACGAGGCCGTCGCCGCGGGCGCGAAGATCCTCACCGGCGGGAAAAGGGAAGGCGCGACGGTGGAGCCGACCGTGCTCACCGACGTCCCGCCGTCCACAAAGGCCTGGTCCGAGGAGATCTTCGGACCGGTACTCGCGGTGTCCATTGTGGAGGGAGTCGACGAGGCTTTCGCTTCGGTCAACGAATCCGCGTACGGACTGCAAGCCGGGGTGTTCACCCGCGACGTGCATCTCGCCTTCTACGCGTCGACCGAATTGGAAGTCGGCGGCGTGATCATCGGCGACGTCCCGTCTTACCGCGCGGACCAGATGCCGTACGGCGGGGTCAAGGGATCCGGCGTCGGCCGGGAAGGCGTCCTCGCCGCGATGCACGACCTCACCGAGGAAAGGGTCACCGTCTTCACCGGCATCGACCTCTAGCCCGGAGTGACGGCCTGCGCGAACCCGAACACCTTGTCCGGGTCATAGGTCTTCGCCACCCGCTTCAGCCGGGTGGCGTTGTTGCCGTAGTAGGCCGTCATCCAGTCGGGCAGGGCGGGGTCGATGTAGTTGACATAGCCCCCGCCCAGTCCGATCCCGTTCACCACTTCGGCGACGGAATCCGTTGCCACGGAACGATTACGCGTATCCGCCTGACTGTAGATCTGCACACTTCCGATCGCTTTCCGGTGCCAGAACGCGGTGTCTTCCGGCGCGATGTCGGCGACCGCGCCACCGAGACCGTCGACCAGCAGGTCCATTCCACGCCTGCCGGAGACCGCCGAAGTCAGCTTCGCCGGATCCGCCGGTTCACTCAGGATCCGTGACGAGGCCACAAAGGACTGTCGGCTCTCGCTTCCGGAGAAGTACTTCATGGCACCGAGAAAGTCGAGTTGCTTGACCGTCCGCGTACCCTTGACCTTGCCGGTCAACTTGTCCAGCACCTTGCCGAGCGATGCGGAATCGCCGACGTGGCAACCGGAAACCCGGGCACCGACCGGAGATCCACCCGAAAGCACGACGTTCGCCCACAACTCCGGCGGAGCTTCCGGCAGCCATCGCTGCCATTCAGCGAGGACGTCGTTCGCGCTGCCCGCCGGGAAATGCAGGGAGAACACCGAAACGACGGACGGCGCGGGATCGGTCCGGAAGGTGAACGAGGTGACCACACCGAAGTTCCCGCCGCCCCCGCCCCGCAACGCCCAGAACAGCTCCGGCTCGGATTCCGCCGAAGCGGTCCGGAGTTTCCCGTCCGCCGTGACGATCTGGGCGGAAACCAGGTGATCGCAGGTGAGTCCGTACTTGCGTGCGAGGACACCGATTCCACCGCCGAGCGTCAGCCCGGCGATCCCGACGCTCGGACAGGAACCCGCGGGCAGGCAACGACCGGCGGCACCGAGCTTGGCGTAGACGTCCTTCAGTTTCGCGCCCGCGCCGATCACGGCCCGGTCGCCCTGAACGTCCACTGAGGACATTCCACCGACGTCGAGCATCAGCCCGCCGTCCGGCACGGAGTATCCCGCGTAGCTGTGACCGCCGCTGCGGGCGGCGATCGGCACACGCCGCGCGGCTGCCTCGATGGCCGCCTGCACGTCTTCCGGTTCGGCGCATTTCGCGATCGCGGCGGGCTTGAGGCCGTCGAAGGCCGGATTGAACACCCGTTTGGCGCCGTCATAGCCGGAATCCCCCGGCAGCAGCAGCGAAACCTTGTTCCGCAGCGCGGCCCAGTCCGGCGGACCGCTCGGTGGCGTGACGCTGGTGCTCGGCGGTAACGACGTACCTGGAGCCGACGTCGGCGGACCGGCCGGGGGCGTCGACGAGCACGCCGTCGCGGCCGCCCCGACCGCGGTCGCGCCGGCGAGCTTGAGGAATGTCCTTCGCCCCAGCTTCATATGGGTAAAGACGCGCGGACCCCGGGGAGGTTGCCGGGATCACCCGACCGAGTCAGCGGTCCTGTTCTGGTCAGAGCCAGTGCGGCAGCGGGGGCGCGTCGCCGTCCAAAGTGGACCCGTCACTGCGACCGGTGACCCACGCCAGCACCTCGCCCGCGGTTCCGGTCAGTGGCACCGGCTTCCCTTCCCCCATTCGCCACTCGTGGCGGGAGCCGTCGGCCTTGACGGCGATCAACCGCACGGCGGGCAGCTCGCCGCCGTACATCCCGATGGCGTTGCCGACCACGACGCGGAATTCGTCGGCGAGCAGTTCGGCGACGCGTTCGAAGTCGTAGCCGAGGTCGAGGTCGGCCAGATGGATGGCGGTTTCCGAGAGCCGCAGCCACAGCACGAACTCCGCCGGGATATCGCGGCCCTGCCGGGCGCGCACCCGGAACCACCAAGCGTCGTCCGGGAGGCTCTCCGCGACCTCGATCAACCGTGCCGCGGAGCCGACCACGTCTTCGGCGATCTCCTCGACGGACCGGTACGCGCCCTTCTCTATGTCGTCGTCCCTGGCCGACTCACCGGCGTACATCGGCGTCTCGACGCCGGTCTTCGCCCAGGTGAGCAGGTTGACCAGGCCGTCGGCGTTGCGCGCGAGGTGCGACAGCAGATGCGCCCTGGTCCAGCCCGGCAACGCGCTCGGACCCCGGAGAGTGGCCTCGTCGAGCCCGCGCGTCACGCGCGCCCATTCGTCGTGCAGGGCGCGTACGCGATGGAGCAGGGCGTGTGCGCGTTCGGCTGCGGTCACGCCCCCAACTTACCGCCGTAGGGCGGCCGGCGCGTCCGCCGGAACGGAGGGATTCTTCGGCGCGATCGGCTCCAGACGCGTGTACGGCGAGTCCTGCGACGGCCGGCTGTCCGTTTCGCCCTTGTTCGGCCACAGCGAGAACGCCCGCTCGGCCTGCGCGGTGATGGTGAGCGACGGGTTCACGCCGAGGTTCGCAGTGATCGCTGACCCATCCACAATGGACAGACCCGGGTAATTGAAGACCCGGTGGTACGGGTCGATCACGCCGTTGTCGGCCGTCGTGCCGATCGGCGCGCCGCCGATGAAGTGCGCGGTGAGCGGAATGTCGAAGATCTCGCCCCAGGTGCCGCCCGCCATCCCGCCGATGCGCTCGGCGGTGCGGAGGTTGGCCTCGTGGCCGGCGGGGATGAAGCTCGGGTTCGGCTCGCCGTGGCCCTGCTTCGACGTGTACTTGCGGCGGCCGAAGAGACCGCGCTTGGTGTAGGTCGTGATGGAGTTGTCGAGACTCTGCATCACCAGGAGGATCACCGTGCGCTCGCTCCAGCGGTAGCCGTTGAGCAGCCGGACCGTCTGGACGGGGTGCTTGACCATGAAGTTCACCGCCTGGCGCCAGCGCGGGACCGCCGAATCGCCCTCGGTGGCGATGGTCTGGAGCAGGCTCATCGCGTTGCTGCCCTTGCCGTAGCGGACGGGCTCGATATGCGTGTTGTCGTCGGGGTGGATCGACGACGTGATCGCGACGCCGCGGCTGAAGTTCCGCTCCTCGTCGACCGACGTGCGGGCGGCGCCGATGATGGCCTCGGAGTTGGTGCGGGTCAGCTCGCCGAGACGGGGCGAGAGCTTCGGCAGCTTGGCGGTGTCGCGCATGCCGTGGAGCAGGTTCTGTGTGCCCCAGGTACCCGCGGCGAGCACCACCTGCGCGGCGGTGAGCTTGTGCCGGAACTTGCGCGAAGTCGTCCCCGTCTTCTTGATGCTGACCTCGTACCCACCTGCGTTTAGCGGGCTGATCGCGCTCACGGTGGTGAGCGGGATGACCTGCGCGCCGTCCTTCTCCGCGAGGTACAGGTAGTTCTTGACCAGCGTGTTCTTGGCGCCGACGCGGCAGCCGGTCATGCAGGCGCCGCATTCGGTACAGCCGGTGCGGGCCGGGCCCGCGCCGCCGAAGTACGGGTCCTCGGTGCGCTCCCCCGGCTTGCCGAAGTACACGCCGACGGGCGTCGGGTGGTACGAGCCGGCGACGCCCATGTCCTCGGCGACGCCCTTCATCACGACGTCCGACGGGGTGACGCTGGGGTTGGTGACGACACCCAGCATGCGGCTGGCCTGGTCGTAATGCGGTCCGAGTTCGGACTCCCAGTCGGTGATGTGGGACCACTGCGGATCGACGTAGAACGGCTTCAGCGGCCGATACAGCGTGTTCGCGTAGACCAGCGACCCGCCGCCGACGCCCGCGCCGGCGAGCACCATGACGTCCTTGAGCATGTGGATGCGCTGGATGCCGAAGCAGCCGACCTGGGGCGCCCAGACGTAGCGGCGAAGGTCCCAGGACGTCTTCGCGAACTCGTCGTCGGCGAAGCGGCGCCCTGCCTCGATGACGGCGACGCGATAGCCCTTCTCCGTCAGGCGAAGTGCGGCAACACTGCCGCCGAACCCGGAGCCGACGACGATCACGTCGTAGTCGAAGGCGTCTTCAGTGGTGGTGTTACTGGCAGTCACACCCTCGACTGTAACCCCGCCCACTCCTCCTGACCAGAGGTAAGTTACCGGCCAGTCACCTTCCACCCGTCTGCGCGAGCGCCGACGCGGCATCCTCGTACCTGTGATCGATGAATTCGCGAAGGAATACCTGCACAGTGACCTGCGAGAGATCCGCGAGACGATGCTCGCGAAGCTCGACGGACTGTCCGAGTACGACATCCGTCGTCCCCTGACCGCGACCGGAACCAACCTTCTCGGCCTGGTCAAACACCTGGCGACGTGGGAGGCCCGGTACTTCGGCGAGGTCTTCGGTCGGCCGTTTCCCGAGACGATCCCCGAGCGTGGCACCGACCTGTGGGCGACCGAGTACGAAACGCGCGAGGAGATCATCGGCCGCTATCGGCGCGTCTGGGAGCACTCCGACGCGACCATCGCCGCGCTCGCCATCGATTCACCCGGGCATGTGCCGTGGTGGCCACGTCCTGACGTGAAGCTGTTCAACGTCATGGTCCACATCCTCACGGAGACCAACCGGCACGCCGGGCACGCCGACATCCTCCGCGAACAGCTGGACGGCACCGTCGACGCGCCCGGGCAAGACGCGGCCCACTGGGAAGCCCGGCGGGCGGAGATCGACCGCGCCGCCAAGGCGGCAGAGCGACTTTAGCGGGCTAATCGCGAAACGAGTGGGGCTTGTGTGACCAGTGGGGCACCTGAGCGCAAAGCGGCCCGGATCGCGTTCAGCGGGCTAAACGCGATCCGGGCCGGGTGCCGGGAGGTCAGCGGCGCACGGTCAGGCCGACGCGCTGGAACTCCTTCAGATCCGAGTAGCCCGTCTTCGCCATCACGCGGCGAAGCGCTCCGAAGAGGTTTACGACGCCCTCAGCGTCCGAGGACGGCCCGAAGAGCAGCGTCTTGAGGTCTACGGCGTAATCCGGTCCCAAGGCCACCCGAGAGCGCGGCAGGGACGGGTGCGCGGCCGCCGACGTCCAGTAGAGGCCCTGTCCGGGTGCCTCGGAGGCGGCGGCCAGCGGCGCGCCCAGCATGACGGCGTCGGCACCGCAGGCGATGGCCTTGGCGATGTCGCCGGACACGCTCATCCCGCCGTCGGCGAGCACGTGCACGTAGCGGCCGCCGGTCTCGTCGAGGTAGTCACGGCGCGCGGCCGCTGCGTCGACGATCGCGGTCGCCATCGGCGTCCCGATACCCAGGACGCTGTCGGTGCTCGTCACGCCGCGGCTGGCGCCGTGGCCGACGATGACGCCCGCCGCGCCGGTGCGCATCAGGTGCATGGCGGTGCGGTAGTCGCTGACGCCGCCCGCGATCACCGGGACGTCGAGCCGTCCGATGAAGTCCTTGAGGTCCAGCGGCTCGGCGTCGCGCTGCACGTGCTCGGCGGAGATGATCGTGCCCTGCACGACCAGGATCTCGACGCCCGCCGCCAGCAGGTCCGGCGTGAGTTCCGCGGCGTGCTGCGGGCTGACCCGCGCGGCCACGGTGACCCCGGACTCGCGGACGGTCTTGATCGCCTCGGTCAGCAGGTCGAGCCGGATCGGGGCGGAGTGCAGTTCCTGCAGCTCGCGCACGATCGCGGTCGGGTCCTCGGTGTCTTCGGCCGCCCGCACGAGGCGGAAGATCGCGTCCTCGACGTTCGGGTGCCGCGCCCACAGCCCTTCCGCGTTGAGGACGCCCAGCCCGCCGAGCTCGCCCACGGCCACCGCGGTGCCCGGCGACACGATCGCGTCGGTGGGGTGCGTGACCAGCGGCAGCTCGAACCGGTACGCGTCGATCTGCCAGGCGGTGGACACGACCGACGACGACCTGGTGCGCCGCGACGGCACGATCTCCACGTCATCGAGGTCATACGCCCGCCGCGCGGTGCGGCCCATGCCGATCTCGACCAGATCCCGCACGTCAAGTCCCTTCTCACCGACGACCGTTACACCCCATTGTCGCTAGGCCGCGTGGGTGACCTGCGCACGGGGCTCCCGAACCGGGCTCGAAGTCACACCAGCCCCACTCGCCCCACCCGTTTCGCGATTAGCCCGCTAAAGGCGCTCTGATGGGGCGGGTGGGGCTGAAGGGTCAGAACGAGACTTGTTCGACGGAGTCCGTCCGGAGGACGGACTCCTGGGAGAAGGCCTTCTTGTAGGCGGTCCGGATCTCCTCGAGTTCCCGGTTCGCGTCGCGGTCGCCGAACGGGTACACGACGATGATCACCTTCGACTTCTCCCGCGAGATGACCCCGGCCGCGCCACGCCACTGGCCGCGCCCGGTCAGCTCGGTGAACCCGTCCGGGAACCTCGGCGTAACGACCTTGTCGGTGAACGCGGTGAACTCCGCGTCGGTCAGCTCACCGCCGCCCGGCTTCGTGGTGCCGAAGTACAGCTCGGTGCGCTTCCACAGCTCACCCGGCGACGCCTGGCTGTCGGCGACGACCGGCGCGGGCGCGGGTGCGGCCGAAGCGGCGACACCGCCACCCAGTCCGACGGCCGCGGCGGCGAAGACGGCCAGCGCGGTCCGCCTCGAAGCGGTCAGCGAAAAAGACATCGGTTCCTCCCAGGGAGACATGATCAGCGGACCAAGTCTCCCGGGGAGGAACCGTCAGCGGTAAGTGTCCCGAAGGGCGGACTATCGGGTGGTGTAGTTGGGTGCCTCGACGGTCATCGTGATGTCGTGCGGGTGGCTCTCCTTGAGCCCGGCCGCGGTGATCCGCACCAGCTGCGCGTCCTGCAGCTCCGGGATCGTGGACGCGCCCGCGTAACCCATGCCCGAACGCAGTCCGCCCACCAGCTGGTGGACGACGTTCGCGAGCGGCCCGCGGAACGGGATGCGCCCTTCGATGCCTTCGGGGACCAGCTTGTCCTCGCTCAGCACGTCGTCCTGCGCGTAGCGGTCCTTCGAGTACGACTTCGCCTGGCCGCGCGACTGCATGGCGCCCAGCGAGCCCATACCGCGGTAGGTCTTGAACTGTTTGCCGTTGACCAGGATCAGGTCACCGGGCGATTCGGCGGTGCCCGCGAGCAGGCTGCCGAGCATCACGGTGGACGCGCCCGACGCGATCGCCTTCGCGATGTCGCCCGAGTACTGGATGCCGCCGTCACCGATGACCGGGATACCCGCCGGGCGGGCCGCCTGGTCGGCTTCGTAGATCGCGGAGATCTGCGGCACGCCGACGCCGGCGACGATGCGGGTGGTGCAGATCGAACCCGGCCCGACGCCGACCTTGATGCCGTCCGCGCCCGCGTCCACCAGCGCCTGCGCGCCGGCCCGCGTCGCGACGTTGCCGCCGACGATGTCGACGGTCTCGCCGAGTTCCTTCTTCAGCAGCGCGACCGTCTCGACGACGGCGCGCGAGTGCCCGTGCGCGGTGTCGACCATCAGCACGTCGACCCCGGCATCGGCCAGCGCCATCGCGCGCTTGTGCCCGTCCGGCCCGACACCGACGGCGGCGCCGACGATCAGGCGGCCGTTGGTGTCCTTCGAAGCGTTCGGGTACTGCTCGGTCTTGACGAAGTCCTTGACCGTGATCAGCCCGCGCAGCTTGCCCGCGCCGTCGACGATCGGCAGCTTCTCGATCTTGTGACGGCGCAGCAGCCCCAGCGCGGCTTCCGCGGTGACCCCGACCTGCGCGGTGACCAGCGGCAGCTTCGTCATCACCTCGTGCACGGCGCGGGTGTGATCGACCTCGAACCGCATGTCGCGGTTGGTGATGATGCCCACCAGGGTCCCGGCGGCGTCGGTCACCGGCACACCGGAGATCCGGAACCGCGCGCACAGCGCGTCGACCTCGGCGAGGGTGTCCTCGGGCGAGCACGTGACCGGGTCGGTCACCATGCCGGCTTCGGACCGCTTCACGACCTCGACGGCGGCGGCCTGGTCGTCGATCGGCAGGTTGCGCTGCAGTACGCCCATCCCGCCCTGGCGCGCCATCGCGATCGCCATCCGGCCTTCGGTGACGGTGTCCATGGCGGCGGAGACCAGCGGGATGTTCAGGGTGACGTTGCGGGAGAGCCGGGTGCGGGTGCTGACCGCACTGGGCACCACGTCGGACTCGGCCGGCAGCAGCAGCACGTCGTCGAAGGTCAGCCCGAGCATGGCGAATTTGCTCGGGACGGGGGCGGTGACGCTGTCGCTGGTCATAGCAGGCGAAGGGCCTTCCTAGCGGTGATGAACGAGTCGCTCTAGCGACGCGAGGGCCTGCCCCTCATGATATCCGGGCCGGGCGGCCGCCCGGCCCGGGTGGGCGCCCGGTAGCGTGCAGGCGTGCCGCACGATGCGTTGCCCCCAGACCCGTTCGCGGATGACCCGGACGACCCGGCCCGCGCGTTCATCGACGAAGCTGACCGGCTCGACGAGCCGATCAGCGACGAAGAGCGCACCGAGTTGCTGGCCGACCTCTCCGATCTCGCCGTCTACCAGGCGCTTCTCGAACCGCGCGGGGTACGCGGGATCGTGGTCGACTGCGGTGAATGCGACGAACCCCACTATCACGACTGGCATCTGCTCCGCGCCAGTCTCGAGCAGCTGCTCGCCGACGGTCGCATGCGGCCGCACGAGCCCGCCTTCGACCCGAACCCCGGCGACTACGTGAGCTGGGACTACTGCCGTGGTTTCGCGGACGGGGTCACGGCGAACGAAAGCGCCTACTAGGACAAAACGAAAGGGCCTGGTGAGAGAGATCTCACCAGGCCCTTTCGGCGTTCTGGGGCTCCTTTACGGAGTGGTCTCGCCCGCCACCGCGGGCGCCTGCGCTCCGGCACCCGGCGAGGGCTCGTTGCGCGAGCCGCCCGGGTCGTTGCCCGAGGCGGGCGGCGTGGTCGACGTCGTGGGCGGAGGTGGCTCACTGGTCGACGTCGGCGGAGTCGGGGTGGGAGTCGAGGTACCCGGCAGGCTCGTGCCGGGGTTGCCGCCTCCGGGCAACGACGTCGGCGAAGCGGACGGCTGCGGCGTCGGCTGCGGGGCCGGCGGCTGCGGAGTCTGCGACTGCGACTGCTGATCCGGGGGCAGCGGCGGCTGGCCGGGGTTCTGCAGTTGCGCGCTGAGCTGGCGATGCTGTTCGAGCAGCTGATCGCGGTTCTCTTCGTCGGTCACCTGGCTCAGCGCGGCCTGGGCCTCGTCGAGCGCCTTACGAGCGTCGTCGAGGCGCCCGCCGGCGAGCGCGAGGTTGGCCTTTTCGAGGTCGATCTTGGCCGCTGCGGCGGCCTCGACCGACCGGGCGTGGTCGGCGTAAAGCACCTTGGTCAGGCCCCAGAGCGTGTCACCAGGCTGCGCGTCCTTCGCGGCGAGACCGGTACCGGCGAAGGCGATGGCCAGGACGGCCGCCGCGGCGGCCACCGGGACCAGCAGCCGGCGTCTTCCCCCGTGTTTGCGGGCGAGCGCGGCCGTCTTCACCGTGGTGACGGCGGTGTCGACGTCGACGAGTTCCGCGAGCGGTTCACTGTCGATGTCGCGCCGCCAAGCCAGCAACAGTGCGTTGAGTTCTTGATCGCCGAGGTCGTCGGCCATCTTCGGATCCGAGCCGCCGAGCGCGTCGAGCAGCGCGTCGTCTGCCTGCACTGCCGACAGATCAGCGGCGAACTCGGCTTCGGAGGACGTCAGCCCTCTCTCGAAGGCCGTCAGTTCACGATCGGTCCCAGGGGAGAACCGATGGTCGCGATCGGTCACTCAGATCACCTCCTCAGCGGCCAGAACCTTACGAAGGCGCGCGAGGGCGCGATGTTGGGCCACCCGGACGGCTCCCGGAGTGGACCCGACGGCCTCGGCCGTCTCTTCGGCGGACAATCCCACGACCACGCGCAGGACCACGATCTCACGTTGTTTGTCGGGGAGAACGCGCAGCAGCTGCGACATACGCTCGTTCAGCTCGCCCTGGAGGGCACGCTGCTCCGGACCGACGCCGCCCTCGATCTCGTCGGGGACTTCGGCGACCGGTTCGGCACGATTGCGGGCCGCGGCGCGATGCGCGTCGGCCACCTTGTGCTGGGCGATCCCGTAGACGAAGGCCAGGAACGGGCGGCCCTGATCACGGTACGAAGGCAATGCCGTGAGCACCGCGAGACACACCTCCTGAGCAACGTCGTCTGCGGAAGCGAACGAACGCTCCTGCCTGCCAACCCGAGCGCGGCAGTACCGCACTACCAAAGGACGGATGGCCGCCAGCAACCGCTCGACCGCTTGAGGATCTCCCTCAACAGCAGCGGCGACCGGCTCATCCAGTCCGTCCCCCACATTGGCCATCGCAGACAACAGTCCCAGTGTTACGTATAGGCGTGCAAAGAGTCCGGCGTGTGACTTCGGATGCCACTACCGGTGACAGCTACCGTACCGCCCGGACGGGCCGCCTTCACTGACGGCCGTCACCGGCGCGCCGCCTGCTCGGCGGGCGCTGAAATTCCGGGTCTTCCTGGTTCCTTTCGCTCGTAGTCGAACTTTCAACGAGCTGGAACGCAGACGGGTACGACGATCCGCCCGGAGGCGGACGCGCTCGGGCCAGAGTGCCCGAGCGGTAAGCGCAAAGGTGCGAAGGGTGACAGGGAACACAGGTACGGGCCAGGGGCTTGCCCCCGGCCCGTTGTCACCCGTTGCCGTATTCAGACCAGCGAAATCAGAAAAAGCTTGTCAGGAGACGAGTCCACGGCGGAATCCGTGGGCGACCGCCTGAGCGCGGTCCCGCACACCGAGCTTGCGGAACAAGCGGCGCGCGTGGGTCTTCACGGTGTCTTCGGACAGGTACAGCTCGCGGCCGATCTGTCCGTTGCTCTTGCCCTGACTCATCCCGCGGAGCACCTGAAGCTCGCGCTCGGTGAGCTGGACACCGGGGTCGGAGGGCTGACGCGGCGCCGGCACCGAAGTGCTGGCGAGGGTGTGCGCCAGTGCGGCGACCAGCTCGGGACGCGAGGCGTCCCAGCGCAGGTAGCCGCGGGCTCCGCCGGCGATGGCCGCGGCGATGCTGCCCGCATCGTCCGGGGCGCCGAACACGATCACGTTCGCTTGGGGGTTCGCCGAGACGAGCCGCCGGGTGGCTTCGACGCCAGTCGGCACGGCGCGCTGGGTACCGACCAGCACGACGTCGACGGGCTGACGGGAGTACCGGGCCAGCAGCTCGTCACCGTGCGCTACGCAGTCGATGCGACTGACCCCTGGGACCGCGGACATCACTCGAGTGAGCCCTTCGCGGACACTGCGTCGGTCGTCGCAGATCAAGACCGTCGTCACGGGGTTTCCTTCCTGCAGCCGGGTGACATTCCACTTCCCCTATCGGACGCTTTAGCCCGAACCTTGACACGATCCGGTGGCTTTTTTTGAAAGTTCTTAGCCCGGTTGCCGGAATGGGCCCTCCAACAGGCTAGACGCTCTCAGAGGGGGACCCACGGAGATTCCCGGGCGAGCCACCTCCCGCAAGGATCTGCGTGCCGTAACACTGCGTGCAACAGTTCGGACCCTCTGAATCGATACTCATCGGCGTGTCCTGCCCGCAGGTCGGCCGCGACCAGGTACGCCACCCACAGAAGTGAATTGAATTCGTATTTCTCGGCGGTTTCGCGAGCGTCCTCGACCAGCGTCTCCGCGCGGTCCCGCTGGGCGGAACTCCCATTCGCCATCGTCACGCCGAGTACAAGTCGTGATTTGACGACATGTCGGCACGCGCCTCGGTCCAGCGCCGTTTCCAGCGCCATTTCCGCAGGTGCGATCGCCGCCTCGGAAATGTTACTCGCCAGTTCGATTTCCGCGCCCACCCAACCGGCCCTGGTCCGGGTCCGCCAGTTGCCGGTGTGCACGTTCGCACGGGCCACCAGCCGCCGCGCCGCGGTGAGCCTGCCGCGGCCGAGATTGTCCGCCGCGAGACCGAGCAGGGCGTCCGCCCGCGCCCCCTCGGCGTCCAGCCCGT
>NZ_JACBXD010000007.1 GCF_013870525.1 Amycolatopsis pittospori
AGCCGGGCGGGTCGCACTCGCGCGATCCCGCCGACCCACAGCGCCATCGCGGCGATCACAGGTCCTGCACCAGCTTCCCGTCGACCATCGCCCAGCGGTCGTCGAACAACCCGTCCGGCGCGGGCTCGGTGGTGGCCACCAGCAACCCGGCCGCCAGCCGGTCCGCCGCCTGCACGAGCCTGCCCATCAACCGCTCCGCCGCGGGCCGGTCCAGCCAGCCCGCCGGGTCGTCGGCGAGGATCAGCCTGGGAGCCGGCGCGAGCGCCCTGGCCAGCATGGCCAGCCGGATCTGTTCCCCGGTCAGGTCCCGGGGCGCCTTCTTCGCGAGGCCGGTCAGCCCCGCCAGGTCCAGGGCATGGTCGACGGCGTCGCGGACCGCGGTGCCGGTCCGGCCCGCGAGGACCAGCGGCAGCGCGACGTTGAGCCGGACGTCGAGGTCGCGCAGGAGGCCGCCGTCCTGCAGGACCAGCCCGACCAGATCGGGTCCCGGGGGCGACGGCGCGAACGCGGGCCAGTCGATCGTGCCCGCCGTCGGTTTCTTCATCCCGGCGAGCAGATGCAGCAGCGTGGTCTTCCCGGTCCCGGCCCGCCCGGTCACCACCGCCCGGGTCCGGGCACCGATCACGCAGCTCACACCGTGCACGGCGACCACCGCGGTCACGCCGGTGCCATAGGTGTGCGCCAATTCGTTCGTGCGGACCAGGGGCTCCGTCACGCCACTCTCACGATCCGGTGCGCGGCGGCGGCGACGTCGGGATCGCGGGTCGCCACGACGACGGCCGTCCCGCGACTCGCGACGGCACGCAGCAGGTCCATGAGTTCGAGGGCGGCGAGCCCGTCGAGTTCGCCCGCCGGTTCGTCGGCGACGACGACCTCGGGTGCCCCGGCCAGGGCGACGGCGACCCCGGCCCGCGCGCTTTCCATGATCGACAGTGTGCCCGGGTAGGCGTCGCCGCGGCCGGTCAGCCCGGCCAGCTCCAGCAGTTCGGCGGCGTTCTCCGGGGCGCGGCGGGCGGCGAGCCTGCCGGCCAGCACCACGTTCTGCTCGACGGTGAGGTGGCCGAAGAGGTTCCCGCGCCTGAGCAGCACTCCGACGCCGTCGCCACCGGAGGGGAGATCGCCACCTCCGGAGGGCAGCACGGCCACACATTCGCCCGGGACGGCGAACCGGACGAGGGGGACGGATCCGGGCCCCGGGCCTGCCATTACGGCGGCACGTCGGCGCATGGCCCCAAGGTAAGGCGAACGGGGTCAACATCGCCTTGATCCCAGGTCAACGGACGGCAAAATATCGCGTCCGGCGGGTGATCCTCGCGCCGGTCGGCCACACTGTCGTCCGTGCGCCGCCGGATCGTGACCCTCACCGTGCTGGCCGCGGTGCTGGCGATCACCCTCTTCGGAGTGCCACTGGCCCTCGCGGTCGCCAAATTCCACGAGAGCATGTCGACGCACGACCTCGAACGGGCCGCCGACACCGTCGTCCTCGACGCGACCGGCGACCTCGCCAACGGCCGGACGCCGGTGCTGAAACCGCCGCGCCCCGAGAACGAGGACGAGGGCGCGGACGAGGAACGGTCGCGGATCCGGGGTATCAAGGTCGCGATCTACACCCCGACCGGGAAACTCCTGGTCGGGGACGGTCCGGCGACCGCCGACGACTACGTGCGCCAGGCGCACCACACCGACATGGCGACCGGGACGCTCGGCGACGAGGTGGTCCTCGCCGTCCCGGTGCTGAGCGGCTCCTCCCTGGTGGGGGTGATCCGCGCCGCCCATCCGCGGATCGAACTGGACCGGCGGATCTGGCTGACCTGGCTGAAGATGGCGGGGCTCGGCGGGGTCGCGATCGGGGCGAGCTGGCTGATCGGTC
Source organism: Amycolatopsis pittospori (assembly GCF_013870525.1). Classification (GTDB taxonomy): domain Bacteria; phylum Actinomycetota; class Actinomycetes; order Mycobacteriales; family Pseudonocardiaceae; genus Amycolatopsis; species Amycolatopsis pittospori. The sequence continues at coordinate 1,871 of NZ_JACBXD010000007.1, forward strand.
TCCGGATCTCCCGCCGGCTGGCGCGGCCCCTGGAGGACCTGGCCGTCACGGCCGAGCGCCTCGGCGAAGGCGACTTCACCGTGCGCGCGGCCCGCACCGGCGTTCCCGAAATCGATCAGGTCGCCGAAGCGCTCGACGTCACGTCGGTCCGGATCGGCGAGACGCTGGAACGCGAACGGACCTTCTCCTCCGACGCCTCCCATCAGCTGCGGACGCCGTTGACCGGGCTGCGGCTGCAGCTGGAGGCGGCGCTGGAGAGCCCGGACCGCGATCCCTACGCGACGATCCGGGACGGCATCGCCTCGGCCGACCGGCTGGAACGCACCATCGACGACCTGCTGGCGCTGGCCAAGCAGACCAGGGCCCCGCGTGCCCTGCTCGACCTGGGCAAACTGTTCGAGGAGGTCCGCCAGACCTGGCACGGCCTGCTCGCCGAACGCGGCCGGGCGCTGCGGATCAGCGGCCGCGAGGCCCTGCCGGCGAGGGCGGCCGACGCGGCGGTGCGGCAGGTGCTCGCCGTACTGCTGGACAACGCGGCGACGCACGGGCGCGGCACGGTCAGCGTCCTCGCACGCGACGCCGGGGACGCGCTGGCGATCGACGTCAGCGACGAGGGCGCGCTCGCGGACGGGAACGATCCGTTCGACACGAACCGGGAAGAGACCGAGGAGCGGGAAGGTCACGGGATCGGCCTGCGCCTGGCGCGGAGCCTGGCCGAGGCGGAGGGCGGACGACTGCGGCTGACGAGCCCGTCGCCCACGACGTTCACGCTGCTCTTGCCCGCCGAACGCCCCGCACCGCGAGAAGAAGGCCCGGGCCTGGCGAGCTAGGGGGGGTTACTCGCCAGGCCGGGCCGGTAGGAGGCAAACGCGCCCCGACAGCGCGCACGGCATGCCACCTGAAGGAAGACGGTAAAGACCAGCGGGCCAACAGACGGTACACGCGGGATTAACTGACACTTTGCTTTTAAATGTCACAGGTCAGGACCCCGGTGTACCCGGTCATTTGCGCTGGATGAGCGCGTAACTGCCGTTGTTCCCGACCGTGAAATCCTGGAACGGGTAGTAGTTCGCGTAGCAGCCGTACTTCACGACGCACTGTTCGAGGTGGCCCTGCATGTAAGTACGCGCGTTCACGTTGCCGGGGCGGTACTGGAGACTGTTCTTGATCTCGCCCTTGTACCGGATCGTCGCCTTGTCGTACTTCGCGATGTAGGCGTCACGGGTCACGCTCGACACGGTTTTGCCGTTGTAGCACCAGTCGACGCGCATATGCCACTCGGCGGTCTTGAAGCCGAGGGTGCTGCGATACACGATGTAGCGGTCCGCGTGTGTGCAGGAAGTCTTGCCCTGGACCGGTGCCGGGCCCGGGGTCTCGTTCGAAACGTCCGTGACCTCGGTCTTGCCCGGGTCGATCACGGTCTGCGCGAGTTCGGGATCGGTCTGGATGATCGCCCGGTCGGCGTCGGTCATCACCCCGGTGGCCGCGACTCTGGCCAGCGCCTCCTGGATGGCGACCGGATCGGGTTCCGCGGCCTGGGCGCCGGGGGCGACACCCACCATTAGGCAGCAGGCCACCGCGGCCAGCATCCCGGCGAGACGTTTCCTCATCATCGTTCCCTTCCGCGCCGAGGACGAACGCCTCGACCGCCGGGGGGACGATGTCCGAGACCGCTAGGCGCGGGCTAAGCACCGGCCAAGCGCGGCCTTCAGCGACCGTCCGGCCGGGCTGAATCGATCGTGGGAAGATTGGTCCCATGACCACCGAGCCGGCGCCGAGATGGCGGAGACTGGAACCGGACGAGCGTAAGGAACAGATCTTCGCCTGCGCGGCGCGCCTTTTCGGGGACCGTCCGTACTCGGAAGTGTCCACTTCGGACATCGCGGCCGACGCCGGGGTGGCCAGGGGCCTGATCAATCACTACTTCGGCACCAAACGCGAGCTGTACCTGGAGATCATCCGGCGGGCGCTGACCGTGCCGCGCCTCGCCGTCGAGATCCTCCCCGAAGGCCCGCTCGAACTGCGCGCCGACGTCGCCATCGACTGGTTCCTGGACATGGTCACCAGCCAGGAGAAGATGTGGCTGGCCGCGATCGCGCCGGAAGGCATCGGCCGGGACCTCGAAGTCGAGCAGATCCTCGAAGAGGCCGATCGCGAATCGGCGGACAGGGTGCTGGAAGCGGTCGGCCTGTCCCGCGAGAGCGAACACGGCCAGGAACTGAACGCGCTGGTCCGCGCGTTCGGCGGGATGGTCAAGGCGGCGGGCCGGGAATGGCTCGTCCGCGGTTCGCTCAATCGCGAGCAGGTGCACACCCTGCTCAGCAAGTCGCTCGTCACGCTGGTCGGTGAAGTGTTCCCCGAGATCCAGCGCGGCGTTTCGCGGAACTGACGGCGATCAGGGGAGAAGCCCCCGGCACCTCGAGGGGGAGGTTGGTGCCAGGGGCTCCGGGCCGGTGGCGGACCACCGGTGTACCTCCACAATACGCCGAGTCACTGTCACGGCTCTGTCAAAGCTCGAAGGCGGTCTCGGGCTCACTCAGCTGGGCGATGCGGTGTTCCAGACCGTCCAGACAACGCTCGACCGCGTACGCGTAAAGCCGTTCGTAGTAGCCGGCCGCGAGGTCCGGATCGGCGACCAGTTCGGTGATCGACCTGCCCAGCGCCGCCATCCCCGGCAGATCCCCACGATCGCGATAGGTCGCGTACCCCTCGGACCGGTCCAGCTGCAGCGCCATCGCGCTCTCGCGGTCGTCCTCCATCGCGACGAACTGGCAGGCGGTGGCGACCAGCAGGTTGTAGGCGAGCGGGGCCTCGTCCCCGAAACCCGCCGCGAGCAGGCGGCCGATGCCGGTGTCCATGGTCGGCACGGCGGCGGCGACCGACGGCCCGAACAGGGCCAGCCGTCGCGCCGAACCGGGATAGCGGCGCAGCACGGTGCGCATCGTCGGCAGGAACTCGCTGAACCATTCCCGCCACGGCAGCGTCGCGTCGGGCAGGACCAGCTGACCGACCACCCGGTCCAGGACCTCGACGACGACGGTGTCCCGGTCCCCTACGTGGTGGTAGACCACCGCGGGGTAGGCGTCGACCGCGGCCGCGAGCTGCCGCAACGTCCAGTTCTCCAGGCCCGCCTCGGCCGAAAGCTCCAGCGCGGCCTCGACGATCCGGTCCTTGGTGACCGCCGGCCGTCCGGAAGCCGCGCGCGACCGTGACCGGGAACTCGCGTCTTCGGAGAAAGTCGGCATGCGGGCTACCGTATCCGCACTCGCCGGTGGCACGACGGGGGACATCCGGGGAGGATCGGCCCCATGCCCCGCGCGCGTGTGAACGGCCTCGAACTCGAGTACGACACCTTCGGCTCCCCGGAGAACCCGCCACTCGTCCTGGTCATGGGGCTCGGCGCCCAGATGGTCACCTGGGAGACCGGCTTCTGCGAGCTGCTCGCCGAGGGCGGGTTCCACGTCGTCCGGTTCGACAACCGCGACATCGGCCTCTCGACCTACCTGGACGACCTTCCGGCACCGGATCTCGCGGCGCTCGCGGCCGGGGACCTGACGTCCGCGCCGTACCTGCTGTCGGATCTCGCGTCCGACGTCACCGGGCTGTTCGACGCGCTCGGCTTCGAACGCGCGCACGTCGTCGGCGCGTCCATGGGCGGGATGATCGTGCAGCAACTCGCGATCGACTCGCCGGAGCGGCTGCTCAGCCTCACGTCGATCATGTCGACCACCGGGGATCCTTCGGTGGGCCATCCGGAACCGGCCGCGCTGGCCGGGCTGACCAGGCCGCCGGCCACCACCCGCGAGCAGGCGATCGAGGACGGCGTCACGTGGTTCAAGCTCGTGGGTTCGCCCGGGCATCCGTCCGACGAGGAGTTCCTCCGGATGAAGGCCGCCCGCAACTACGACCGGGCGAATCATCCGGCGGGCGCGCTGCGGCAGGCCGCCGCCGTCGTCGCTTCCGGCGACCGCACCGCGAAACTGCGCGAGGTCCGCGTCCCGACCCTCGTGATCCACGGCGAGAGCGACCCGCTGATCAACGTCAGCGGCGGGAAGGCGACGGCGGAGGCGATCCCCGGCGCCGAACTGGTGCTGTACCCCGGAATGGGGCACGAGCTGCCGCGTCAGCTGTGGGCACCGATCGCCGAAACGATCGTCGCGCACGCGCGGTCGTGAGTGGCGATCCGGGTTCCACCGATAGGCACCAGTGGCGCGTTTCCGTGCCTCCCGTTGGCTTTCGATCCCGCGGAAGGTGTTGCGAAAGCCACTTTCGCAACGTTGAAGGTTGCGAAAGTGGCTTTCGCAACACCGTATCCCCGACCCGACCGACCCACCGACCGCGCCAGGCCGAAGCGGTCGTGAGTGCTTCATCGGGCGACGACCATCGCGACGACGGTCGTGAAGGAGCCGCCGACGTTCAGGGTCAGCACGTTCCGCGCACCCTCGACCTGAAGCGGCCCGGCGGTTCCCGCCACCTGGCGCGCGGCGTCGTGCACCATCCGCACCCCGGTCGCGCCGACCGGATGCCCGAGTCCGAGCAATCCGCCGCCGGGATTCACCGGCAGGACGCCGTCCCGCGCGATCCCGCCGGATTCGACGAGCCGTCCCGCCGATCCCGGCGGTGCGGCGCCGAGATGTTCCAGCGCCACCAACGCGGTGATGGTGAAGCAGTCGTGCACTTCGACGACGTCCATCTCCTCGGCGCCGGAAACCTCAGCTCGCCGGTACGCGTCGAGCACCGCGCCGCGCAGATGCGGGAACAGGTACTCCTGGCCTTCGGCACGATCAAGCTTGCCACGTAAGGACAAATGCGCCGTCCGATGCCCGAAACCGGTCAATCGCGGGACGTCCGCGAGGTCACGTCCCGCGCGTTTCGCCCATACAGCGGCGAATTCCGGTGAAGCGAGGACGATCGCGGCGGCGCCGTCGGAGATCCGGCCGCAGTCGTTCTTGCGCAGCACGCCTTCCACGACGGGGTTCAGCCGGTCGTCCTGACCGAACGAGCCCTCGGGGAAACTCCAGTCGCGGGCCTGCGCCATCGGGTTGAGCGCGGCGTTCGCGAAAGCGTTCTGAGCGAACAGACCGAGATGCGCGGGATCGAGTCCGTAGCGCCAGTCGTAGACGTCGGCGACGTCGGCGAACAAGGCGGGCCAAGGGAATTCCGCCGACTGCGCCTCGCCGCCGACCCAGGCCGCGGAGCCGAGATGCCCGGCCGCGGACCGCGCGTCGGTGTTGCGCATGAGTTCGAGCCCGGTCACCAGTGCGACGTCGTAGCGGCCGGATTCGATGTCGGCGCTCGCGGCGAGCACCGCCGTCCCACCGGAAGCGCAGGCGGCCTCGTGCCGGACGCTCGGCACGCCGTCGAGATCGGGGATGGCCGCCACCAGGAGCCCACCGAGCTGGGCCTGGCCGGTGAACAACTCGGCGGCCAGGTTGGCCACATGCGCGACGCCGATCTCGTTCGCCTCGACCTGCGCGTCCACCAGGGCGTCCGGCACCACTTCGGCGAACATCTCGAACAGTCCGCCGCCCTCTTTCGCGAAATTCCGCGCGAAATCGGTCTGTGCCCCGCCCAAAACGAAGACCGTCATCGGCCTGGTTCCACCCTCTGGTGCCGTGCCCGATTCGCCCCTCCCCCGGGAAGGGGCGAATCGGACGGCGGCTTTCGGCCCCTTTGCGCCTGCCCACACCCCTCCGGTGGGCGGGCGGCAAAGGGGGATTCTCAACTACGGGAAGGTTCCAGCTGGTCCGCCCGGACCCAGGTAGCGTGAAAACCGAGCGGGACACGCTGGGGCAGCAGGACCCTGGCCACGGGTCCGGCAGCGAGATCGGCGGCGTCGAAGATGTCCAGCTCCGAGCGCCCCTCGCGCTCGTCCTGGACGAAGGTCACCAGATAGCCGTCGTCGGAATCGGCGGCCGCGCCGTCGCGGGGTGCGAACGGCGCCTCACTGCCCCACCGGCCCGGACCGAACCGATGTTCGGTCTTGGAGCCGGCACGATTGTCGTAGCACACCAGGCCGTCGAACTTGAGCGTCGAATCCGGCGAGATGTGCACCGCGTAGGAAAAGCGGTTCCGGCCGCCGACCACCCTCGAGTCGACGGTCGGGAACTCGGTGTTGTCGTCGTCCAGCTGCGCTTCCAGGCACTGTCCGGTCCGCAGGTTGAACCGGTAGCGGTGCAGCGAGGCGTCCAGCCGCAGGTACGACAGCATCTTGGCGAGCGGCGTGCGCGCGTCGGCCGCCGGCTGCGGGCGCTGGACCCGGCAGACGTCGAGGACGATCTCTTCGCCCTGCTCCCAGGAGTTGACGACGTGGTAGATGTAGCACGGGCTGGCTTCGAACCAGCGGATCTGGCTACCGCTACCGTAGCGAGGCATCACCCCGAAACGACTCGGCAGCGACCGGTCGAAGAACAGCTTGTGGCGCCCGTTGCGAGCCGCCTCCATCTCCTGGACCAGCGGGAGGTCCATCAGGACGGCGTAGTTCTCGGTGATCGCCATGTCGTGCGGCAGACGCGGGCCGGGCAGTTCGATCTCGGTCGTGTTCACGACCTTGCCGTCCGCGCTGATCACGCCGTAACGCAGGTACGGCGGCCTGGGCCCGTAGTCGAACCAGAACATCTCGCCGGTGCGCTCGTCGACCTTCGGATGCGCCATCATGTCGCCGACCAGCGTGCCCAGGAAGTCCTCGGCGCCCAGCGTCTCCAGCGAGAGCGGGTCGACCGCGTACGGCGTGCCGCACATGTACCAGGTGGCGAGCACCTGGCCGCGATGGAAGATCAGATCGGTGTTGCCGCTGTCCTTGACGTTCAGGCCGTGCGTGTTGCCGAACGGATTGCCCTTCGGCGACTCCATGACGCCCTTCCAGAGCGCCTTGCCCGCCTCGGATTCGGCCTCGAACGCCTTGGTGCGGACCCAGCGGTTGCGATAGCGGGCCTTGCCGTTCTCCAGGTGGACGGCGTGGATCATGCCGTCGCCGTCGAACCAGTGGTAGCGGCCCTCCGGCTCGAACCGGGGGTTGGGCCCGTTGCGCAGGTACACGCCGTTGAGGTCGGCGGGGATCTCGCCGATGACCTGCAGATCGCTCGCGTCGATCTCTTCGCCGACCGGGGCGTAGACGCCCATCAGGTACGGGTTGGCCTTCGGTTCACCGGTGGCCGCGGCCACCATGATCGGCTGCTCGGAGGTGCTGGCCATCGGTTCTCCCCGGGTTGGTTCGCGTTGACCGATTGGCTGAGACACTATGATTTCTGTAGTCAGCTGTCAAGAGACTTCGTTTGCTGTAGTCAGTAGTACGCTGACCGCGACACCACTTGAGGGGGACGTACGTGACAGAGGCGACCGCGCACCGCGTGAGGCCGGCGGGCGACCCGCTGCGCCGGGCCCTCGAACTGCTCGGCGACCAGTGGACCCTGCTGATCCTGCAGAGCCTCTTCCTCCGCTTCCGCCGCTACGAGGAACTCCGGCTGCGTCTCGGCATCTCCCCCACCGCGTTGTCCGGACGGCTGCGCGAGATGGTCGACGCGGGCATGCTCGTCCGCACGCCGTACCGCGACGCGCGCCGCACCCGGCACGAATACCGGCTCACCGAACGCGGGCTGGAACTGTGGCCACTGCTGATCTCGATCTGGGCCTGGGAACGGGAATGGGTCGAGGGACGGCGCGCCGTCCTGCCGACGCTGATCCATCTGGACTGCGAACTGGCCACCTCGGCGCCCCTCGGCTGCGCTTCCTGCGAACGCCGCGTCGACGCCCGCGACATCCGCGCGCGGCGGCTCGACGACACCGGCGTCGTCGAAGCGACGGCGACGAAACGCTTCCGCCGCAAGGACGCCGAGTCCCTGGCGGGCGATCCGCTGATGTTCTTCCCCGACACCATGGAACTCCTGGGCGACCGCTGGTCGACCGGACTCGTGGTGAGCGCGCTGCTCGGGGCGCGGCACTTCTCGGAGTTCGAACGGGAACTCGGCATCGGCCCCAGCGTGCTCTCGGGCAGGCTGTCGAAACTCGTCGACGTCGGCGTACTGCGGACGGGAGCCGCGAAGACCCGCACCGACGCGCACGACTACCGGCTGACGGCGAAAGGCCTCGCGTTCTTCCCCGCGCTGGCCTTCATCGCCGAGTGGTCCCGTGGCTTCGAGACCCCCGGGCAGGCACCGGACATCACGCTGGACCACGTCGACTGCGGCAACCGGCTGAAGCCGATCCTGCTGTGCGACCACTGCTGGCGGCCCTTGCTGCGGAACCGCGTACGGTTCGGCGGTCCGGTCCAGCCGCCGGAGCCGCCCAGGTGAGGAAAATCGACTCGCCAACCGGGGTGGTTCCTGACAGGCTGAGGACTTGTCACATGTCGTCACCTCGGAGGTAGCAATGACTGAACCGGCACCGTCCCCAGCGGATGGCGAAGAGGACGACACCAAGCGCAAGTTCCGCGAAGCGTTGGAGCGCAAGCAGGCACAGGCGCGCTCCGGCTCGGCCCACGAGAACGCCGGCGGCAAGAACCTGCACGCTCACGGCCCGGCCGCGAACAAGCGCACCTTCCGTCGCAAGAGCGGCTGAGTCCCGGCCCCCGCGTGCTATGAACGGCCCGTTACTTGCAAATTTTGCAAGTAACGGGCCGTTCATAGCGTTCAGGGACCTGCGAGACAGGGCCGATTACACGGTCAGGATCGATCGCAGGCCGCCGACCTCGGCCATCCGGCGTTCCGCGAGCCTGTCGGCCGCGGTCGCCGGGGGCACGCCGTCGGCCTTGGCCAGCGCGAACACCGCCTTGGTGGTGTCGAAGATGGCCGTGGTCTTGCGCTTCGCGCGCGCGAAGTCGAAGCCGTGCCGCTCGTCGTCGACCTGGATCACGCCACCGGCGTTGACCAGGTAGTCCGGCGCGAAGAGGATGCCGCGGTCGTCGAGTTGCTTGCCGACGCCGGGGTGCGCGAGCTGGTTGTTGGCCGCGCCGCACACGATCTTGGTGCGGAGCGTGGCGACGGTCTCGTCGGTGAGCACGCCGCCCAGCGCGCACGGCGCGAAGACGTCGAGTTCGGTGCGGATCAGCGTGTCGAGGTCTTCGACGACCTCGACGGCGGGGTATGCCGCGCGGGTGCGTTCGATCGCCGCGGGCGAGACGTCGGTGATGACCACCTGCGCGCCCGCTTCGATCAGGTGCCCCACGAGGATGTGCCCGACCTTGCCGACCCCGGCGACGCCGACCTTGCGACCGGCGAGGTCCGGGACACCCCAGACGGCGTCGGCGGAGGCGCGCATGCCCTGGTAGGTGCCGAAGGCGGTGAGGACCGAGGAGTCACCCGCGCCGCCGTTCTCCGGCGAGCGGCCGGTGACGAACTCCGACTCGCGGGCGACGATGTCCATGTCCTCGACGTAGGTGCCGACGTCGCAGGCGGTGATGTAGCGGCCGCCCAGCGACTGGACGAACCGGCCGAAGGCGCGCAGCAGCGCCTCGGTCTTGTGCTTGTGGGGGTCGCCGATGATGACGGCCTTGCCGCCACCGAGGTCGAGCCCGGCGAGCGCGTTCTTGTAGGCCATCCCCTTCGACAGCGCGAGGACGTCGGCGAGCGCCGCGTCCTCGGACTCGTAGGGGTAGAACCGGGTTCCGCCGAGCGACGGCCCCAGCGCCGTCGAGTAGATCCCGATGATGGCCTTCAGGCCGGTGGCCTGGTCCTGGCAGAAGACGACCTGTTCATGGCCGGTACCTTGGCCGAACACTTCGGTCACTGTGGTGACTCCTTGTCACTGGAGTGCACGCCGCTTGTGGCGGACGTGCGGAGTTCCTGGATCAAGGCACGAGCCTCCGCACGAAGGTCATCCGGCGGCGACGGTGCCACACCCCGCAATCTAGCGGACGATCTCGTCCAGGGTGCGGAGTGCGGAATCGAGTTGACCGTCGGACAGATAAGGGGCCGGGCCGAACCTCAGGTACGAGCCGCGGCTGTCGGTCCGGACCCCGCGTTCGGCGAGGGCGGCCTGCAGCGCTCCGGCGTTCGCGCACTTCAGCGACAGGAAGCCGCCGATACGGTCCAGCGGCGTCTCCCGGTCCCGGGTGATGACGTCTTCGGGCAGGCCGAGCTTGTCGAAGCCCTCGGCCAGGAAGCCGACCTGGTGTTGCGAGACCTCCCGCAGGAACTGGGGTGTGAGTCCTTGTTCGGCGAAGAACCGGAAGACGCGCGCGCCGCGGTAGTGACTCGTCGGGTCGTAGGTCGCGCCGGCGAACCTGTCCGATCCGGAAGCGTAGGCGACTTCGCCGGGACGGCGCTCGTCCGCGAGCGCGCCGAACTCGGCGTACCAGCCGGTGACGACCGGCCTCAGTTCCTGCGCGTGCGCGGGCATGCGCAGGAAGCAGTTGCCCTCGCCGAGCTGGAGGTACTTGTAGCCGCCGCCGAGCACCCAGGCGTTGGTGAGCCCGAGGTCGTGCAACGCGAACGGGACGACGCCGAGCGCGTGGTAGGCGTCGACGACGAGGTTCACCGACTTCTTTAGGCAGTCGTCGGCGAGGTGCGCCAGCCCCGGCACCAGCCGGGAGGTCTCGAACAACACGGCCGAGACGAGTACGGCGGCGGTGTCCTCGGTGACCTCGGCGGCGACGCGTTCGGCCAGCGTGGAGACCGGCGACGCGGGGACGCGGACCACCTCGACGCCCTCTTCGGCCAGCCGCGCCAGCTGACGGCGCAGCGTGTGGAACTCGCCGTCGGTGGTGACGATCCGGGGGCGCCCGCGCAGGTCCATCGCCGACAGGAAGCGGATCACCAGATCGTGGGTGCTGGCGCCGAGCGCGATGCCACCGTGCGGGTCACCGAGCAGGGCACGGAACCCGGCCCGCATCTCTTCGGCCTTCTCGAACGCCCGCTCCCACTTCGTGTCGACCTCTTCGGCCGCGTCCGCGAAGGCTTCGAGAAGGCCCTCCTCCGCGACGTCCGGCCAGGCCTGGTGGGAGTGCCCGGTCAGCAGGATCCGGTCCGCCACACCGAATTTCGTGTAGTGCTCCGCGAGCGCGTTGGGGCCGCGGCGAAGCGAGTCGAGGTCGGTCAAAGTCGGCTCCGCACCGCCCAGAGGTCCGGGAACATCGGGTTGAAAAGCGTCGTACGCAGGTAGGAAGCGCCCGACGAACCCCCCGTCCCGGTCTTGTCTCCGATGGTGCGCTCGACCATCTTCACGTGCCGATACCGCCACTCCTGCATCCCTTCGTCCAGGTCGACCAGGTGCTCCGCCACCACTGACGGCCCTGTGTCATCGCGATAAACCTGCAGCAGAACCTCTTGGAGCGCTGGAGAGGGTTCGAGTGGCTTGGTGACGTCGCGCCCTGTCGGGACGGCGTACTCCTTCACGGCGAGATACGTGACGAAGGAGTCGAAGAGCGAGGGCTTGGCCATCGCGCCGGCGATCCGGGCACGCTGTTCACCGCCTTCGGGATAATGCGCGAACACCCGCTCGTCCCGGCGGCCGAGCACGGCCTCGAGTTCGCGGAATTGAGCCGACTGGAACCCGCTCGAAGCGTCGAGTCGCGCACGGAAACTGGTGAACTGGCTCGGAGTCATCGTCTCGAGCACATCGATCTGCGCGACCACCACCTTGAAGATAGTCAGAATCCGCCTCAGCGTGCGGATGGCGTGAGCGGTGTTACCCGCCTCGAGTTGCTCCTGCAGGTAAAGCGCCTCGTGGAGAACTTGTTTGAACCAAAGTTCATACACTTGGTGGATCACGATGAAGAGCAGTTCATCGTGTTCATCGGACCGCGGGTGCTGTGCGTCGAGCAATTCGTCCAGCGAAAGGTAGGACGTGTAACTCAATGCCGCCTGGGTGTCGTTCATGGTTCTGTCACCTCGTCGAAGTGGCGCTGTGCCGCCGGGGCAAGTGCCTGGTAAAGATCATGGAACAGCTCGACCGCGGCCGCCCGGCTCGGCGGAGCCGGCACCAGCCCGACCGGGAGTTCCGGGTCGAGCGACGGGAAGGCGCGGAAGGTGTGCGTCAGCCAGGTTCGGACCTGGAACGCCTCGGCGTCAGGCAGGTCGCCTGAATATCCGCCGAAATCTCGGACGAACGCGTCGTAGCTCGCGGCGAGGCCGTCGAGGTTCCAGGCGCGGCCGGCGAACCGCTGGACGTCGAGTCCCGCGGACGGTTTACCCAGCATCAGCCCGGCGTACTCGGAGACGTCGAGTTCGGCCAGCAGGGTGAGCACCTCCGCCTCGCGGTCGTGCGGGGCGATCCAGGTGCCGTCCTGCACCGGGCCGAAGCCGAGGAAACGCAGCCGGCGGACCAGCCGTTCCCGAGCCTGGCGACGGCTCTCCGGGATGCTCTGCCACAGGACGGTCCACTCGCCGATCTCGCGATCGCGTCTGCCGAGGGAGAAGATCCGGCGGTCGCCGTCCTCCAGCAGCGCGATCGTGCGGCGGGTCAGCGAGTAGTGGACGAGCCTGCCCGCCTTGTGTCTCGCGAGCAGGTCGCGCCGGGCGAGCCTGGCCAGCGCGATCCGCGCGGCGCCGTCGGAGAAGCCCAACCCGGCCAGCACGCCGACCAGGCCACCGGACCAGACACGACGGCTTTCGCGCGGCGCCACGTAGGTGCCGAGCAGGGTCATCACCAGTTCCTGGGGACCTGGGTCGCCGTGGAGCGGGGCCGATTCGGGCATGAGCGCAACTCTATACACCTCAGGCCGCTGCGGTGTAGCTTGATTCGAGTGACGTACTTCGCGGATTTGAGCTCGCGCCAGGTCGCCGCGCTGGCGTCCAGTGAGCGAGTACCCGTGCTGCTCCTGCCGGTGGGCGCCGTCGAACCGCACGGACCGCACGCCCCGCTGGGCACCGATCCCCTGATCTCGCGGGGAATGTGCGAACGGGCCGCCGCGCGGCTGGCCGGTGACCCCGGCGTGCGGGTGCTGATCCTGCCCGAGGTTCCCTACGGCGTGACGCGGTTCGCGGCCGGGTTCGCGGGCGGGATCTCGATAGGCGAGGAAACCCTGCACGCGCTCCTGACCGACATCTGCGGCGCGCTCGCCGAGCAGGGGTTGACGAGGATCCTGCTGGTCAACAACCACTTCGAGCCGGCACATCTGGCGGTACTGCGTCGCGTGGCGGAGACCGACGGCGTCGGCCTCGTCGACCTGGTCCGACGCCGGTACGCGGCGCGGCTCACCGACGAGTTCCGTTCCGGGGAATGCCACGCCGGGCAGTACGAGACGTCGCTGGTGCTGGCCGACCGGCCGGATCTGGTCGACGCCGTCGTCCAGCGTGATCTGCCGCCGGTCCACGTCGACCTGGCGCGTGGCGGGGTCACCGACTTCGCCTCGGCCGGGATGACCGAGGCCTACTGCGGCACCCCCGCCCAGGCGACCGCCGAGGAAGGCGAGAAGACCTTCTCCGTGCTCGCCGACATCCTGGTCGAAGCGATCCGGGAGCTGGCATGACCTTCAACCTGGCGACCCATTTCGTCGACCGGCTCCCTGGCGCACGGACGGCGTTGGTCTGCGGCGACGAGGAGGTCACCTACGCGGAGCTGTCCGCCTTGGTGAACCGGGCCGGGAACGTACTGCGGGATCTGGGTGTCCGAAGTGGACAACGGGTGTTGCTGGCGCTGAACGACAGCGTCGAGTTCGTCGCGGTCTGGTACGCGGCGCAGAAGATCGGCGCGGTCACCGCCGAGGTGTATTCCTTTCTGCAGCCCAAGGATTACGCGTACTACCTGAAGTACACCGAAGCCGTGGTCGTCATCGCCGACGGCTCCACGCTTCCCGCGCTGCGCGAGGCCGGTGCGCGGAACCTGCTGGTGATCGGCGACGTCGCCTTATCGCCGGGCGAGCACTCGTTCGCCGCCCTCGTCGCCGCGGCTTCGGACGAGCTGGAGGCCGCGCCGACCACGCTGGACGACATCGCGATCTGGAAGTTCACCACCGGCAGCACGGGCTCGCCCAAGGCCTGCGTGCACCCGGCGCGCAGCGCACTGGAGAGCTTCGATCGGTACGCGCTCGGCGTACTCGGCCTGCGCGAGGACGACCGCGTCCTGGCCGTGCCGAAGCTGTTCTTCGGGTACGCGCGCGATCTCACCGCGTTGTTCCCGTTCGGCGTCGGCGCGTCCGGCATCGTGTTCCCGCAGCGCAGTACGGCGGAGCTGCTGTTCTCGCTGATCGAGAAGCACCGCCCGACGATCCTGGTCAACGTGCCGACCATGATGAGCGCGATGATCGCCCATCCGGACGCGTCCACAGTGGACATGAGTTCCCTGCGGCTCGCGACGTCCGCGGGCGAAGCACTGCCGTCGGAACTGCATCGCAAATGGGACAACCTGTTCGGCGTCCCGGTGATCGACGGCATCGGCTCCTCGGAGGCGTACCACATCTACCTCTCCAATCTGCCCGGCGCGCAACGGATCGGCAGTCTCGGCCGTGAGGTTCCCGGCTACACCGCGCGGATCCTGGACGAGACCGGGGAAGCGTTGCCGGACGGCGAGATCGGCACCCTGGAGGTCACCGGACCGACCATCGCGCGCGAGTACTACGGGGACGCCGAGAAGACCGCGCGGACGTTCCACGGAGAGACACTGCGCACCGGCGACCTGTTCAGCCGCGACAGCGACGGCTACTTCCACCACCACGGCCGCGCCGACGACCTGCTGAAGGTGTCCGGGGTGTTCGTCGCGCCGAGCGAGATCGAGGACTGCCTCATCGGGCATCCCGCCGTCGTCGACTGCGCTGTGCTGGGCGTGACCATCGACGGCCTGGTCGTCCCTCGGGCGTGTGTCGTCCTCGCCGAGGGCGCTTCCGTCACGGCGGAGGAGCTGAAGGACCACGCGCGAGCACAGCTGGCGAAGCACAAATATCCGCGCGAGGTGGTGTTCGTGACCGAACTCCCCCGCACCGCCAACGGAAAACTCGATCGGCGCACACTGCGCCGGATGGAGGCAGGGTGAGCAGGATCGTCGTCGTCACCGGCGGGACACGCGGGATCGGCGCGGCCATCGCCGCCCGGTTCGAAGCCGCCGGTGACCAGGTGCACGCCCCCGGCCGGGCCGACTGCGACGTCACCGACGAAGACGCCGTCGCACGCTACTTCGACGGCCTGGGCCCGGTGGACGTGCTGGTCAACAACGCCGGGATCTCGGCGAGCGCGCCGCTGGCGAAGACGTCGCTGGACCAATGGCGGACGCAGCTCGACGTCAACGCGACCGGCGCTTTCCTGTGCACACGGGCGGTTCTGCCCGGTATGCGGTCCCGCGACACCGGCCGGATCGTCACCGTCGCCTCGACGGCGTCGCATATCGGCTACCGCTACACGGCCGGCTACACGGCGTCGAAGCACGCCGCCGTCGGCCTGATGCGAGCGACCGCCGCCGAGGTCACCGGCACCGGCGTCACCGCGAACGCCGTCTGCCCGGCCTTCGTGCGCACGGACATGACGGCCGCCTCGGTCGCCCGGATCCAGGAACGGACCGGCCGCGACGAGGCCGAGGCGGAAGCCGCCCTCGCCGCCGCGTCACCGCTCGGCAGACTGCTCGAACCCGGCGAGGTCGCCCACGCGGTGGCCTTCTTCGCGGCGCCCAAAGCCGCCGCGATCAACGGACAGACACTCGTCCTCGATGGAGGTGGGATCCAATCATGAGCCCGTTCCGCGCCACGCCGCCGATCACGACGGACTGGGAGCACTTCGAGTTCACCGTGGACGACGGCGTCGCCACGGTGACCTTGGACCGCCCCGAAAAACTGAACGCGCTCACCTTCGACGTCTACGCGGACCTCCGCGACCTCCTGGCCGAACTACCACACCGCGGCGACGTCCGGGTCCTGGTCGTCACCGGACGCGGACGCGGGTTCTGCTCCGGCGGCGACGTCGAGGAGATCATCGGCGAACTACAGAAGATGGAATCCGCCGAACTGCTCGAATTCACCCGCATGACCGGCGCCGTGGTGAAGGCGTTGCGAGAGTGCCCCATCCCGGTGATCGCCGCGGTGAACGGCGTCGCGGCGGGCGCCGGTTCGGTGATCGCGCTGGCCAGCGACTTCCGGCTGCTGGCGTCCTCGGCGAAGTTCGCCTTCCTGTTCACGAAAGTCGGCCTCGCCGGCGCGGACATGGGCTCGGCGTACCTGCTTCCGCGGCTCGTCGGGCTCGGACGGGCGACGGAACTGCTGATGCTGGGCGACAAGATCGACGCCGCCCGGGCCGAGGCGATCGGCCTGGCTTCACAGGTCGTTCCCGACGACTCTTTGGGTTCCACCGCCGCCGCTTTGGCTCGCCGTCTGGCGGATGGACCGGCGCTGGCGTACGGCACGACCAAGGTGCTGCTGACACGGGAGCTGGACATGGACCTGGGGAGTTCCATCGAGCTTGAGGCCATCACGCAGGCTCTGCTGATGACGGCGAAGGACCACGGGGAGTTCTATGCGGCCTGGACCGCTGGGCGCACGCCCCAGTGGACCGGCCGGTAAGGCTCTGCCGCCGCACTTAGTCGACTAAGTGCGTGGGCTGGGAGTCCGGCGGTCGGTGGGTGGCCGGATTGGTCGTGAGCCCAGGTGAAGGGTTGCGAAAGCCACTTTCGCAACCTTGAACGTTGCGAAAGTGGCTTTCGCAACACCGTCTCACCGGCAGACCCGCGCTGAACCGAGGGGTCGCGAGTGGCGATTCGGGTTCTCGTCGAGAGGCAGCGCAAACGTGGTATGTCGGCTGCCTGGTCCGCGACTGTCCATAAAGGACGTTTTTTGACGTCCTGGAAGGGGTCGTGAGTGATAAAGAGGGTTAGAGCCCCAATCGCCACTCACGACCCGCTGGACCCAAGCAACCAGTCGGCTAAATGCGGGAAGCACCACCCGCGGAGAACAGCCGTTCGGCCAAGAATCGGCACCGCTCCGCCAGCTCCACCGGCTCGATCACCTCGAAAGCGTGCCCCAGCAACACCACGTGCAGCAGCACGGCGTCGAGATTCGCCGCCCCGCTCAGCACTTCGCACCGCGAATCCTCGCGCGGTGTCACCACCGCGGCCGACGCCGAGATCTGCGCGCGCACCATCGAAGCAGGCGCGTGCACCAGAAAACGCGCCTGGTGCGGATAAACGCGGCTCGCGACGCTCTCCTGCACGTAGCTCGCCGCGTCGGGTGCGGGTCGCGGCCGGAATCGCCAGGAGCGGGCGGACACCTCGGTCATCCGGTCGACGCGGAAGTTGCGCCAGTCGTCGCGGTCGAGGTCGTAAGCCAGCAGGTACCAGCGCCGGTCGGAGGCCACCAGCCGATACGGCTCGACCCGGCGCCGCATCGAACCCGAGGACGACGGGTAGCCGAACCCGGCTTCGACCTCGTCGCGGCAGGCACGGGCCAACGTCATGAGGACGTCGGGATCGACCGGGGTGCGGCCGCCACCGAAGGATTCCACCGAGCCCGACAGCGCGCGCACCTCGTGCCGCAACCGGGTCGGCAGCACCCGGTCGAGTTTCGCCAGCGCCCGGAGCGCGGCGTCGCCGTCACCCGCGCCGGCGAGCAGGGAGACGGCGGTGGCGATCGCCTCTTCGTCGTCGAACAGCAGCGGCGGCATGTCCTGTCCGGGACCCAGCTGATAGCCGCCGCCGACCCCGTTGCTGGCCTGCACCGGATAGCCGAGCGCACGCAGGCGCTCGATGTCCCGCCGGATCGTGCGCGGCGTGACGCCGAGTCGTTTCCCCAGTTCAGGGCCGGTCCACACGGTGCGCTGTTGCAACAGGCCGAGCAGCGTGAGCACTCGCTCGGTCGTACTCCGCTCGTCCTCCATGCCACCAGTCTCCCAGAGATAGCGGACCGATCCTGTCCGCTAGTCATGCGAGAGTGGTCCCATGAACCGCAAGAGCCGCGAAATCCAGGTCACCTTCGACGCCCACGATCCGAAGGCGCTGTCCACCTTCTGGCGCGACGCCCTGGGCTACGTCCACCCCGGTCCCCCGGGGGTCGAGGTGCCCGAGGGCACCGATCCGCTGGACGCCTGGGCCGAGTTCCTCGAACGTGTCGGCGTGCCCGAGGATCAGCGCAACACCCGCTCGGCCCTCGAAGACCCGGACGGCGAGGGGCCGCGGATCTTCTTCCAGCAGGTCCCGGAGGACAAGGTCGCCAAGAACCGGCTCCACCTCGACATCCGCGCCGCTCCCGGACTTCAGGGCGACGAGCGGATGGCGGCGCTCGAAGCGGAGTGCGACAGGCTCGTCGCCCTGGGGGCGAAGCGGATCCAGCGTTTCGAGCCCGAACAGCCGCTCAGCCTCGGCTTCATCGTGATGAACGACCCCGAGGGCAACGAGTTCTGTCTCGACTAACGGTTTCGATGAGCATCCACCCCGCGAGTGGCTGTGACGGCTGAAGCCAACTGGGTCTTGGGTTCCGCTGCGGTACGTCACGGGGACGATGTCGCGAAAGCCACTTTCACAACCTTCAACGTTGCGAAAGTGGCTTTCGCAACGCCTCCCGGAGGAGCGGCGTGAGGCACGCCTCAGACCGTGGTGACGGCGATCGCGTTGTCCTCCAGCGACCCGAAGTACAGCTTCCCGGCCCGCTCACGGACGCCGACCAGCACGTGGAAACCGTCGATCTCCCCGCGCAGTTCGTGGACCAGCTTTCCTTCGGGGCTCACGCCCTGCACTCCGCACTCCCGCAACGGAGACGGCTGCAGGGACGTCGGCAGTGCGCGCACGGCGGCTCGCAGCGGCGCGGGGAACTTCTGGATCACCGAGAGCGCGGGCACCTTCGGGCTGGCCACGGTGATCCAGATCAGCCCGTCGCTGCCGGTGGAGATGTTGTCGGGATAGCCCCAAAGGTCCTCGACGAGGACGTCGCGATCGCCTGCCCGCTCGCCGGTCAGCCAGATCCGGCTCACCCGGTAGGCGCCGGTCTCGGCGACGGCCACATAGGACTCGTCGGGCGGGAGCGCGACGCCGTTGGCGAACTGGAAACCGTCGGCCAGCTGCTCGATCTTCCCGTCCGGGGTCCGGCGCAGCAGACGGCCGCCGCCGGTCTGCTCGATCAGGTCGTCACGCCATTTCTCGATGCCGAACCGCCGCGACGAGTCGGTGAAGTACACCGTCCCGTCGGCGGCCACGGCGGCGTTGTTGCAGAACACGAAATCGAGGCCCGCCGCCGAAGTCGCCAAGGTGGTCACGGAGCCACCCCCGAGCGGCATCGTGAGCAGTCCCGCCTTCGCGTCGCAGATCAGGAGGTCGTCGCCGTAGAACTCGATGCCCAGCGGACGTCCGCCGGTGTCACCGAGGACGTCGATCCGCTTGCCGTCCGGCGCGACGCGCAGGATGCGCCCGTCGTCGACACCGGTGTAGATCCGCCCCTGGTCGTCGACCACGACGTCCTCGGGACCGTGCCCGTTGACCGGGATGACCGTGACCTCGCCGAACGCCATCGCGTGTCTCCTAGCGGTAGGTGAGCAGTTCCGCGGCTTCCGCCTCGAAATGCGGATGTTCGTTGAACGACAGCAGGGTCACCCCGCCGCGGCCGGACACCAGTTTGGTGATGCCCGCGTTCACGGTGACCCGGTTCAGTTTCAGCAGTCCGGCCTCGGGCGTGCCCATCAGCGCGCCGCAGACCGTCGCGATCACGCCGCCGGAGCTGAAGACCACGGCGTGCTCCCCTTTGCCGAGCGACGTCACGAGATCCGCCAGCGCGCCCTCGACCCTGGCCAGGAACGCCGGCCAGGTCTCGGCGCACGGGCCGGTCTCCCCCGCCGCGATCCACGCGGTCAGCGCACCGTCCAAAGCGGCCTGATAGGCCCGCGAATCGGTCTGCTGGACGCCGGCGGCGTGGTATTTCGCGATGTCGACGTGGTCGTACTCGTTCCAGCGCTCGTCCTCGACGACGGCGACCCCGGAACCGAGCACCTTCACCGCCGTCGCCGCCGTATCGCGTTGGCGGGCCAGGGATCCGGACCGTGCCTGGCTGAATTCGACGCCGCGCCGCACCAGCTCGTTACCGACCACGGTGGCCTGTTCGAACCCGCGTGGCGAGAGCTGGTCGTAGTTCTCCGCACCGAACGACGCCTGCCCGTGCCGGACCAGGTAGATCGCACCCACTACGCGTGTCCTCCGCCGATGATCCGGCGGCAGCGCCCGTCCAGATAGCCGACGAACTGCCACAGATCCTCGAAGGCCGGATTGTGCGTCTGTCCATTATGGAATCGGAAGTAGATCTGCTGGATCACCACCGCGAGCCGGAACAGGCCGTAAACCTCGTAGAATGTCCAGTCGCCGATTTCGAGCCCGGACCGTTCCGCGTACCGTCGCACGAATTCCTCGCGTGTGTACATCCCGGGTACGTGCGTGGGCTGACGACGGCTGAGTTTCATGACGTCGTCGTCATCCTCCTGCACCCAGTACGCGAGCGTGCTGCCCAGTTCCATCAGCGGATCGCCGAGCGTCGCCATCTCCCAGTCCAGCACGCCGACGATGTCGAGATCGTCGTCGAGCACCAGGTTGTCGAGCCGGTAGTCGTTGTGGATCAGGCAGATCTTCACTTCGGCGGGCTGGTTCTCCTTCAGCCACGCCATCACCTCGGCGCAATCCGGGACGTTCTCCGTGCGAGCCTTGAGGAACCGCTCCGACCAGCCGCGTACCTGACGCTCCACGTACCCGGCACCCTTGCCGAGGTCGGCCAGCCCGGCCGCGTCGACGTCGACGGCGTGCAATTCCACCAGCCTGTCGACGACCTTGCCGCACAGCTCGCGCGCGCCCTCGGCGGACAACGCCGGTGACCGCGGCAGATCCCCGCGCAGGATCAGCCCTTCGAGCCGCTCCATCACGTAGAAGTCGCCGCCCAGCACGCTTTCGTCGTCGCAGAAGGCGAGCATTTCCGGCACATAGGGGAAGACCGGCCGCAGCGCCCGCTGGACCCGGAACTCGCGGCGCATGTCGTGCGCGGACGCCGCCTTGTGCCCGGCGGGCGGGCGCCGCAGGATCAGCTCCCGATCCGGATAGGTCAGCAGATACGTGAGATTCGAGGCTCCGCCGGGGAACTGGCGAACCTCCGGAGGCGTGTCGCCCAGTCCGGGAACACGTTCGGCCAGCCAGCTGTGCACGACGACGGGATCGAAGGAGTCCTCGTCGCGGACCTCGACGGTCTTGTCGGCCACCGTCATCCGAACTTCCGCAGCACCGAGACGGGAACGAACCGGAACACCTTCGCCAGCACGCTCCACGGCCACGACGGCACGAACGCCTTCGCGTTCTCGGATTCGATCGCCTTGACCAGCGCCTGCGCACCCGCCTCCGCCTTGGTGGCGAGCGGGATCTTCGAGATGTCCACGTTCATCTCCGACTCGATGAAGCCGGGGAGCAGTTGCGTGACCTTGATCGGCGTCTTCAGCAACTCGATCCGAGTGCCTTCGGTCAGGGCCGAGACGCCCGCCTTCGAAGCGGCGTACGCGGTCAGGTTGCCAGGGAAGGCGCGAAGAGCGGAGAAGGAGGAGACGACCACCAAGTGGCCCGCCTTCTGCTTCCGGAAGATGCCGACGGCGGCCTCGATCTGGGCGGCCGCGGCGAGGAAGTTGGTCTGAAGGGTCTGCCGGTTGGCGTCGAACCGGCCGGAGCCGATCGGCTGCCCCTTGCCGAGGCCCGCGTTCACGATCACACGGTCGAGGGATCCGAGCTCCTCACGGAACTCCTCGAAGACGGTGAAGACCTGGTCGTGGTCGTTCACATCCAGCTTCCGGGTGACGACGGTGATCCCGGGATACGCCTTCTTGAGCTCCGCGGCGAGGGCGTCGAGACGGTCGACGCGGCGGGCGGCGAGGGCGAGATTGCGGCCTCTGGCGGCGTACTGCCGGGCCATTCCCTCGCCGAGTCCGGAGCTCGCACCGGTGATCAGGATGTTCTTCCGCAGGACCATGCCTGGAGCGTACCCGTTGGTAACAACACCGGCGCCCTCCCGACCGGAGCCGGACAGGAGACTGCCCCCGACGCCTGGGTACGCCGGGGGCAGCCTGTCTGGAGGGAGCGGGTTACTTCACCTGGAGCAGCTTGTTCGCGGTGCCCCCGGTCGGGTTGCTGATCTTGCCGTCGGCGGCCGCGGCGACCAGACCCTCGGCGACCTGGGCCGGAGTGGCGTCGGGGTTCGCCGCGAGGTACAGCGCGGCAGCGCCGGCGACGTGCGGCGAGGCCATCGAGGTACCGCTGATGGTGTTCGTGGCGTCGTCACCGGTGCCCCACGTGGACGTGATGTCGACACCCGGGGCGTACAGGTCCACGACCGAACCGTAGTTCGAGAAGCTGGCCTGCTTGTCGGTCTTGTCGCTGGCGGCCACCGTGATGGCCTCCTTGACGCGGGCCGGCGAGGTGGTGCCGGCGTCGGCGGACTCGTTGCCCGCCGCGAGCGCGAAGGTCACGCCCTTGCCGATGGCTCCCTTGACCGCCTCGTCCAGGGCGTCGTCCGCGCCACCACCCAGGCTCATGTTCGCGACCGACGGGGCCTTGGCGTTCGCCGCGACCCAGTCGACACCGGCGACGACACCTTCGGTGGTGCCGCTGCCGTTGGCGTCCAGAACGCGGACACCGACGATCTTCACGCCCTTGGCCAGGCCGTGGTCCGTGCCGCCGATGGTGCCGGCGACGTGCGTGCCGTGACCGTGCTCGTCGTTGGGGGTGTCGTCGTTGTCGACGAAGTCCTTGCCGCCGGTCGCGCGGTCACCGAAGTCCTTGTGCGAGCCGCGGACACCGGTGTCGATGACGTAGGCGGTGACGTTGTCGGCCTTCGTCGGGTACGTGTACTTGCTGTCGAGCGGGAGGTCCGCCTGGTCGACGCGGTCCAGGCCCCACGACGGCGGGTTGTCCTGGGTCTCGCTGATCTTGAACGTCTTGTTCTGGACGACGTAGGCGACCTGCGGGTCGGCGGCGAGCCGCTTCGCCGCGGCCTCGTCGGCCTTGATCGAGAAGCCGTTCAGGGCCGAGCCGTACGTCCGGGAGAGCGTGGTGCCGTACTCACCGGTGAGGCCCTGCGCCTTGGCGGCCACGTTCGCGGTGACCTCGCCCGCGGCGGCCACGCCCTGGCCGACGGCGGTGGGCTTGAGGACCACGATGTAACTGCCCGCGACAGTGTTGGCTTCACCCGCACCGCGGATCTGACCCTGCTGGTCGGCCTGCGCCGCTCCGGCGCCGAAGGTGGCGACCGCCGCGGTGACACCGGCGAGGGCGACTCCCGCCACCAGGCCGCTACGGGTCTTTCGGGACTTCAGGTTCTTCCGGGACTTGCTCACTGGTTCCCTTCCTGCCGCGCCGTGCGGATCACCCGGGAGGATGATCGTTGCTGGAGCCATGCAAACCGCCGCACAGGGTCGCGGGCAATGATTCACAGTTACCAGTACTAGGCCGAAAGGAGTAACGGCGCTCGTCCGGAAAGTCGTTTTCACCTGGCAGAAGGCGCCCCTGGAGTGTTACCCCAGACTGATAAAGTTATTCGTGTTGTTATCAACCGGGCAGGTCAAGAAACGGCAGGCGGGGGCGGTCGGACAGCATATGGTGGCGGGGAGCGCGACGGACCGAGTGAGCACGGACGATGAGGACCAGCCGCGTACCGCGTTCGCCACCGCGTTGCGGTCGGCGATAGCGACCAGCGGGCTCAGTCTCGACCGCATCCAAGCCCGGCTTCTCGCGCGGGGCGCGTCGGTCAGCGTGACCGCGCTGAGTTACTGGCAGTCGGGGAAACGACAACCGGAACGGCAGAGTTCGCTGTCCGCCGTCCGGGTGCTGGAGGAGGTACTGGCGGTGCCCGCCGGTTCGCTGCTCAGCCTGCTGCCGCCGCCGAGGCCGCGCGGGGCGTCGTCACGCCGCAGCCGCGCCACGACCGAACAGCCGCTGACCTTCCCGCTCGAAGCGCTCCAGGCGCTGCTGGAAAAGGTCGGCGCGCCCAACGCGCTCGAACAACACCATCAGCTGAAGCTGGTCGGCCTGCACGACCTGTGCGAGATCGCCGCGGACGGCGGACAACGCGCGGTGACCGCCCGGGCGGTGTTCCAGGCGGGCGCGGACGGACAGGATCGCTGGCTGCTGGTCTACGCGCAAGGTGACCCCGAGGCGGGCCCGCCCGTGTTGAACACGCTGCGCAACTGCCACGTCGGCCGCGCCGAAGTCGACGACGAGCACGGGCTCACGGTGGCCGAACTGCTCTTCGACCGGCCCATCGACCGCGGTGAGACTCACCTGATCGAGTACTCCCTGACGAACCCCGGCCCGCCGTACCCGGAATGCCGGAACACGCACTATCGCGAGTTCCGGCGCCCGGTGCGCGAGTACCTGCTGGAGATCCGGTTCGACCCGGACACCATTCCGACGAAATGCTGGCAGTACAGCGCACATGGGCCCTCGGCGGGAACAAGTGCCTCGGGCCTGAGTCAGGGCACGGCGCCGCTGGACCGCCGGGAGCTGAAGCTCGACCAGAACAACGGCGTCCACGCCGTCGCGCTCGACTTCGGTCCCGGGGTCTTCGGCATCGACTGGGAGTACTAGTGCAGCTTGTTGCGCAGCACCTTCCCGGTCGCGTTGCGCGGTAGTTCGTCGAGGAACTCCACGTCGCGCGGCACCTTGTACCGGGCGAGGTTGGCCTTGACGTACTCCCGCACCCCGTCGACGTCCAGATCCGACTTCTCGGCCCGCACGACGAACGCCTTCAGTCGTTGCCCGAACTCGGGGTCCTCCACGCCGATGACGGCCGCCTCGAGCACGTCCTCGCGCTCGACCAGGAGGTTTTCGACCTCGACCGGGAAGACGTTCTCGCCGCCGGAGACGATCATTTCGTCGTCGCGGCCGTCGATGAACAGCAGGCCGTCTTCGTCGAAATGCCCGACGTCACCGCTGGAGAGGAGACCGTCGATGATCTCCTTGTTCCGCCCGTCGGTGTAGCCCTGGAAGCTCAGGCCGCTGCCGACGAACACCCGGCCGGTGACGTGCGGCTCGGTGATCTTGCCGCCCTTCTCGTCGTACAGCGCGACCTTGCAGCCGACCGGCGCGCGGCCGACCGTGCCCGGCGCCTTCCGCCAGTCCTCGGGCGTCGCGACCGTGGCGACCGCGACCTCGGTGGAGCCGTAGAGGTTGTGCACGACGTCGCCGAACGCGGCCGTCGCACGGTTCCCGAGGTCCGGGGAGAGCGCGGACCCGGCGAGGAAGATGATCCGCAACGCCGACGTGTCGTACTTGGCGCGGACCTCTTCGGGCAGGTCGACGATCCGCTGCAGCATCGTGGGCACGAGCACCAGCGTGGTGCAGCCGTTCTCCGCGACCCCGCGCAGCGTCTCCTCCGGCGAGAACTTGCGCCGCATGACGACCTTCGAGCCGAGCGCGAAGGACAGGATGAACTGCGAAAGCCCGGTGCCGTGGAACAGCGGCGCGCCCATGTAGGTCGCCTCACCGGTCCGCAGCGGGATGCGGTCGAGGAACTGCGCCGACGCGAGCGCGGAGGTGTGCGGCCGCGGCGCACCCTTCGGCGTCCCGGTGGTTCCGCTGGTCAGAAGGATGAAGCCGCCCGGTTTCGCGGGTGCCGGCCACGGGCGGTCGTCGGTGCTGGCCACCAGTTCGGCGACGACCGGGATGTCCTCCTGGCGCGCGGTGCCCGAATCGACCCACGCGAGGTAGTGGTCGACCTCGCCTTCGACCGCGTCCAGCAGGTCCGTGAACTCCTGGTCGTAGACGAGTGCGGTGACGCCTTCGCGCTTCGCGACATCCGCGAGCTGCGGTTTGGCGAACCCGGTGTTCATCAGCAGCAGCTTGGCGCCGAGCTTGCCGGAGGCGAGCATCGTCAGCACGAGACCGCGGTGGTCACGGCACAGCGCGGCGATCACCGAACCCGGGCCGAGCCCGCGTTCCGCCCAGGCCCTGGCCAGCGCGTTCGACTGGGTGTCGAGCTGTTTGAAGGTCAGCGGGCCGAGCTCGTCGATGATGCCGGTCGCGGTCGGATCCCGGCGGGCGGCGATCATGGTCGCGCCGGCGAACGGGCCCCACTTCCGCACCATGACCAGCGAACGCAGACCTTCGTCGACCCGCGGGATCGGGAGCAGGCCCGCCTGGCGCATCACGTCGATGCTGCGCACGGTCTCGGTCACCTTGCCCGCCACCAAGGTGGCGAGGCCGGTGGGGTTTCTCATCCGGGCACCTCCGTTGCTGCTGCGGCGAGACGCCATGCCGCCGGCGTTCGCGTACCGGCGGTATGGGGTTGCTACTCGACAGTAGCCGACCGGTAGCCACGGCGCACTAGCCTGCTGATGACAGAAATGTCGTAGGGAACTAGCACAATGGCAACGTGCAAGCGATCGCAGGTCAAGAGGAAGATGGCGACTTCGCGATCTCGATTTCCGGGGAACCGCTGCGCAGTGGCCTGAAGCTCACGGAGTTCGTCGACTCGGTGCGCGTGGTGGAGGCGGAGCACTCGCCGCGCTGGGTGTTCCCGTCGGTCGAGCGGGCGTACCCGGCGTTGATCAAGGCCGGGGTCCGCGTCCGGCGTTGCCACGACCTCGCACTGACCGAGGGGCTGCTGCTGGCGCACGAGGGCCGCCCGAAGGAGTCACGGAGCCTGCGCGCGGCACTGGCCAGGGCGAACGGGCAGGAGGCGCCCGCCGACGAGGCCCCACTGTGGGCCGAGGACGACCAGCCGACCCTGTTCGAGACGCGCGGCCCCCGGTTGCCCGCCGGGGTGACCGTCGTCGAAGCCGCTCGCCGTGTACTGGCCGAACAGGAGAAGCGGGTCGCCCTCACGGAGCATCCGGAGCGACTTCGGCTGCTCTTCGCGGCGGAGTCGGCGAGCGCGCTGGCGGCCGCGGAGATGTCCTACGACGGACTGCCGTGGCGCGCCGACCTGCACCTGGAACTGCTCGCCGACCAGCTCGGCCCGCGCGTCCCGGCGGGCCACCGGCCGAAACGCCTGGTCGAACTCGCGGCGAAGATCAGCGACGCGTTCGGCGGCCGTCCGGTCAATCCGGACGCCCCGGCCAGCGTCGTGCGGGCGCTGGGCCGCGAAGGTATCGAGGTCGCTTCGGCCAGGAAGTACCTGCTACGCGACATCGACCACCCCGCCGTCCCGCCGCTGCTGGAGTACAAGGAACTCGCGCGGCTGCATTCGGCCAACGGCTGGACGTGGCTCGACGAGTGGGTGCACGACGGTCGCTTCCGCCCGCACTACATCGTCGGCGGCGTCGTCTCGGGGCGCTGGGCCAGCCGTGGTGGCGGCGCACTGCAGATCCCGAAGGTCCTGCGGACCTGCGTCCGCGCCGATCCGGGCTGGAAACTGGTGGTCGCCGACGCCGCTCAACTGGAACCGCGGGTGCTGACGGCGCTGTCCGGCGACCGCAAACTGGCCGAGGTCGCCGCGGCCACGGATCTCTACGCGAGCCTCGCGGAGGCGATGTTCTCCGGGGTCCGCCGCGTGCCGGTGCCCGCGTGGGACGACAGGGACGATCGCGACCGCGCGAAGATCGCGATGCTTTCGGCGATGTACGGTGGCACGTCCGGCGAGGCCGGGCCACTGCTGGCGTTGCTGCGCAACAGATTCCCGGACGCGGTGTCCTATGTGGAGCGTGCCGCGCAGGCCGGGGAACGCGGCGAGCGCGTCCGCTCCCGGCTGGGCCGGACCTCACCCGCGCCGTCGGAGGCCTGGCGCGCCCTGACCGGCGGCTTCACCGAGGACGAAGCGGCCGAGACCAAGGCACGGCAGGCGTCACGCGGCTGGGGCCGGTTCACCCGGAACTTCGTCGTGCAGGCGAGCGCGGCGGATATGACCGCGGTCCTGCTGGCGACCCTGCGCAGCCGGCTCCCCTCCCCCGCGCACCTGGTGTTCTTCCAGCACGACGAGGTCCTGGTGCACACCCCGGCCGAATTCGCCGACGAGGTATCGCAGTCCATTGTGGACAGTATGACGGAGGCGGCGCGGATGCTGTTCGGTGCCGCTTGCCCCGTGCGGTTCCCACTGCACATCGCCGCCGTGGACACCTACGCCGACGCGAAGTGAACGCAAGTAGAGGACTAATTGCGGAGCAGGTGGTGGCGCGGTACCGAGTGGGTCGGGTTGGTCGTGAGTGGCGTTTCGGGTTCTAACCCGAAACGCCACTCACGACCCGGCCGCGGCGTCGTCCAGGGCCTTGATGACCCGCTTCAGCGAGACCGGATGGGCCGTCCCGAGTGTCTGGGCGAAGAAGCTGACCCGCAGCTCCTCGATCATCCACCGGATGTCCCGCAGTGCCGGCGACGAGGTTCCGGGCGGTAGCGCGTCGAGCGCGGTCTTGTACTCGTTGCGAAGCCACGCGATGTCGCCGGTCCGCTGGATGTCGCGGGTCGGTTCGGTCGGGAGTTTCTCCAGCCGCCGCTCGATCCCGCGCAGGTACCGGACGACGTGCTTCAGCCGATCCTGGCCGGTCTCGGTGACGAAACCCTTGTGTACCAAGCCGTTCAGCTGCGACCGGATATCCGCGAGCGAATCCGCCGGGCCGCGGGTGTCGGCCAGCCGCGTCTCGACGTCGTTGGCCGCGCGCAGGATCTTCTCGACGTTCGTCAGGACGTCGAGCACTCCGGCGTTCAGCCCGGCGCGCACCTTCTCCAGCAGGACGGCGAATCCGGCCTCGTCCCAGCGCGGGCCGCCGTTCTCGGCGACGAGCTGGTCGACGGCGCAGTCGACGCAGTCTTCGAGCAGGGCCGCGACCGAACCGTGCGGGTTGCGGTTGAGGACGAGTTTCGACGAGTTGCCCAGGTTGCGGGTGATGAACTTCATCGGCGACGGCAGGTTGAGCCGCAGCATCCGCCGCGTACCCGCCCACATCGACTGTTCCTGCTGGCCGGGCGTGTCCAGCAGCCGCACGGCCACGGTCCCGCCCTCGTCGACGAGCGCCGGATACGCCTTGACGTCGTGCCCGCGCTGTTTGCTCGCGAACACCTTCGGCAGTTCGCCGAACGCGGGGGTGGTCAGGCCCTCACGCTCGATGCTGTCGGCGGCCTTCGAGATCGTCGCGCGCACCTGGCCGCTCAAGTCTCGTTTCAGCGCCTCGATGTCCTTGCCCTCGGACACCTTCTTGCCGCGGACGTCCACCACGCGGAACGTCATCTTCAGGTGTTCCGGGACCGCCGAAAGCTGCCAGGCGTCATCCGGGATCACCACGCCGCGCAGCGCTTCCAGCTCATCGGCGACGGCGTGCAGCAGCGGTCCGTCGGCCGGGCCGACCCGGGAAAGGACCAGCTTGGCGTGGTCCGGTGCAGGCACGAAGTTGCGCCGGATCGCCTTGGGCAGCGACTTGATCAGCTGCGTCACCAGTTCTTCGCGCAGGCCGGGGACCTGCCAGTCGAAGCCGTCCGCGGTCACCTGGTTCAGCACCGGCAGCGGGAGGTGCACGGTGACGCCGTCCGCGTCCGCGCCCGGCTCGAACTGGTACGTGAGTTTGAAGGTCTGCGTGCCCTGCGTCCAGAAATCGGGGTAGTCGGCCTCGCGCACGCCACCCGCGGTCTCGTTGATGAGCATCGTCTTCTCGAAGCTCAACAGGTCGGGCTCGGTGTGGCGGGCCTTCTTCCACCAGCTGTCGAAATGCCTCGCGGAGACGACGTCGGCAGGGACACGCTGCTCGTAGAACTCGAACAGCGTCTCGTCGTCGACCAGGATGTCGCGGCGGCGCGCCCGGTTCTCCAGGTCCTCGACCTCGTCGAGCAACGCGCGATTCTCGCGGAAGAAGTGGTGCCGGGTCTCCCAGTCGCCTTCCACCAGCGCGTGCCGGATGAACAGCTCGCGGCTCATCTCCGGGTCGATGCGGCCGTAGTTGACGCGGCGGTCGGCGACCAACGGGACGCCGTACAGGGTCACCTTCTCCAAGGCCATCACCGCGCCCTGTTTGCGTTCCCAGTGCGGCTCGGAGTAGTTCCGCTTCACCACGTGCCCGGCGAGCGGCTCGACCCATTCCGGCTCGATGCGCGCGTTGACCCGGCCCCACAGCCGCGAGGTCTCGACGAGCTCGGCCGACATCACGAACCGCGGCTGCTTCTTGAACAGAGCCGAGCCGGGGAACACCGAGAACCGCGCCCCGCGCGCGCCGAGGTAGTCGCCCTTGGCCGGGTCCTTGAGCCCGACGTGCGACAGCAGCCCGGCGATCAGCGCCGTGTGCACCCGTTGCGGGTCGGCCGCGTCGCCCGCGTTGAGCGTGATGCCGAGCGGTTTGGCCAGCTGACGCAGCTGACTGAAGATGTCCTGCCACTCGCGGATGCGCAGGTAGTTCAGGTACTCGTTGCGACACAACCGGCGGAACTGGTTGCTGGACAACGCCTTCTGCTGCTCGCTGACGTACTCCCACAGGTTCAGGTACGCCAGGAAGTCGGACGTCTTGTCGGCGAACCGCGCGTGCTGCTCGTCCGCCGCCTGCTGCTTCTCCGCGGGCCGCTCACGCGGGTCCTGAATGGACAGTGCGGCGGCGATGATCATCACTTCGCGCATGCAGCCGTTGCGCGAGGCCTCCAGCACCATCCGCGCCATCCGCGGGTCGACCGGGAGCAGCGCCAGTTTGCGGCCGGTCTCGGTGAGCTTCTTGCCGTCCGACATCTCGAAGGCGCCGAGTTCCTGCAGCAACTGGACACCGTCGGTGACCTGGCGGCGATCCGGCGGCTCCACGAACGGGAACGCCGCGATGTCGCCGAGGCCGAGCGACGTCATCTGCAGGATGACCGACGCGAGGTTGGTCCGCAGGATCTCCGGATCGGTGAACTCGGGCCGCGCGTCGAAGTCGTCTTCGGAGTACAGCCGGATACAGATACCGTCGGAGGTTCGTCCGCAGCGGCCCTTGCGCTGGTTCGCCGACGCCTGCGACACCGGCTCGATCGGCAGCCGCTGGACCTTGGTGCGATGGCTGTAGCGCGAGATCCGCGCGGTGCCGGGGTCGACGACGTACTTGATACCCGGCACGGTCAGCGACGTCTCGGCGACGTTCGTGGCGAGGACGACGCGGCGCCCGGTATGGCGCTGGAACACGCGATGCTGGTCCGACGACGAAAGCCGCGCGTACAGCGGCAGGATCTCGGTGTTCTTGAGGTCCTGTTTGGACAGTGCGTCCGCGGTGTCGCGGATCTCCCGCTCCCCGGAGAGGAACACCAGGATGTCGCCGGGTCCCTCGTACTGCAGTTCGTCGACGGCGTCGCAGATGGCCTGCGTCTGGTCCCGATCCTGGTCGGCGTCCGGGTCGTCGGGGTCGATGATCGGCCGGTAGCGGACCTCGACCGGATACGTCCGGCCGGAGACCTCGACGATCGGGGCGTCGTCGAAATGCTTGGAGAACCGCTCCGGGTCGATCGTCGCCGAGGTGATGATCACCTTGAGGTCGGGACGGCGCGGCAGAAGCTGTTTGACGTAGCCGAGGATGAAGTCGATGTTGAGGCTGCGCTCGTGCGCCTCGTCGATGATCAGCGTGTCGTACTGCCGCAGCATCCGGTCGGTCTGGATCTCGGCGAGCAGGATGCCGTCGGTCATCAGCTTGACCAGCGTGTCCTGACCGGACTGGTCGGTGAACCGGACCTTGTAGCCGACGGCCTCGCCGAGTTCGGTGTTCAGTTCCGAGGCGATGCGGTCGGCGACCGTGCGCGCGGCGAGCCGTCTCGGCTGCGTGTGCCCGATCTGGCCGCGGATACCGCGTCCGAGTTCGAGGCAGATCTTCGGCAGCTGGGTCGTCTTCCCGGATCCGGTCTCGCCCGCGACGATCACCACCTGGTGGTCGCGGATGGCGGCGGCGATCTCGTCCTTGCGCCGGCTGACCGGCAGCTCTTCGGGGTACGAGATCTTCGGGACGCCGTCGCGCCTGCGGGTGACCCGCAGTTCCGCGGCCTCGATGTCGGCCTCGATCTGCGCGGCGACGCTCTCGGCGTTCCGCGCTTTCCGGGCACCGTCGAGCCGGCGCCGGAGGCGGTGCTCGTCGCGCGACATGAGTTCGGGCAGGCGAGCGCGCAGGGCGCCGAGCGGGGAAGTTGTGGAAGCCATGACCGGCACCAGGATAGCCGTGCGTGACGATCAGGGCTTCCGAATATCCCCCACGTCACCGCCACCCCCCGCGTTCAGTCCTCTGGATGCGGTAGTCGGCGATACGAACTACCGCATCCAGAGGACTAGACGCTTAATCAGGAGCGCGTGAGGGAGCCCGGGGTGAGGTCGGCGAGGGTCCGGTGCCCGGACAGGCCCATGGTCAGGTCGAGGTCGGCGAGCAGGCTCCGCAGCACGTGCCGGACGCCGTCCTCCCCCGCGTGCGCGAGCCCGTACACCCACGGCCGGCCCACGAGCACGGCCTTCGCCCCGAGCGCGAGCGCCTTGGCGATGTCGGCGCCGGTGCGGATCCCGGAGTCGAACAGGATCTCGAGCCGGTCCCCGACCGCGGCGACGATCTCCGGGAGCATGTCGAGCGAACCGACGGCGCCGTCGACCTGGCGGCCGCCGTGGTTGGAGACGACGATCCCGTCCATTCCGGCCTCGACGGCGCGGCGCGCGTCGTCCGGATGCTGGATGCCCTTGAGCACGATCGGCCCGTCCCAGTGCTCACGCAGGAACGGGAGCCGGTCCCAGGTGCTGTCAGTGCCGGTGATCATCGAGATCCAGCGCAGGATCGCGGTGGGCGGGTCCTCTTCGGGCGACTTCTCGAGCAGGCCGCGGAACACCGGGTCGCTCAGCGGGACACCGAGCCCCACTCCCTTGATGAACGGCAGGTACGCGTGGTCGAGGTCGTTCGGGCGCCACGCCAGCGTCCACGTGTCGAGGGTGATGACGAGCGTCGTGAAGCCCGCGGCCTTCGCCCGGGCCAGGATGCTCGCGCAGACCTCGTTGTCCGTCGGCCAGTACAGCTGGAACCAGCGCGAGCCCTCGCCACTGGCCTCGGCGACGTCCTCGATGCTCGTCGAGGACGCCGTCGACATGATGTAGGGCAGGCCGACCGAGGTCGCCGCGCGAGCGGCCGCCGGTTCGGCGCCCTCGTGCACGATCGACTGGACGCCGACCGGCGCCAGCAGCACCGGCGCGGGCAGCGACGTCCCCAGCACGGTCGTCGACAGATCGCGTTCGGTCGACCCGGTGAGCATGCGGGGCACCAGGCGCCAGCGATCGAACGCCTCCCGGTTCGCGCGCGCGGTGGCGCCCGAACCGGCCGAGCCCGCGACGTACCAGAACGGCCCCGGCTCCAGGATCTCCCGCGCCGACTCCTCCAGCTTCGTGGCGTCGGTGGAGCACGGCGGGAGGATCCCGCCGAGCCCCTGCAGGTAGATCTCGTTCTGGTAGCCGCCGAACCGCTCTGTCACCCAGGCCTCCTCGTCACGTCGCCCGGGCCGGCTCTTCGCGGCCACGACGGGTCGAATCACCCCGGACGATACTCGCCGGTAGCAACCAGGCGAGTTTCTCCGAGCGGATGACCGCGACTGGACCGATCACGGCCAGCAGCAGGACGTAGCCCGCGACGAACGGCGCGACCCGCGAGTCCAGCCCGGCCGCGGTCGCCATCGCGGCGAGCACCAGCGAGAACTCGCCCCGGGTGAGCACGGTCAGCCCGATGTTCACCCCGGCCTGCCGGTCGAATCCGTGCAGCCGCGCGGCCAGCGCGCCCGCGCCCAGGTTCAGCACGATGGTCAGCGCCACCGCGATCAGCACCGGGACGACCACCGAGCCGACCGCGTTCGGGTCGATGCTGAGTCCGAAGATGAAGAAGAACAGCGCGCCGAACGCGTCCCGCAGCGGGAGCACCAGCTTGTGGATGCGTGGCGCGACCTTCGAACCGCCGAGCATCATGCCGACCATGAACGCGCCGATGGCGTCGGACACCCCGACCTCTTCGGCGACGGCGGCGCCCATGACGGCGACACCGACGAAGCAGACGGTCAGGAGTTCGTCGTCGGCCGAACCGAACAGTTTCGACACCACGCGGCCGCCCCAGCGGGCGAGCGCGGCCATCACGATCAGGAACGCGAACGCCTTGCCGAAGTCGGCCGCGGCCGAGCCGAACGTCCCGGCACCGGACAGCACCGGCTGCAGCAACGCCAGGTAGAGCGCGAGGAACAGGTCCTCGATCACGATGATGCCCATGATGAGCCGGGACTCGGGATTGTTCATCCGGCGTGCTTCGAGCAGGAGTTTCGTGACGATCGCCGACGACGAGATCCCGATGGCGCCGGCGATGACCAGCGCTTCCCGGGTGCCCCAGCCCAGCAGGAAGCCGAAGGCGAGCCCTCCGCCGATGTTCAGGATCAGGTAGATCAGCCCTGACCAGACGAGTTTGCGACCACCCTTGGCCAGGTCGTCGAGGGAGAACTCGAGGCCGAGGTAGAACAGGAGGAAGACGAGACCGAGCCCGGCGAGTACGCCGAGCTCACTCGGATCGTCCACAAGGGACAGTCCGGGGGTGTTGGGGCCGAAGACGAAACCGGCCAGCATGAACAGGGGGATGGTGGGCAGCCCGATGCGGGCGCCGGCTCTGGCGATCACACCGGCGGCGAGGAACGCCCCGCCTACGGCCAGCAGGGCATGACCGGAACTCATGGAGACCTCCGATGGTGGCTGATACGGGTCGAGGGCCGGATCAGCGCGGAGGCGCCCGCGCGGCGGCATGGGGCAGCGCGCGGGTGACGACGACGGGTTCGCCCTGTTCGGGAGCGGGCCCGGCGTCGGGGAGGTCGACGGTCGCCGTCTCGGCGGGGACGTCGGCGAGGGGAACGGCTTGGCCGCCGTGGAAGGCGGGCAGCGGATGGGTCGCGAAGACGGCGACCGGATCGTCCCCGGTAGCACCACCGTGCCCGTGGGGAACGGTGGGCGTGACGAAGGCGAAGACGAGCAAGATCAGCAAGAAGAAGACGGAACGGTGCCGTGGGGCGGGGGCACGGGTCGTCGTCATCTGCCCGCGACTTTACCAGTCCTTTATAGACAAATCGACGAGAGATCTGTCACGGGTCCCGCCACATCGGCCGCATCGGCGGCCCGTCCTCGGCGGCGAACACCGGGCCATGATCGCGAAAACCCAGTCGCCGGTACAGTTTCGCGCTGTCCGGCGAGCTGGCCTCCAGGTACGCGGGTGCGCCCTCGGCGCCACAGCGGTCGAGCCCGTGCCGCAGCAGCCTGGCACCGATCCCTTGCCGCTGCGCGTTCTTGCGAACGCCGATGAACTGCGCGTGGTGGTACTCGCCGCCGGGAGCACGCTCCGTCATCAGTGCGAACAACGCGCCGAGCCGCCCCAGTTCGACCTCGGTGAGCCCGGCGAAGACATCACCGTCCGGCTCGCCTTCCGCCTCGCCGGGGGTCCAGACGATCGCCGCCGAAAGATCACCGGTGACGTCGATATGGCCACCCGTGGCCCACGCCCCGAGCACGATCGCGCGATAGAAGATCGGCAGCGCCACCGCGCGGCGCTCGTCATCGGGGAAGGACCACACGCTGACGGGGTCGTCGTGGAAGGCCTCGGCCAGCACGTCGACCACAGTGTCCATTTCGGACTGTTCGGCGGGCCGGATGATCATCGGCCCCGCCTCAGGACCGCGGGTTCGCGTTCGTCCTCGTCGTCTTCGAGCGGGCCGCCGATCCCGGCGTAGGTCTCGGGATCCCGTGTCCGCAGCACTTCCGCGCGCAGGAAGCCCACCAGCGCGGCGAGGACCACGAGCCCGGGCAGTCCCCAGCGCAGCAGGAAGGTGCCCGCCGGCCCGAGCAGCACGTCGAAATTGAGCAGGATCAACGCGAGGACGGCCGACAGCGCGAGGATCGCCAGACTCGGCGCCATCCAGCGGCGCCAGGCGTTTTCGGCCTGACGGCGCCGTTTGAAAAAGCCGATCACCGAAAGCGAGACGGCGATCATGATCACCACGGCACCCATCGACGCCGTCGCACCGAGCCAGGTGAACAGTTCGGTCACCGGATCGCGCCCGGCGATCGCGAACGCGGACACCACCACGAAGGCGAGCGCGGTCTGCGTGAGCGAACCCGCCGACGGCGCCCCGGTGCGCTTGCTCGTCTTGGCGAGCGAACGCGGCAGCAGGCCCTCGCGGCCGAGCGCGAAGAAGTACCGCGCGACGGCGTTGTGGAAACTCAGCAGCGCCGCGCATTGACCGGTCACGAAAAGCGTGTAGGCGATGTCGGAGAACGTGCCGCCGAGATGTTCGCCCGCCAGATCGAACAGCAGATCCGGTCCGTGGGCGGACGCGGTGGTGACGATCGCGTCGGGTCCGGTGCCGACGGCGAGCGCGAGCGAGGACACGACATAGAGGACCGCGGTGAGACCGATCGCCGCGAACGTCGCCCGGCCGACCGTACGGCTGGGTTCACGCGTCTCCTCGCCGTAGGTCGCCGCGCCCTCGAAGCCGATGAACGCCGCGGCGGAGAACGCGAACACCGCGCCCACCCCGGTCGTGAACAGGCTCGACGGCTCCAACGGCACCCAGGAAACGCCGCCTCCGGCCGGATTCGTGAACAACGCGATGTCGACCACGGTGATGATGGCGACCTCGAGACACAACGCCACCCCGAGCACCTTGGCGTTGAGGTCGACCCTCAACACGCCGAGCATGCCGACGATCACCACCATCACCAAGGAGCACAGCCACCACGGCGGCGGTGAACCGGTGAGCGTGCCCAGCCAGGTCGACACCGACCAGCCGAACAGGCCGTAGATGCTGGTCTGAATGGCGTTGTAGGTGATCAGCGTGACGAACGCGATCCCGGCGCCGGTGGATTTACCGACCCCGTTGGCGACGTACGGGTAGAAGGCACCCGCGTTGGTGATGTAGCGGCTCATCGCCGCATACCCGACCGCGAACAGGCCCAGGATCGGGGCGAGCAGGAGGAACGACAACGGCACACCGACACTGCCGGTGACCGCGTAGTTCGTCGGGACCCCGCCCGCGATGGCGAACAGCGGACCCGCCGCCGCCACCACGAAGAAGACGATCTGGGCGGCCCCGAGCCGCCGATGGCCGAGACCGCGTCGCGGTCTGTGCGTACCCATTGATCCGTCCCCCCGGACGTCGAAATCGTGGTGAACACGGTCGGTTCGTGCTCTTGATCTTGAGAAGCCATCCCACCCTAGGGCCGGACAACCCGGCGAGGTACGTCCGTTCAGGCTAAAAACGGACCTCGGGTCGCAGTGGTACACCCGGTACCGCTACTTTGGCCGTCCCGCACTTTCAACGCCGGAGGGCGTGCCATTCATGCGTCGGCTGACCTTGGTCGATTCCCTGTTCTTCCTCGCCCACGACGAGTTCACCGGAAAACCCGCGCTGCGCCGCACGGGACTGGGCATCGGAATGGCCGGTTCCGCGCTCTGCGATCTCCTCCTCGCCGAGCGGATCACCGTGGAACGCAAGCGAATCCGGCCGCTGTCCCGCCGCCGGATCGGTCATCCCGTGCTGGATCGCGCGTTCTCGGAAATCCTCGGCGAGCGCGAGTGGCACACCGTCCGGGAATGGGTCGACCATCTCCGTCAGGACATCGGGGAAACGGTAGCGAACAATCTGCTCGACGCGGGGGTGATCAACCGCGAGACCGATCGGGGTCTCATGCGGAAAATTCACCGCTACCCACCTCGGGATCTGCTGATGTCGACCGCCGCGCGCAGCAAGGCCAGGGCCGCCGTACTCGGCACCGAACGGCCGGATCCGCATTCGGTCTGCCTGGCCTTACTGGCCTGGACCATCGGTCTCGACGACCTCTGTGAGCCCGAACTCGACCGCGCCGCGCTGCGGGACTGGGCCGAAGCGACCCACCGTGACCTCCCGAGGTCGCTGGCCGACCTGATCTCGGGGATCGACGCGGTGGGCGCCGCCGTCGTCTACACCGGCGACCGGCACTGACCGGCGGTAGCCTGGGCGCCATGTCCACTGAGCGTGACCACGACGTCGTCCTGTTCGGGGCCACCGGGTTCACCGGTGGCCTGACCGCGGAATACCTCGCCCGCACCGCGCCTCCCGGCCTGCGCTGGGCCTTGGCCGGACGCGACCGGCGCAAGCTGGAAACGCTGCGTGAGAAGCTTTCCTCGATCGACGAAAACCTGGCCACACTGCCCTTGCTGCGGGCCGATGTCTCCGATGTGGACTCTCTGCGGAAGGTCGCGGAGTCCACGAAGGTCGTCGCCACGACCGTCGGCCCGTACATCCACTACGGCGAACCACTGGTCGCCGCGTGCGCCGAAGCCGGGACCGACTACGCCGATCTGTGCGGCGAGCCCGAGTTCGTCGACCGGATGTACCTCGCCCACCACGCCCGCGCGGCCGAGACCGGCGCCCGGCTGGTGCACGCGTGCGGATTCGACTCGATCCCGCACGATCTCGGCGCACTGTTCACGGTTTCCCAGCTACCACAAGGGAAACCAATCGAGATCGACGGGTACGTACGGGCGGGCGGGATGCCGTCGGGCGGCACCTTCCTTTCGGCACTGACCGCGTTTTCCCGGATGCCTTCCAGTCTTCGCGCCGCGCGGGAACGCTCGTCGGCCGAGCCGCGTCCTGAGGGCCGTCGCGCACGAGCCCCGATCGGCACGCCGCACCGCAACCCGGACGGCTTCTGGGCCGTGCCGCTGCCGACGATCGACCCGATGATCGTCGCACGCTCCGCCGCCGCACTGGAGAACTACGGTCCCGACTTCACCTACCGGCATTTCGCGGCCATCAAACGACTTCCGGTGGTCGCCGCCGGTGCTGCCGGGATGGGCCTCGTCTTCGCCGCCGCCCAGATCCCGCCGGCGCGCCGGGCGTTGTCGAACCTCCTGAAGCCCGGCGCCGGGCCGGACGAGCAGCGGCGGGCGCGCTCGTGGTTCTCCGTGCGGTTCCATGCCGAAAGCGGCGGCGAGCGCGTGGTGACCGAGGTTTCCGGCGGCGACCCCGGCTACGGCGAGACCGCGAAGATGCTCGCCGAGTCCGCGATGTGCCTGGCGCTGGACGACCTGCCGAAGGTCGCCGGCCAGGTGACCACGGCGACCGCGATGGGGCAACCGCTGATTGACCGGCTCAGCGGCGCCGGCCTGCGGTTCAGCGTCCTGTAGCCGCCCCGCGGGGCCCTGAGCCCGACGTCTCAGCCTCCCCTCGCGTGCCTGGACACCGAACTCGCGTGCTTGAGCGCCGAACTCGCGTGTCTGGATGGCGCACTCGCGTGATCAGACGGACGACACACGTGATTGAGCGGCGCACTCGCGTGATCAGACGGACGCCACGATGCGGGCCTCGGTCTCGACGCGTCGTCCATCCAATCACGCGCGTCGTCCGGCTGATCACGTGAGTCGTCCGGCTGATCACGTGAGTGCGCCTTCCAAGCACGCGTGATCGCCGTTCAAGCACGCGTGGCGCGGGGAATCACGGGGAGCCGGCCCGCCACAAGGTCCTTTCGTCGGTGATCGCGTCGCGACTTTTCGCGGTCGCGGGTCTTGTGGCGCGCATTCACTCGTGGTTATCGTGTGGCCACGCCGCAGTTACACCTGACAGAAGATGACAATTCTCTGTGGAAAGGGACACCTTTCATGAGTAACGCCCTGCGGCCCGCGATGCGCCGCGCTCTCGGCGCGGTCTCCGTCCTCGCTCTCGCCGTTTCCGGCCCTGTCGCGATCTCTTCACTCGCCTCCGCCGAACCGGTTCCGGCGAGCGCCTCGATCTTCGCCTCCGGTGGCGATCTCGCCTCGCCGGAGAAGAAGGAGATCGCGATGCAGATCGTCTCCAGCGCGGAAAACTCTTCGCTGGACTGGAAAGCGCAGTATCAGTACATCGAGGACATCGGCGACGGACGCGGGTACACCGCCGGCATCATCGGGTTCTGTTCCGGCACCGGCGACATGCTCGAACTCGTCGAGCGCTACACGAACTCCGTCCCGGACAACCCGCTCGCGGAATACCTCCCCGCCCTGCGCGCGGTCGACGGCTCCGATTCGCACGAAGGCCTCGGCAGCGGTTTCGAAAACGCGTGGCGTGAGGCGGCGGCCCAGTCCGACTTCCAGGCCGCGCAGAACGGCGAACGCGACCGCGTCTATTTCGATCCCTCGGTGAACCAGGCGAAATCGGACGGTCTGGGCGCACTGGGACAATTCATCTATTACGACGCCATCGTGATGCATGGCCCGGGCACCAGTTCGGACAGCTTCGGCGGCATCCGCTCCACCGCGATCGGCAAGGCGAAGCCGCCGTCGCAGGGCGGTGACGAGAAGACGTACCTCACGGCGTTCCTCGACGCGCGGCGCGTGATCATGAAGCAGGAAGAGGCGCACGCGGACACCTCCCGGATCGACACCGCGCAGCTCGTGTGGCTCAACGAGGGCAACCTCGACCTGCACACGCCGCTGAAGTGGAAGGTCTACGGCGACCCGTTCGAGATCGACTGACCGAACGCCCGTCCCGAGACCGCAACTAGAGGACTAAATGCGGTAGTTCGCGCTCGAACTACCGCAACCAGAGGACTAGTTGCGGTCTCGGCCCGAGGCGAGCAGGTCTTCGGCGGTCCGCGTGTTGATCACCCGGTCCGGTTCGATCCCCATCTCCATGGCCCGCACGCAGCCGTACACCAGCCAGTCCAGCTGCCCCGGCGCGTGCGCGTCGCTGTCGATGGCGAAGTCGCAGCCCAGGTCCACGGCCAGGTTCAGCAGCCGTGTCGGCGGGTCCCGGCGTTCGGGGCGCGAGTTGATCTCGACGGCGACCCCGTTGTCCCGGCAGGCGGTGAACACGGCCTCCGCGTCGAACTCCGACTCGGGCCGCTTCCGCGCCCCCATCACGAGCCGACCGGTGCAGTGCCCCAGCACCCGGACGCGCGGATGCTGCACGGCGGCGAGCATGCGTGGCGTCATCTCCTTCGCGGGCATCCGCAGTTTCGAATGCACGCTCGCTACGACGAAGTCCAACTGTGCCAGCAGGTCTTCCTCTTGGTCGAGGGTGCCGTCGAGGTGGATGTCGACCTCGATGCCGTGCAGGATCCGGAACGGCGCCATCGTCTCGTTCAGTTCGGCGACGACGTCCATCTGCCGCCGCAGCCGCTCGGGCGAGAGCCCGTTGGCGACGGTCAGGCGGGGCGAGTGATCGGTCAGCACCATCCATTCGTGCCCGAGCGCGCGGGCGGCCTCGGCCATCTCCTCGATGGGGCTGCCGCCGTCGGACCAGTCCGAATGGGTGTGGCAGTCGCCGCGCAGCGCCGCACGCATCGGACCGCCGTCGGGCAGCTTCGGTTCGCCGATCTTCTCGAAGTACGCGGGACGGCGTCCGGCGAGCACGTCCTCGACGACGGCCGCGGTCGCCTTGCCGATGTTCGGCAACGCGGTGAGCGTCCCGGCTTCGGCGCGTTTGCGCAGGTCGTCGGGCTTGACCTTGGCGATCACCGAGGCCGCCTGCCGGAAGGCCCGCACCCGGTAACTCGGCTCGCCCGCGCGCTCCAGCCGGAACGCGATCTCCCTCAACGCCTGCGCCGGTTCCATGGCTACCTGTCTACCCCGTCAGCGGCGTGAGGGCAGCTCATGCAGAGCGACATCGCGCAACTCACCGTCGCGGATCTCGGCGGTCTGATACGTGCAGAACGGCTGCCGCCGCCGGTCCGTCGGCGAGCCGGGGTTCAGCAGCCGCAGGCCCCTCGGCGTGACCGTGTCCCAGGGGATGTGGCTGTGCCCGAACACGAGGACGTCGGTTTCGGGGAAGAGCTCGTCGCAACGTCGCTCGCGCCCCTGTTTGCCGCCGGTCTCGTGGATGACGGCGAGCCGGACGCCGTCGAGTTCCGCCCGCGCGATCTCGGGCAGCCGCGAGCGCAGATCCGGGCCGTCGTTGTTGCCGTGGACGCCGATCAGCCGACGGCTCCGGCTTTCGAGTTCGTCAAGGAGAGCGGCCTCGACCCAGTCGCCGGCGTGGACGACGACGTCCGCCGCCTCGACCTCGCGCCAGACCTGATCCGGCATCGCTTTCGCGCGCAGCGGCAGATGGGTGTCGGCGATCAGCAGCAGGCGCATCGCTACTCCCCGATGGCGTCGAGGATCCGGTCGAGGAAGTCCCCGATATGCGCTCGCAGCAACCCGGCCGCACCGTCGGCGTCGCCTTTCTTCGCCGCCGCGAGCACCGCCTTGTGCTCGTTCCACTCCTTGCGCCAGCTGGGATTCGCCTCCCACCCGACGACGCTGATCAGCGCGGCGCGGTCTTTGAGCCCGTCGAGCATCGAGACCATCAGCGGGTTGCCGCAGCCACTGTAGAGCGCACGGTGGAAACGCCGGTTGAGCAGGCTGAGCGCGGCCTGATCCTTGTCCGCGATCGCCGCCGACGCCTCCTTCAGCGCCTCAGCGGCGTCTTCGAGCAGGTCCGGCGAGCGGCGTTCCACCGACCGGCGCACGGCTTCGGGCTCCAGCACCATACGGATGTCGTAGACCGACTTCGCCAGTTCCGCGTCCACCACGCAGACCGACGCGCCCTTGTACGGGCTGAAGGTCACGAGCCCCGAGTTCGACAGCACTTTGAGCGCTTCGCGGACCGGCGTCTTCGACACTCCGAGCCGCGCCGCGAGTTCGGCCTCCACCAGTGGCTGGCCGGGCTTCAGCTCACGAGTGAGGATGCCGCGGCGGATCTCCTCGAGTACCACTTCGGTACGCGAGGCGGGAAGACTGAACGTCGATGCCATGAGCAGATCATATATGAGATGCCATACTCGGGTCATGAAAACCCCTGAGGAGCTCCGCAGCCACCGCTGGTTCGGCGGCGACGAACTGCGCGGGTTCAGCCACCGGGCACGCAGCAGGCAACTCGGCTACAACCCGGAAGAGCACCTCGGGAAGCCCGTCATCGCGATCCTCAACACCTGGAGCGACATCAATCCCTGCCATATGCATCTGCGCGAGCGCGCGGAGCAGGTCAAGCGCGGGGTGTGGCAGGCGGGCGGTTTCCCGCTGGAATTCCCGGTCGCGACGCTGTCGGAGACCTTCCAGAAACCGACGCCGATGTTGTACCGCAACATGTTGTCGATGGAGGCCGAAGAGATCCTGCGGTCCTATCCGGTCGACGGCGCCGTCCTCATGGGCGGCTGTGACAAGACGACGCCGGCGTTGCTGATGGGCGCGGCGAGCGCGGGACTGCCCGCCATCTTCGTGCCCGCCGGGCCGATGTTGCGCGGCCACTGGCGCGACGAGGTACTCGGCAGCGGCACCGACATGTGGAAGTACTGGGACGACAAGCGGGCCGGGCTGATC
Source organism: Amycolatopsis pittospori (assembly GCF_013870525.1). GTDB lineage: Bacteria > Actinomycetota > Actinomycetes > Mycobacteriales > Pseudonocardiaceae > Amycolatopsis > Amycolatopsis pittospori. Next base: position 44,944 of record NZ_JACBXD010000007.1, read on the forward strand.
GGCGACGAGGAACTGTCCGAATTGGAGCGTGGGCTCGCCCGCTCCCCCGGTACCTGTATGACGATGGGCACCGCCTCGACGATGATGTCGGTCGCCGAAGTGCTCGGGCTGACCCTGCCCGGCGCGGCGTCGATCCCCGCCGTCGATTCGGCGCACCACCGGATGGCCTCGGCGAGCGGCGCGCGCGTCGTGGGCATGGTGTGGGAGGACCTCACGATCACGAAGATCCTCGACAAGCGCGCGTACGCCGACGCGATCACCACCGTCCTCGCGCTCGGCGGCTCCACCAACGCGGTCATCCACCTGATCGCGATGGCAGGCCGCGGGCAGATCCCCTTGTCCGTCGACGATTTCGACGCGATCGCGCGGCGGGTCCCGGTACTGGCGGACATCCGGCCCGGCGGGGCTTGGCTGATGGAGGACTTCTATTACGCGGGCGGGCTTCCCGGTCTGCTCTCCCGGCTGGAAGACCTGCTGCACACCGATCGCGTCACCGTCACCGGCAGAACCCTCGGCGAGACACTCGAAACCGCTCGCGTACACAACGACGACGTAATCCGCACGCGCGAAAACCCTGTCGCCACCGAAGGAGGCGTCGCGGTGCTGCGCGGCAATCTCGCGCCTTCGGGAGCGGTGATCAAGCACATCGCGGCGGAACCCCGTCTGCTCGTCCACACCGGGCCCGCCGTGGTCTTCGACGACTACAAGGACCTGAAGAAGCGCATCAACGACCCCGCGCTCGACATCACCGAGGATTCCGTACTGGTACTGCGTGGTTCGGGTCCGCTCGGCGGCCCCGGCATGCCCGAGTACGGCATGCTGCCGATCCCCGATCACCTGCTGGCCAAGGGAGTCCGCGACATGGTCCGCGTTTCCGACGCCCGCATGAGCGGCACGAGCTACGGCGCCTGCGTCCTGCACGTCGCACCGGAATCCCACGTCGGCGGACCGCTCGCCCTGGTCCGCGACGGTGATCCGATCACTTTGGACGTCCCTTCACGACGGCTCACCCTCGACGTCGATGATGCCGAATTGCAACGCCGCCGGGCACAGTGGACGAAGCCCGTCCCGCGCCACGAACGGGGTTACGGCGCGTTGTACTCCGAACACATCACGCAAGCCGACCAGGGCTGTGACTTCGACTTTCTCGCCAGAGCCGGTGAAAACCCGGAACCTGACGCGCAGTGACCACCTGACGGAGTGACCCGCTCACCCGACCGGGCGAGTTGCAGGCCCACAAAACGCGCCCCGTATCTTGAAGGTACGTCCGGAACGTGTGGAAGGCCCGGATGTTCGATCACGACGTCCGGCCCCCACCGGACCGTGGAGGGTGGAGAGTTGCCGCAGGAACCGCGCTGGCCCGAGTCCCATGCAGAGCAGACGGACATTCTCCCGGTCATCACGCCCGGGTTCGCGGAGTCTGCCACGCCTGAGGAGCCCGCGCCACCGAAGCGCCGACGCAGCTACCGCAAGGCCGCCTTCATCGGCGGCGGCGTGTTCGGCCTGCTGGTCGCCGTGTACGCCGTCGACGTGCTGGTCTCCCAGGGCAGCGTCCCCCGCGGCGTCACCGTCGCCGGGGTCGATGTCGGCGGGATGGACCGCGCCGCGGCCGAGAAGGAGCTCCGGGGCGGCATCGAGCCGCGGCTGACCCGGCCGGTCAAGGTCGTCGCGGGTGACGTCGAAGAGTCGCTGGCGCCGAACAAGGCAGGTCTGACCCTCGACTGGCCCGCCACCCTCGACCAGGCGGGCGACCAGCCGCTGAACCCGTTCACGCGGATCGCGTCGCTCTTCTCCACCACCGAGGTCGGCGTCGTCACGCACACCGAGGACGAGAAGCTCGGATCCGCGCTGGAGGGCCTGCGCGACAAGATCGACCGCGAACCGGTCGAAGGCACCATCCGCTTCGAAGAGGCCAAGCCGGTCGCCGTCGAGCCGAAGACCGGGCAGAAGCTCGACGTCGAGGCCGCCAAGCAGACCATCCTCGACCGCTGGGCCTCCGGCGAACCGCTCACGCTCGCGATCACCCAGACCCCGGTCAAGGTGTCGCCGGAAGCCGTCCACGCCGCCCTCGAACAGTTCGCCAAACCCGCCGTGGCGGCGCCGCTGGTGATCAAGGGCGAGGGCAAGGACGCCATCGTCAAACCCGACGCCATCGCGGGTGCGCTGACCTTCGAGCCCGCCGACGGCGGCGTGCTGAACCCGAAGGTGGACAACAACAAGATCATCGAAGCCGCGGGTCCGCAGCTGAAGTCCACCGAGAAGGAGGGCAAGGACGCGCAGATCGTCTTCGAAGGCGGCAAGCCGACCGTCCAGCCCTCCGAGGACGCCAACGTCGTGGACTGGGAGCCGAGCCTCAAGCCGATCCTCGACGTCCTCAAGGTCACCGGCGCCCGCGAGCTGCCGGTGACCTACAAGAAGACCCCGGCCAAGGTGACCACCGAGCAGGCGAACCAGCTCGGTATCAAGGAGGTCGTCAGCGAGTTCAAGACCGGCGGCTTCGCCCCGGACTCGGGGACGAACATCCGCGTCGTGGCGCAGAAGGTCAACGGCGCCATCGTGAAGCCGAACGAGACGTTCAGCCTCAACGGGTTCACCGGGCCGCGAGGTGCGGCGCAGGGCTACGTCGAGGCCGGTGTCATCAAGGACGGCGCGCCCGGCCGCGAGGTCGGCGGCGGGATCTCGCAGTTCGCGACCACTCTGTACAACGCGTCGTACTTCGCCGGGATGAAGGACACCGAGCACAAGGAACACAGCTACTACATCAGTCGCTACCCCGCCGCGCGCGAAGCGACCGTGTTCCAGAACCACAACGGCGGCAGCGTGATCGACCTGAAGTTCACCAACGACGGTGACACCGGGGTCGCGATCCAGACCATCTGGTCGCCGTCGGACATCACGATCCGGCTCTGGGGCACCAAGAAGTACACCGTCGAGTCGATTCCGGGCGGCCGCTCCAACCCGGCCGACCCGCCGACGAAGCCCGGCCCCGCCGAGAACTGCAAGCCCAGTAACGGCGCCCCCGGCTTCACCACCTCGGACACCCGGGTCATCAAGGACGCCGCGACCGGTCGCGAGGTCCGGCGCCACACCCGCAACGTGCATTACAACCCGCAGCCGAAGATCACCTGCGGTACGGAGTAATTTTCACCCGGACGCGTTCACCTAGCGCGTCCGGGGCGGTACGCTGAGTGGCCGACCCGACCGAACGGGGGTGGCCACCTCGTGACCTCGACGGCGACCTTCCGGCAGATCTTCGCGGTCGGTGAACTGCGGGCGATCTGGTTCGCGGAACTCCAGTCGATCCTCGGCGACCAGGTGGCCAGGGTCGCCCTGTCGGTCCTGGTGTTCGAAAGGACCCGGTCGGCGACCTGGCCCGCGCTGACCTACGCCCTCACGTACCTGCCCGATCTGATCGGCGGGCCGCTGCTCGGTGGCCTGGCCGACCGGTTCCCGCGCCGCGCGGTGATGGTCTGTTCCGACGTCGTCCGGGCACTCCTGGTCGCGGTGCTCGCGATCCCCGGCATCCCACTGCCCGTCCTCGCCGCCGTGCTGGTGGTGGTGCAGCTGGCCAACGCGCCGTTCACCGCCGCGCAGGCCGCGGTCCTGCCGTCGGTGCTGAGCGGGGACCAGTACGTGCTCGGCCAGTCGTTGCTGAAGATCACCAACCAGATCGGCCAGCTGGCCGGATTCGCGTTGGGCGGCGCGGTGATCGCCACCGTCGGGACCGGCCGCGGTCTCGCCCTCGACGCGGTGACGTTCGGGATCTCCGCGATCGTCCTGCGGCTCGGCGTCCGCGCCCGGCCCGCGACGGGAGCCGACGGGCCCGCGACGTCGACGATGCGGCGGCTTTCGGCGGGTGCCCGCACGATCTGGCGTGACCGGCGGCTGCGGGCGCTGGTCGGCCTGGCGTGGCTGGCGGGATTCGTGATCGTGCCGGAGGGGCTGGCCGTGCCCTACGCCGCGGAGATCGGCGGCGGGGCGGTGACGGCGGGACTGCTGCTCGCGGCGCATCCGGCCGGAATCGTGCTCGGGGTGTTCGTCCTCGGCCGTCTCGTGCGGCCCGAAGTGCGGTTGAAGCTGGTCGGCGCGCTGGCACTCGGCGCGATCGTGCCGCTCGCGGCGTTCTGGTTCCGGCCATCGCTGCCCTACGCCGCCGGACTGCTCGTGCTGTCCGGGATGTGCGCGGCCTACCAGGTCACCGCGAGCACCACGTTCATGCGGCTGGTACCCGACACCGAACGAGGCCAGGCCTTCGGCCTCGCCGGGTCGGGACTCATCGCCGTGCAGGGAATCGGGCTGATCGCCGGCGGCCTGCTCGTCGGCGTACTCGGTTCACCCGCGACGACGGTCTCGGTCATCGCACTCGCCGGTCTCGTAGTGGCTGTTCCGGCCACCCGGGCTTGGCGCCACGTGGCCCCGCTTCACCCCCTTTGACCGGAACCGGGTATTCACCAGTTCTGCCCGCGCATGGGTCCCACCCCCTCACACCCTCGGATCCGGTCACGCGTGGTGCACCCACGCCTACCCATACAGCGTAGTGACACCTAGTATCCAACCGATTACGTTCGTCACCGTGGCGCTAACGAATTGGGCGCTGTGGCGGCTACCCCACCGCAATTTGATCGGCTTCGTCCTCCTGGTGGACGTCGCGGCGATCGTGGGATCCGCCTGGACTCTTCTCCGTGTGCCCCTCAACCCCGGCGACGCGGTCCCTTTCGCGGTCCTGATCGCCAGCATCGTGCTGTACACGGAGTTGTCGCGTCCGGTGGAACGGGTGCGGGAGCGGTTCGCGGGAACGCCGCACATCTCGCTGGACAGCGTCTGGACCTTCGCCGCGGTCCTGCTGGTGCATCCCACGCTCGCCGCGCTGGTCATCGCCGTGTCCTTCTTCTACCGCTGGTACCGAGGGCAGCCGAACCCGCTGTTCCGGCGGACGTTCTCGATGTCGGCGACCGTGCTCTCGGGTTTCGCGGCCGCCGCCTTCCTCGACCGGTACGCGGTCCCGTTCGACGTGATGCCCCGCGACGTCCGGTCGTTCGGCGTGGTCGTCGTGGCCGGCGGGGTGTTCCTGCTGGTCAACACGGTGTTGATGACCATCGCGGTCTACTACGGCACCCCTCATGACAGGCTGCGCGACGCGCTGGCGAAGCCGTTCGAGTACGCCCTCGAAGCGGCGACGATCGCGCTCGGTGTCGTGGTGGCGTGGGCGCTGCGGGACTGGCCGGTGGTACTGCTGCTGATCGTCGGGATCACGCTGGTGCTGCACCGCGGCGTGCTGCTGCGGCAACTGAAGCGGCAGGCACGCAGCGACGCGAAGACCGGGTTGCTCAACGCCAAGGCGTGGCGCGACGCCGCGACCGACGAACTCGACCGCGCGTGCCGCGCGGGACGGCACACCAGCCTGCTGATGCTCGACGTCGACCGGTTCAAGCTCATCAACGACCGGCACGGGCATCTGGTCGGCGACCAGTACCTCGCCGCCATCGCGGAGACGCTGCGGACCGAGGTACGCGGAACCGACCTGGTCGGGCGGTTCGGCGGCGAGGAGTTCGTCGTCCTGCTACCCGGCACCCCCGCCGTGCACGCGCACGCGATCGCGGAGCGGATCCGGTCGAGTATCGCTTCGCACGCCGATGATCTGCCGGAGCACGTCACCGTTTCGATCGGCCTCGCCGACCGGCCGGGCATGACCGACCTGGACGCCCTGATCGCTGTCGCGGACCGGGCGCTGTACGAGGCCAAGAACACCGGGCGGAACCGGACGTCCGGCTACCAGGTGACCGGCTGACCCCGCGTTCAGTCCTCTGAATGCGGTAGTTGCACGCGCAAGGACCGCATTCAGAGGACTAAACGCGATCACGGGAGGCCGGCGAGAGACTTCTCGAGGGCGGCTTCGGAGAGGTTGTTGTCCACCATCTCGCCCGCCAGGTACGCGCCGTACGCGGGGAGGTCGAGGTGCGCGTGGCCGCAGAGCGCGGTCAAGATCACCTTCTCCTCACCGGTTTCCTTGCACCGCAATGCTTCCTGAATACAGGCCGCGAGCGCGTGCGTCGGCTCGGGCGCGGGGATGATGCCTTCCGTACGGGCGAATCGCACCCCGGCGGCGAAACAATCCTCTTGGCCGATGGCGATCGCGTCGATCAGCCCGAGTTCGTGGATATGCGAGATCAGCGGTGACATCCCGTGGTAGCGCAGGCCACCCGCGTGAATCGGGTCGGGGATGAAGTCGTGACCGAGGGTGTGCATCTTGAGCAACGGCGTCAGCCCGGCGGTGTCCCCGAAGTCGTACGCGTACTTCCCCCGGGTGAGCGAAGGGCAGGCGGCCGGCTCGACCGCGCGGATCACCGGGTCCATCCGCCCGGCGAGTTTCTCCCGCAGGAACGGGAAGGCCAGCCCGCCGAAGTTCGATCCGCCGCCGGTGCAGCCGACGAGGACGTCCGGGGTGTCCCCGGCGAGTTCGAACTGCTTGAGCGCCTCTTCGCCGATGATCGTCTGGTGCAGCAGGACATGGTTGAGCACGCTGCCCAGCGCGTACCGCGTGTTCTCCGCCTGCGCGGCCTGCTCCACCGCCTCGCTGATCGCGATCCCGAGACTCCCGGTGGAGTCCGGGTCGGCGGCCAGGATCGCGCGGCCGGACCCGGTCAGCGTGGACGGGCTGGGATGCACCGTCGCACCGAAGGTCTCCATCATCAGCTTGCGGTACGGCTTCTGGTCGTAGGAGGCGCGGACCTGCCATACCTCGCATTCGAGGCCGAAAGTGGCGCAGGCGAAGGCGAGCGCGCTCCCCCACTGTCCGGCGCCGGTCTCCGTGGTCAGCCTGGTGACACCCTCGGCCGCGTTGTAGAACGCTTGCGGCACCGCGGTGTTGGGCTTGTGCGAACCGACCGGGCTGACACCCTCGTACTTGTAGTAGATGCGCGCCGGCGTGCCGAGCGCCTTCTCCAGGCGTCGCGCGCGGAACAGGGGCGACGGACGCCAGAGCCGGTAGACGTCCTGAACCTCTTCGGGGATGTCGACGTACCGTTCGGTGGTGACCTCTTGAGCGATGAGCGCCTGCGGGAAGAGCGGCGCGAGATCGTCCGGGCCGACCGGCTCGCGCGTGCCCGGATGCAGGGGCGGCGGTGGTGGCTCCGGGAGATCCGGGATGACGTTGTACCAGCGGGTCGGCATGTCAGCTTCGTCGAGGATGTACTTCGTCCGCTCCACCATCGCGCCTCCTACAGTGAGCCTTCCAACCTAAGGGGACGGACAGCGCGACACCAGGAGTCACTACTACGGTGTGGGCATGGGGAATCTCGTACTGCTCGACGCACCGTCGAATCTCGGACTGCGTCCGCCCGCCGAAGGAGTGGTCCCGGGCTGTTACAAGGCGCCGGGTGCGCTGCGTGATCACGGCCTGCTCACTCGCTTGGGCGCCGCCGATGGCGGCGTGGTCACCCCGCCGCGTTACCTGCCCGACTGGTCGCCCGGAAGCGGTGTCCGCAACGCCGCGGGCATAGCCGACTACACGGCGAAGCTGGCCGGACGGCTGGCGAAGATCCGCGCGGACGGCGGCTTCCCGGTCGTACTCGGCGGCGACTGCTCGATCGCTCTCGCCGCGACGCTGACTCTGCGTCGCGAAGGCCGCTTCGGGATCGTCTACTTCGACGGGCACGACGACTTCCGGCACCTCGGTAACGCCGACCACGTCGGCGCGGTCGGCGGTGAGGCCCTGGCCGTCGTGACCGGCCGCGGCGCTCCGGAACTGGCCGATGTGGACGGCCTCTCGCCGTACGTCCGCGACGAGGACGTCCTGGTTCTGGGCGTCCGCGAAGAGGAGTCCGCCGAAGCGCGCGAAGCCGGGCTTCGCACGTTCACCAGCCAGGAGATCATGGCGTCCGGCACCTCGGGCGCACTCGCCGCGGCGCGCGAGATCTTCGCGCCGCTGGACGGTTTCTGGATCCACATCGACATCGACACGCTCGACCCGGAGTTCGTGTCCGCTGTGGACAGTCCCGACCCCGGCGGCCTCGGCCCGGACGCGCTGGTCGAACTCCTCCGCGGGCTGGTCGCGCTCCCCGGCGCGGCCGGACTGGAACTGACCATCTTCGATCCCGACCTCGACCCCGACGGCACGCAGGCGGCGCTGGTGGCGGATTGCCTCGTACGCGCACTGGAAGGAACCCGATGACCCAGGTGACCGTCGCCGACGGCGCGTTCGAAGCCCCGCTCTGGCTGCCCGAATCCGGCTCCGGCCCCGGTCTGGTGCTGATCCAGGAGATCTTCGGCCTCGACGACTACCTCAAATCGGTCGCCGCCGACCTGGCTGCGCTCGGCTACGTCGTCGCCGTGCCCGAACTGTTCTGGCGGATCGCCCCCTCCTGGTCCGCCACGCACGACGAAGCCGGCGTCTCGGCGTCGATGGAGGTCGCCGGGAAACTCGACCCGGCACGCGCGGTCAACGACGTCCTCGCGACCCTGGCCATGCTCCGCGACCTGCCCGAAACCGATGGCCGCGCGGGCGTCTTCGGCTTCTGCCTCGGCGGTTCGATGGCCTACGCCGCAGCCGCCGAAGGCACCCCGGACGTCGCCGTGTCGTACTACGGCTCACAGGTGCCGGGGCAGATCCCGTTGCTGGACAAGATCTCCTGCCCCATTCAGTTCCAGTTCGGCGGGGCGGATCCGTACATCCCCGTCGAGGGTGTGCGGAAGCTGGCCGACGCGGTGGCTTCTCACGACGGCGCGGAGATCCACATTCACGAAGGCGCGGGGCACGCGTTCCACAACCACGTGGCGCCGATGTTCCATCAGCCCGAGCCCGCGGCCGCCGCCTGGGAGCTGACACTGGAGTTCCTGAGGCGGACCTTCCCCGCTTGAACCGTTACCGGCCACTCACCCGGCCGGGTGAACTATCCCAGCGCTTTCCGATCCCCGACGAGGACGTTCTGGCCGTAGTCGGACCGGACGTCTGCTTCGGGATTACCGTCGCGGCTTCCGGTCATCACGGCGGACGTTCAAATCTTCGGCCGTCCGGCCGCTTCGGGCAGGCCGGACGCAACGTACGAGGTCTCCCGCCGCGACAACGCCGGACGGCCGAAGGCGACGGCCGAGGACGCACAGCGAAGCCCACGGGAACGCACCCCGGTCGTCGAACCCGTCGCTGTTCTTCGAATCGCAGCAACCATCGCCCGATCCCCGCCCGATTTCTTTATTTCGACACATCACCCTCTCCCAATTAAGGGAAACCGTCGCTTAAGCCGAAATAGACGCCGAAGTAAAAGGCGAAAACGCGGCTCGGACACCCCTCGGCGACCCGTGTCAAACTCAGGTTGTCGGGTGAAATCAGGGGAGGTGAAGACATGAAGGTTCGTTTCGCATTGGAAGTCCGTTGTAGCGATCTCCCCACTCTGCCGCTGCGCTGGTGGATCACCATCGTCGTGGTGATCTTTTTGGCGCCGTCGTACGATTGGAGTGAGCTGATCACGTTGCTGCACCACTGAGCGACGACGGAAGGAAAAGGCGATCGCGGCGCCACCGCGATCGCCTTTTCCCGTTCACAGGGTCAGCACCCGCCGATATCCGGAGAAGCCGGGCTCCTCCGCCGGGAGAACCGGGACGCCCTCGCTTTCGACCCAGGCGTGGAATCGGTACGGATCCTCGGCGACGCCCATCACCCACGTGAGTCGTCGCCGGGACAACCACGCGGTGAGCACGGCGGCCAGCGACTGTTCGAGACAGGCCACGCGACCGGGAAAATGCTTCGCGACCCGGTCGATCATGTGGACCATGGCCGCCGCTTCTTCCGTGGTGGCAGCGGTGCGGCCCCGTACGCGCAGGGCCGCCGCGGCCCGGAGCGTCCAGCGAAAAGGCAGGCACAGCAGGAGTGTCACCAGTACCAGGGCCAACCTGGCCCGCAGCCGGTATCGGCCGCTTCCCGTGCCGGCGACGATCGGTGGACCCGTGCCGGGCACCGTCGATGCCTCCGGGGTTTCGAACACGACAAGGTTCCGATCGGCCAGCCGCTGGACCATTTCCTCGGCATCACGGCGGATCCGTCCTTCGCCCACCGACGGGTGCCGATCCTTGACCGCCTGTACCGCGGTCTCGAGTCCGCCGGTGCGCAACTCCCGGCACAGTAACGCGGCGGTGGTGTTGAGGGCGTACCAACGACCGCTACGCAGATTCAACAGCACACCCCCCTCGTGCTCGGCGGCTTCGACATGAACCACCCTCGATGTCCCGGTCACGCCGCACCACCGTCGATCCCCTGCAGCCACAGATCGGCGGCGAACAACCGGTTGAGCGCGGGGAACGGTGTCTGCAGGCCGGTGGTGGCACGCGACAGCGCCGCCTTCACCTTCCCCGGCTCGATCAGGCCGAGATCGGCCAGCCTCGTGCGGGACAGACGGGCATTGAGCTCCGCCGACGCTTCGCGGACGCCTTTGTAGTCCTCGCCGGAGTAGTTTCCCTTGGTACTGCGCGAAAGCACCGCTTCCGGTACGACGCCGGAAAGCGCGCGGCGGAGCAGGGGCTTGCGGGTCGCCGGATCGGCCCGCTGGTACGCGGGGAGCGTGAGACAGGCACGGATGACGTCGTTGTCCAGGAATGGCGCCTGCGGCCAGATCCCGAACGGCCGCGCGCGTTCGTCGAGCTGCCGCTGGACCATTCCGGCGGTCCGGACCTCGGCCACCGCGGCGCAATCGCCGATCCCCGCGCCCGCGGGCGGGGTCAGCTCGGCGGCCCCGGCGCGCAACAACTCGGCCAACCGCGTCCGCATCGGTCCGGTCAGCCAGGTGGTCTCGGCACCCGGCTCTGGCCACCACGCGATCGCGTCCAGCCACTGGACCTGACGGTCCACCGGCCGCTCGAAGCGGTTCGCCGACGAACGCAGGGCGCGGCCGAGCGAGGTCAGGGAGAGCTCCGTGGACCGCGCCAGCACCCGAGCGGGCGCGACCTTGCGCTGACGGGCGAGCTGACGGCACTCCCGGTTCAGTCTCCGCAGCGCGCCTTGACGCGCGAGATCACCCAGATAGCCCGGCGCGGCCACCAAAAGGGCGTCCGCGCCCTCGCCACCGAGGTGCACGCCACCGCCCTCGTCCGCGATGTGCCGCAACCGGAGCCTCGTCCGGACCTGGGTGACCGCACCCGGATCAGGCAGATCCGTCGGGGCGGCCGTGTCGAGCCCTTGGTAGGAAAGTGAGGCACGAGTGCCGGTGATGACCGTGTTCCGCAGCCGCCGGTCGTGCTCCAGATAGCGCTTCGCGTGGCTCAGGTCGTCGGCCGGCGCTTCGGGATGGTGGTAGGTGAACACCGGGAGCACCCGATCTCGCTGCCCGGCGGCCAAGAAGGCCAGCGATGTCGAGTCGAGACCACCACTGAAGTCGGCGGTCAGCCGCGGTGCGGCGCGAGCGCGAACGGCGTTCTCGAGGGCCGCACGCAGCGCGTGCGCGGCTTCCTGGGGCGACCGGTTCCGATCCGGGACGAGGGTTTCGTAGACCCAGGTCCGGCACACGCCGTCGCGGCGCACTTGCACCGCCTGACCGCCCGTCACCCTCTTGAGTCCCCGGTAGACGGAGTGCGCATCGGTCGGCAGGGGGATGCCGGGGCAGAACACCTCGGCCGCGAGGGCGAGCACGTCCGGTTCCTGCCGCAGACCCGCTGCCCGGGCAGTGACTCCCGCCCGGGTACCGAGCACGGTCCGGCCGGAGGTCGTGTGGAAATAGAGCGGGTACTGGCCCGCGAGATCGACGAACGCGGTCACATCGTCCGGTCGGACCACCACCGCCAGGTAGCTGCCCGGCCACCGGGTGACGTCACCGAGCCGGTCCTTTTCCAGCGCGTGGCGGAAGTCCCCGTGAACGATCGCGTCACTCGCGAAGCATTGGCCGACCAGTGCGAGCATTCCCCCTGGGCAGCGCACCGTCCGCACTTCGCGGTCCCGCCACGCACCGAACGTGACCCACGAGGTCTCACCGGCCCACACCGGCTCGGCGCGGGCCGACCCGGCCTCGGCAGGCACCGGCCCGGGAACGACTCCGAGCAGGCCTGGCACCTCGGTGGTCACGGGACTCACCAGTAGTACTGCGAGTTGGAGTCGGCGCTCCCACTGGACGAACTGCCCAGCGTCAGTTCCCGCACGTGCCCGAGATCGAAGAGCAGCGGCGGTTCGTAGCCGACGGCCTCGGCGGGCGCCTCGGTGCCCGGGGCGGAGAGATCACCGGCCGGCGACGAGTGGGACACGGGAAGCAGGTTCATGGTCGGCACCTTCGAGTCTAGGTATCTCCTGAGCGACAGGAGAACGCGCATCTCCCTGTTAGACCATAGGGAAGGCAGGATCGTAACGGGGGGTCAATTGTGGCCCTTTGGCAGGCCTACCGGAAGACCCTGCGGAATTCGGGCAGCGGAGAAGAAAGCGGCTCGCCTCACCGCAAATAATCACACGACCGAGTGAACCGCTCTTTCCATCATCGCCGAGTGCCGATTTTAACGACGAACAGAACCATTCGCCCGCCTTTTGTTCAATTCGAAACAACGCCACCGGAGGCGCCCTCGCCAGGGTTCTCCTGCTGGTGTGCGCGCAGTCCCAGGATCAGCGCGCCATGCGCCTCGGCGAGCGCGTTCAGCTGACTGGTCCGCAGCTCGAACCGTCCGTCGTCCGCGACCGCCCCGCCCAGGGCATAGCGCTGAAGCTCCTGACGACAGGGATCGACGACGAGTTCCCGCGCGGCGGCCAGTTCCCCGCCGATCACCACCAGGCGCGGGTTCACCAGATTGCACAGCTGAGCCAGCGCGAAACCCAGCATCCGGCCGGCGTCGGTGACGATCCGACGGCACGCGGCATCACCTTTCTGCGCCGCATCGATCAGTGCGCGCAGGTCGTTGGGCAGGCGATAGTCACGCCGTCCCGCTTGACGCACCTGACTGATCAAGGCTTCGGCGCCGACGAGGGTGTCGAGGCAGCCCCGTCCGCCGCACAAGCACACCAGGCCGTCCCGGTCGACGGTCAGATGACCGATCTCGCCTGCCATCCCCCGCTCGCCGCGCACCAGCTTGTCGCCGATCATGATCCCCGCGCCGACGCCCGTCGAAGCCTTGATGTACACCACCGTTTCCAGGGGTTTCTCCAGGCCGTAGGTCTGCTCGGCCATCGCGCCCAAGTTCGCGTCGTTGTCCACCGCCACGCGTACGCCGAGCAACTTCTCCAAGCTGGCGGCGGGGTCGTCGGTCTCGGACCAGGGGGGCAGGACCGGAGTGGTGAACCGCCCGCTGCGGGGATCGATCATCCTCGGCACGGCCAGTCCAGCCGAAACGACGTCGCCCATTTCCTGTCCCGTCCCGTCCACCACGGTCCGGATCAGGCCCATCAACCGAGGAAGCAACTGAGTGAACCCGCGGTTGGCGCCTTCGATCTCGATCGCGGACTGGATCGTTTCGAAGGCCCCATCGACCGGCCTGGCGATCACCGCCATCCGCCGGAAGCCGAGATCGATTCCCAGCGCGACGCCCCTGGTCGTGGCCAACCGGACAGGATCGCCCTTCTGCCGGTGTTCGACCTCGACGATCCCTTTCTTCACCAGTTCAGCGACGGCGGTGGAAACCGAGGCCCCCGAAATCCCGAGCCGCCGGGCGAGGATCGACTGCTGGTCCGCTTTGATCATGATTTCGATGATCAGCTTCCGGCGGTTCTGCTCCTTCGTCCCGACCGCTGGACCGAGCAGTTCCCGCGCCTCAAGCATCGGACCCCTCTTCCTTGCCGCACGACCCAAAACTTAAGCCGGATCAAGGCACGCTAACAGAGGGACCTTCAAGTTTAAGGAGCCGCGTCTTAACGATTCACGCAAGCCGACCGGAACCCGCCTATTGGCGATCCGCCGAAAAGTACACGGTCGCCACAAAATCCCGACTTTGGTCGTAGGCCGGCGAAAGTCTGCGCGTTCTTTCGGATAGTCCGAATGCCTGATGAGGCAGCCGGAGCCCACCACGCCGATCCGTCGTCGGCACCCCTGCCCGCTGACGAAAGCGTGGCGAGGGGCGGCTCGGACGATCCTCCCGCCGCCGGAATATGTCGGTGCCTCCCGGTAGTTTCCCCAGCATGGCCACATTGGTGAGTTTTCACGCCCACCCCGACGACGAGTGCATCGTCGCGGGCGGCGTCATGCGCAAGGCCTTCGAGGAAGGTCACCGTGTCGTGCTCGTCGTCGCGACCAGGGGTGAGGTCGGCGAGGTGCCGGACGGGTTCCTCGACGACGGAGAGGAGTTGTGGCAGCGCCGCGTCGAGGAGACGCATGCTTCGGCCGAGGTGCTGGGGGCCAAACGCGTGGAGTTCCTGGGGTACACCGATTCCGGCATGATGGGTGAGCCGCGCAACGACGTGCCGGGCACGTTCTGGCAGGCCGATGTCGAGGAGGCCGCCCAGCGTCTCGCGGAGATCCTGCGCGAGGAGGAGGCAGACGTCCTGACCGTCTACGACGACAACGGCGGTTACGGGCATCCGGACCACATCCAGGTGCACCGCGTCGGGATGCGCGCGGCCGAACTGGCCGGCACGCCGCGGGTCTACGAGGCGACGAGCAACAGTGACGAAATGCGCCGCGGCATGGAAGAGGCGGTGCGGACCGGGCAGATGAAGGCCGAGGACCTCCCCGATTTCGACGAGGGCGGCGCCGAGTTCGGCAAGCCGGAAGCGATCTTGACGGCGCGGGTCGACGTCAAGGCGTACCTGCCGCAGAAGCGGGCCGCGATGCGCGCGCACGCCAGCCAGATCAGCGAGGATTCGTTCTTCCTCGCGATGCCCGACGAGGCTTTCGCGCAGGCGTTCGGCGTCGAGTGGTTCATCCGCGCCGGTCAGGGGCCGGGTATCACCGAGACCGACATCATGGCGGGTCTGTAGCCGATGGGGATGTGCGGTGCTTATCTGCGGGTCACGTCCGAAGAACTCCGTGAGCTGCGCGAGAAACCCGAGCGGTACTGGGAGTACGCCGACAAGGCCCGGGACACCGAGCGGGCGGCGGATGTCGACAAGGCCTGGCACGCGCTGTGGTACCTGATCGGCAAGGCCGGGTTCGAGGTCGACTTCGTACTGGGCGGGGCGCTGCTGGGGGAAGCCGACAGTGACGGGCCGCCGCGGTACTTCACCGCGGCCGAAGTCGAGACGATCTCGGCGGAGCTGTCGCGGACCGGGTTCGATCAGCTCTCCAGCGGTGTCGAGCTCGCGGAACTGGACGCCAACGGGATCTACCCGCAGATCTGGGACGAGCCCGACGCGCTGGACTACGTACGCGCGGGCTACGACGACCTCGTGACCTTCTTCGCCGGCGCCGCGAAGGCCGGTGACCAGGTGGTCACCATCGTCACCTGAATCGCGATCCGGCACCTGATCGCGATTCAGGTGCCGAATCGCGGCGAGGGGCGTCAGGCCGTGGCGGCGGTGACGTCGAGTTCGACGAGCTGCCCGGGATAGCCGAGCTGCGCGACGCCGAGCAGGGTGCTCGCGGTCGTGAAGGCTTCGCCGATCTCCGACTCGACGAACCGGTCCCACACCGCCGAAAGCACGTCGGCGTCCGGCGTCACCACGTAGATCACCGTGCGCACGACGTCGGCCGGGGTGGCCTTGGCGAAGGCGAGCGCGGCCGCGGTGTTCGCGACGACCTGGTCGACCTGGGCGAGCACGTCGCCCTCGACGACCTTGCCGTCTTCGGCGAGCGGGCACTGGCCGGCGAGGTGAACGTCCCGCCGTCCTTCGACGATGGTGACGTGGTGGTAGGTGGGCGTCGGGTGCAGACCGGGCGGATGGTGGCGTTCAATGGTCACGAGCCGCATCCTCACCGAACCGGCCCGGCCGGACAACTGGATAATCCCGGGGGATCCGAACCATGCGCAGGACGATCGACTGGACCGGCGACGCCGTCGCGATCATCGACCAGACCGCCCTCCCCGCCGAACATCGCGTGCTCGAACTGCGGACGGTCGGCGAGCTCGTGGACGCCATCCGACGGCTCGCGGTCCGCGGCGCACCGGCGCTCGGCGCGGCGGGCGCGCTCGGGGTGGTACTCGCGACCCGGGCGGGCGGTGACGTCGAGGCGGAAGCGGAACGTGTCGCGAAGGCCCGGCCGACCGCGGTCAACCTGAGCTGGGGCGTCTCCCGCGCGCTCGCGAAACTCCCGGAAGGGCCGGACGCCGTCCTCGCCGAGGCGCTGGAGATCCTCGACGAGGACGAGCGCATCAATCACGAGGCCTCCCGGCTGGCGGCCGACGTGGTGCTCGAACACTGCGAGCGACGCCCGTTGCGCCTGCTCAGCCACTGCAACGCCGGGCGTCTCGCGACGGTCGCCTGGGGCAGCGCGCTCGGCGTCGTCTGGCATCTGCACGCCCGCGGCCTGGTCGAATCGGTTCTGGTCGACGAGACCCGGCCGTTGCTGCAGGGCGCCCGGCTGACCGCGTGGGAACTGGCCGAGGCCGGTGTCCCGTACCGGATCCAGCCCGACGGCGCGGCCGCCGCCGCGATGGCGCGCGGCCAGGTGGACGCCGTACTCGTCGGCGCCGACCGGATCGCCGCCAACGGCGACGTCGCCAACAAGATCGGCACCTACGGCCTCGCGATCGCGGCCAAGCACCACGGGATCCCGTTCGTGGTCGTCGCCCCGTCGTCCACTGTGGACACCGCGATGGCGGACGGCACCGGGATCGCGATCGAAGAACGCGATCCCGGCGAAGTCCTGCACTTCGGCGGGACGAGGGTGGCCCCCGAAGGTGCGGAAGTGTTCAACCCGGCCTTCGACGTGACGCCGTTCGAACTGGTCACCGCGGTGGTCACCGAGCACGGCGTCCTGGGCGGCTAGAAGGATTCCAGGCAGGACGGCTCACGGTCGGTGGCGAACGCCGCCGTCGCCCGCGACACCGCCCCGGCGGTCCGCTCGCGGATCCGCCCGGCCGCGGCCAGGGTGCTCGGCCGGGTCCCGCCGAGGAAGATCGCGCCGAGGTCGATGACGTCCAGTTCGAGATCGGGCGCGTCCTCCACCCGCGTCACCTCGGCGTTCCCGTCCGCGTCGGCGACGAGCCGCCAGTTCCCGGTGTTCCAAGGGCAAAAGGCGTCCTCGACGCCGAATACGAGATCCACCGGGGTGGTGTAGCGGCGGGTCTTCAGCGCGCGATCGACGTCGACCAGCCGGACCCACAGCGAGTCACCGGCGGACCGGGACATCTTGCGAGGATCGGCGAGCATGTGGATGAGCGGCTCGTCGAGCGCGGCGTTCGCCTCGATCGTGGTCGTCAGGTCATAGTCGAGCAGGTAGCGGTACAGAGTCGCGTACGCCTGCGGCGTCGTGGCGACCAGTTCCACCACTTTCAGCGTTCCGCGCGGCCCTTCTTCGCTCCAGTCGCTCTTCACGCGGAAAATCGCGTAGCCGTCAGACAGCACGGCGAATTTCAACGCCGTGAACCCCTGACGGCGGTATTCCGGGTCGTCGAGGAGGAACTCCCACGTCGACTCGGTCCGGCCGAGCGCGCCGACCCGCAGCGGCGCCTCCCTTTCGTAGATCGCCTTGATCAGCGGGATCGCCTTCTCGAGCCCGGTTTCCCGCACCCGCTCGGTTTCGAGTTCGACGCCCGGCCGGAACGCCGCCTTCGCTTGAACGGTCGCGCGATAGAACTGCGCCCCCAGGCCGTAACCGAAGCGGGGGTAGATGACGGATTCCGACGCCCACAGCGCGGTGATCGCCTCGCCGCCGTCTTCGTGCAGGCCGTGCAACTGGGCCCGCATGACGCGGGTGAGCACACCACGCCTGCGGTGGTCCGGTGCCACGCCGACCGAGGTCACCGCCGCGAGCGGTGTCTGCCCGGCCCCGGGCACGGTGATCTCGCGGGTGAGCAGTTCCCCGGCCCCGATCAGTTCATCGCCGTCGAAGACGCCGTGGGAACGCTCCGGCTCGAACACCAGCTCTTCGCGGTGCTTCAGCTCCTCCGTCGGGTTGGTGAGGAAGGCGCGAGCCAGCATTTCCGAGAACGCGGGTAGGTCGTCGGTGGTCAGAGTGCGGATGGTCAAGCTGTCATCGCTCACCCAGCCGTCCTACCCCTGTTCACCGACGACCGCCACGTATTAAAGGGAGACGGTCAGGGCCGGGGCCCGATGACCTCACCCATTTCCTTGACCTCGATCGCCATCGCGGGGCAGGAATCCGCCGCGTCGAGAACGGTCTCGTCCGGCTTCACCTCACCCGCGACCACGGTCGCCGTGGCGCCTTCGAGTTCGAAGACCTCCGGCACCAGCGAAGCGCACATCCCCGAGCCGATGCATGTTCCTCCATCGACCTCGACATTCCAGCTCATCGTCACCATCCGATCGGCATCGAGCGGGGCCCCCGCACCAGCATCTGCGTCTTCCACACGATATCCCCGGCGAGGTGCAGTCCGGGGAGATCGCGCAACAGGGCCCGCAACGCCTCCTGAAGTTCCAGCCGGGCCAGCGGCGCGCCGAGACAGTGGTGCACGCCGTGACCGAATCCGAGGTGGGGGTTGGCGTCCCGGCCGAATTCGAGGGTCTCGGCCGACGTGAACTGGAGCGCGTCCCGGTTGGCGGCGCCGATCGCGACCATCACCGGCTCGCCTTCCTTGACCAGCACGTCACCCACCTGGACGTCTTCGCTGGCGTAGCGAGCGAACCCGGCTCCTGCACCCAAAGGAATGAACCGCAGCAATTCCTCGACCGCGGCCGGGATGAGGTCCGGGTTCTCGCGCAGGCGGGCCAGCTGATCAGGCTGTTCGAGCAGCGCGTAGACGAAGTTGGGGATCTGGCTCGCGGTGGTCTCGTGCCCGGCGATCAGGATGCCGATGCACATGTCGACCAGTTCCAGCTCGCTCAGCCTGTCCCGGACGTCGCGCGCTTCGATCAGCGCGGTCATCAGGTCGTCCTGCGGGTTGGCGCGGTGCTCTTCGACGAGCACGTGCATGTACGCCCGCAGTTCGTCCTGGTTGGCCATCATCTGTTCGGTGGTCAGCGGGCTGGTCGACAGCGCGGCGTCGCTCCACACGCGGAACTTCGGCCGGTCCTCGACGGGCACGCCGAGCAGTTCGCAGATGACCGCGACCGGGATCGGCAGCGCGTAGTCCTCGACCAGGTCGGCGGGCTGCCCGGCGGCCTTCATGTCCTCGATCAGGCCGGCCGCGAGATCCGCGACCCGCGGCCGCAGCAGTTCGACACGGCGCATGGTGAACGCCTTCGCGACCAGCGTGCGGAGCCGGGTGTGATCGGGCGGGTCCATGCTCAGGATCCCGCCGGGCCGCCTGCCCGGCGCCATCCGCGGCTCGTCCTTGTCCACGGCCATGGCGCGGGAGAACCGCCGGTCGCCCAGCACGAAACGCGCGTCGGCGTACCGGGTCGCGAGCCAGGCGGGCTCGCCGTGCGGGAGACGCACGCGGATCATGCCCTCGGCGTCGCGGGCGGCGGCGTAGGCCTCGTTGAGGTCGAGACCCGCGTCTTCGTTGAACGGATAGGCGACGGGTTCGGTATGGGTGGTGGTCATTTGTCCGGAAACCCCCCGATATCGGGTTTGTAAGCAACTGCTTACAACGCTAGCCATGATCACGGTGAGCGTCAATGCGCCTACCGTGCGACGTCCGGCTAGCCTGTCCCCGATGACGGAAGAACCGCAGGTCCGCAAGCGCGACGCGGCCGCCACCAGGGCGGCGCTGCTCGACGCGGCGGCGGTCCTGTTCGGCGAGCGCGGCTTCGACCGGACCACGGTCCGCGACATCGCGAAACTCGCCGGCGCCAACCAGGCGCTGCTGTTCCGCTACTTCGGCTCGAAGGACGCGCTTTTCGAAGAGGTCCTGGCGCGCGGCGGGCGCGAACTGATCGCCAGCACTCCCCCGACCGACCTGCTCAGGACGGCGTTGCGGAGCATGCTGGAGTCCGACAGCGGCCGCGACCGCACCCTGGACGCCTATCTGCGCTCGACCGGGCACGACAGCGCCGCGGCCGCGGTGCGGCGGCAACTCGGCGAGGAGTACGCGAAGGTCCTGGCGACCCTCACGGACGCCGACGACGCCGACCTGCGGGCCGACCTCATCCTGGCCTGGCTGCTCGGGATCGGCCTCGTCCGCGAGATCACCGGCAAGGAACCCCTGGCCAGCGCGGATCCCGACGACGTCTGCCGTCTGGTGCTCGGCGCGGCCCGGACACTGCTGGAGCGCAGCGGGTAATCGGTCGCCACCGCCGGGGCCGCTGCTCTACGGTCGGCTCGTGACCTCGTTCCCACCCGCCGGCACCGAAGCCGAGTTCGACACGCTGACCAGGCAAGACCTGCTTCCGGCGGTGACGTCGCTGACCGCGTCGCTCGGCCTCGGCGAGGTCGTCGCGTTCACCGAAGGCTCGCTCCCGGTGTACGCCGTCGGCGAAGACCTGGTGCTCAAGCTGTTCCCGCCGGTACACCTCGACGAACTCGCCACCGAGCGGACGATGCTCGAAGTCCTGCACGGGAAACTGCCGATCCCGACGCCCGGTGTGCACGCCGTCGGCGAGCGGGACGGCTGGGGTTACGTGCTCATGGAACGCCTGCGCGGCGAGACGCTGAAGGACGCCTGGCCGAAACTGTCCACAGAGGACAAAGAGCTGCTCGCCCCCGAACTCGGCGAGGCACTGGCCGCCCTGCATTCGCTGCGCGATCCCCGCCTGGACGCCCTCGATCCGCCGGACTGGGCCGCGTTCCTCGCCGAACAACGCGCGAACGTCGTCGAGCACCACCGCCGGACCGGCCTCGACGAGAGCTGGATCGCGCAGATCCCGGCGTTCCTCGACTCCGTCGACCTGGGCAGGCCTCCTGTCGTCCCGTTGCACACCGAATTCATGCGCGACCACGTCATGATCACCCGCGACGGCGAACGCCCGCGGCTGACCGGGGTCTTCGACTTCGAACCGGCGATGCGCGGTGCGGCGGAGTACGACTTCGTCGCCGTCGGACTGTTCGTTTCCAGTGGGGACAAGGACTTCCTGCGCCGCTTCCTCACCGGGTACGGCTCACGCCCCGCTGAGGAGTTTCCGCGACGCTGCCTGGCGTACGCGCTTTTGCACGTCTACAGCAACTTCACCTGGTATCTGAAGGTGCTTCCGGCGCCCGAGGAGCCGACACTGGAAAGCCTCGCCCGCGCTTGGTGGTCGTGAGTGGCGATGGGGACCGGAAGCGCTTGATTTCGCGAAAGCCACTTTCGCAACGTTGAGGGTTGCGAAAGTGGCTTTCGCAACCCTCCGGCCGGTCGGCGCGGGTGGTCGTTCAGCTCGTGATGATCCCCCGCAGGAACTCCAGATACCCCGGCCGCTCCGCCGCGCCCAGCAGCACCCCGCCGCTCGCCCGCTGCGCCTGGATCAGCCCGATGAAAGCCGTGTAGGCCAACAGTCCGCGGTGGTTCGCCTCGGTTTCCGGACAGCCCATTTCCCGGAAGCACCGGACGATGAACTCGACGCGCCGGGCGGTGACCTCGGCCAGCAGCGGGCCGATCACCGGGTCGCCGGCGTGCGCGAGCAGGGCCAGTTCGGCCAGGTCGTCGTCCTTCGCCCCGAAGACGAGCCCGAAGAGGTCGTTCAGCCGCCGCGCCGGGTCGGCGATGCCGTCCAGCAACGCGATCAGCGCCTCGGTGTCCTGTTCGGCCCACCGGCGCACGGCGGCCTCGACCAGCGCGTCCCGGTTCGCGAAATGCCAGTAGAAACTGCCTTTCGTCGTTCCGAGTTTCGCCGCGATGGGCTCGACGGCGATCGCGGCGACCCCGCCGTCGCAGAGCGCCTCGAGCGCGGCGTCCGCCCAGTCCTCCCGGGCGAGCTTCCTTTTCCCGACCACAGGGCATACGCTACCGTACGGAAAACCATACGGCACCGTACGGGAGGTGGCCATGCCCTTCGGATCACCCGCGAACTGGGGCGCGACCCCGGAAGAACGCCGCCGCGAGCAACCGGCGGACACCCTGCTGGACGGCACCATCGCGCGGTTCGACCGCGCGGTCACCGTGCACGCGCCCGCCGCGCTCGCCTACCGCTGGCTCTGCCAGATCTCGGTCGCGCCCTACAGCTACGACCTGCTCGACAACCGGGGGCACCGCAGTCCGCGCGAACTCACGCCCGGCGCCGACGAACTCGCTCCAGGTGACACGCTGATCGTGTTCCTCCTGACCGAGGTCGACGCCGGGCACAGCCTGACCGGCCGGACCTTCGGCGGGTCGGAGAAACTGTTCGGCCCGGTGGCCGCCACCTACTCGGTGGAGCCGATCGACGCGGACAGCTGCCGGATGCTGTGCCGCATAGTCGTGACCTCGAAGGGATTCCCAGGCCGTCTCAAGGAGTTCCTGCTCGGCTGGGGCGACCTGATCATGATGCGGAAACAGCTGCTGACGCTGAAGAAGTACGCCGAGCGCGACCACCGGCTAAGGAAGGGCGCGCCGTAACAGTTCCGCCAGGTGCAAGGCCTTGCGTCCGTCGAGTTGCTCGATCTGTGTCCGGCAGCTGAACCCGTCCGCGACCACTTCCGTTCCGTCGGCCGCGGCGCGGATCGCGGGCAGCATCCGGTCCTCGGCACAGGCCACCGAGACGTCGTAGTGCCCGCGCTCGAAACCGAAGTTGCCCGCCAGTCCACAGCAGCCGGAGTCCATTGTGGAATTCCGGATTCCCGCGGCGCGCATCGCGGCCTCGTCGGCGCCGAACCCGAGGACGGCGTGCTGATGACAGTGGACCTGGCTGAGCGCTTCGACGTCCAGCGAACGGAATTCGAGCGGCGACTCCTCGATGAGTTCGGCGAACGTCCGGGTCTGCTCCGAGAGCAGTTTCGCGATCGGATCGTCCGGCAGCAGGGCCGGGAGATCGCCGCGGAACAACGCCGTGCAACTCGGTTCCAGCCCGGCCACCTGGTATCCCGCCCGCAGATACGGTTCGAGGACGGAAACTGTGCGGCGCAAGACGTTCTTCGCGACGTCGAGCTGGCCGGTGGAGATCCAGGTGAGCCCGCAGCAGACCCCGCGATCGGGCAGGACGACGTCGTACCCGGCCGCGGTCAGCACCTCGGCCGCGGCGTCGAGAACGTCCGGAGTGAGGTAGTTGTTGAACGAGTCCGGCCACAGCACCACGCGCCGGTCACCGGTCGCCCATCGCCGGAGATCCTCGCGGCGCCGGGTGAACGGGGTCCGCGCGAACGTCGGCAGCTCGCGTTCCGGCGCGATCCCGCCGAGGCGTTTCAGCAGGCCGGAGAACCGCCGCGACACCGTGTTCGCCAGCCGCGGCGCGAGAGCGGCGGCGCGCAGCCACACCGGGAGCCAGCCCATCGAATAGTGCGACGCCGGGCGCAGTCGTCCCTTGTGGTGCTGGTGCAGGAATTCCGCCTTGTAGGTCGCCATGTCGACATCGACCGGGCAGTCGGACAGGCATCCCTTGCACGACAGGCAGAGATCCAGTGCTTCGGCGACCTCTTCCGAACGCCAGCCGTCGGTGATCAGCTCGCCGTTCACCATTTCGGCCAGCAGATGCGCGCGGCCCCGCGTCGAGTGCTTCTCCTCGCGGGTGGCGCGGTAACTCGGGCACATCACGCCGGGACCGGTGGTGTTGCGGCATTTCCCGACGCCGACGCAGCGCCGCATCGCCTGCCCGAAGCTCCCCTCGTCCTCCGGATACGCGAGCGCGGTGACGTCTTCGAGTTCCAGCGACGCGCGACGCACCCGCAGATCGGCGTCGACCGCCCTCGGATCGACCAGGATGCCGGGGTTCATCATGCCCGCCGGATCGAAGATCCCCTTGAATCGCTCGAAAAGCGCGAGGATCTCGGGGCTGTACATCCTGGGCAGTAGTTCGGAACGGGCCTGGCCGTCACCGTGCTCGCCGGACAGCGAGCCGCCGTGTGCCGCGACCAGGTCCGCGGACTCTTCGAGGAACGACCGGAACCCGGCGATCCCCTGCGGGGAAAGGAGATCGAAGTCCAGCCGCAGATGCAGGCAGCCCTCGCCGTAGTGCCCGTAGACCACGCTCTTGCGGCCGTGCCTCCGCATCAGCTCCTTGAACTCGCGCAGGTAGGCGCCCAGCCGTTCGGGGGGCACGGCGGCGTCTTCCCACCCTGGCCAGGCCTCCTCGCCGCCGGCCAGCCGCGTCGCGAGTCCGGCGCCTTCCTCTCGGATGCGCCAGAGCCGCTTCTGCGCGGCCGCGTCGTCGAGCAGCGCGGATCCGGTCAGCGCGCCGCGCAGGTCGGCGATCAGCCCACGCGCGCGGTCCGGGTCGGTCATCTCGACGAACAGCCAGGCACCACCGGGCGGGAGGCCGTCGGCACGGCCGGGTTCCAGCAGCGCGACGAGGTCCGCGTCGACGCCTTCCACGGTCAGCGGCGACCACGGCAGGATCGCCGGGACGGCGTCGGCCGCGGCGATGTCGGACTCGAAACCGAGCACCGCGAGCACCTTGCGCTTCGGTACCTCGGCCAGCGAGACGGTCGCTTCGAGCACGGTCACGCAGGTGCCCTCGCTGCCGACGAGAGCCTTGGCGACGTCGAAACCGTTCTCCGGCAACAGGTGTTCCAGCCCGTAGCCGGACACCCGCCTGCTGAAGCCGGACAGCTCGGTGCGCAGCAACGCCAAGTTTTCGTGGACGAGCGCGCGCAGTTCCGAGAAGACCCGGCCTTCGGTACCGGGCACGGCCGCCCGGGCGTCCACTTCGGACGGTGTGGTCGGGCCGACGGTGAGCCGGGTGCCGTCGTAGAGCAGCACGTCCAGCTCGCGGACGACGTCGACCGTGCGTCCCCAGGCGACCGAGTGCGATCCGCAGGCGTTGTTGCCGATCATCCCGCCGATCGTGCACCGCGAATGCGTCGACGGGTCGGGGCCGAACCGGAGCCCGTGCGGAGCCGCGAGTGCCTGGAGGTCGTCGAGGACGGTCCCGGGCGCCACCCTCGCCGTCTTCGACGCCGGGTCGAGGTCGAGCACACCGCCGAGGTGCCGGGACGTGTCGATCACGACGCCCGGCCCGCACGAGTTGCCGGCGACGCTGGTGCCACCGCCACGGGCGATCACCGGCAGCCCGGCCTCCCGGCAGGCGGCGACGGCCTCGATCACCTCGCCGGTGTTCCGCGGCAGGACGACGCCCTGGGGGACGTGCCGGTAGTTGGAGGCGTCGGTCGTATACAGCGCCAGCGTCGCGGCGTCGGCCAGGATCTCCACGGGTCCATTCAAGACAACTCGGCCCCGGATGCATAGCGGGCACCCTCTCCGGTCGGGTATGTCCGAAAGCCGTCCCGGTATGCGATCGTGAGCGCGTGACGGCGAAACGGCACGTCGCGGAAGACCTCGCCGCCGAGCACAGCGCGGTACTCGGCGGGCTTCTGCGTGAGCGCGAGGAGCTGCTCGCCACCCTCGACCGGGTCGCGGCGCTCAACGGCACCGCGCGGCTGATCCGCGAGTCGATCGGCACGCATTCCGGGTTCGTCGCCGAGCTGACGGGACCCGAACAGGCGGTGATCCGCTGGATGTCGGGCACCCGCACGGACGCGCTCCAGGACCTCGCCGTCCCGATCGGCCAGGGCATCGGCGGCCGCGTGCTCGCACTGGGCAGGCCGGTCCGGGTCAACGACTACGTCAGCTCGCCGAGTATCACCCACCAGTTCGACGCGCAGGTCCGCGGCGAGGGACTGGCGGCGATGATCGCGGTCCCGATCCTCAACGGGACCGAGACCGTCGCCATCGCCTACGCCGCCATGCGCGAGCCTCGCGACTTCGGCGACGACGCCGTGAAGTCCCTCGAAGACATCGCGAGTGAGGCGGGCCGGGCCCTGAAACTCGCGACGGTCGCCGAGTCCGACCGCGAGACCGCGCTGTCCGCCGAACGGCTCCGCATGCAGAGCGCGCTGCACGATTCGGTCGGCGCGCTGCTGTTCTCCATCGGCGTCCAGGTCCGGAACCTGCACGAGGACATCAGCGACAACCCGGCGCTCGAATCACGGCTGAAGCGGCTGGAGGGTGATGTCTCCGCCGCGTCCAGGGCGCTGCGCGAGTCGCTGCTGGCGCTGTCGGAGGCGAGCCCGGAACGCGCGCTTCCGGTGGAACTGGCCGAACACTGCCGCTCGTTCCAGGCCCGCTGCGGGGTCCCCGCGCGGTTCGTCCAGCTCGCCCAGGTGCCGCAATTGGACGCCGAACGCGCCGGACTGCTGGTCGCGGCCGTCCGGGAAGGCCTGCTCAACGTCGAGAAACACGCCGACGCGCTGTCGGTCGTGGTCAGCCTGCTGCCCAGCGAGGAAGGAGTGCAGGTGGTCGTCGCCGACGACGGGACCGGTCATCGCGCCGAGGACGCGGGAGATCCCGAACCCGGCACCGGGATGGGACTGCGCGCGCTGGCCGAACGCGCCGCGAGGCTCGGCGGCCGGGTCAGCCTGGTCCGCGACGAGGACGACGGCTGCACGCTGCGCGCCTGGGTGCCGGAACCGTGCCGCCGCCGGTGACCGTGCTCGTCGTGGACGACCATCCGGTGGTCCGCGACGGGGTGAGCCTGCTGCTGCGGTACGACTCGGCGATGACCGTGATCGGTTCGGCCGAGACCGGCCGGGCCGCGATCCAGCGGGCGGGCGAACTGAAGCCGGCGTTGATCCTGCTGGACCTGCGGCTGCCGGACATGCTCGCGCCCGAGGTCATCGCCGAACTCCGGCAGGTGCACCCGGCCGGGCGGATCGTGGTGTTCACCGCGCACGGCGACCACCAGGGCGTGCGGGCGGCGCTGGACTCCGGCGCGCACGGCTGCCTGCTCAAGGACGTCGCCGGGACGAACCTGGTGGCGGCGTTGCGGCAGGTGCTGAAGGGCGAACGCGTCGTCGACCCGCGCATCTTCCCCGACGACGGCCAGCGATCCGACGCGCTGGCCCGCAGCGGCCTGACGCGGCGCGAGTACGAGGTGCTGCGGCTGGCCGCCCAGGGCCAGACGAATCCGGAGATCGCCGAGTCGACCGGCCTGGCGCGGAACACGGTGAAGACGTACCTGCAGTCCGCGCTGCACAAACTCGGTGCCCGCAACCGCGTCGAAGCCATCGGGAAGGCGAGCGAAGCCGGTCTTCTCTGAACCGGGTCACGGCCGCGTCCGTGCCTGAAGCATGGTCTCCTTCCGCAAACTGACCCTGCTCCCGGTGATCCCGCTCCTGGTCGTGTTCGTGACGCCCGCCGCCGCGCACGGCTCGATGGACAGTCCGGCGAGCCGGGCGGTGACCAGGGGGATCGACGACTGGGACAACGTGCGGGTCGCGAACGTACGCGGCAAGGACCGGCAGCGGATCCCGGACGGCCGGCTGTGCAGTGCGGGCATCGCGGAGTTCGGCAGCCTGGACGTCCCGGAGGCGGACGGTCCGGCGACGACGCTTTCGGCCGGGGCCGAGTACACGTTCAAGTACCGGGAGACCATCCCGCACAAGGGCACCTTCCGGCTGTACGTCACGAAGGACGGCTACGACCCGGCGCGCACTTTGACGTGGGCCGACCTGGAGACCCGCCCCTTCCTGTCGGTCACCGATCCGGCGTCGCGGGACCGCTCGTACGTGCTGGAGGGCAAGCTCCCGGCGTCGAAGACCGGCCGTCACCTGATCTACACGATCTGGCAGAACTCGGACACGCCGGACACCTACTACTCCTGCTCCGATGTGGACTTCGGCGTCGCGGAAACCGAGTCCGCTCTCCCCTCGGCCCCGCGGGCGACCGTCACTCCCCAGGCCGTCGCCGCGGCGCCGGCGCCCTCGGCGTCCTCGACATCCTCGGCGCCCGAGCCCGACGACGTCCTTCCCCTGGCCGGGGGCGCGGCCGCCCTGCTCGCCGGCGCCGTCGCGCTCTTCTTCGTCCTCCGCCTGCGGCGCCGCACTTAGTCCTCTGAATGCGATACATGCACGCGCAACTACCGCATTCAGAGGACTAAGTGCGCGCGAGGTCGGCCGCGGGTTTCGACGGCGTGACTCGCGTGTTCAGGCACGGAACTCGCGTGCCCGACGGCGTGACTCGCGTGCCTGGATGCCGCACTCGGTGTACGGCGTCCGAGCACACGAGATCCGGGTCCGAGCACGTGAGATCCGGGTCCGAGCACGCGAGTGCGGTGTCGCGCCGCCGAGGTCACGATCTCGACCAGGGGTCGTAGTGGCGATTCGTGTCGTCTATCCACAAAGGACACTTTTCGCAGCATAGATGACCGAATTGGAATTTTTGCGCCTTTCCACAAGGGGGTCGTGAGTGGCAAGGAGGGTTCTAACCCTCCTAAACACTCACGACCCAACCCGGCCACGCCACCTTTGACTTGCCCCTGACCGACCGCGCTGTGTCCGTTTTGTAGCCGTGTGGGTCTCCAGGTGGGGGTAACGCGACGGAGGGTGCCCACGCAGGATGACCGCCACCGATCGTGACTCGCGTCACACGAACGGAGGAGGCGGCTTGCTCAGTGTCCGTGATCTTCAGGTGCGGTACGGCCGATCGGTGGCCGGACTGCACGGGGTCGACCTCGACGTCTCACCCGATGGGGTACTGGCCGTCCTGGGCAGCAACGGCGCCGGGAAATCGACCCTGCTGCGGACCATCTCCGGGACGCTGCGGATGCATCGAGGCGCCATTTCCGCAGGTGAAGTGCGTTACGACGGTAAACCGCTGGCCAGACTCGACCCGGCCCGCATCGTCGGTCTTGGCGTGGTCGGCGTCCCCGAAGGACGTCAGATCTTCGCGAGGATGACGGTCGAGGAGAACCTGCGCGCGGGCGGGATCGGCGCGCGCTCACCCGAGCAGCGCGCCGCCGCGAGGAAACGCGTCGACGAGCTCTTCCCGGTCCTGTCCGAACGCGCCAAACAGCGCGCCGGCCTGCTGTCCGGCGGCGAGCAGCAGATGCTCGCGATCGGCCGTGCGCTGATGTCCGGCCCGCGTCTGCTGCTGCTCGACGAACCCTCGCTCGGCCTCGCGCCGAAGATCGTCGAGCGGATCGGCGCGATCATCCGCGAGATCCACGAACAGGGCACCGCCGTGGTCCTGGTCGAACAGAACGCCGTGATGGCGTTGCGGGTGGCGGATCACGCGATCGTCCTCGAAGTCGGGCGGGTAGCGCTGGCAGGTACGACGGCCGAACTCGCCGCGAGCGAGGAAGTCCAGCGGCTCTACCTCGGCGGCCACGCCGAATCGCAGGCCGCCGCCGAAGCCGAGGCCGAAGACGCCCGCAAGCACCGTGCGGGCCGGACCCTTTCGAGGTGGGCCGGATGACGCCACCCGAGTTGCACGTCGAGAACGTGACCCTGCGCTTCGGCGGGATCCGCGCGCTGGACGACGTCTCGTTCACCGTCGGTTCCGGTTCGCTGCACGCGCTCATCGGGCCGAACGGCGCCGGGAAGTCCAGCTGTTTCAACGTGATCAGCGGGCTGTATCAGGCGGACAGCGGGAGCGTCCGGCTCGGCGACACCGTCCTCACCGGACTCAAACCGCATCGCCTGGCCGGTCTCGGCGTCGGCCGGTCGTTCCAGAACGCGGCCCTCTCCCCCGGTTCGACCGTGCTCGACAACGTCATGCTCGGCCGCCACGCGCTCACCAAGGGCGGCTTCCTCGCCTGCGGTCTCCGGATGCCGTGGACGACCCGCGCCGAACGGCGGCATTCCGCGCGCGCCAGGGAGATCTGCGATTTCCTCGGGATCGGCGCGCTCGTCGACCTCCCGGTCGGGGCACTGCCGTACGGCGCGGTGAAACGCGTCGACCTCGCCCGCGCGCTCGCCGTCGAACCCGTCCTGCTGCTGCTCGACGAACCCGCGGCCGGGATGAACGCGACCGAAACCGCCGAACTGGCCGGGACGATCCGCGACGTCCGCGACGAACTCGGCATCTCGATCCTGCTCGTGGAACACGACATGGGCCTGGTGATGGGCATCGCGGACCGCGTCACCGTCCTCGATTTCGGCAAGCGCATCGCCGACGGGACACCGGCCGGGGTCCAGTCGGATCCGGACGTGATCAGGGCATACCTCGGCACGGAGGCCACGGCGTGAACACTTTCCTGCAACTCGTGGTGAACGGACTCGGCAAGGGCGCGGTGTTCGCGTTGCTGGCGCTGGGTTTCGTGATCATCTTCAAGGCCACCGAGGTGGTCAACTTCGCGCACGGCTCGCTCGTGCTGTTCGGCGGCTACCTGGTCGTCGTGACCCGGGAATCGCTCGGCTGGGCGGGCGCCTCGCTCGTCGGCATCGTGTCGGCGGGTCTGCTCGCCCTTCTGCTGGAACGGTTCCTGCTCTCGCGCTCGCGGAACGCGGACGCGAACAGCCTGGCGCTGCTGACCATCGGCGTCGACGTGATCATCACCGAGGAGATCGTGCGGCGGCTCGGCGTCACCCTGCCGTTCCTCGGCGACGCCTGGGACGCGCGGCCGTTCCAGGTCGGCGGGATCACGTTGTTCCGGACTCAGCTGGTCGCGCTGGTCGTCGCGGCCATCCTGATCACCGCGTTCACCCTCGCGTTCAAGTACTCGAACTGGGGTGTCGCGATGCGGGCGCAGGCCGAGAACCGTGAGGCCGCCGCGCTGATGGGCATCCGCAGTTCCCGGGTGACGGCGACGGCGTGGATCGTGGCCGGTCTCCTCGCCGGGGTCGCGGTGCTCTTCATCGCCACACAGGACTTCTCCGGCGCGGGACTCTCCCGCGGCACGCACTCCATCGCGCTCGCGGCGTTCCCCGCGGCCATCCTCGGCGGGCTCGACTCGACCGCGGGCGCGGTGGTGGGCGGGCTGGTCGTCGGGCTCGTCGAGGCGCTTTCCGCGCAGTACGTGTCGTTCGACTTCTCCAAGAGCGCGGTCTTCCTGGTGATGCTCGTGGTCCTGGTGGTGCGGCCCTCGGGGTTGTTCGGGACGAGGGAGAGCACACGTGTCTGACACCGCCGTGAAAACCCCCGCCGCCGCTCCGCCGACGCCGCCCGCGAAACGCGATCGCGGACGGCTGGTCAAGGCGCTGGCCTGGGTCGCGCTGCTCGTCGTCCTGCTGGCGATCCCGCTGTACCTCGACGCCGCCTGGCTGAAGGCCGGGCAGTACATGATGATCGGCGGCGTCGGCGCGATCGGGCTGACGCTACTGGTCGGCCAAGCCGGGCAGTTGTCGTTGGCGCACGCGTTCTTCCTGCTCGCCGGCGCGACCGGGTACACCGTCCTTTCCGGACCGACCGACGACGAGCGGGTGTTCGGTTTCGGTCTCGATCCCGGCCTTTCCCTGGTCGGCGCGGTGGTCATCGCGGCCTTGCTGGGGCTGGCGTTCGCGCCGGTCTCCGGACGGCTGCGCGGGATCTACCTCGGCGTCGCGTCGCTCTCCCTGGTGTTCCTCGGACTCTACTTGGGACAGTCGGCGGAGACGCTGACCGGCGGGACGTCGACCGGTCGCGCGCCCGCGCCGTTCTCGCTGTTCGGGTTCCCGTTCACCAACGACGGCCCCGCGATCGAGCTGATGGGCGTCCCGATCCGGCAGGCGGAACGGACCTGGTACCTGTTCCTGCTGCTGACCGTGCTCGCGTACGTCGTCGCCCGCGCCGCCGTCCGCAGCCGGGTCGGCCGTTCGTGGCGGGCGGTGCGGGACAACGAGGCCGCCGCGTCGGTGATGGGCGTCAGCGTCACCAGGGCCAAGGCGGGCGCGTTCGCGGTCTCCTCGGCGTACGCGGGGCTCGCGGGTGCGATGACCGTGCTGTGGTTCGACATCCTCAAACCCGACGAGAGCGAATTCGGCACGTACGGCATCAACATCTCCATCGCGTTCCTGGCCATGGTGATCATCGGGGGACTCGGCTCGGTGCCCGGCGCGCTGGTGGGCGCGCTGATCGTCAACGGGCTGCCGCAGGTGCTTTCGCTGTACTCCGCCGATCTCGGCTGGTTCTCCGGAACCGGGGACGGCGCACTGACCCCGATCCTGGTCAGCTCGTTCGTCTACGGCGCCGCGATCATCCTCGTGGTGCTCTTCGAACCGGGCGGGCTCGCCGCGATCGGCCGGCGGATCACACCCTCTAAGAAACCGCGAATCCCGGAGGAGCAAGGCAGATGAAGCGCAGATATCCGGCCGTCGCGCTGGCGGCGGTCCTCGCCCTCTCGGCGTGCAGCACGAAAGCGGGCGACTCGGGGTCCTCGGGGGCGGACGGCTCGGGCGTCAAGGCCGACAAGGGCGTGACCGCCTCGGAGATCACCCTCGGCGTGATGACCGACAAGACCGGGGTGTTCAAGAACCTCGGGCTCGGCATCACACAGGGGAACGAGTTGTGGGCCAAGGACTTCAACGCCGCGGGCGGGGCGTGCGGCCGGCAGGTGAAACTGGAGACCGTCGACCACGGCTACAAGGCGGACACGGCGAAGACGCTGTATCCGCAGATCGAGCCGAAGGTGCTCGGGTTCGTGCAACTGCTGGGCTCCCCGGTCGTCGCCGCGCTGAAGCAGAA
The DNA here is from genome assembly GCF_013870525.1 of Amycolatopsis pittospori. Classification (GTDB taxonomy): domain Bacteria; phylum Actinomycetota; class Actinomycetes; order Mycobacteriales; family Pseudonocardiaceae; genus Amycolatopsis; species Amycolatopsis pittospori. Next base: position 77,320 of record NZ_JACBXD010000007.1, read on the forward strand.
CATCGCCTCGGACAAGACCGTCGCCGCGCCCGCGTCGTGGTCTTCGGAACTGCTCGACAACCCGTACGTGATGATCGTCGGGACGACGTACGACCTGGAGATCATCGACGGCCTTTCCTACTTCCAGGAACAGGGTCTGGTGAAGGACGGCGACACGATCGGGCACGTCTACATCGACGGTGAATACGGCAAGAACGGCCTGCGCGGTTCGCAGTTCTACGCGAAGAAGCACAATCTGACGGTCAAGGAGGTCAAGATCACCTCCACCGACAACGACCTCACGAACATCGTCACCGGGCTCAAGGGTGACGGGGTGAAGGCCATCGTCCTGACCACCACGCCGGCGCAGACCGGTTCCGCGCTGGCGGCGAACAAGGCGCTCGGGCTGAACGTGCCGGTGCTGGGCAACAACCCGGTGTTCGACCCGGTGCTGCTGAAGAGCCCGGCCGCGAACGCGCTGGACAAGCTGACGATCGTCGCCAGCAGCGTCCCGTTCTCCGCCGACATCCCCAAGGCCAAGGACGTCGCGACGAAGTACAAGGCGGCGTACAAGGAGACCCCGAACGGCGGGATCCCCTACGGCTACGCGGTCGGCGAGGTGTGGGGCGCCGTGCTCAAGAAGGCTTGCGAGAACAAGGACCTCACCCGGGACGGCATCGCCGCGGCGCTGAAGCAGACGACGTCGGCGAGCACCGGGGATCTGGTGGCGGCACTGGACTTCTCGAAGGCGGGCACCCCGGCGACGCGCCAGGTGTACGCGGCGACACCGGACGCGTCGGCCGAGGGCGGCGTCCGCTACGTCAAGCCGCTGTTCGAGGCTCCCGAGGCGAAGGAGTACGTGGCTCCGCACCAGAAGTGAGCCTCGCTTCGGCGAGTGCGTCCGCTTCGGCCAACGGCGTGGTGCCGTTGGCCGAAGCGGCGTCCAGGATCCGCCGCGTGGTCGCTTCGAGTGTTTCGACGCGGGCGATCGCCTCGGTGTGCGTCAGGTTTTCGGCTTCGCGGCCGAGCGTGTAGACGACTCCCCCGGCGCCGGCGACGAAATCCGGAATCCAGACGATTCCCCGGGCGGCGAGGTCGTCCGCCACCGCGTCCTCGGTGAGCTGGTTGTTGGCCGGGCCGACGACGAGCGGCGCTTCGACCTCCGTGGCGGGACCGAAGACTCCCCCGACCGCGGCCGGGATCAGGACGTCGGCTTCGATTCCGAGCACTTGTGCCGGCCGGACCCAGCTCAGTCCCCGCTCCTCGGCGGCCGTCAGCCGCCGTTCGTCCACATCGGACACGATCACCTCCGCCCCTTGCCTGACCAGATCGGCGGCGAGGTGCGCGCCGACCGAGCCGTACCCGCTGATGACCACCCGGCGGCCCTTCATCCCGTCGTCGCCGAAGACGGCCTTCGCCCCGGCTCGCAGCGCGGCGAGCACTCCGACCGCCGTCGGTTCGCTCGACGAACCGGTGCCGCCGTGCTCCTCGGGCAGACAGAACACGTGCGGTGTCCCCTCGCGCAGGACGAGCATGTCGTCCGGGCCGGTGCCGACGTCCGGACCGGCGAGATACGCACCGTCGAGTGACGCGATCAGGTCGGCGTGGTCAAGCAGGATGTCGCGCCGCTGCGCGGGCGTCGGCACCGTGTCGAGCGCGACGACGCTCTTGCCGCCGCCGAAGTCCAGGCCCGCGACCGCGCATTTGCGGGTCATCGCCGCGGACAGGCGCAGGACGTCGTCGATGGCGTCGATCACCGCCGGGTAGACCTTGAAACGGCAACCGCCGACGGCCGGGCCTCGCGTTCGGGAGTGCACCGCGACCATCGTGGTCACCCCGGACCGGCGCCCCCGCCGGACGACCAGTTCCTGTACAGACATTTGGCTCCCCTTCGCGCAATTAGTCGGCTACTTGCGCTGAAGTTAGGCTGATCGGCAAGTGTTCAGAGCGTCTGCCGAACGATATTCGGCAGCACCGGGGAAGGGATCGGCGTGGACGAACTTGATTCGGCGATCATCCGGGAACTCCAGGCGGATGCGCGGCAGTCGAACCGCGACATCGCCCGCAAGGTCGGCGTCGCGCCGTCGACCTGCCTCGAACGCACGCGGCTGCTGCGGGAGCGCGGCGTCATCCGCGGCTATCACGCCGACATCGACCTGCGGAGCCTCAACCGCGGCGTGCAGGCGATGGTCTCGGCGCAGGTGCGGCCGCTGAGCCGGGAGGTGATCGACTCCTTCCAGCGTTCGGTCGCGGAATTACCCGAAGTCCTTTCGGTGTTCGTCACCGCCGGTAGCGATGATTTCCTGATCCACGTCGCCGCGCAGGACGTCGATCAGCTCCACTCCTTCTTGGTGGATCGCTTGTCGAAACGCAAGGAGATCGTCGGGTTCCGGAGTTCGATCATTTTCCGCCATCTGCGCAAGACCGAGCTGGAACCGCTTCCGCTGCGAATACCAGGTGACAACCCCTAGGTATTCACCCTTGATTACCCGACACACCACCCCTAAGTCCGCCCGAAATCCGAGACTTCGCACCGGAGAAGACGGAAACTGTCGGGGGTATGGGTTTGACTGTTCGAAGCGGAACAGAAAGGAGGCGCGCCATGGACGTTCGGACAGAGCTGAACCATCGTGAGCGGGCCACCCTGAGAGCCGTGGCCGAAGGTCACGCGGAAATCAGCTGCAGTTGCGAGCCGGACCTGTTCGTCGACGGCCTCGCCTGCTGCGACCAGCACACCGCGCACCGCCTGGCCCACCTCGGCCTGGTGGCACCCGCCCGGGGCGGACGGCGGGGCGAACGCGTTCCCGCCCTGCTCACGGAGGCCGGGGCGCGGGCTTTGGGGGTCGCCGTACCGGCGCTCGCCACACCCGGGCTGGCCGCCGCCTAAAAGCGTTTGCCGAGGTGCGCCGGGGGCGCCACGATCTGCTGATGCGTGTGTTTCTCGAGACCGAACGGCTCCTCCTTCGGCAGTTCACCGAGGCCGACGTCGACGACCTGTTCGCGCTCTACGACGATCCCGAGGTCATGCGGTTCCTCAATGGGGGTAAACCGGCGAACCGGGCCGAGATCATCGGACACGACCTTCCCGCCTTTCTCGGTTACTACGAGCGTTTCCCCGGTTACGGGTTCTGGGCCGCGATCGAGAAAACGACCGGGGCGTTTCTGGGGTGGTTTCATTTCCGGCCGCTACGCGGTCACCGGACGGATGATCCCGAACTGGGTTATCGGCTGAACCGGTCTTCCTGGGGCAAGGGCTACGCGACCGAAGGTTCGCTCGCGCTGCTGGAGAAGGGCTTCACCGAACTCGGGGCCCAGCGGGTCTGGGCAGGGACGATGGCGGTGAACCTGGGCTCGCGGCGGGTGATGGAGAAGATCGGGATGCGGCACATCCGGACCTTTCACGAAGAGTTCGACGACCCGATCCCCGGCACCGAAGAGGGCGAAGTCGAGTACGCCATCACCCTGGAGGAGTGGCGGGCCCGCCTGACCGGGTGAGTGTCCTCCCGCACTTAGTCGACTAAAGGCGGGACGTGGGGAGCCAGGTTTCGCCGGTTTCGGCGGTGATGGCCTCGCCGCCGGTCAGGTCGGCCAGCCAGGCGTGGAACGTGTCCCCCTGGTCCGGCGCGACGCCGACGTCGAAGTGCGCGACGTCTTCGAACCGGGTCGCGTGCAGTAGGTAGGGCGACGAGCGGATGTCGTTCTCCAGGCGGCCGGCGCGGTCGTAGTCGACGACGACCTCCACCAGTCGCAGCCGCCGGTACTCCCGGACGCCGACGACGTCGACGGCTTCGGACACCGCCTGGCCGTACGCGCGGATCAGGCCGCCGGCGCCGAGCAGGACCCCGCCGAAGTAGCGGGTCACCACCGCGACGGTGTCGGTCAGTTCGCGACGGCGGAGGACCTCGAGCATCGGGGTGCCCGCCGTGCCCGCGGGCTCGCCGTCGTCACTGGAGCGCTGGGCCCGGCCGTCGGCGCCGAGAACGAAGGCGTGGCAGTGGTGCCGGGCGGCCGGATCGGCCTTCTTCCGGGCGGCGATCACCGCTCGGGCGGCGTCTTCCGAGGCGACCGGCGCGAGGGCGCACAGGAAGCGCGAACGCCGGATTTCGATCTCGTGGACCCCGGTGCCCGCCACGGTGAGATAACGATCCGCCATCGGCACAGCCTCTCAAACCGGGCGATCCACTCTGCCGTTCGGGCGATCCCGTGGTCACGTCAGGTCACCGAAACACCCGCGATACCCACCTGAACGCGCGATCCAGGTCACACCAACGAGGGACGTGAGCGATCGTTCACGCAGGTCAGCGGGCTAGTGCCCCACTCAGTGGACATGTCATTCCAGCCAGTGGGCAGATGATGTTTGAAGTCAACGCTCGCGTGGCATTTCCCACCCCGACCAACCGACGTATGTCGATAACAGCGATTTCACACTATCGTCATAAGACCGGCGAACCCGGGAGTAACACGTGCGCCCCGCCTGCCATCCACCACAACGGCCTGGCGGCACGCGGCGCACCGCAGTACCGATAAGCGCATCGGCCGCCCAATGCAGTGCGGCTCTACGAACCCTGCCCCCGTTTCGCGGGCGTGTTCGTTCCCTCTCGACTGACCATCGCGGTCCCGGACCATTCCGTTAACCGGTTCACTACCGAACCACCCGAACGGAGTGGTACCGGTCGCGCCGACGCCTTGGGAGGCGGCCAGCCGTGACCCACCATGCCAGCTACAAGGGCAGCAAGGCCCCCGAAGGCCTGTATGACCCGGAGTTCGAACACGACGCCTGTGGTGTCGCGTTCGTCGCCGATCTCTCCGGAAAACGCGATCACGGCATCGTCGCCAAAGCACTGATCGCGCTGCGGAACCTGGAACATCGCGGGGCCCGCGGCGCCGACCCGGAGACCGGCGACGGCGCCGGGATCCTGATCCAGGTCCCCGACGAGTTCTATCGCGACGTCGTCGACTTCGCGCTGCCCGAACCGGGCGCGTACGCCGTCGGCACGGCTTTCCTGCCGCAGGACGAAAAAGCACGCGGCCGGGCGATGACGACCATCGAGCGCGTCGCCGCCGAAGAAGGCATGCGCGTGCTCGGCTGGCGCGACCTTCCGGTCCACACCGAACACGTCGGGACCGGCGCGGCCGAGACCATGCCGCATTTCAGCCAGCTGTTCCTGGCAGGACAGGACGCACTGGAAGGCCTGGCCCTGGAACGTGCCGCCTTCGTGGTGCGTAAACGCGCCGAGCACGAACTGGCCGAGGGCGGGGAAGACGGGGAAGACGCTGTCTACTTCCCCAGCCTGTCGTCGCGGACGATCGTCTACAAAGGAATGCTCACCGAGCCGCAGGTCGAGAAGTTCTTCGCCGACCTCACCGACGAGCGCGTCACCAGCGCCATCGGCCTGGTGCACTCCCGTTTCTCCACCAACACCTTCCCGTCGTGGCCGCTGGCGCACCCGTACCGGTACGTCGCCCACAACGGCGAGATCAACACCCTGCGCGGCAACCGGAACTGGATGGACGCGCGTGAGGCGCTGCTCGAATCCGATCTGATCCCCGGTGACCTCAAGCGGATCTACCCCGTCATCACGCGCGGGGCGAGCGACTCGGCGTCCTTCGACGAGGTGCTGGAGCTGCTCCACCTCGGCGGCCGGTCGCTGCCGCACGCGGTGCTGATGATGATCCCGGAGGCCTGGGAGAACCATCAGGAGATGGACCCCGCGCGCCGCGCCTTCTACGAGTTCCACTCGACGCTGATGGAGCCGTGGGACGGCCCCGCGCTGGTGTCATTCACCGACGGCACCCAGATCGGCGCGGTGCTCGACCGCAACGGCCTGCGCCCCGCCCGCTACTGGGTCACCGAAGACGGCCTCGTCGTCCTCGCCAGCGAGGTCGGCGTGCTGGAGCTGGACCAGGCCACCATCGTCCGCAAGGGACGGTTGGAGCCGGGCCGTATGTTCCTCGTGGACACCGCGGCCGGCCGGATCGTCGAGGACGAGGAGATCAAGGACCGGCTCGCCACCGAGCACCCGTACGACGAGTGGGTCGAAGACGGTCTGCTCCCGCTCGACGGGCTCCCCGAACGCGAACGCGAGATCCCGCCGCACGCCGCGCTCGTGCGCCGTCAGCAGGCCTTCGGCTACACCGAAGAGGAACTCGACGTCCTGCTCGAACCGATGGCCCGCACCGGCGCGGAACCGATCGGCTCAATGGGCAACGACTCCCCCATCGCGTCGCTGTCGAGCCGCCCGCGGCTGATCTTCGACTACTTCATCCAGCTCTTCGCCCAGGTGACCAACCCGCCGCTGGACGCCATCCGCGAGGAACTGGTCACTTCGCTCGGCACCCAGCTGGGCGCGGAGCCGAACCTGCTCGTCTCCGACGCGAAGTCGTGCCGCCGGATCGTCCTGCCGTTCCCGGTGCTGGACAACGACGAGCTCGCGAAACTGGTGCACGTCAACGACGACGGCGACCTCCCCGAGTTCCAGGCCGTCACCGTGCAGGGCACCTACGACGTCCACGGCGGCGGCGAGGCGCTCGTGCGGCGGCTCGACGAGATCCGCGCCGAGGTGTCCGCGGCCATCGCCGAGGGCGCGCGGCTGATCGTGCTGTCCGACCGCGGGATCGACGAAGACCACGCGGGTATCCCGTCGCTGCTCCTCACCGGCGCGGTGCACCACCACCTGGTTCGCGAGAAGACCCGCACTCAGGTCGGCCTCATCGTCGAGGCCGGCGACGCGCGCGAGGTCCACCACATCGCGCTGCTGATCGGCTACGGCGTCGCCGCGGTGAACCCGTACCTGGCGATGGCGACCGTCGAGGAGATGGCCGATCAGGGCCTGATCGCCGGGGTCACCGGCAAGCAGGCGACCGCGAACCTGATCAAGGCGCTGGGCAAGGGCGTCCGCAAGACGATGTCGAAGATGGGAGTGTCCACAGTGGCCTCCTACACCGGCGCGCAGATCTTCGAAGCGGTCGGGCTCGGCGACGAGGTCATCGAGAACTGCTTCACCGGCACCACGTCCCGCCTCGGCGGCGTCGGCTTCGACACGCTGTCGCTGGAAGTCGCCGAGCGGCACCGCCGGGCGTTCCCCGCCGACGGCTTCCGCGCGAACCACCGCGAGCTGGAGACCGGCGCCGACTACCAGTGGCGCCGCGAGGGCGAACCGCATCTGTTCAACCCGCAGACGGTGTTCAAGCTGCAGCACTCCACCCGCGCCGGGAAGTACGACGTCTTCAAGGAGTACACGCGCGCCGTCGACGACCAGGCGCAGAAGCTGTACACGCTGCGCGGGCTGTTCGACTTCAAGTTCGGCACGCGGCCCCCGGTGCCGGTCGAAGAGGTCGAGCCGGTCTCCGAGATCGTCAAGCGGTTCGCCACCGGCGCGATCTCCTACGGTTCGATTTCCGCGGAGATGCACGAAACGCTGGCCATCGCGATGAACCGCCTCGGTGGCAAGTCGAACACCGGTGAGGGCGGCGAGGATCCGGAACGGCTCTACGACCCCGAGCGTCGCAGCGCGGTCAAGCAGGTCGCGAGTGGACGGTTCGGCGTCACCAGCGAGTACCTGGTCAACGCGGACGACATCCAGATCAAGATGGCGCAGGGCGCGAAGCCCGGCGAGGGCGGTCAGCTGCCCGGCGCGAAGGTCTACCCGTGGATCGCGAAGACGCGGCACTCCACGCCGGGTGTCGGGCTGATCTCCCCGCCGCCGCACCACGACATCTACTCGATCGAGGATCTGGCCCAGCTGATCCACGACCTCAAGAACGCCAACCCGGCCGCGCGCATCCACGTGAAGCTCGTTTCCGAGGTCGGCGTCGGCACGGTCGCGGCGGGCGTTTCCAAGGCCCACGCGGACGTCGTGCTCATCTCCGGGCACGACGGCGGCACCGGCGCTTCCCCGCTTTCGTCCATCAAGCACGCGGGTGGCCCGTGGGAACTCGGGCTCGCCGAGACCCAGCAGACGTTGCTGGCCAACCGGTTGCGCGACCGGATCGTGGTGCAGACCGACGGCCAGCTCAAGACCGGCCGTGACGTCGTCATCGCCGCGCTGCTCGGCGCCGAGGAGTTCGGTTTCGCGACGGCGCCGCTGGTGGTGTCCGGTTGCATCATGATGCGCGTGTGTCACCTGGACACCTGCCCGGTCGGCGTCGCGACGCAGAACCCGAAGCTGCGCGAGAAGTTCAGCGGCAAGGCCGAGTACGTGGTGAACTTCTTCGAGTTCATCGCCCAGGAGGTCCGGGAATACCTGGCGGAGCTGGGTTTCCGGTCCATCGCCGAGGCCGTCGGGCACGCGGAGATGCTCGACAAGCGCAAGGCGATCGACCACTGGAAGGCCGCCGGGCTCGACCTTTCGCCGATCTTCCACGTGCCCGACATGGCCCCGGCCGGTCTGCGTCACCAGCAGACGGTGCAGGACCACGGACTGGAGAAGGCCCTCGACAACACGCTGATCCAGCTGGCCGAGGGCGCGCTGTCGTCCGGCGACAAGGTGCGGCTGGAACTGCCGGTCCGCAACGTGAACCGGACCGTCGGCACCATGCTCGGCCACGAGCTCACCAAGCGGTGGGGCGGCGAGGGCCTGCCGGACAACACGATCGACGTCACCTTCACCGGTACCGCCGGTCAGTCGTTCGGCGCGTTCGTGCCCAAGGGCATCACGCTGCGGCTCTACGGCGACGGCAACGACTACGTCGGCAAGGGCCTCTCCGGCGGACGGCTCATCGTGCGGCCGCCCGAGGTGGCGCGGTACAACGCCGAAGAGCACATCATCGCCGGCAACGTGATCGGCTACGGCGCGACCAGCGGCGAGATCTTCATCCGCGGCAAGGTCGGCGAGCGGTTCTGCGTGCGCAACTCGGGCGCGCTGGCCGTCGTCGAAGGCGTCGGCGACCACGGCTGCGAGTACATGACCGGCGGCAAGGTGGTCGTGCTCGGCAGTGTGGGCCGCAACTTCGCGGCCGGGATGTCGGGCGGTATCGCCTACGTGCTGGACCTGCCCGCGCACCGGATCAACCCGGAGATGGTCGACGTCGACCCGCTGGATTCGTCCGATGTGGACTTCCTGCGCGAGGCGCTCGAAAAGCATTACGACGAAACGGAGTCCGCGGTCGCGCGTGTGCTGCTCGCCGACTGGGACGCCGCCGTCGACCGGTTCGGCAAGGTCATGCCGAAGGACTACAAGCGTGTGCTCGCGGCTCAGGCGGACGCCGAGCGGGAAGGGCGCGACGTGAACGAGGCGATCATGGAGGCCGCACATGGCTGACCCCAAGGGCTTTCTGACCACCACGCGCGAGACGCCGAAGAGCCGTCCCGTCGACCTGCGCCTGATGGACTGGCGCGAGGTGTACGAGGACTTCGCGACGTCGAAACTGCAGAAGCAGGCCGGGCGCTGCATGGACTGCGGCATCCCGTTCTGTCACCAGGGCTGTCCGCTCGGGAACCTCATCCCCGAGTGGAACACCCTGACCTGGCGCGACGATTGGCGCGAAGCGGCCGACCGGCTGCACGCGACCAACAATTTCCCGGAGTTCACCGGGACCCTCTGCCCGGCGCCGTGCGAGACGGCGTGTGTGCTCGGGATCAACGACGATCCCGTCACCATCAAGCGGGTCGAGATCTCGATCATCGACCGGGCCTTCGAAGAAGGCTGGGTCACGCCTGAATCGCCGGTCGTCAGGACCGGCAAGAAGGTGGCGGTGGTCGGATCCGGGCCGTCGGGACTCGCCGCGGCGCAGCAGCTCACGCGAGCGGGCCACAGTGTCGTGGTCTTCGAGCGGGCCGACAAGATCGGCGGGCTGCTGCGCTACGGCATCCCCGAGTTCAAGATGGAGAAGCACCGTCTCGACCGCCGTCTGGACCAGATGCGCGCGGAAGGCACGGAGTTCCGGACGTCGGTGAACGTCGGCGTCGACCTCACGGTCGAGGAGCTCAAGTCCTCGTACGACGCCGTGGTCCTCGCGGGTGGAGCCACCGCGTGGCGCGATCTGCCGATCGACGGCCGTGGGCACGACGGCATCCACCAGGCGATGGAGTTCCTGCCGCCGGCCAACCGCGTCGCGGCCGGTGAACTGGACGTCTCGCCGATCAGTGCCGAAGGCCTCGACGTCGTCGTCATCGGCGGCGGCGACACCGGCGCGGACTGCGTCGGCACTTCGCACCGCCAGGGCGCGAAGTCGGTGACGCAGCTGGAGATCATGCCGAAGCCGCCGCTTTCGCGCGCCGACGCGCATCCGTGGCCGACGTACCCGATGATCTACCGCGTCTCGTCCGCGCACGAAGAGGGCGGCGAGCGGCTGTACTCGGTCAACACCCAGGAGTTCCTGGCCGACGCCGACGGCCGCGTCCGGGCGCTGAAGCTGGTCGAGGTGCGCAACGAGGGCGGCAAGTTCGTCCCGGTCGAAGGCACCGAGAAGGAACTTCCGGCGCAGCTGGTGCTGCTCGCGATGGGCTTCGTCGGCCCGGAGCGGGAAGGCCTGCTGGAGGCGCTCGACGTCGAGCTGGACCAGCGCGGCAACGTCGCCCGCGACAAGGCGTTCAAGACCAGCGTCGACAACGTGTTCGTGGCGGGTGACATGGGCCGCGGCCAGTCGCTCATCGTGTGGGCGATCGCCGAAGGCCGCTCCGCCGCGGCCGGGGTCGATGCCTTCCTCACCGGTCGCGACGTCCTGCCCGCCCCGATCGCCCCGACCGACCGGCCCCTCACCTAAGACCCGGGAGACCCGCCTTTGGTCCTCTCCTTGCGGTGGTTGCGCAGGCAACTATCGCAAGGAGAGGACTAATTGCGTTAGGTGACCGGCGGGACTGGTTCTTTCGGGTGATAAAGCGCCCAAAAGAGGGTACTTGCGGGTGAAGACGGCCGCCTTTCGGTATCGGTTGTATCAGGGGAGTACGACTCGCGCGGCGGTGGGAACCGGCAAGACCTGCCGGGGCCGCCGAGCGGGTTCCCGGGGAGGGGGTTCCTTGACATGACCATCGACTTGACCACGCCCTTGGAATGGAAGCAAGCGAGCGGCGACGCCGCGAGGATGCTCGAAGAACTGCAGCCGAACATCCTCAAGGCACACGCCCGCGACCATTTCTCCGCGCTTTTCCTACGCTTTTCGGAAGTAACGAGCGCGAAGGCGTTCCTTGCCTCACTCGTCCCGCTGATGAAGTCCGCGAAAACGCATCTGACCGAGGTGGAGCGGTTCAAGACCGAGGGAACGAAGGGTTCGCCGTACGTCGGGACAGGACTGACCGCGGCGGGCTACCGGTTCCTGGAAATCCAGGCACCGCAAGATGAATCGTTCCTGCTCGGCATGCGCACGCAGGAGACCAGGGAGAAGCTGAGCGACCCGCCTCGCTCCACCTTCGACAGTGGATACCACGACGAGATCCACGCCGTCGTCATCGTCGGCGACGCGGCCGACGCCCCGATGACCGCGCGCCGGAACGAGGTTCTCACGCTGATTCCGTCGACCGTCACCGTGGTCGCCGAGGAAACCGGACTCGGCCGAGTGAATTCCCAGGGCGAAGGTATCGAGCATTTCGGTTATGTCGACGGCCGGAGTCAGCCGCTTTTCCTGATCGAGGACATCCGCGCGGAAGAGGCCGAAACGGACGGAATCACCACCTGGGATCCGACTGCTCCGTTGAGCCAGGTACTCGTCGCGGATTGCGCGGCTCCCGATCCGGCCGTGCATTTCGGCAGCTACTTCGTTTTCCGCAAACTGGAACAGAATGTGCGGCGTTTCAAGCAGGCCGAGGAGGCCCTGGCGGACGAACTCGGCCTTGTCGGCGAGGATCGGGAACGCGCGGGAGCGATGATCGTCGGCCGATTCGAGGACGGCACGCCGCTGACCGCGCAACGGGAAGACGGCGCGGAAAGCCCGGTACCCAACAACTTCAGCTACGGAAGTGACGCGGCCGGCGCGAAATGCCCCTTCCAGGCGCATATCCGGAAGACGAACCCACGCGGAAGCGGCGGCGCCGAGGAGCCGCCCGCGGAGCGTCTGCACCTGATGGCGCGACGCGGCGTGCCCTACGGCGAGCGGGCCGACGACCCGAACGCCGACCTACCGCCGTCCGCTCGGCCGAGCGGCGGGGTCGGGCTGCTGTTCATGGCGTTCAACTCGGCGCTGGGCGACCAGTTCGAGTTCACCCAGGCGGCCTGGGCGAACAACGCGTCGTTCCCGATCCCGCCCGATGGGTTCAAACCGCCGGGTCTCGACCCGGTCATCGGCCAGGGCCCGCGTCCGGAATCCGTCTACACCAAGGACTGGGCGGGCACCGAGAAGGAGACCGCGGACCCGATCCCGCAGGCGGTGACCCTCAAGGGCGGTGACTACTTCTTCATGCCGTCGCTGGCCTTCCTGCGCCAATTGGCCTAACCGGGCGGCACGAATCTCACGCGCTGTGGCCGTTTCCGGTGAACCGATGGCGGTTTATCCAGTAAACGTCACCGGAACGGACGCAAAGCGGATATCGGTCCGGAGCCGGCGGCGATAGCGTGCGAGGTGGGCCGGTCCTGGGCGTACCGGTCACGCGGCGGGCGCCGGTCACACTGGGGGTGGCCGGCGCCCGCTCGTTACTTTTCCTCTCGAAGTCCCAAAGCAGCCGCTTCTCTCCGCCCGTATCGCAACGCGTAGTACTTTGTCCGGTGCGGTAAGCGACGATCGCGCTTCGGGGAGGGAGCTCGAATGAATCGGCATGAACGGCTGACGGCCTTATTGGACATGGTGGGAGAGCGGGAAAAAGTCGACGTCGAAGTCGCGGCGGGCGAACTCGGTGTCTCCCCCGCGACGATCCGCCGGGATCTCGATCATCTGGCGGGCCGCAATCTCGTGGTCCGGACTCGCGGTGGCGCCGTCGCGAGCAACGTCGCCTACGACCTTCCGTTGCGGCACAAGGCCGCGCGCAACGCGCCGGAACAGCAACGGATCTCCGCGGCCGCGTCGAAAATGGTCGACCCCGGCATGGTGGTCGGTCTCAACGGCGGCACCGCGAGCACCGAAGTGGGCCGCGCGCTCGCCACCAGACCGGATATGGGCGAACCGAGCGGCTCACCGGTGCTGACCGTGGTGACGAACGCGCTCAACATCGCCCACGAACTCGCGGTGCGGCCGAATATCAAGATCGTGGTGACCGGCGGGGTCGCGCGGCAGCAGTCGTTCGACCTGTCCGGCCCGCTGTCGCATCTGTTCCTCGATCAGATCTCGCTGGATCTGGTGTTCCTCGGGGTGGACGCGTTCGACCCGGTGCACGGGGCACAGGCACACCACGAGGGCGACGCGAGCACGAACCGGCTGATGGCCGCCCGTGCCAGACAGGTGGTGGTCCTCGCGGACAGCGCGAAACTCGGCGGCCACGCCTTCGCGAAGATCTGCGCGACCACCGATGTCGACGTCCTCATCACCGATGGCCGCGCGGATCCCGAGCGAGTGCACGCCTTCGAAGGCGAAGGCGTGCGCGTGGTCAAGGCTTGAGCCGGTCCAGCGCCAGCAGGGCCGCGCCGAGCCTGCCCGCCTCGTCGCCGAGCTGCGCGATCCGCAGTTCCGGCATCCGCTGGAACTGCAGGTTCGCCGCCAGCCAGGCACGGACCGGTTCCAGCACGTAGTCGCCGGCGCTGAACAGGCCGCCGCCGAGCACGACGACCTCGGGCGCGAGCAAGGTGACCAAGGTCTTGATGCCGTGGCCGAGACCGTCGAGCGCGTCGTTCACGACGGAGATCGCGGCCTCGTCGCCGTGCCGCGCGGCGTCGACCACCTGCTCGGCGCCTTCGTCCGGCCGCCCGGTGTGCTCGCTGTACCGGCGCGCGATGGCCGACGCCGAGGAGATCGCCTCGAGACAGCCCGTCGCGCCACATCCGCACGGCAGCCGGTGGCCGACGTCGATATGGCCGATCTCGCCGCCCAGGCCGCCCGCTGCGTACAGCTTGCCGTCGAGCTGGAGCGCGGCCGCGATCCCGGTGCCGACCGGGATGAACGCGGCGTCCGTGCAGCCCTTGCCCGCGCCGACGCGGAACTCCGCCAGCCCGCCCGCGCGGACGTCGTGCCCGAACGCGAACGGCAGCCCCAGCCTGCTGTCGAGCATCTCGCCGAACGGGACGTTCCGGAAGTCGAGGTTCGCCGAGAACGTGGCCACCCTTTCGACCTCGTCGACGATGCCCGGGATGACCACGCCGACCGCGTCCGGTTTACCGGTGCCCGCCTGCTTGCCCAGTGTTTCCACGATCCGCGCGACCTGATCCGCGAGTGCCTCGCCGTCCGCCCCGCGCGCGGTCGGTTCGCGCAAACTGGCCAGGTCCTTCAGATCCGCGTCGTACAAGGCCGCCTTGATGGACGTACCGCCGACATCGAGTGCCGCCACCGCAGGTGTCATAGCTGGATTTTGACACGCCCGGGACGCCGCCGTTAGCCGCGCGGTGTCAGGTAGCCCTGGGAGAACGCCGCGGCCACGGCGGCCGCACGGTCGTTGACGCCGAGTTTCGCGTAGACGTGCAGCAGGTGTGTCTTGACCGTCGCTTCGCTGATGAACAGCCGCTTCGCCGCCTCGCGGTTCGTCGAGCCCTTGGCGATCAGCTCCAGGACCTCCAGTTCACGCTGCGAGAGCGGCCCCGAGGCCGGTTGCCGCATCTGCCCCATCAGCCGGGTCGCGACGGCGGGAGACAGCATGGCCTGCCCCCGCGAGGCCGCCTCCACCGCACGGAACAGTTCCTCCCTCGGCGCGTCCTTGAGGAGGTAGCCGGTGGCCCCTGCCTGGATGGCGGGCAGCACGTCGCTGTCGGTGTCATATGTGGTGAGTACGAGCACCCGCGAGGGCACCCCGCGTTTCGCCAGCTCCTCGATGGCGGTGACACCGTCGGTCCGGGGCATCCGCAGATCCATCAGGATCACGTCCGGCCGGAGCTTCGTGCCGGCGGCGATGGCCTCCTCGCCGTCCCCCGCCTCACCGACCACCTCGAACCGCGGGTCGGCGCTGAACATGCCCCGCAGTCCGTCCCGCACCACCGGATGGTCGTCGACGATCAGCAGCGAGATCATCGCTCACCCCCGGCCGGGATAGACGGCACGGAAACCGAGATCGCGGTGCCGCCACCCGGCTCCGACTCGATGGCGAGCCGTCCCGCGAGGCGCCGCACCCGCTGCCGCATCCCGGCCAGCCCGAACCCGCCGTCGGCGGAACCGTTGGCACGCTTGGCTTTCGGCTCGAAGCCCACGCCGTCGTCACGCACGTCCAGTGTCACCAGGTCCTCCATGTACGACAGGGTCAGGCCGACGCGGCGGGCGTTCGCGTGTTTGGCGACGTTGGCGAGTGCTTCCTGCGCGGCGCGGAGCAGGGTCACCTCGACGTCGGCGTGCATCGGCCGGGGGTCGCCGGTGGTGGTCAGCACCGCCTCGATGTGGTGCACGCCGGCCCAGCGCCTGGTCACTTCGCCGATCGCGTCCTGGAGCCTGCCCTCGGCGAGCGCCTCCGGCTGCACGGCGTGCACCGTCCGGCGGGCCTCGGTCAGGCTTTCCCTCGCCAGGTTCATCGCGTTCGTCACGTGGCGATGCAGCACCGGAGGCTCGTCCAGCGTCTGCTCGGCGGCCTGGAGCTGGGTGAGGATTCCCGCCAGTCCCTGGGCCAGGGTGTCGTGGATCTCCCGCGCCATCCGCTGCCGCTCGTCCAGCACCCCGGCCTCGCGCGCCTGGACGAGCAACTGGGCGTGCAGACCGGCGTTCTCCTCCAGTGCGGCCTCCAGCTTGACGTTCGCCTTGTGCAGTTCGGCCAGCGCCCGCCGCTGCTTGTCGATGCGCTGATCGGACATCTCGGCGAAGTAGGAGAACGCGCTGGCCAGCATCGTGGAGACCACGCCGATGCCCAGCCACGCCCACCACAGGTCGCCGGTCCTGATGTTGTCGATCCCGCCCAGGTACGCCGCCGCCGAGATCACCGCCGTGGCGGCGACCCCGGCATACCGCCACCGCCCCGTCAGATACTGGAACGCCTGCGGATAGCCGACGAAGACGAAGAGCCCGTACCAGGGCGCCATCGCCACCAGACCGGCGGCGAGCACCATCAGGCCGGTGTAGTACAGGCCCATCAACGGGCGGTTCGGATGCCATTCCGGGTGGAGGGTGTGGAACCAGAGCACCCAGACCGAGGCCGCGATCGAAAGCGCGAGCACCGCTGGCAAGCGCACCGGCACGTCCCAGAGCGGCAGCAGCACCGTGACCAGGGTGCTGATCGCCAGGAGGAAGTACGGGAGGACCTTGAAAACGGTCGTCTCCCGGCGTTCCAGCCGGTCGAACTCCGACCGCAGCTCCGCCTCGATGCTCACGACTCACTCCCAGCGGAAGTACCGGGCGGCCAGCCCACCGGCCACGATCGTCCACCCCAGCATGACGGCCAGATGCAGCGGTTGCGGCCAGTGACCGGCGGTGGCGTCCTGCAATGATTGCACGCCGGCGCCCAGCGGGGTGAAGTCGCTGATCTTCCGCAGGACGTCGTTCATCTCGGCGCGCGGTACCCAGAGACCGGCGAAGAACACGAGCGGGAAGAACAGCAGGGTCCCGATCGCGCCGGCGCTCTTGCCGGTCGGCGCGAGCGAGGCGACCAGCAGGCCGATCGCGAACATCGACACCGCCGCCAAGAGGTAGGCGATCAGGTAGGCGGGCAGCTGTCCAGGCGGGCTCACGTCGAAGGCCAGAGCGCCGATGGCCAGCACGACCACCATCGTCACCAGGGACAGGATCGTGGACATCAGCAGTTGCGCGCCGAGCATGACCCGCGGTTCGACCGGGGTGGTCCGCATCCGGCGCAGCACGCCCTTCTCCCGGTAGGTGGCGAACAGCTGGGACAGGCTGTTGAGCGAGAACAGGGCGAGGCCCATCACGACGATGATCGGTACGTACAAGGTGATCGCCCGCGCGCCGCCGAGGTCCGCGCTGGGTTCCCGCATGGCGGGGACGAGGCCGAGGACGACGAGCAGGATCGGGGGAAAGGCGAGCGCGAAGAAAACGAGCATCGGCTCGCGGAAGAAGAGTTTGGTCTCGGTGGCGGTGAGCCGGGCCAGAGCGGACATGACGGTCTCCTCAGGAGTCGATGGGGCGGCCGGTGAGCGCGACGAACGCGTCGTCCAGCGAGGTCTGCTCGACGCGCAGGTCCGCGGCGGTGACCTGGTGACGGGCGAGCACGGTGGTCACGGCGAGCAGCAGGTTCCCGGTACCGGTCACCACGAGCCGGTCACCCGCCCGCTCGACCGAGACGACCTCGGGCAACGCGGCCAGCACGGCGTGGTCCAGCGGCGCGGACGGCCGGAACCGGATGCGCTGCCGATCGTCGACGCCGGAGATCAGCCCTGCCGGGGTGTCGAGGGCGACGACCCGGCCGGAGTCGATCACCGCGAGCCTGTCGCACAGTCGTTCCGCTTCTTCCATGAAATGGGTGACCAGCAGGATCGTGACCCCGCGGTCGCGGACGGCCTCGATCAGATCCCACGCGTCGCGGCGTGCCTGCGGGTCGAGGCCGGTGGTGAGCTCGTCGAGCACCGCGACCTTCGGGTCGCCGATCAGCGCGAGCGCGATCGACAGCCGCTGCTTCTGCCCACCGGACAGCCTGCGGAACTGGGTGCCGACCTTGTCGGTCAGGTCGAGGGTGCCGAGCAGTTCCCGCCAGTCGGCCGGTTCGCGGTAGAAGGAGCTGTACAGCTCCATCACCTCGCCGACCTCGAGCTTGTCCGGAAGCTCGCTTTCCTGCAGCTGCGCGCCGAGCAGCTGCCGCAGTTCGCCGGTGTCGCGTCGCGGGTCGATCCCACAGACCCGGATGGTTCCGCCGTCCGGGGTGCGCAGCCCCTCGACACACTCGACGGTCGTGGTCTTGCCCGCCCCGTTGGGGCCCAGGATGCCGAAGATCTCGCCCCGCTCGACGGTGAAACCGACCCCGTTCACCGCGGTGTGGTCGCCGTAGCGTTTGACGAGGCCGTCTACCTCGATGATTGCCATACTCGAAGCCTGCCGCCGGACCCCGGTGGGCCGAATCGACCGTGCGGCCAGGACCGACGGCGACCGCGGTGGAGCCCACCATCAACCGATCGGTGGATGGCAGGGGTCGGCGCGGCGGCCGGACCACGGCGTAACGGGCCCGCGGCGATTGGGTTCGGTCACATTGACCGGAAGGTTTGCGGCGACCTACGCTCGTCCGGCCAGACGACGGTATCCGGAACGCGGTGAAATTCCGCGCGGTCGCGCCACTGTGACCCCGAACCACACGGTTCGGGGAAGCCAGACCCGGCGCCGTCGTGTCACCCCTGAAGAGGCCGCGCTAGCCCGAGGAGGTCCCACCGCATGTCGTCTCAAGCGGTAACCGCAGTTCCCGTCCCGATCCGGATCCCGGTCCGCGAGATCCTGCCGTGGGCGGTGCTCGTCATCCTCCTTTCGCTGATCACCCTGTACTTCATCAGCGCCGAGCAGGGTGCGGTGTCGGTGTTCGCGAACTCGTACGTCCACGAGTTCGTCCACGACGGCCGGCACCTGCTGGCCTTCCCCTGCCACTAGGCGGGCGCACGCCCCATGATGAGGACCTTGCTGGTCCGCGGCATGCTCGCGGGCCTGATCGCTGGTGTCTTGGCGACCCTGTTCGCCTACTTCTTCGGTGAGCCTTCGGTCGAGACCGCCATCGGTCTCGAAGGCACCGCCGCCCATTCCCACAGTTCCCCCGAGGCGCACGAACACCCTCCCGCCGGCGCTGAGCCCGAAGAGGAAGAGCTGGTCACGCGCGGTG
Organism: Amycolatopsis pittospori; assembly: GCF_013870525.1. Lineage (GTDB taxonomy): Bacteria > Actinomycetota > Actinomycetes > Mycobacteriales > Pseudonocardiaceae > Amycolatopsis > Amycolatopsis pittospori. The sequence goes on from NZ_JACBXD010000007.1 coordinate 96,038, forward strand.
TGCAGAGCACCGTGGGGCTGCTGACCGGCGTCGGGCTGTACGGCGTCGCCGTCGGCGGCCTGTTCTCGCTGGCGTTCGCCTTCGTCTACGGACGGCTCGGCACGCTGCGGCCGCGGGTGACCGCGGCCCTGCTCACCGGTGGCGCGTTCGTGGTCGTGTTCCTGGTGCCGTTCCTGAAGTACCCGGCGAATCCGCCCGCCGTCGGACAGGCGGGCACCATCGGGAGCCGGACGTCGCTGTACTTCGGCTTCGTAGCGCTCTCGCTGCTGGTCGCCATCCTCGCCGCGGCGTTCGGCCGGAAGCTGGCCGACAAACTCGGCGCCTGGCGCGGCGGGCTGCTCGCCGCGGGCGGGTACGTCGTGCTGATCGCGGTGGCGGCGGCGCTGCTGCCGTCGATCGACGAGGTCCCCGCCGAGTTCCCCGGTTCCACCCTGTGGACCTTCCGGCTGGCCTCTGTCGGCACCCAGCTGGTGCTGTGGACGGTGCTCGGCCTCACCTTCGGCGCTCTGGTCGAGAAGGCCTTGGCACGCAAGGAAGTCGCCCGAGCGATCGCTTAGGTCCGTGAAGGCCTCCTTAAGGGACCCAGAGTCCCTCAAGGAGGCCTTCACGGACTTGCGACCCGGCTCAGGCCCCCGGCGGCACGAAAGGCAGGTCGGCGGGCGCACCGGTTTCGAGCAGCCGCAGGAGTCCCGCCGTGTCGGCGTGCTCTTCGACGGCGTCGGCGAGACGGTCCAGCATGCTTTCCCGGAGCCGCCCGAATCCGGGCGCGCCGTCGGCCGGTGACCAGTCCGCGACCTCGCCCAGCCAGGCGCGGCGGAAGCCGTCGTTCTCGAAGGCGCCGTGCCACATCGTGCCCCAGATCGGACCTCGCCGATATCCGTCCAAAAAGGACTCGGCGGGGCCGGTGGCCGATACGGCACCGTGGTGGATCTCGTACGCCTCCACCGGTTGGCCGCGCCATTCACCCGTTGGACGTGCCAGCACCTTGTCTGCGCTGAAGGAGACCCGGGTCGGCAGCAGGCCAAGGCCGGGCACGGTTCCGGCACCGGATTCGACGTCGTCCTCGATCTCCGCGGCCAGCATCTGGTAGCCGCCACAGATCCCCAGCACCGGACGGCCGGCCTCGGCCCGCGTGCGGACCGCGTCGGCCAGGCCGCGGGCGCGCAGCCATTCCAGATCGTCCACCGTCGCGCGGGAACCGGGCAGGATCACCACGTCGGCGGAAAGGACCGTGTCCGGATCGGCCGTCAGCATGACCGAGACGCCGGGCTCGGCGGCGAGCGCGTCGACGTCGGTCGCGTTGGAGGCGCGGGGGAAACGCACGACCGCGACGCGCAGGGAACCGCCACCGGCGCCCCAGCCCGCCGCGGCCAAGGCGTCCTCGGAGTCGATCCACACCTGGTCCAGCCACGGCAGGACGCCGAAGACCTCGCGGCCGGTGAGCTTCTCCAGCGTCGCCAGGCCGGGCCGGAGCAGGCCGACGTCGCCGCGGAACTTGTTGACCAGCCAGCCCGAGACCAAGGCCTGGTCCTCGGCCGAAAGCAGGGCGAGGGTGCCGAACATCGCGGCCATCACGCCGCCGCGGTCGATGTCGCCGACGACCACCACCGGCAGGCCGAACCGCCGCGCCAGCCCCATGTTGACGTAGTCGCCGGAGCGCAGGTTGATCTCGGCCGGACTGCCCGCGCCCTCACAGAGCACGACGTCGAACCTCTCCCGCAAGGAAGAGAAGGTGTCGAAGGCGATCTCGGCGAGCCCGGCGCGACCGGTCGCGTACTCCCCCGCCTCCAACGTGCCGAACGGTTTCCCGAGCGCGACGACGTGACTGCGCCGGTCGCTACCCGGTTTCAGCAGCACCGGGTTCATCGCGGCTTCGGGCTCGACCCGGGCGGCCCGTGCCTGGAGCCATTGCGCGCGGCCGATCTCGGCGCCATCGGAGCACACCATCGAGTTGTTCGACATGTTCTGCGACTTGAAGGGCGCGACCCGCACCCCTTGGCGCGCGAGCCACCGGCAGAGCGCCGCGGTCACCAGGCTCTTGCCCGCGTCCGACGTCGTCCCCGCGACGAGCAGCCCGCTCACCTCGTGACCGCCACCGCGACGGCGAGCGCGGCGAGGCCGACGACCTTCGAAAGCCGGACAGCGCGGCGTACGTCCACCGGTTCGGGCTCGCGGCCGTCACCGAGGACGCCGCGGCGTTCGGTACGGCCGCCGTAGCTGTTCGTCCCGCCGAGCCGGATCCCGAGCGCGCCCGCGAAAGCGGCCTCGACCTGCCCGGCGTTGGGACTCGGGTGGTGTTTCCCGTCGCGGCGCCAGACCCGGAACGCGGGTTTGGCGAAACCGCCCGCCAGCGGCGCCGAAGCCACTGTCAGCGCCGCGCCGACCCGGGAGGGCACCAGATTCGCCAGATCGTCCGCCCGGGCCGAGGCCCAGCCGAAGTTGGCGTACTTCGGCGACCGGTAGCCGACCATCGCGTCGAGGGTGTTGAGCGCGCGGTAGCCCAGCAGGCCGGGGATCCCGGCGACCGCTCCCCACAGCAGCGGTGCGACGACGGCGTCCGAGGTGTTCTCGGCGATGGATTCGGTGGTGGCGCGGGCGAGTTGTTCCGTGTCCAGCCCGGTGGCGTCGCGGGCGCAGAGGTGCGAGAGCCGCCGCCGCGCGCCGGGCAGATCGCCGTCGTCGAGCAGCCGGGCCATCCTCGTGCCCTCGGCCGCGAGACCGCGACCGCCGAGAACCACCCAGGTGGACGCGGCCGTGAGGGCGAACCGCGCGAACGGGTGTTTCCGGGTCGAGATCTGGGCGGCGACCCCCAATCCGGTGACGGCACCCGCGCAGACCGCGGTGTACGCCGTGCCCCGCACCTTCGAATCTGCCCAAACCCGCTGCTCAACGGCTTGCGCGGCGCGTCCGAAGCCGGCGACCGGATGCCCTCGACGTGGATCTCCGAAGACGGCGTCGGCGACGTAACCGGTAACGAGTCCGGCTGCGGTGGCGGCTTGTCGGAGTGGCACGTGGCGAACGGTAGCGCGTGCACGAGAATGCGGGGTATGACCAAGCTGACGCATCGCCTCGCGAGGTATCTGGAGACCCTCGCGCGGGCACTTCGCCGCTACTCGCGCGACGACGGCAAGGTGCTGATACTGGGCGGCGTCCGTTCTGGGAAGTCACACCACGCCGAGCGGCTCGCGTCCCGTCACCCGCACCTGACCTATGTGGCGCCCGGGTTGCCGCCGAGCGACGACGATCCCGAGTGGGCCGCTCGGGTGGCCGCGCATCGCGCGCGGCGGCCGAGCACCTGGAAGACGATCGAGACCACCGATCTGGCCACCGTGCTGCGGACGGCGACGCATCCACTGCTCATCGACTGTCTCGGCACCTGGATCAGCCGCGTACTCGACGAGGTCGGCGCCTGGGACCAGCGCGGAGGCTGGGAACGGCGGCTCGACGAACGGCTCGAAGACTTCCTGGCGGCGTGGGCGCAGGCCGACGTGCCGGTGATCGCGGTCAGCAACGAGGTCGGCAGCGGTGTGGTGCCCGCGACGGTGTCCGGACGGGTGTTCCGTGATGTGCTGGGCGCACTGAACAACCGGGTGTCCGCCGAATCCGACCGGACCGTACTGGTCGTCGCCGGGCGGATGCTCGACCTGCCTTAGGGAGCCGCCATGCGTTTCGCCATCGCCACCCCGGACGCCGAGGCCGGCGCCGCCGCGCGGACCAGGCTGGACGGTCTGGTCAAGCCGCTGGGGTCGCTCGGCCGTCTCGAAGACCTCGCCGCGTGGCTCAGCGCCGCGCACGGGGTCGTCCCGCCGCGGCCGCTCGACGACGTCCGGGTGGTGGTGTTCGCCGGGGACCACGGTGTTTCCGGGATGTCGGCGTATCCGCGGGAGGTCACCGCCGCGATGGTCCGGGTGTTCCTGGCGGGCAAGAGCGGCGTCAGCGTGCTCGCCGGACTGGCCGGGGCGAAGGTGCGGGTGCTGGACATCGCCGTGGACTGGGACGGCGCGGACGTGCCAGCCGAGGTCGTCGCGCACAAGGTCCGGCGGGGTTCCGGCCCGATCGACGTCGAGGACGCGCTGTCCGATGGCGAGGCGCGGACGGCGTTCGAGCACGGGCTGGCGATCGCGGACGAGGAGATCGACGGCGGCGCGGATCTGCTCATCCCCGGTGACATGGGGATCGGCAACACGACGGTCTGCGCGGCCGTGGTCGCCTCGCTGCTCGGCCTTTTCCCGGAAGACGTCGTCGGTACGGGCACCGGGATCGACGAGGAGGGGCGGGCTCGGAAGCTCGCTGTCGTCGAGGCCGCGTTGATCAGGGCCGATGCGGTGAAAGACCCTTTCACGTTGCTGACCACGCTCGGCAGCGCTTGCCTCGCCGCGACAGCGGGCTTCCTCGTGCAGGCCGCGGTTCGCGGGGTGCCGGTGCTGCTCGACGGCGTGTTCTCCGGGGCCGCGGCGCTCGTCGCCCGCGAGATCGCGCCGGGCGCCGAGCAGTGGTGGCTGGCCGGGCACCGGTCGACCGAGCCGTCGCAGGCGTACGCGTTGAAGGCGCTCGAACTGGAGCCGATCCTCGACCTCGGGCTGCGGCTCGGTGAGGGCAGCGGCGCCGTCCAGGCCGTCCCGACGCTGCGGGCGGCGCGCGCGATCCTCGCGGACATGGGCCTGCTGGCGGACCTCGCTTGATCTCGGACGCGCTCAAGATGGCGGTCGGCACCCTGACCACGGTCCGGGTGCCGGCGCCGGAAGTGATCGACCGGCGCGTGGCCGGGGGCGCGATGGTGCTCGCCCCACTGGCCGTCGTCCCGCTCGCCGCCGTCGCTTCGTCGATCGTCTTCCTCGGCGAGCTGATCGGTCTGCCCGCGTTCGCGTCGGCGGCGCTGGCGCTGGGCGCGGTGGCGCTGGGCAGTCGCGGACTGCATCTCGACGGTCTCTCCGACACCGCCGACGGACTCGGTGCCTCCTACGACCGCGCGCGGGCGCTGGAGGTCATGCGCCGCGGGGATTCCGGGCCGACCGGGATCGCGACGCTGGTGCTGGTCCTGCTGGTGCAGGTCGGCGCCCTTTCGGGAGCGATCTCGGCGGGGCACGGGATCGCGGCCGCGGCGATCGCGGTCTTCGCCGGACGCGGGGTGCTCTCCCTGTGCTGCGCGCGCGGCGTCCCGTCGGCACGGCCCGAAGGGCTCGGCGCGACCGTCGCCGGTTCGGTGCCGGTGTGGGTGGCCGCGGTGGTGTTCGCCGTACTCGCCGGTGCGGCGGCGCTGACCGTTCCCTGGTGGCAAGGGCTGCTCGCGGTGACGCTGGCCTATGCCGCCGCGTCGGCGTTGCTGGCCAGGTGCGTCCAGCGGCTGGGCGGTGTCACCGGGGACGTACTCGGAGGCTGCGTCGAGGTCGCCGTCGCCGTCGCCTTGCTGGCCTTGTCGTTCTGACGGGCAACCTTCCGGGCCGTTCACGCGTGGACGCGGTGAACGGGAGGGTCCGATGCGCACTGTTCTGTGGATCTCGGCGGCGCTCGCCGCGCTGGCCACGGTCGGCGTCCTGACGGCGCTGCCACGCTCGGAAGTCTTGCCGGAGCACCTCCCGGTCGCGGTCTTCCCCGCCGAGAGGTCCTTCCCGTTCGAGCTGTACACGCATTGCGGTGTCGACGAAGCCCTCGTCGAAGGCGTCTACTTCGAAGCCGACCTGCCGCTGGCCGGTCCGCCTCCCGAATGGGGCAATCCCTACCAGCAAGGCACGATGACCTTGCCGAAGCCGGGTCGGGCGGTGTTCCGGGATTCCCTCGGGCACGAGGTCGTCTTCCACGCCCGGCCGGGGGCGACCGGTTTCAAGCGGATTTGCGAATAGCCTCGGCCGCCGCCAGTTTCTCGTCGATTTCGGGGAGCCAGAAGCACAACTCCAGCGTCTTCAAGCCGGCCCAGAGGCCGAGTTTGCGGCCCTGCGAAACCAGCGTGAGCGACGCGAACAGGAGCAGCACCGCCATGCCGGCGGCGATGAACGGATGTTTGCCCGCGAAGATCTCGACGATGGCGGCGATCGCGCCGAACAGCAGGGGTGGCGCACAGTTGCGGACCATCAGACCCGACGCGCGCAGCCGCGCGACGTCGACCGCGAGGTCCTTGTCGTGCAACTGCAGGGCACCCACCAGGAGATGCGGGCTCTCTTTCAGGAACGCGCGCCCCTCGGCCGACGGCATCCGGCGGACGAACTCCTCTGCGGGGTTCCGGTTCCGCCTGCGCGGCACGATCCGCTCCAGCGCTTCGCCGAGCGGATAGGCCAGATAGCCCAGCAGGAAACTCAGCACCACGATCACCACGACCATGACGACCGTGGGCACGCCGCCGACGGTCGCCGCCGTCAGGATGTGGAGTTTCGCCCCGAGATAGCCGAAGAACGCCACGTACAGGGCACCGGGAATGGTGTAGGCGAAGAGGTCGAAGACGCCGATCGCGAAGTTCACCGGCTCATCCAACCACTTCGCCCGCCTCGATGGGGTCGTGCGGACATCAACGTTGCGAAAGCCACTTTCGCAACCTTCAACGTTGCGAAAGTGGCTTTCGCAACACCCCGGCAGGCCTCACCCACTCACGACCTCAGAGCGTGGAAGCGAGTGCCGCCAGGAAGCCGTCCACCGTCTCCCGGTCCCGGACGGCGATCCGCAGGTACCGCGCGTCCAGCCCCGGGAAGGTGTCCCCACGCCGGACGGCGTAACCCTTGTCCCGCAAACGTTCCCGGACGCCGTCCGCACCGGGCAGCCGCACGAGCACGAACGGGCCCCGCGGCTCCCCCGGCACTTCGACTCCCAGCGACGCCAGGCCGGAAACCAGGTACTCCCGGTCCGACTCCGCCGCGACGGCCAGCTTTTCCGCTTCCTCCAACGCCTCCGGGCGGCAGCAGGCCACCACGGCGACGGCGGCGAGCGAAGACACCGACCAAGGTGGCTGCACCGAGCGCAGAGTGTCCACAACGGACTCTTCCGCCAGGACGTAGCCGGCGCGGAGTCCGGCGATGCCCCAAGTCTTGGTGAGGCTCCGAAGGACGGCGAAACCCGGTTGCCCCGCAACGCTTTCGGTCTCGCCGGGGACGGCGTCGAGGAAGGCCTCGTCGACGACGACCAACCGGCCCGGACGTCCCAGGGCGAGCAGGTCCGCGGCCGGATGGAGCACCGAGGTCGGGTTCGTGGGATTCCCGACGAAGACCAGGTCGGCGTCGTCGGGAATCTCGCTCAGCCGGAAGCCGTCGTCGGGCGTCAGCACCACGCGATCCACGGGATGACCGGCCGCGCGCAAAGCGGCTTCGGGCTCGGTGAACTGCGGATGCACGACGACGGCATGAGCGGGCCGCAGAGCCGTGGCCAGCAACGTGAAAGCCTCGGCGGCCCCCGAGGTCACCAGCACTCGGGACACCGGCAGGGAATGCCGGGAGGCCACTGCCTCGGTCGCCGCGGTGACGTCCGGGTACGCGGCCAGATCGTCGAGCGCGGCCGCCAGTTCGGCGCGCAGCCAGGCGGGCGGGACCGGCAGCCGGACGTTGACGGCCAGATCGACGAGCCCCTCGCCGACCTCGCGATCGCCGTGATGCCCGAGGTCGTAGTCAGCCATGGGCGTGCACCGCGGCGGCGAACCGCTCGGCGAGTTCCGGATATCCGGCCCAATGGACGTGCAGGTAGGAGGCGTGCAGTGACGCCGACGCGAATCCGTCCGGCGTGCGGTCCCAGCCCCAGGCCGGCGTCGGCCCGCTGCCGGGTTCGACGACCGTGCGGTGGAACTCGTGCCCGGTGACGCGCTGCCCGGCGACGGTCAGCACGGTGTCGGCAGGTGAGAAGGCCTTGCGGTAGCCCAGTTTCCCGCGTTTGGTCATCGAGGCCGAAGCGTCGAGGACGCCGGTCATCGGCAGCCCGTCGATGTCCTGGCACAGGTAGAGCAGCCCGGCGCATTCCGCCACCACGGGCATCCCGTCGCCGATGGCCCGCGCGACCGCGGTCCGCAGCGGGACGTTCGCCGACAGCTCCTCGGCGTGCACCTCGGGGAACCCGCCGCCGAAGTACAGTCCGGCGCACCCCTCGGGGAGTTCCTTGTCCTGCAAGGGATCCACATCGACGACGTCGACGCCGGCGGCGGCGAGCAACTCCACGGCCTCGGTGTAGCGGAAGGTGAACGCGGGACCGGCCGCGGCGGCGACCACCGTACGCGGGCCATCGTGCGAAAGCGGCGGCCGCCAAGGCTCACCCGAAAGCCGGGAAGCCGCTCGCGCGACCTGCACGACGGCGCCGAGATCGACGCCTTCGCTGATCCACCCGGCCAGTTCCGGCAGCAGTCGCTCGGACTCGCTCGCCCGTTCCGCCGCGGGTACGAGGCCGAGGTGACGGCTCGGCGCGTGGATCTCTTCGTTGCGGTACAACGTTCCGAGCAGCGGGACGCCGGTCGCTTCGAGCGCCGTGACGATCTCGTCCGCGTGCCGCTGCGAGCCCAGTTTGTTGAGGATCACGCCGGCCAGCCGGACGCGGGTGTCGTACTGCGCGAACCCGAGCACGGTCGCCGCGACGCTGCGCGACGCGGCCGAAGCGTCCACGACGAGCACGACCGGAGCGTCCAGAAGCCGAGCGACATGCGCCGTCGACGCGTAGCCCTCGGTGCCGAGAGCGCCGTCGAACAGGCCCATCACGCCTTCGATGATCGCGAGGTCCGCCCCGGCGGAACCGTGCAGCAGCAACGGGATCAGCTGTTCTTCGCCCTGCAGGAACGGGTCCAGGTTCCGGGCCGGGCGCCCGGTCGCGAGGGCGTGATAGCTCGGGTCGATGAAGTCCGGACCGACCTTGTGCCCGGACACCTTCAGTCCCCGCGCGCGCAGCGCCGCCATCAGCCCCGCGGCGATCGTGGTCTTCCCGTGCCCGGATCCGGGCGCGGCGATGACCACGCGAGCTACCACTCGATCCCCCGCTGGCCCTTTTGCCCGGCGTCCATCGGATGCTTCACCTTGGTCATCTCGGTGACCAGGTCGGCGGCCTCGATCAGCTCCGGCGGCGCGTACCGTCCGGTGATCACCACGTGCTGGTGGCCCGGCCGCGAAGTCAGCGTGGAGACGACGTCCTCCACTTCGAGCCAGCCCCATTTGAGCAGGTAGCTGAACTCGTCGAGGACGTAGAAGTCGTGGGTTTCCGCGGCGAGACGGCGTTTGATCTCGGCCCAGCCTTCGCGCGCGTTGACGGCGTGATCCTCCTCGGATCCGGACTTGCGCGCCCAGCTCCAGCCCTCACCCATCTTGTGCCATTCGACCTTCCCGCCCTGGCCGGTGTCGTCGTGCAGCTTGCCGAGCGCGCGGAACGCGGCTTCCTCCCCGACGCGCCATTTCGCCGACTTGACGAACTGGAACACGCCGATCGACCAGCCCTGGTTCCAGGCACGCAACGCCATCCCGAACGCGGCCGTGGACTTCCCCTTCATCTCGCCGGTGTGCACGGCGAGCAGCGGGCGGTTCCGTCGCTGGCGGGTGGTGAGCCCGTCGTCCGGCACGGTTTCCGGTTTGCCCTGGGGCATTACGCGGCCCTCCCCGAGGTCCGGGCGCGGACGACGCCGGCGAGCGTGTCAGCGGTGCCGACGTCGGCGACCGGAACGTGTTCCGCGCCCAGATGTCCGGCCAGTTCCGCGGCGAGCCCGAGGCGCATCTTCCCGCTCTCGCAGTCCATCACGACCGACGTCACGTTCCCGGCCAGCAACCCGGCCGCCCGCTGCGCCCGGTCGACGGCGTCGGCGCCGCTGGTCGCGCGGCCGTCGGTGACGACGACGAGCAGCGGACGGCGTTGCGGATCCCGGACCGCCTCGATCCGCAGCACCCGTGCCGCCTCGAGGAGTCCTTCCGCCAGCGGGGTCCGCCCTCCGGTCGCGAGACCGTCCAAACGGGACGCCGCGGCGTCGACGCTGTTCGTCGGCGGCAGGGCGAGTTCGGCGCCCGAAGCGCGGAAGGTGACCAGGCCGACCTTGTCCCGGCGCTGGTAGGCGTCCAGCAGCAACGACAGCACGGCGGTCTTGACCTCGCGCATCCGCTGCCGCGCGCCCATCGAGCCGGACGCGTCGACGCAGAACAGCACCAGGTTGCCCTCGCGCCCTTCCCGCCGCGCGAACCGCAGATCCTGTGCCCGCATCACGAGCCCCGCGCCGCTGCGACCCCGGGAACGCTGATGTGGCGCGGCCGCGCGCACGGTGGCCAGCAGATGCGGATGCCCATCCTTGACCCCGGCGGGCTGGACGCCGATCGTGCGGCCGTTGTCGGTGATCGCCCGGGACCGTCGCCCGGCGGCGCCCTCACCGGTGCCCTTCACCTCGAAACGCTTGGCGCGAAACGCTTCCCCGGCGCGGACCGGCTTCTGGTCACCGCTCTGACCGCCACCCGGCGAAGGCTCACTCCGCGACTGCGGCGCGTCGTCCGTGCCGCCTTCCGAAGGCGGCGGGGTTCCCGAGCCGGGGCCGTCGTCGTCGGGCCCCTCGGGTTCCGGGCCGTCGGGTTCGGCGTCCTGCAACGCCTGCTCCAGCTGCTCCTCGGAGATCCCGGGCGCGTCGAAGGGATTGCGGCGACGGCGGTGCGGCAGCGCGAGCCGGGCCGCGACCCGGATGTCCTCGGTGGTCACCTCGGTGCGCCCGGCCCAGGCGGCGTGCGCGACCGCGGTCCGCGCGGTCACGATGTCCGCGCGCATCCCGTCGACCTCGAAGGACGCGCAGACCTCGGCGATCTGCCGGAGCGCGTCGTCCGGCAGCTTCACCGACGGCAGAAGCCGTTGCGCCGCCTCGACCTCCGCCGCCAGTTCGGCGTCGGCCGCGGCGTACTGGCCGGCGAAACCGTCGGGATCCGCCTCGTAGGCGAGCCGGCGACGGACGACCTCGACGCGCAGTTCGGGATCACGGCTGGAAGCGACCTCGACGGTGAGCCCGAAGCGGTCCAGCAACTGCGGGCGCAGTTCGCCTTCCTCCGGGTTCATCGTGCCGATCAGGACGAACCGGGCGGCGTGCGACACCGAGACGCCTTCGCGCTCGACGGTCGCGCGGCCCATGGCGGCGGCGTCGAGCAGCGTGTCGACCAGGTGGTCGTGCAGGAGGTTGACCTCGTCGACGTACAGCAGCCCGCGATGCGCGGCGGCCAGCAGGCCGGGCTGGAAGTCGGTGACGCCGTCGGCCAGCGCGCGTTCCAGGTTCAGCGAGCCGATCACGCGGTCTTCGGCCGCGCCGACCGGCAGTTCCACCAGCCGCGCGGGACGGCGGTGCGCGGGCGAGCCCTCGGCGTGCGGGCCGTCCGGGCAGGCCGGGTCGGGTTCGACCGGATCGCAGGAGAACCGGCACGTGTCCACGACGTCGACGCCGGGCAGCAGACCGGCGAGCGCCCGCACCATCGTCGACTTCGCCGTGCCCTTCTCCCCGCGCACCAGCACTCCGCCGATAGCGGGCGAGATGGAGGAAAGCACCAGCGCCAGGCGCAGATCCGGCATCCCCACAACGGCGGTGAACGGGTACGGCTTCACAGCTCTCCCTCATCGTCGACGACCTCTGGCCGATCATCGCACAGGAAAACCGTCGTCTAGCGTGACCGGCGTGCGCGAAAAATCACCCCTGACCGTCGTCGGGATCGGGGCCGACGGCTGGCCCGGCCTGTCCGACCAGGCACGGGAAGCGGTGTCGCGCGCCGACGTGGTCGTGGGCTCGCCGCGACAACTCGCCTACCTCCCCGAAGACGTGAAAACCGAGCCGTGGCCCAGCCCGCTGCTCCCCACCCTGGACGACTTCCTGGCGGGGCGAGGCCGCGTCTGTGTACTGGCCAGCGGCGATCCCCTGCTGTCCGGCATCGGCACCACGCTGATCCAGCGCGGCTACGACGTCGAGATCCTGCCCGCGCTCTCGTCCGTGACGCTCGCTCGCGCGAGGCTCGGCTGGTCGGCGGAGGAGACCGAGGTGGTCACCGTCGTCGGCCGCGCGATCGGCCGGGTGAGCCGGGCGCTGGCGCCGGGCCGCCGGATCCTCGTCCTCGGAGCGAACGCCGAAGACCTGCGTGACCTGCTGAAAGCCCGCGGTTACGGACGAAGCCGCGTCACCGCGCTGTCCGACCTCGGCGGCCCGGACGAGCGGGTCGGTCCAGGCGCGCTGACCGTGTTCGCCGTCGAGGCCGACGGTCCCGCGCTGCCGCTGACCGGCCTTCCGGACGACGCCTTCGAGCACGACGGCCAGCTCACCAAACGCGACGTCCGCGCGTCCGCGCTGGCCAGGCTCGCGCCGTCACCCGGCGAACTGCTGTGGGACGTCGGCGCCGGAGCGGGCAGCGTCGGGATCGAGTGGTCCCGGGTGCATCCACTGAACCGGGCGGTCGCGATCGAGCGGTCGCCGGAGCGGGCCGCCCGGATCACCCGGAACGCGCACGCGCTCGGGGTTCCGGAACTCGAAGTGGTGATCGGCGCGGCGCCGGAAGCACTCGAAGGACTGACCAAACCGCAAGCGATCTTCGTCGGCGGCGGACTGACCGTGCCCGGTGTCCTCGACGCCTGCCTGGCGACCGGCGCACGGCTCGTCGCGCACGGCGTGACCCTGGAATCCGAGCAGGTCCTGGCCCGCGCGTACACCGAACACGGCGGCGAACTGAGCAGGATCGGCGTCGAACAGGCCACGCCGCTGGGTGGATTCACCGGCTGGACCCCCGCGCGGGTCGTCACACAGTGGAATTTCCGGAGCGAAACGTGACAGTCCATTTCATCGGCGCCGGCCCCGGCGCGGCCGACCTCATCACCGTGCGGGGCCGCGACCTCCTCGGCCGCTGCCGAACCTGCCTGTACCCCGGCAGCATGACGCCGACGGATCTGCTCGCCTATTGCCCGGATGACGCGGACCTCGTCGACACCGCGAACCTCGACCTCCCCGCGATCGTCGAGCGCATGGTCGAGGCCCACCGGAACGGCCACGAGATCGCGCGGCTCTGCTCCGGGGATCCGTCGATCTACAGCGCGGTCGCCGAGCAGATGCGCCGCCTCGACGCCGCCGGCGTCCCCTACGACGTCACTCCCGGCGTGCCCGCGTTCGCCGCCGCGGCCGCACTGCTCAAACGCGAACTGACCGTGCCCGAGGTGGGCCAGAGCCTGGTCGTCACGCGGGCGCAGGCGCGGTCCACCGCCATGCCGCCGGGTGAGACGCTGGCGAACTTCGCCCGCACCGGCACCACGCTCGCGCTGCACCTGGCGATCAACCGCATCGAGCAAGTAGTCGACGAATTGCTGCCGTTCTACACCGACGACTGCCCTGCGGCCGTGGTCGCGCTCGCGAGCCAGCCGGGTGAACAGGTGCTGAGGGGAACGCTCGGCACCATCGCGGCCCAGTCCCGCGAAGCCGGGATCAGCCGCGCGGCGATGATCTTCGTCGGAGAAGTCCTTGCGGCCGAAGGGTTTCCCGATAGTTTTCTCTACTCGGCCACCCGTGATCGAGCTAGCCAACCGGAGTCACTGTGAAGAACGTGCGCTGGGGCCTGCTGGCCGCCGGGAACATCGCCGCCGAGTTCGCGGCGGGCGTCGAGGAGAGCAAGCACGGCGTGCTCGAAGCCGTCGCCGCGCGCTCCGGCGACCGGGCGGCCGAGTTCGCGAGCCGATTCGAGATCCCGAAATGCTACGGCTCCTACGAAGACCTGCTCGCCGATCCGGACGTCGACGCGGTCTACATCTCGACGCCGCATCCGCTGCACGGCGAATGGGCGATCCGCGCGGCCGAGGCCGGCAAGCACATCCTGTGCGAGAAACCGCTGACCGTCGACGTCGGCGAAGCCGAGAAGGTCATCGAAGCGGCCCGCTTGAACGACGTCTTCCTCATGGAGGCGTTCATGTACCGGCTGCATCCGCAGATCCGGCGGCTGGCCGAGCTGATCTCCTGCGGCGCCATCGGCGAGGTCCGCGCGGTCGACGTCGCCTTCAGCTACAACTTCGCCGTCCCCCGGCTGACCGATCCGGCGCTCGGCGGCGGCGGGATCTTCGACGTCGGCTGTTACTGCACGTCGCTCGCGCGGCTGGTCTCGCAGGCGGCTACCGGGCAGGACGTCGTGGAGCCCGAAGAGGTCCTCGGGATGGCGAGGCTCGACGAGAACGGCGTCGACGAGGTCGCGTTCGGCCTGCTGCGACTGCCCGGCGGGATCGTCGCGCAGGTGGCCTGCGGGTTCCAGCTCACCCAGGACGACCACATCCGCGTCTACGGCTCGCGAGGACAGCTATACGTGCCGAAGCCCGCGTGGATCCACGAGATGCGCAAACCGAAGACGTCGCAGATCATCCTCACGCCGGAAGACGGCGAGCCCGAGGTGATCGAGGTCGAAGCGACGCAGGGCCTCTTCGCTCGCGAAGCCGACCATGTCGCCACGCACCTCGCCGACCGTCAGGCCCCCGAGCTCACCTGGGCGGAGACGCTCGCCAACCTGCGCACCCTGGAACGGTGGCGCGCCGCCGTGGCCCGATGACGCTGCTGATCCTGGGCGGCACCGGCGAAGCCCGGGACCTGGCGAAGGAACTGGTCGCCGGTGGCGAGCACGTCGTCTCGTCCCTGGCCGGCCGCGTCGCACGGCCGAAGCTGCCCGACGGCGAAGTCCGCGTCGGCGGCTTCGGCGGTCCAGAAGGTCTCGCGCGCTGGCTGACCGAGAACGACGTCGAAGCGGTCATCGACGCGACGCACCCCTTCGCCGAGCAGATCGGCGCCAACGCGGCCACCGCGGCGCGGGAAACGAACACACCGCTGCTCAGGCTCGCGAGGCCGGGATGGACCGAACAGCCCGGCGACGACTGGCAGTGGGCCGACGACCTCGGCCACGCCGCGCGCCTGCTCCCCGGACTCGGCGATCGCGTGTTCCTCACCAGCGGGCGTCAGGGCCTCGCCGCCTTCGCCGGGCTGGACCTCTGGTTCCTGATCCGCTGCGTCGATCCGCCCGAGGCACCGCTCCCCCGTCGTCACGAAGTCCTGCTGGACCGAGGCCCGTACGAGCCCGCGAAGGAACGCGCGCTGATGGAACAGCACCGTGTGCAGGTGCTCGTCACCAAGGACAGCGGCGGCGGGATGACCGCGGCGAAGCTCACCGCGGCCCGGGAACTCGACCTCCCGGTGGTCGTCGTCCGGCGACCCCTGCGACCTGAAACGGCCAGCGTAACGACAGTTCAGGACGCCTTAACCTGGCTGAGCGTCACGACCAAGGGCAGCCCTGCGTAAGCCGTTCGGACCAGACCCGTTAGCGTTGCGCCGATGCGTTTGATCGCTGTCACGCTGGGGTTGCTGTCCGCCTTGTGCGCGTTGGCTTTCCCCTTCCTGCCGGTGGTGCAGGACACAGCGGAGGTCGTCTGGCCAACGGGCGGCGACACCCGCTCCGTCAACGCGCCCTTGACCGGGTACTGGGCCCAGGATCTGCGCGTCGACCTCCCGTGCACGACCGTCCGTTCGCTGGACGCGCGTTCGCAGGGGCAGGCCCTGTTGTTCTCCACCGTGCCCGACGGCCGCACCGACCCGCGCGCGGGCAAGGGCGTCGGCCTTCAGCTGCGCATCGACAACGGTGTCCTCCTCGCCTCCAGCCAGGGCCAGCAGATCGTGCAGCAGCCGCTGCCTCCGCAGTCGACGCCGCAGCACAACTGCGACGTCAAGCTGGTCGCGGACGCCAACCAGATGACGCTGTCCGTCGCCGACACCGTGGTGTTCCACGCCGAGGGCGACGTCCGGCCGCGGCTGGTCGGGATCTACTCCTCGATCAACTCCGGTAAGGACCCGATCACCGGCCTGCACGTCTCGGTCGTCCCGGACACCCGCTACCAGACCTCGCCGACACTGCTGAAATCCATCATCGGGGTGATCGCGGCACTCGCCTTCATCGGCTGCCTGATCGCGGTGTGGCGGATGGACTCGGGCTTCGCCCGCCGCGCGCCGCGCTGGGCGCCGGTCGGCTGGTGGCGGCTGACCGCCCGCGACGCGACGGTGATCGTGGCGCTCGGCGCGTGGGTCTTCATCGGCCCGGTCACCTCGGACGACGGCTACATCCTCACGATGTCGAGAGTGGCCGAGGACACCGGCTACCTGACCAACTATCACCGCTGGTTCGGCGTCGCCGAGGCGCCGTTCGGCTGGTTCTACCACGTGTATCAGCTGATGGCGCACGTCAGCACGGTGCCGCCGTGGATCCGGCTCCCGTCGTTCGTACTCGGGGTCCTGAGCTGGCTGCTGATCAGCCGAGAGGTCATGCCCCGCCTCGGCACGCAGGTCCGGACGAGCCGCGCGGCGGGCTGGGCCGCCGCCGCGGTGTTCCTGGTCTGGTGGATGCCGTTCAACAACGGTGTCCGGCCGGAACCGGTCGCCGCGCTGGGTTCGCTGCTGGCGATCTGCGCCGTCGAGCGCGCGCTGGTGACGCGACGGCTGCTGCCGCTGGCCCTCGGGCTCACCGCCGCCGGGTTCACCCTGGCCGCGACGCCGACCGGGCTGATCGCGGTCGCGCCGTTCCTGGTCGCCGCCCGCCCGCTGTTCAAACTGGTCCGCCAGCGCGCCGAGAACGGCTGGCTGCCGGTGCTCGCGCCGGTGCTGGCCGCGGGCTTGCTGGTGCTGGTCGTGGTGTTCGCCGACCAGACCTTCGCCACCGTGCAGGAGGCGACCCGGATCCGCACGCAGGTCGGCCCGAACCTGTCGTGGTTCCAGGAACTCGCGCGCTACCAGTTGCTCTTCGAAAGCCTGCCGGACGGATCCGCGCCACGCCGGTTCCCCGTCCTGCTGGTGCTGCTGTGCACCGGGACCTGTCTGGTGGTGCTGCTGCGCCGCGGCCGGATCCCCGGCGCCGCACTCGGCCCCAGCCGCCGCCTGATCGGCACGGTCGCACTGTTCTTCCTGCTCCTGGCCCTGACCCCGACCAAGTGGACGCACCACTTCGGCGCGTTCGCCGCCGTCGGCGCGGCCATGGCGGCCTTGACGGCGCTGGCGACGAGTTCGACGGTGCTGCGGTCCAGGCGGAACCGGGCCGCGTTCCTGGCCGGGCTGCTCGTGGTCGGCGCGCTGGCCGCGACCGGGCCTAACTCCTTCTGGTTCGTCTCGAAACTCGGCGTGCAGTGGACGGCGGTGGCGCCGTCGATCGGCGGGATCCCGCTGTCGACGATCCTGCTGGTCGCGGCCGCGATCTCCGGGATCTACGCGTTCGTCGAGAACGTCCGCGCGCACCGGCCAGGGCTACCCGCCGGTCCACAGGAGGGCCGGAGCCGGTCACTGCGGCTGGGCTCGCTCTCACTGGTGGTCGTCTGCGGTCTGATGGCGACGGGTGAATTCGTCAGCATGGCGTGGGCGATCCACAACCAGGCCGGTTCCTACAGCCTCGGTGCCGCGAACTTCGGGCATCTGTCCGGCAAGAGCTGCAACCTTTCCGACCACGTGATGGTGGAACGGGACGCGGCGACCAGCATCCTGCGCGCCCAGCCGGAGCAGCGCACTGTGCCGGTGAAGAAGGAAGAGCCGCCCGCCGGCCAGACCCCGCCACCGCTGCCCGATCCCGAACAGGACAACGGCCGCGTGCAGACCGGGTTCCACACCCGCGCGATCGACGACAAGGACCCGCTCGCCGAACCGCCGCACGGCTTCAAACCCGAAGAAGTGCCCATGTGGAGCAGCTTCCTCGACCCCGAGACACGCGCCGGACGGCTTCGCAGCGACTGGTATGCCCTCACCGAGAAGCCCGCCGACGGCCAGATCGTGGTCGCCACCGCGGGCGCGTCACGGCGGCCGACGTCGGTCAGCCTGGACTACGGCGTGGGCACCCCCGAAGGTGTGAAGGTCATCCGCAGCCAGTTCGTGCTCCCGCCGGGCGCGGGGACGAACGGCTGGAACGACACCCGGATCAACCTGCGCGACCTCCCCGCCGAGACGACGTCGGTGCGGATCAACATCGTCGACAACGACCTCACCGAGGACGGCTGGATCGCCGCGTCCGCGCCGCGCGTGCCGACGTTCACCACGCTGACCGAGAAGATCGCCGGCAAACCGGTGTACGTCGACTGGCCCGCGTCGTTCGTCTACCCGTGCGTGCAGCCGGTGACCTCGCACGACGGCATCTCGAAGATGCCCGAGTACCGGATCACCGCCGGCGCCGTCGCCGACGAGGCGAACTGGGCTTCCAGCACCAACGGCGGCCCGATCGGCTGGCTCGAAGAGGTCGCCGACGAACCCGAGGTGCCCAGCTACCTGATCGGGCAGCCGAGCCAGTCGTGGGGCCAGCTGCTGCAGGTGGAGCCGTTCACCGAGGGGATCGCGCCGACGATCATCCACGGCGAGAAGGTCGTCCCCGGCTGGTGGTCGCCGGGTCCCGGACCGCGGCAACCGAACGGCAAGGACCCGACGCGCTAGCGCCGACCTCGCGTGCCTGGGCACGTAACTCGCGTGCCTGAAGACGGATCTCGCGTGCTCGGACGCCGTACATCCGAGTGCGGTAGCCAGGCACGCGAGTCACGTCTCCGAGCACACGAGATCCGGGCTCCAGCACGCGACTCCCGCCTTCGCGCCCAGTCACCCCGGGTGAACGGGCCCACCCCCTTACCTACCGCCCCTCGGGTGTTGCGAAAGCCACTTTCACAACACTCAACGTTGCGAAAGTGGCTTTCGCAACACCTCGGTGAAGGCCGTGCTGGGAGATCGCCGTCTGATCACGCGAGTTACGGTTCGATCAGGTGAGTCACGAGGCCAATCCCGCCAAAGCCGACGGCAACGGGCCGTCGTGCAGGACGCCGAGCCGCTGCGTAGCGCGCGTCAGCGCGACGTACAGCTCCGCCGCGCCACGCGGACCGTCGGCGAGGATCAGCTCGGGCTCCACGACGAGGACGGCGTCGAACTCGAGGCCCTTCGTCTCCGAAGCGGGCACGGTGCCCGGTGTCCCGGGCGGTCCGATCACGATGCTGGTGCCTTCGCGGCCGGCCTCCTCCTGGACGAATTCCTCGATGGCGGCCGCCAAGGAGTCTTCGGTGACCTTCCGGGACCACGGCTCGACACCGCAGGCACGGACCGAATCCGGCGGTTTGACGTCGGGGGCGAATTCGGCGAGGACCGCGGCGGCGACGGCCATGATCTCCGCCGGGGTGCGGTAGTTCACCGTCAGCGACCGGTAGACCCAGCGGCCCGGCACGTACGGCTCCAGCATCGCGTCCCACGACCGTGCGCCCGCCTCGGACCGGCGCTGCGCCAGATCGCCGACGACGGTGAACGACCGGTTGGGACAGCGGCGCATCAGCACCCGCCAGTCCATTTCGGACAGTTCCTGCGCTTCGTCGACGACGACGTGCCGGTAGGTCCAGTCCCGGTCCGCGGAGGCGCGTTCGACGAGGCTCCGGGTGTCGTGTTCGACGAACCGATCGGCGAGGTCCTCGGCGTAGAGCAGGTTTTCCGCGGACAGCAGGACGTCCTCGTCCATCTCCTCGCGGTCCAGCTTCATCGTGTCGAACACCCCGGCGGCGTACTCGGCCTCGGCCTGCTTCTCCCGCTCGACGGCCTGTTCGGCGGCCTTCTCCGCCGCGATGTCGCGGCCGAGCAGGTCGACGAGTTCGTCGAGCAGCGGCATGTCCGACACCGTCCAGGCGTCGCCGTCGGTCCGCAGCAGCGCCTCGTCGGCACCGGCCGCACGAAGCCGTTCCGGGGACGTGTAAAGGGTTCCCAGCAAGGATTCCGGCGTCAGGATCGGCCAGAGCGCGTCGAGCGCGGAGGTGAACGTCTCGCTTTCCGCCAGTTCCTTGAGCAGGTCCTTCCGCAGCCGCTCCCACTCGTCGCGGTCGTCCCGGCTCAGCCAGCCGCGGCCGATCCGCGCGATCGCGCGTTCGGTGAGCACGTAGGTGACGATGTCGGTGAACACCAGCCGGGCCTCGTTGTGCGGCAGGCCGCTCTTGCGCGCCTCGTCCCTCGCCCATTCCGCGGTCGCGGCGTCGATCCGGACCGTGACGTCGGTGAGTTCGATCGACACCGGTTCCTCCGGCAGGCTCTGCCGGTCTGCCACGGCCGCGTCGAGGACGTCCAGCATCTTCAGCGAACCCTTGAGCCGCGCGACTTCCGGACCGTCTTCGGCGGTGACGTGCTTGCCGGGGACGAAATCGCCGGTGGTCATGAACACGACGTCGGTCTCGCCCAGCGACGGCAGGACGCGGCCGATGTGGTGCAGGAACGCCGGATTCGGCCCGACGACGAGCACGCCGTGCCGTTCCATCCGCTCGCGCTGCGTGTAGAGCAGGTAGGCGACGCGGTGCAGCGCCACCACCGTCTTCCCGGTGCCCGGCCCGCCCTCGATCACCATCACGCCCGGATGGTCGTGCCGGATGATCTCGTCCTGTTCGGACTGGATGGTCGCGACGATGTCGCGCATCCCCTGCCCGCGCGGCGCGTTGACGGCAGCGAGGAGGGCGGCGTCACCCCGCGCGTCACCGCCCGGACGTCCGAACACCTCGTCGGTGAACCCGGTCACCTCACGGCCGTGCGTGTGGAACTGGCGACGGCGGCGCATCTTCTCCGGAGTCGCGCCGGTCGCCGTGTAGAACGGGCGCGATGCCGGTGCCCGCCAGTCGAGCAGCACCGGTTCGTAGTCGTTCTCCTCGTCGAACAGGCCGATGCGGCCGATGTAGGAACTCTCCCCCGAAACGGCGTCCAGCCTGCCGAAGCACAGGCCGTTGTCCACCACGTCCAGCCGCCGCGCCTCGCGGTCGAGCGAGCGCACCTCGACGTCCCGCTCCATGACGGTCCCGCCGGTTCCCCCCAGCGCGGCCTTGAACTCCCCCTTCACTCGCGCGCGTTCGGCGTCCAGGCGCGTGTAAAGCCCGGCGACGTACTCGCGTTCGGAGCTCAGTTCCTCTTCGTACCCCTGAGTGGTCACAGACTCCCATTTCCGCAGGTTTCGGCTACGGCGAGTGAGTTTGCGGCATCACCCGGGGCTTGTGGCAAGTCCCCCTATGCGCTATATGTTTATTACGGAGGGAGTAGTCGTCCCCTCTATTCGTAGCTGCGAGGCGTCCAGACCACCCCGTTTTCGGCCTTGGTCTTCGACGAGCCCACGATCAGCAGGCAGCGCATGTCCACCGTCGCCGGATCCAGGGTCGCGAGGGTGACGACGCGGATGTCCTCCTCAGGACCGCCGACGTCTCGGGCGACGACGACCGGTGTCTCCGGAGCGCGGTGCCGGAGCAGGACGTCGCGAGCCTGCGTGAGCTGCGTGGTCCGCGTACGCGACGCCGGGTTGTACAGCGCGAGCACGAGATCCGCGGCACCCGCCGCGTCGAGCCGTCGTTCGATGATCTCCCACGGCTTGAGGCGATCGGACAGCGAGAGCACGCAGTAGTCGTGCCCGAGCGGGGCGCCGACCCGGGACGCGGCCGCCTGCGCCGCGGTCACCCCCGGCACGATCCGCACCCGCGTACCCGTGCCGTGCCCGGCCGAGACCTGTTCCAGCACGGCCGACGCCATCGCGAACACGCCCGGGTCACCCGAGGACACCACCGCGACCTTGGCGCCGCCGTCGGCCAGTTCCAGTGCCTCGACGGCGCGTTCGGCCTCGACGCGGTTGCCCGACGCGTGCCGCTGCTGACCCGCGCGCTGCGGGACCCGCGCGACATAAGGGCCATAGCCGACGATGTGCTCGGCGGCCGCGAGTTCCTCGGCCGCTTCCGGGGTCAGCCAGCCCGGGCCGGCCGGCCCGAGACCGACGACCACGACCTCGCCGCCGGTGTGCGTCTCCGCGGGCTTGGACGGCTCCGGCTCCCCAGCGAGCCGCGACGCGTAGGCCGGGCTGGGCAGCAGCGCCAGCGAGAAGTACGGCACCGATTCCGGGTCGACGTCCGCGAGCGGCTCGACGCGCTGCGCCTCCCAGGTCGCGCGCTCGATGTAGAAGGCGTCGTCCAGCTTCCCGGCCTCGGCCAGCGCCTCCCGGACGTTCCCGAAGGTGCGTCCGAGCTTCAGTACCGCGGCCGCCTGCGTGTCGGCCAGCCGTCGCGCGAGTTCCGGCGCGGGCAGGGTTCCGGGCAGCACGGTGAGGACCTCGTCGCGCTGCACCAGCGGGCGGCCGAGCACCGACGCCGCAGCGCTCACCGACGTCACGCCGGGCACCACGGTCGCCTCGTAGCGGTCGGCGAGCCGTTCGTGCATGTACATGTAGGAGCCGTAGAAGAACGGGTCGCCTTCGCAGAGGACGACCACGTCACGTCCGGCGTCGAGGTGCTCGGCGAGCCGTTTCGCGCTCAGCTCGTAGAAATCGGCGATCGCGCCCTCGTAGCCGCCGGGATGGTCGGTGGTCTCGGTGGTGACCGGGTAGACCAGCTTCTCCTCGATCTGGCCGTCCCGCAGATACGGCTCGGCGACCGACCGCGCGATGCTCCGGCCGTGCCGCGCGCTGTGATAGGCGACGACGTCGGCCTCGCCGATCAGCCGCGCGGCCTTGACCGTCATCAGTTCCGGATCGCCCGGGCCGAGTCCGACACCCCAGAGTTTCCCGAGCGCGCTCATTCGACCTCACTCGCCATCGCGTTGATCGCGGCGACGGCCATCGCGCTGCCACCACGGCGTCCGTGCACCACCAGATACGGCGCGGGAGCGCGGTGCGCGAGCTCCACTTTGGACTCCGCCGCGCCGACGAAGCCCACCGGGACACCGATGATCGCGGCGGGCGCGCCGACCCCCTCGTCCAGCATTTCCAGCAACCGGAACAGGGCGGTGGGCGCGTTGCCGATCGCCACCACGGAACCGGGCAGCTTGTCGCGCCAGAGTTCCAGCGCGGCCGCGGACCGGGTGGTGCCCATCCGCTCGGCCAGTCCGGGCACCTTCGGATCGGTCAGCGTGCACAGCACTTCGTTGGCCGAGGGCAGGCGTTTGCGGGTCACGCCGGAGGCGATCATGGTGGCGTCACAGAGGATCGGCGCGCCGGCCTCCAGCGCGGCACGGCCGGACTCCACCACGTCGAGGCTGTAGCGGAGGTCGTCGACCAGGTCGACCATCCCGCAGGCGTGGATCATCCGCACGGCCAGCACCGCGACGTCGTCGGGCAGGATCGCGAGATCCGCCTCCTCGCGGATGGTGGCGAACGAATGCCGGTAGATCTCGGCCCCGTCGCGGATGTAGTCGATCACTGCGTTCCCTTCTCTGCCAACGTCTTCGCCAGCTCGCCGACCGGGACCCACGCCCCGTCGACCAGATATCCGTCCTCCGTCGCGAGCACGTCGACGTGCTCGTGCGCGGGTTTCCCGCACCGCCGCTCACATCCGGCGACATGAGCCCTGGGTGTGCGCCCGATCCGCGCGGCGTCGGCGCGGACGTCGGCGAGCGACTTCGCGCAGCCGGGCCGTCCGATGCAGGCGCTGACGCCGAGCGCGGGCTCCTGCGGATCGGTGATCAGGCCCGTCCGGGATTCGAGCTTTCCGCGGACGAGGATCGACCGCCACGGCGTCACCACGGCGTCTCCGGCCTTCGCGATCTGGCGCGCCTGCCCGGACGTCAGGCGGCCGAAAACCGGAGCGACCCCGATGGCGTCGCCGAGAGGACCGATCGGCAGGCCCGGCTTCGTGGCGAAGGTCTGTGGCTTCACCGTTTCGCCGGGTATGTCACGAAGAAGAGGTTCCGTGGCGGGGAGTTCGCTGATCCGCCAGGCCGTTCCCCTGACCCGGAGGAAGTTTCGCGCGACGGAGATCAGCGCCTCGACGGCGTTTTCAGTGGTGATCCGGAGCCCGGTGTCCGTGCCGTCGAGCAGCAGTGCGCCGTCACGCCAGCAGACGTCGGCGCCTTCGCCGGCGACGTCGCCGCGTCCGCCGTCGAAGGCGAAGAGGAACCGTCCGGGGAGTTCGGCCAGCTCGGGAACGGCGCACAGGGCCTTGTCGAGCGCCGGAGCGAGACGTTGGGCGACCTCGCTCAGCGGCGACGCGAGGATGTTGCGGACGCGTTCGTGCGACGGCGAGGGCAGGAGACCGGCCGCGGAAAGCCTGCTCGCGAGACCGGGACGGGTGACACCGCGCAGTTGGACATTGCCACGCGAGGTCAGGTGGAGGGCGCCGTCCCCGAGGTCGTCGGCGGCGTCCGCGAGGACCCTGAGCTGGTCTTTCGTGATGGCACCGCCGGGCAGCCGGACCCGCGCGAGCGGACCGTCCGCGGCGTCGTGCGTGGCGAAAACGCCGGGGCACGCGTCGGCTCGGACACGCGCGCTCGTGGACATGCGCTCACTGTAGATGCCTCATTTCGACGTTAGTACCCCTCGGATCATATGTAGTAGACGTGCTACATTCGATCGCAGCACTGAGATGGGGGTGACCCAATGAGAGATCCAGACGACCTGATGATCTCGGTCAAAGATCTTCGGATGCGGTACGGGACGACCGACGTCCTCCACGGCGTGGACTTCACCGCGCACCGGGGCGAGGTGATCTGCCTGCTGGGACCGAACGGGGCGGGCAAGACCACCACGATCGAGATCCTCGAAGGCTTCCGGATGCGGTCGGAGGGCGAGGTCAGCGTGCTGGGCATCGACCCGGCGCACGCGGACGAGAACTGGAGAGCGCGGCTGGGGGTCGTCCTGCAGGCCTGGCGCGACCACGCGAAATGGCGGGTACGGGAACTGCTGGAGCACCTCGGCGGCTACTACGCGCCGTACTCCACGGAGCACATCAAAAGGCCGTGGGATCCGGACGAACTGGTCGCCGCGGTCGGGCTGACCGAGCACGCGAACAAACGGATCCGGATGCTTTCGGGCGGCCAGCGACGCAGGCTGGATGTCGCGATCGGCATCGTCGGCCGCCCGGAGCTGCTGTTCCTCGACGAGCCGACCGCCGGACTCGACCCGGAGGCGCGGCGCGAGTTCCACGAACTCGTGCACCGGCTGACCGATGACGACGACACGACGATCCTGCTGACCACCCACGACCTCGACGAGGCCGAGAAACTGGCCGACCGGATCCTGATCCTGAACCACGGCCGGATCGTCGCCGACGGTTCCGCCGACGCGCTGAGCAGGCAGATCGCCGGCGAGGCCGAGGTGCGCTGGACACTGGACGGCCAGCGGTTCGTGCACTCGACCACGGAATCGACGAAGTACGTGCACGAACTGTTCAAGCAGCACGGTGACGCCATCGGCGACCTCGAAGTCCGGCGGGCATCCCTGGAAGACACGTACATGACCCTGGTCCGCAAGGCCGAGGCCGCGGTGGAGGTGGGTGTGCGATGAACCCGGTTCAGCACAGCGTCCGGCTGGGCGTCGAACGCGGCTGGCTCGAAACACGCCAGATGATGGTCAGCCGCGAAGACCTGATCAACCTCTTCCTCTTCCCGGTCATCTTCGTGATCGTCATGTTCTTCATGCGCGACTCGAAACTGCCCGGCATGGAGTTCTCGCTCGGCGCCGCCACCGTGCCGAGCGTGCTGGGTGCGTCGATCGTGTTCAACGGCATGCTCGGGATGGCGGGCGTCCTCGCCGTCGAACGTGAGGACGGCACCCTCCTGCGCGCCAAGGCGACGCCGAACGGCATGGTCGGCTACCTCGTCGGGAAGGTGTTCACGACTTCGCTCAGCACGGTCATCGGGATCCTGCTGGTGCTGATCCCCAGCCTGATCCTGTTCGACGGCATCGCCCCCGGCGGGCTGACGTCGTGGCTGGGCCTGCTGTGGGTGCTGGTGCTCGGCCTGCTCGCCACCATGCCGATCGGCGCGATCTTCGGTTCGCTGACCACGAACGCGCGCAGCATCGGCCTGATCATGCTGCCCACCCTGGGTCTCGGCGCGATCTCCGGGATCTTCTACCCGATCACCGCACTGCCGGAATGGCTGCAGGGCATCGCGCAGGTGTTCCCGATGTACTGGCTCGGCCTCGGCATGCGTTCGTCGCTGCTTCCGGACTCGACCGTGATCATCGAGATCGGGCAGTCCTGGCGGCCGTGGGAGACCCTCGGCGTGCTGACCGCGTGGGCCGTGATCGGATTGACCTTGGCCCCGGTGGTCCTGCGGCGCATGGCGCGGCGCGAATCCGGGTCCTCGGTGGCGGCACGACGGGAAAAGGCGATGCAGCGAATTGGCTAGCTCATGAGCGAGGTCGTTTACAACCGGATCGCGATGTTGCGGGCGGAACGGGGCATCTCCCGCCGCGAGCTCGCCGATGCGCTGGGCGTGCACTACCAGACCATCGGCTACCTCGAGCGCGGCGAGTACAGCCCGAGCCTCTACCTCGCCCTGCGGATCGCGACGTTCTTCGAGGTCGCGGTGGAGATCATCTTCTCCACCGCGCCCTTCCCGCGGATCGGCGATTCTTCGGAGCGTTCGGCATGACGATGCTGGAGCGGGCGCACGCGCACGCGGTCCGGCTGGGGCGGGACCGGATCGGCGGAGAGGAACTCCTGCTCGCCGTACTGGACACCGCCATCGGCCACCTCGTCCTGATCGGCCTGGGAATCTCGCAGGACGTCCTGGTGTGGCAGTTGTCGAAACTCGACGTGCTTCCGGCTTCCGGTTCCTTCGAGGACCACGCGGTCACCGCCGAAGCCCTCGACGTCCTTAGTTCCTCATCCGGCCCCGCCGAGACACTCATCGCCTTGCTGTCGGCCGGCGGTGGCGTGGCGCGCGTGCTGGGCGAACACGGTGTGACACCCGCGCTGGCCCAGGAAACCCACGATCGGATCCAGGCCCGCTTCGACGATGGCCGCAACTGGGGCAGCCGGACCATCACGCGTTCGACGAGTGCGGATCCGCCCGCCGACATCGACCTGCTCAGCGAGGAGATCGCCGAGCACCGGCGACGCAAGGAAGCCGCCATCGGAACGCAGGACTTCACCCAGGCGGCCGCCGTGCGCGACGCGGAAAGGGAGGTTCTCCGCGTGCGATCCGGGCTCGTCCGGGAGTGGGCCATGTCCGTCGATCCGGTGGACCTCGCGGAAGCGGTCGTCGCTTTGCGGGACGAGGTCGCGGCGCTTCGGGCGCAGCTCGAGCTCTCCTGATTTCGCATTTAGTCGACTAAATGCCATGCCTCCGCAAGGGTGGTCGACTCGCGATCGGTGGTGGCCGTCGTGCTCACCGCAAGGAAACGGTCCTCCGCGCCACCCAGAAGCCGAAGCACCCGTTCCGACACAAGCCACACCCGCCGCATTTAGCCGACTAAATGCCATACCTCCGCAGGGTGGTCGAATCGCGGGGATCGACTCGCGATCGGTGGCGGCCGTCGTGCTCGCTGCAAGGAAACGGGTCCTCCGCGCCACCCAGAAGCCGGAGCGCCAGCTCGGACACAGGCCACACCCACCGCATTTAGTCGACTAAATGCGATGCCTTCGCACGGTAGTCGAATCGCGATGACCGGATCACCCTTCAGTGGTATCCGCACCATTTCTCGGTTGCGTAAAATTACGAACACGTGTTCGATCGAGGCGTGGTATTATTGAGGGGTGTCCGAGACCGAGGTTCCCGTTCTTCCTGAGCTGCCGCAGGAGTTGTGGCGTGCCGGGAAACTGGAGCTTGCCCATGGGGCGCGACACTTCCTGCAAGTGATGCGGGTCGCCGCCGCCGGACTGGGGCGGTTCTTGGCGGAGATCGAGTCTCGGGGCGCGAAGGATTTGTACGGTTATGGGACTACGGAGGCGTGGTTCGCTGATCTCGCGGGTCTGACCCGTGGTGAGGCGGGGGATGTGGTGAAGCGTGCGGTCGCGTTGAATCCGACGCGTGCGCTTGATGGCACCGAAGTCCCGCCATTCGCGCCTGCCACTGCGGCTGTCGCGGCCGAGGGGCTGGTCGGTGACGAGCGGATCGATCAGATTCTGAAGGCACTGCAGCAGATCCCGGCCGAAACCTCGGTGGAGGATCGGGCGTGTGCGGAGAACCAGCTCGCGAATCTCGGCCGTGACGCCGGGCCCTCGGAGATCGCGAAATGTGCGAAGCAGATGCTGGCGTGGCTCGACCCCGACGGCAAAGAGCCGAAGGATCCCGAACCTGCCCAGCCGCGCCGCGAACTCACTGTGGAGCGCCGCAAAGACGGCTTCTGGAACCTCAAAGGCCTGTTGGACGATGAACTCGGCGCCCGCACAGCAGCGTTCATCGAGGCCTACTCCAAACCCCGCCCGACCGACGAGTTCGGCGAGGCCGATTGGCGGACCAAGCCCGAACGTCAAGGTGACGCGTTCGCTGATCTGCTGGATCTGGCGATCGCTTGCCCGGATCAGCCCGGGACCAACGGTTACCGGACCCTGGTGCACGTCACCATCGGACTTGAGGAGCTCAAAACCGGGCTTGGGACCGCCTGCCTCGATTTCGTCGGGGAGATGACCGCCCGCGACGCCCGCATGGCCGCCTGCGACTGCCTCATGCTCCCCGTCGTCCTCAACGCCGCCGGAGAGCCCCTCGATGTGGGACGGCTCAGACGCTTCGTCACACCCGGCCAACGACGTGCCCTGAACATCCGCGACGGCGGCTGCGCCTTCCCGGGCTGCCACCGACGGCCGAAGGGCTGTCACGCACACCACATCCACCACTGGGCAGACGGCGGACGGACCGACCTCCGCAACCTCGTCCTACTCTGCAGCTTCCACCACCGCCTGATCCACCACGGCGAATGGGAAGTCCGCATGGCGGCCGACGGGCTACCCGAGTTCATCCCACCCCAGTACCGGGACCCGCTACGAAGTCCCCGGCGCAACACCCTCCACCGCGCCGCAGCATGACCCCGCACGACCCGAAGAGCCCGTCGGCGACGGGCCCTTCGGCATGCCCACCTCACCGCACCGGGCCTCGCAGGTCGTGAGCGGCGATTCGGGTTAGGCGTGTCCTGTGGATCTTCATCGGAGGTGGAGGACGATGCAGGCGAGGATGATCTCGGCGCGGTGGTAGGCGGCTCGTTTCGCGAACCTGGTGGCCAGGCCACGGAATTGTTTGAGCCAGTTGAAGCATCGCTCGACCACGTTGCGGAGCTTGTAGAGGTCGGGGTCGAAGGCCGGTGGCCTGCCACCCGCGCTGCCTCTGGCGTTGCGGCGGGCGACCTGGTCGGCGCGTTCGGGGATGGTGGCGTTGATCCGGCGTTCCCGTAGCGCAGTGCGGGTGCTGTGGGGTGGGTGTAGGCCTTGTCGGCCAGCACCCGCCCGACCCGCACTCTCCGCCCGTCCACGTCGAGGTCCCGAATCTCGTCCAGCAGCGGCAGCGGCTGCGGGTTGTCCCGGGGTGAGGATCACCGCCAACGGCAGCCCCGCGGCGTCGACGGCGAGGTGGATCTTGCTTGTCAGTCCGCCTCGGGAGCGTCCGAGGTATTCCCCGTCGATGACGAGGTCTTCGATCCAGTCCGCGCAGCCCCCTTTTTTCCGGGCGCAGGCCGCGCGCTGAGGATCCGGTCCCATGTCCCGTCCGCGGTCCACTTCCGCAATCGCTCATGCGCAGTCTTCCACTGCCCATAGCGTTCCGGCAGATCACGCCACGGCGCACCGGCTACCCCGCTGCCCCGTCTCCGCAGGCAGCAACGGCGCGATCACCGCCCACGCCCTAGGCGAAGAGGTGTTCAGAACCTACGGTGGCCGGGTCGGGACCGTGTTCCGTGAAAGCCTTCTCAGCCGCCCTTGACAGACGGTTGCGGAGCGCGCCACAAGCTGATCCTCGTAACCGGCTACAGCTCCACGACCCGAGCGACCCGACCACCCCGAACCTGCCTCATAGCGGCCACCACCGGCACCGCGCTGGGCGCCGCTCTGCTATCCGACGGACCAGGCCGGCGAGGCACGATCGTCCTGGCCGTGGGCGCGTGGGTCCTGATGTCGCTGGACGACAGATGGGGCACGCCGGCGGCGGTGTTCGCCTCGGCCGTCCCGGGATCCGCTCCGGCTGTCGGCGGTACTCGCGCCACCGCACGCGGGCCCGTTGTCGCCGAATCTACGCACCCGCCACGCGGACGTCGACGGCTCCGGCCGCACCGCACCGAACATCACCTTGACTCCCGCCGGACCGCACCGGAGAGTGAGCGGGAACCCACGCGTCGGCAGAGGGAGGAACCCGGTGAGAGTCCGGGGCGGTCCCGCCACTGTCACCCCTCGCAGCCGAAAGAGGGGAAGCCAGGAACTCCGGCCGGCGCGACCGCACGACCCGGGGCGCGGACACCCCGAGTGAGGACTGCCGTGATCCTGCTTCTGTCCACATCGGACACCGACCTGCTCAGCGCACGTGCCAGTGAGGTCGATTACCGGCTGGCCAACCCCGCCCGGCTCGACCTGGGCGAACTGCCCGGGCTGCTCGACGGCGCCCAGATCGTCGTCGTCCGGATCCTCGGGTCGGAGCGCAGCTGGCAGGAAGGCCTCGACACGGTCCGCGCGAGTGGCGCGCACGTGGTCGTCCTCGGCGGCGAGCAGACGCCGGACGCGCAGCTCATGAAGCTGTCCACGGTCCCGGCGGGTACGGCGGCGGAGGCCCACGCGTATCTCGCGCAGGGCGGGCCGGAAAACCTCACGCAGCTGCATCGCTTCCTGAGCGACACGGTGCTGCTCACGGGTGACGGCTTCGAGCCGCCCGCGGTGCAGCCGTTGTGGGGGGTCCTCGAACGCGACCCCTCGCGCAACGAGGGTCCGGTCATCGCGATCCTTTACTACCGCGCGCATCACCTGTCCGGGAACACCGAGTTCGTCCACGCCCTTTCCGACGCGATCGAGGACGCCGGGGGCCGCGCGCTCCCGATCCACTGCGCGTCCCTGCGCACGCGTGAGCCGGAGATGATGGCCGAGCTCGCCAGGGCCGACGCGCTGCTCGTCACCGTCCTGGCGGCCGGTGGCACCAAACCGTCCGGGGCCGGCGCGGGCGGGGACGACGAGGCGTGGGACGTCGCCGAAATGGCGGCGCTCGACATCCCGATCCTGCAGGCGCTCTGCCTCACCAGCGATCGCGAGACGTGGTCGGGGAACGACGACGGCCTCTCCCCGCTCGACGCGGGCAACCAGATGGCCGTCCCCGAGTTCGACGGCCGCCTGATCACCGTCCCGTTCTCGTTCAAGGAGATCGACGACGACGGCCTCCCGAAGTACGTACCCGACGCCGAGCGCGCGTCGAGGGTCGCCAAGATCGCGCTCGCTCACGCGCGTCTGCGGCACACGCCGCCCCATGAGCGCAAGATCGCGCTGATGCTGTCGGCGTACCCGACGAAGCACTCCCGCGTCGGCAACGCCGTCGGTCTCGACACCCCGGCGTCCGCGATCGAGTTGCTGCGCCTCATGCGCGACAGGGGCTACGACCTCGGCGAGGAACCGTTCCCCGGCGTCGAGCCCACCGGCACCGACCAGCCCGACGGCGACGCGCTGATCCACGCGCTCATCGCGGCGGGCGGGCAGGACCCGGAGTGGCTGACCGAGGAACAGCTGTCCGGCAACCCGATCCGCGTCAGCACCGCCCAGTACCGGGAGTGGTTCGCCGAGCTGCCCGCGGAGCTGCGCGAGGGGATGGAGGAGCACTGGGGTCCCGCCCCCGGCGAGCTCTACGTCGACAACGGCGACATCGTCCTGGCGTCCCTGCAGTCGGGCAACGTCATCCTGATGATCCAGCCGCCCCGCGGGTTCGGCGAGAACCCGGTGGCGATCTACCACAACCCGGACCTCCCGCCGAGCCACCATTATCTGGCCGCCTACCGCTGGCTGGAGCAGGAGTTCGGCGCGCACGCCGTCGTCCACCTGGGCAAACACGGTTCGCTCGAATGGCTTCCCGGCAAGACCGCGGGCCTCTCGGATTCCTGTGCGCCGGACGCGGTCCTCGGGAACCTTCCGCTGATCTACCCGTTCCTGATCAACGACCCGGGCGAGGGCGCGCAGGCGAAACGGCGCGCGCACGCCACGATCGTCGACCACCTGATCCCGCCGATGGCCCGCGCCGAGAGCTACGGCGACATGGCCCGCCTGGAACAGCTTCTCGACGAGCACGCCAACATCGCCGCGATGGACCCGGCGAAGCTGCCCGCGGTCCGCGCGCAGATCTGGACGCTGATCCAGGCCGCGAAGCTCGACCACGACCTCGGCGTCGAGGAACGTCCGCACGACGCGGAGTTCGACGACTTCCTCCTGCATATCGACGGCTGGCTGTGCGAGGTCAAGGACGCCCAGATCCGCGACGGCCTGCACATCCTCGGCGCGGCACCGGAAGGCGAGGCGCGGATCAACCTCGTGCTCGCGATGCTGCGCGCCCAGCAGATGTGGGGCGGCAAGCAGGGGGCCGTCCCGGGTCTGCGTTCGGCCTTGGGGCTGAAGGAGAACAGCGACGCTCCACTGTCCGAAGTGGACGCGATCGAGCAGAACGCCCGCTCGCTCGTGGAGGCGATGGAGGCCAGGGACTGGTCCCCCGCCGCCGTCGCCGAGGTCGTCGCCGACGTGCCGGAACACCAGGACGTCGCCCGCGTGCTGACCTTCGCCGCCACGGAGATCGTGCCGCGTCTGGCGGGCACCAGCGGCGAACTCGACGCCGTGCTGCACGCCCTCGACGGCGGTTACATCCCGGCCGGCCCCAGCGGGTCTCCCCTGCGCGGCCTGATCAACGTCCTGCCGACCGGCCGCAACTTCTACACCGTCGACCCGAAGGCCATCCCGAGCCGTCTCGCCTGGGAGACCGGGCAGGCGCTCGCCGACTCGCTTCTCCGCCGCTACAAAGACGACAGTGTTTCTCCCGCCCCCCTCTCCGAGGATCCCACCCCCCGTGGCGACTGGCCGCGGTCGGTCGGCCTGTCGGTCTGGGGAACATCGGCCATGCGCACCTCGGGTGACGACGCCGCGGAAGTCCTGGCCCTGCTGGGTGTCCAGCCGGTCTGGGACGAGGCGTCGCGCCGGGTCACCGGGATCGAGGCGATCCCGCTCGCCGAACTCGGCCGTCCCCGGATCGACGTCACCGTGCGGATCAGCGGGTTCTTCCGCGACGCCTTCCCGCATGTGATCACCCTGATGGACGACGCCGTCCGGCTCGTGGCGAACCTGGACGAACCGGACGAGCAGAACTTCGTCCGCGCCCATTCCCGGGCGGATCTGGCCGCGCACGGCGACGAACGCCGTGCCACCACGCGGATCTTCGGCTCCAAGCCGGGTGCGTACGGCGCGGGCCTGTTGCCGCTGATGGATTCCGGGAACTGGCGTGACGACAAGGATCTCGCCGAGGTCTACGCCGTGTGGGGCGGGTTCGCCTACGGCCGCGACCTCGACGGCAGGCCCGCACGCGAGGACATGGAGAACTCGTACAAGCGGATCGTGGTCGCGGCCAAGAACACCGACACCCGCGAGCATGACATCGCCGACTCCGACGACTACTTCCAGTACCACGGCGGGATGATCGCGACGGTCCGCGCACTGACCGGGACCGCTCCGGCGTCCTACGTCGGCGACAGCACCACCCCGGACGCCGTCCGCACCCGCACCCTCGGCGAGGAGACCGCCCGCGTCTTCCGCGCCCGTGTGGTCAATCCGCGCTGGCTGGCCGCGATGCGCAAACACGGCTACAAGGGCGCGTTCGAGCTGGCGGCGACGGTCGACTACCTCTTCGGTTTCGACGCCACCGCCGGGGTCGTGGGCGACTGGATGTACGAAAAGCTCACCGAGTCCTACGTCCTCGACGAGGTCAACCAGGAGTTCCTTCGCCAGGCCAATCCGTGGGCACTGCGCGGCATCATCGAGCGGCTGAACGAAGCGGCCGATCGGGGGCTCTGGGCGGAGCCGGACGCCGACCTTTTGGCTCAGCTGCGCGAGGTCTACCTCTCGTTGGAGGGCGACCTCGAATCCTGACGTCACCCGCTGGAGCAGCCCCTTGGCCCTCCCGGCGGTACCACTGTCGTATGCGCAGAACTTAGCGTGACAGGGGCGGTGGGACGTCAATGATCGGGAGGACAGCGATGATCAAGCGTCTGTTGAAGGTCGTGCTTCGCCACGGTTGCTGCTCGGCGTGCACGGGTCAGGGCTGCGGCTGCTGCAGCGCCTGTAAGTAGCTCAGGGGCGGACACCCGCGATATGGGTGTTCGCGCGGCGGACGTCGGCGGCGAGGGCCGGCACCTCGATCACCCGGCGTCCGGCCGCCTCCAGCGTTTCGGCGCCGACGCAGTCGACGAACACCGACGGCTCGCGCCAGGCGAACACGACGCGCGGGATACCGGCGTCGAGGATGAGCTGGGTGCAGCTCCTCGGATGTGAGGTCCGGGAGCTGCACGGCTCCAGCGAGGTGTACATCGTCGCGCTCGCCAGCCTCGGATCTCCCGGTTCGAGTTTCGCGAGCGCGGCTTCCTCCGCGTGGTTGTCGGGATCGCCGTCGCCCGAGTAGCCGGTCGAGATCACTTCGCCGTCGGCGCCGGTGATGACCGCGCCGACGCGGAACGTGCGCGGCGGGCCGTTCTCGGCCAGCGCGATGGCCTCACGCAAGCGCAGAATGTCCACTTCGGACGGTTCCGGCGTCGCATGGTATTCCAGCACGGCGATGTCGCCGAGTCGCGTGGTGCCGGTGAGTGTCAGCCCGCGCGGGAACGCGCCGGGTCCGGTGAAACGCGGCGCACGCGGGTCGCCGACGAAGAACGGCGCGACGGCCAGGTGCAGTTCGTCGACGAGGCCTTCGGTGAGGAACTGCGTGTGGATCGCGCCGCCGCCCTCGACCATCAGCCGCCGCACGCCACGTGCGTGGAGATCGGCCAGCAGCGCGCGAAGGCCGACCAGTTCG
The DNA here is from genome assembly GCF_013870525.1 of Amycolatopsis pittospori. Taxonomy (GTDB): domain Bacteria; phylum Actinomycetota; class Actinomycetes; order Mycobacteriales; family Pseudonocardiaceae; genus Amycolatopsis; species Amycolatopsis pittospori. The sequence continues at coordinate 130,656 of NZ_JACBXD010000007.1, forward strand.
ACGACGGTCGCCTTCACGCCCGAGACGACGCCGGGAGGCGCGTAAACCAGCTTCTCGGCGTCACCGACGGTGAAGAACTGGGCCGCCGGATCGAGTGTCCCGCTCCGGGTCAAAGTCACCTTGACGGGTTGTTCCGGCCGCCCCGCGGCGACGCGCTCGGCGACGAGCTCCGGCGAGCGGACCAGCAACCGGGGATTGTCGGCGCGCACCGTGTTGGCCCCGACCAGGATCGCGTCCGAGGTCGCGCGCAGGCCGTCGACCCGGGCCCAGTCGTCCTCGTTGGACAGCACCAGCCGGGTGTCGGTCGCGTCGTCGAGGTAGCCGTCCAGCGAGACCGCGGCGGAGAGCAGGACGTGCGGGCGTTCGATCACGTCGCCAGTATGCCCCGAAACCTAACGCAAAATCAGTTGCATTAGTCCGTGGCGGTCGTTTAGCCTGGTCCCATGATCCTCTGAGACGAACCTGCGCCCTCATCCCACCTCCTTCGCAGGGAGTCTCATGTCTTCTTCTCTGACGCTGTCCGACGTCACCTTCACCTGGCCGGACGGCGCTCCGGTCTTCGAACACCTCTCGCTCACCGTCCCCACCGACCGCACCGGTCTGGTCGGCACCAACGGTTCCGGTAAGTCCACGCTGCTCAGACTGCTCGCGGGCGGGCTTCGGCCCGAGTCCGGCTCGATCACCGCACCGGGTGAAATCGGCTATCTACCGCAGAACCTGGTGCTGGACACCGGACGCCGCGTCGACGACGTGCTGGGCGTCACCGCGATCCGCACGGCGTTGAAGGCCGTCGAGAGTGGCGACACCACCGAAGCGCACTTCGCCACCATCGGCGACAACTGGGACGTCGAGGAACGCACCCGCGCGATCCTCGACAGGCTAGGCCTGGGCGCCCTACGCCTGGACCAGCGGGCGGGTGAACTGTCCGGCGGCGAAATCACACTGCTCGGGCTGGGCGCGCTGCTCCTGCGCCGTCCCGCCGTGCTGCTGCTCGACGAGCCGACGAACAACCTCGACCTGCGGGCACGGGCACTCGTGCACCGTGAGGTGGAGAGCTGGAAGGGGATCCTCGTGGTCGTCTCGCACGATCGCGAACTACTCCAGTCGGTCGACCGCATCGCCGAGGTCCGCGACGGCGAAGTCACCCTCTACGGCGGCAACCTCGTGGACTACGAGCAGGCCGTCGAGGTGGCGCAAGAGGCCGCGCGGCGGCACGTCCGGGCCGCCGAATCCGATGTCAAACGTCAGAAGCGGGAGTTGATCGAGGCGGGGATGAAACTCGCCCGGCGCGCCCGCTACGGCCAGAGGATGTGGGAACAGAAGCGCGAACCCAAGGTACGGATGCGCAAACGCCAGGAGGACGCGCAGATCGCCGCGGGCAAGTACCGGATCCTGCATACGGACAGGCTGGAGGACGCCGTCGAGACGCTGAAGGCCGCCGAGGAGCTCGTGCGTGAGGACGCCGAGATCCGCGTCGAACTCCCGGAAACCCTGGTCCCACCGGGAACCGACGTGCTCCGGATCGACGCCGTGCCCCGCTTCGGCCCGCCGGCGAATCTTCATGTCATGGGTCCCGAACGGATCGCGCTCGTCGGCCCGAACGGGTCGGGGAAGACCACCCTGCTCCGCACGATCACCGGCGAACTCCCGCCACGATCGGGCGAGGCCGGGCTGTTCGTCCCCGCCCGGCTGCTCCCCCAGCGGCTCGACGTCCTCGACGACAGGTTGTCCATTGTGGACAACGTTCGTCTCGTCGCGCCGTCACAGACGGACAACCAGATCCGCGCGAGGCTAGCGCGGTTCCTGTTCCGGGGAGCGAAGGCCGACCGCGAAGTGGCGTCGTTGTCCGGCGGGGAACGGTTCCGCGCTTCGCTGGCGGCGTTGCTGCTCACCGAACCGACGCCGAAACTCCTGCTGCTCGACGAGCCGACGAACAACCTCGACCTGGCGAGTGTCCGCCGGCTCACCGAGGCGTTGAGGGCCTACCGGGGCGCGCTGATCGTGGCGAGCCACGACCGCCCGTTCCTGAAGGACATCGGCATCACCCGGTGGGTGGAGCTCCGCGTTTAGTCCTCTGAATGCGGTAGTTGCGCACGCAAGTACCGCATCCAGAGGACTAAACGCGGGAGGTCTAGGCGTCGAAGTCCACGGTGACGGCCTCGGAAATCGGCACGGATTGGCAGGTGAGCACGAAACCGGCGTCGACTTCGGCCTTCTCCAGGGCGAAGTTGCGCCGCATGTCCACCTTGCCGTCGCAGATCTTCGCCCGGCAGGTGCCGCACACCCCGCCCTTGCAGGCGAACGGCAGGTCCGGACGGTACTTCTGCGCGCCGTCCAGCAGGGAGGAGTTCCGCGGCAGCGTCATCGTCGTCGACCGGCCGTCGAGGACCAGCGTGACCTCGCTGGAGGACCCCACGACGGCCGGATCGACGTGACGCACCGGCTCCGGCGGAGTGTCCACATAGAACAGTTCCTGGTGGATGTTCTCGTCGGGGACGTCCAGTGAGCGCAGCAGTTCCTGCGCGCCGGTCACCATCTCGAACGGCCCGCACAGCCACCAGTGCGCGACGTCGGAGACCGGGATCAGCACGGTGCACAGGCGCCGCAGCTTCTCGACGTCGAGGCGTCCGGTGAACAGTTCGGCTTCGCGTGGCTCACGGGAGAGCACGTGGACGAGCTCGAGCCGTGCCGGGTAACGGTCCTTCAGATCCGCGAGGTCGTCGGCGAACATGACGGTGTCCGTGCGGCGGTTGCCGTAGAGCACGGTCACCGTCGCGTCGGAGTCGCCGAGCAGCGACGACGCGATCGACAGCACCGGCGTGATACCGGATCCGGCCGCGACCAGGACGTGGTGCCCGGCGGCTTCCAGATCGGGGGTGAAGTGCCCGGTCGGTGCCGCGACCTCGATCTCGTCGCCGGGGCGCACGTCGCGCACCAGCCACGACGAGAACAGTCCGCCCGGCACCTCGCGGACGCCGACTCGCGGTGCCGCGCCGGCGGGCGCGCAGATCGAGTACGACCGGCGCTCGTCGCGGCCGTCGATCTCGCGGCGCAGGGTCAGCGACTGACCGGCCTTGAAGTCGAAGACGTCGGCGAGGTCTTCGGGCACGTCGAAGGTGACCGCGACGGCGTCGTCGCACAGACGCTGGACGTCGGACACCGTCAAGGTGTGGAATCCCGTGCGGCGCAGGGTGGCGGTCACGCTAGATCTCCTTGACGTGTTCGAACGGTTCGAGACAGAAGCGGCAGCGGCGCAGCGCTTTGCACGCCGTCGCGCTGAACCGGGACTGCTCTTCGGTGTCCGCGGAACCACAATGGGGACAACGGACCGACGACACCGGCGCGCTCAACGTGAGCGGGATCGGGCCGGTCCGTCGCGGTGCGGCACCCGGCGGCGCGATACCGGCTTCCGCCAGTTTCCGTTTGCCGTCTTCGGTGATCCAGTCGGTGGACCAGGCCGGCTGCAGGACCGTGCGGACCTCGACCTCGCCGTAACCCGCGCCGGTGAGCGCGTGCACGAGGTCGTCGCGCATGGTGTCCATTGCCGGGCAGCCGGTGTAGGTCGGGGTGATCGCGACGACCACCCGGCCATCGGATTCGGACACTTCGCGCAGCACGCCGAGGTCGGCGAGGGTGAGCATCGGCAGTTCCGGATCGGTCACGGTGGCCGCCACGGCGTACGCGGTCACCATGTCGCGTCCGGGTGTTCCCTGGCGACACTCTGCAGTTCCGCCAGCAGGAAGCCCATCCGCTCGGTGTGCACACCGTCGCGGCCCATCCGGCCGGAGACTCCGGCGAGCGCGCCGACGTCGGGCCGTGTCAACCGGGCGGCGGCCAGCACCTGGTCGAGGATCGCGTCGAACTCGGGCCGCAGCGAGGGCGACTCGACGAACTCGACCTCGTGCGCGGTGAAGAGCTCACCCACATAAGGCCAGACCGAGTCCAGGCCTTCCTGCATGCGCTCATGGGACAACTCGGTTCCGTCGCCGAGCCGGACGGCCCACTGCGCGGCGTAGTCGCGGTGGTAGGCGACTTCCTTGACGCCCTTGTCCGCGATCGCCGCGAGTACGGGGTCCACAGAGGACTGCAGCTGCTGCAACAAGGCGAGCCGCCAGATGGAGAACACCAGCAGCCGGGCGACCAGGTGCCCGAAGTGCCCGCCTTCTAGTTCGGCGAGCCGGACGTTGCGGTACTCCTGCTCGCTCCGGAAGAACGCGTAGGAGTCCTCCGAGCGCTCGCTCCCGTCGGCCTTGCCCGCGCGGGCGAGCAGCAGGCGTGCCTGCCCGAGCAGGTCGAGCGCGATGTTGGCGATCGCGACCTCGTCTTCGAGTTCGGGAGCGTTCGTGCACCATTCCTGCAGCCGGTGCGAGAAGATCAGCGCGTCGTCGCCGAGCATCAGGCAGTAGGCCGCGAGCCGCGCACCGTCCACACCGGACGGGACCGTGGTGTCCACACCGGACAGCGGATCCTCGAAGCCGGTGCCGAAGGCCCAGCGGGAGTCGTTCTCCTCGGTGATCGCCTCGTAGGCGTTGTCGAAGCTCATGTCAGATGTGGGGAACGTTGTCGGGGATGTCGTAGAACGTCGGGTGCCGGTACACCTTGTCGCCGCTGGGCGCGAAGAACGGGTCCTTCTCGTCCGGCGAGGACGCCGTGATGTCCGACGCGCGCACGACCCAGATCGACACGCCCTCGTTGCGGCGCGTGTACAGATCCCGGGCGTGGTGCAGTGCCATGTCGTCGTCCGCCGCGTGCAGCGAACCCACGTGCACGTGGTTCAGGCCGCGCTTGCCCCGGACGAACACCTCGTACAACGGCCAGTCGTGCTTCATACCGAAGCCCCTTTCTTGGCGGCGTGGGCGGCCGCGGCTTCCCGCACCCACGCGCCGTCTTCCTGGGCCCGCCGCCGGTGCGCGATGCGCTGGGCGTTGCAGGGGCCGTTGCCCTTCAACACGTTCTTGAACTCGTCCCAGTCGACGGCGCCGAAGTCGTAGTGCCCGCGTTCGGCGTTCCACTTCAGGTCCGGATCCGGGAAGGTGACGCCCAGCGCCTCGGCCTGCGGGATGGACATGTCGACGAACCGCTGGCGCAGCTCGTCGTTGGTGTGGCGCTTGACCTTCCACGCCATCGACTGCGCGGTGTTCGGCGAATCCGCGTCCGGCGGGCCGAACATCATCAGCGACGGCCACCACCAGCGGTTCACCGCCTCCTGCACCATCGCGCGCTGCTTCTCGGTGCCGCGCATCATGGTCATCAGCAGTTCGAAGCCCTGCCGCTGGTGGAAGGATTCCTCCTTGCAGATGCGGATCATCGCTCGCGCGTACGGCCCGTACGAGCTGCGGCACAACGGGACCTGGTTGCAGATCGCCGCGCCGTCGACCAGCCAGCCGACCACGCCGACGTCGGCGAAGGTCAGCGTCGGGTAGTTGAAGATCGACGAGTACTTCTGCTTGCCGTTGATCAGCTTGTCGGTCAGATCCGCGCGGTCGGCGCCGAGGGTGGCCGCCGCCGAGTACAGGTACAGGCCGTGCCCGGCCTCGTCCTGCACCTTCGCGAGCAAGATCGCCTTACGCCGCAAGGAAGGCGCGCGGGTGATCCAGTTGCCCTCGGGCTGCATGCCGATGATCTCCGAATGCGCGTGCTGCGCGATCTGCCGGATCATCGTCTTGCGGTAGCCCTCGGGCACCCAGTCGCGCGGTTCGATGCGCTGGTCGCGCTCGATGGTGTGCTCGAAGTGCCGTTCGAGGTCTTCCTCGGGCAACGTGGCCGTCATGACTGCTCCTTCGACACCAGGGTCAGCACGTCGTACTTCGCGACCGAGTCGCCATCCTGGTTGGTCACGTCGGCGTCCCAGCGGACCTCGCCGTATTCCTGGTCGATCCGCGGGGTGATCTGCTTCGCGGTCAGGGTCACCGTGAGGGTGTCGTCGACCTTGACCGGGGTGAGGAACCGCAGGTTCTCCAACCCGTAGTTGGCCAGCACCGGGCCGGGCTCCGGGGACACGAACAGGCCGGCGGCGAAGGACACCACGAGGTACCCGTGCGCCACGATCCCGCCGAACAGCGGGTTCGCCGCGGCCGCTTCGGGGTCGGTGTGGGCGTAGAAGGTGTCGCCGGTGAACTCGGCGAAGTGGTCGACGTCGGACTGCAGGACCGTGCGCGGTCCCGCGACCACGGAATCGCCGATCTTCAGTTCCGCCAACGACTTCCGGAACGGGTGGACGTCGCCTTCGGTGCGCGGCGCGCCGGTGACCCAGCGGCCGGTGACCGTGCTGAGCACCTTCGGGCTGCCCTGGACCGCCGTGCGCTGCATATGGTGCAGCACGCCGCGGACACCGCCCATCTCCTCGCCGCCACCGGCGCGGCCGGGGCCACCGTGGACCAGCTGCGGCATCGGCGAGCCGTGACCCGTCGATTCCTTGGCGTCGTCGGCGTCGAGCACCAGCAGTCGGCCGTGATACGGCGCGACACCGAGGACGACCTCGCGGGCGAACTCGGCGTCGGCGGTGACGATCGAGCCGACCAGGCTGCCGCCGCCGCGTGCGGCGAGCTCGATGACCTGCTCGGTGGAGGTGTAGGGCAGCAGCGTCGACACCGGGCCGAACGCCTCGACCTCATGCGGCTCGGAACGCTCCGGGTCGGCCTTCAGCAGCACCGGCGAGATGAAGGCGCCGCGCTCGGCGTCCGCGCCGACGACGTCGACCTGCTCCGGGTCGCCGAACACGACCGTTCCGGCGTCCAGCAGCGCCTTGAGCGACCGCCGGACCTCCTCACGCTGCTCCAGGCTGGCCAGCGCGCCCATGCGGACACCCTCGGCCGTGGGGTTGCCGACGGTGGTCTTCGCCAGCCGCGCGCTCGCCGCCTCGGCGACGTCGTCCAGCAGCTCGGCGGGCACGAACGCACGGCGGATGGCGGTGCACTTCTGGCCCGCCTTGACCGTCATTTCGGTGGTCAGCTGCTTGACGAAGAGGTCGAACTCGGTGGTGCCGGGTTTGGCGTCCGGCCCGAGGATCGACAGGTTCAGCGAGTCGGCCTCGGCGTTGAAGCGGACGGAGTTGCGCACGATCGCCGGGTGCGCGCGGAGCTTCTGCGCGGTGGACGCGGAGCCGGTGAACGAGACGAGGTCCTGCGCGGTGACGTGGTCGAGCAGGTCACCGACACTGCCCGCGACGAACTGCAGCGTGCCCTCGGGCAGGATGCCGGACTCGATGATGATCTCGATCAGCCGCGCGGTGAGGTACGCGGTCTGGCTGGCCGGCTTGATCAGGCTCGGCACGCCGGCGAGGAACGCGGGCGCGAACTTCTCCAGCGGACCCCAGACCGGGAAGTTGAAGGCGTTGATCTGGACGGCGACGCCGCGCAGCGGGACGGCGATGTGCTGGGCGAGGAAGGTGCCGCCCTTGCTCAGCGGCTCGACGTTGCCGTCGACGTAGACGGTGTCGTTCGGCAGCTCCCGCTTGCCCTTGCTGGAGTAGGCGAACAGGACGCCGATGCCGCCGTCGATGTCGACCATCGAATCGCCCTTGGTCGCACCCGTCCTGGCCGACAGCGCGTACAGCTCGTCGCGGTGTTCTCGCAGGTGGGAGGCCAGCGCCTTCAGCAGCGCGGCGCGCTGGTGGAAGGTCAGCTCACGCAGCGCGGGGCCGCCGGTGCGGCGGCCGTACTCCAGCGCGGCGGCGAAGTCGATGCCGTCGGACGAGACCCGGGCGACCTCCTCGCCGGTCGAGGCGTCGTGCAGCGGTACGCCTTCTTTTTCCGCCGTGTGCCATCCGCCGGAGACGTAGCTGCGCAGCAATGCCATGGGGCGACCCTTCATGGTGGGATTAACAGACCGTCCGTTCAGTAATTCACTGTAGCTCCCGTCCGGGCGCTTGCAAACCCCCGGACGGCGGTGGACCCTTGACATCTACCCGGAGCCGAGCCTTTACTGGCGAACACCTTTAACAACCGTCCATTCGGTCAGTAACTCAGGGGTCGTGACTTGAGCGTCAACGCCGCGCACGCGATGTTCGCCGACGATCTGGCGTCGAACGCGCTGGGCATCGAGCTGGTCGAGGCCGCCGACGGGCGCGCCGTCGCCACCATGAAGATCACCGAGACGATGGTGAACGGCCACGACATCGCGCACGGCGGGTACGTCTTCCTGCTCGCCGACACGGCGTTCGCCTGCGCCTGCAACTCTGTCCACGCGTCCTCGGCGGGAGAAAGTACCTCGCGACGGCACGGCCCCGTCACCGTCGCGTCCGGCGCGGAGATCTCCTTCGTCGCCGCCGGCAAGCTCGGCGACCAGCTCATCGCCACCGCCACCGAGCGGACCCGTTACGGCCGCAACGGCATCTACGACGTCACCGTGCACCGGGAGACCCCCGAGGGGCCGGAGGTCGTCGCCGAATTCCGCGGCCGCAGCCGCACCATCGAGAAGGCGTGACGATGACTTTCAGCGATGACGCCGAAAACCTGACCATCGACGAACTCAAGGCGCTGCAGCTCACGCGCCTGCGGTGGACACTGCGGCACGCCTACGACAACGTGCCGTTCTACACCAGGAAATTCGACGAGGCCGGCGTCCACCCGGACGACTGCAAGGCACTGGAAGACCTGGCGAAATTCCCCTTCACCACCAAACAGGATCTGCGCGACAACTACCCCTTCGGCATGTTCGCCGTACCGGAGTCGCAGGTGAGCCGGATCCACGCGTCCAGTGGCACCACCGGGAAACCGACCGTCGTCGGCTACACCGCCGACGACATCGACACCTGGGCGACGGTGATGGCGCGGTCGATCCGCGCGGCGGGCGGACGGCCGGGCGACAAGGTCCATGTGGCCTACGGATACGGGTTGTTCACCGGCGGACTCGGCGCGCACTACGGCGCCGAAAAACTGGGCTGCACGGTGATCCCGGCGTCCGGCGGCATGACCGCGCGCCAGGTGCAGATCATCACCGACTTCAAACCCGAGATCATCATGGTCACCCCGTCGTACATGCTCACGCTGCTCGACGAATTCGAACGCCAGGGCATCGACCCGCAGGCGAGTTCGCTCAAGGTCGGCATCTTCGGCGCGGAGCCGTGGACCGAGCAGATGCGCACGGAGATCGAGGAACGCGTCGGCATCGACGCCGTCGACATCTACGGGCTGTCCGAGGTGATGGGCCCCGGCGTCGCGCAGGAATGCGTGGAGACCAAGGACGGGCTGCACATCTGGGAGGACCACTTCTACCCCGAGGTGATCGACCCGTTCACCGAGAAGCCCATCGACGACACCGGCGAACTGCTGTTCACCTCGCTCACCAAACAGGCGCTGCCGATCATCCGGTACCGCACCCGCGACCTCACCCGGCTCCTGCCGGGCACCGCGCGGCCGGCGTACCGGCGGATGGAGAAGGTGACCGGGCGCAGCGATGACATGATCATCCTGCGTGGCGTCAACGTCTTCCCCACGCAGATCGAGGAAGTCGTGCTGGTGACCCCCGCACTCGCTCCGCATTTCCAGCTGATCCGGTCCACCAAGGGCCGGCTGGACCAGCTGACGGTCCGCGTCGAGGCCCGTCCGGACGCGACCGCCGAACAGCGCGAACAGGCCGCCGCCCGGCTGATCGCCGGGGTCAAGGACGGGGTCGGCGTGAGCGTCGGCGTCGAGGTCGTCGACCCGGACACGCTGGAGCGGTCGCTGGGCAAGATGCGCCGCGTACTCGACGAGCGGGACCGCGGGTGACCACCCCCGCCCGCCGAGGGCGCCCCGGTTACGACCTCGAGTCGCTGCTGCAGGTCGCCGTCAAGCTGTTCAACGAACGCGGCTACGACGGCACGAGCATGGAGGACCTCTCCCGCAAACTCGGCATCACGAAGTCCGCGATCTACCACCACGTGCCGAGCAAGGAGGAACTGCTGCGGCTGTCGGTCGACCGCGCGCTGAACGGCCTGTTCGCCGTCGCCGCCGAGACCGAGTCCTTCGAGGGCAAGGCGATCGAGAAGCTGGAGCATCTGGTGCGGGGCAGTGTCCTCGTCCTGATCGACCAGTTGCCGTTCGTGACGCTGCTGCTGCGCGTGCGGGGCAACACCAAGGTCGAGCGGGCGGCGCTGGCACGGCGGCGCGAATTCGACCGGCTGGTGACGGATCTGGTGAAACAGGCCGAAACCGAGGGCGACGTGCGGCCCGACATCGATCCCGCGGTCACCGCGCGGCTGCTGTACGGCATGGTCAACTCGCTCATCGAGTGGTATCGGCCGCGGCGGGGTTCGGCGGGCACGGAACTGGCCGACGCGGTCTGCAAGATCGCCTTCGACGGTTTGCGGACGCAGTAACGGGCTACTCCCCCGCGGCCTTCGGCGGACGTCGCGCCTGCCAGATCAGCGCGTCCCGCAACTGCTGGATGAGCTGTTCGTCGTCGGCCTCCGACGGGTCGACGCCGAGCGGGATCCACCGCTCCCCGACCTTGGTGCCGTTCTCGAAACTGGTGATCACTATCCCCGCGTACGAGACGCATTCGTCGTCGACGTCACTCTCGATGCGGACGTCACGGTGCTGCAGCCGCACACTGACCCAGCGGCCGGCACGCCGGACCGGTTCGCGCTCAGCAGTGGCCATTCGTCCCTACCCATGCCGCCGGTCCCCCCGCCCCCAACGTCGCCCGAGGGGGCTCCGGGGTTACCGGCGGGTTGTTCCGGTTCAGTAACGGCAAACGGTCACCTGAAACGGTTACGCTCGGCCCATGAGCACCGATCCGGAGATCCGGCGGCGTCGCCTCGAACCGGCCGCGCGGCGGGCCGAGATCCTGGCCGCGGCACGGCGTCTGTTCGGCGCGGGCACCTACGCCTCGGTATCGACCTCGGACATCGCGAAGGCCGCCGGTGTGGCGAGGCCGTTGATCAACCACTACTTCGGCGGGAAACGCGAGCTGTATCTGGAAGTCGTCCGGCAGATGATGATCGTCCCGGCGCCGGTCATCGAGAACCTGCCCGACACCACCGCGGAGGACCGGCTCGCGATCAGCGTCCGGCATTGGATCGAGGTCGTCGAGCGCAACGAGCAGGCCTGGCTGACCGCGATCGGCCACGAGGCGGTGGGGCACGACCCGGACATCGAGCGGATCATGCTGGAGGCGGACGAGATCGCCGCCGACAGGGTGCTCGCGGCCGCGCTGATGAGCGACGTCACCGAGGGTCGCGAGGAACTCCGCGCGATGATCCGGTCGTATGGCGGGATGCTGCGCGCCGCGTCACGCGAATGGCTGATCCGCGGCACGCTCGGCCGCGAGGAGCTGCGGGTCTTCCTCACCGATTCGATCCTGCACCTGCTGCGGGTCACCTACCCGGCCGTGCTCGCGACGCGTTCCGACGGGCGTAGGCCGCCGGCGTCATCCCCTTCCAACGTTTGAAGGCGTAGATGAAACTCGACGCCTCGGCGTAGCCCAGCCGCAGCGCGACGTCCTCGACGCTGAGCGCTCCGGTGTCGAGCATCTCCTCCGCCAGCGCCTGACGGACCTCGTCCAGCAGCGCGCGGTACCCGGTCCCGGCCTCGGAAAGACGCCGTCGCAGCGTGCGCGGGCTGAGCGCGAGCCGCCGCGCGACCTCGTCCATCCCGGCGTCGACCCCGCCGAGCCGCACCAGCCGTTCCCGGACCTGCTGGGCGATCCCGGACCGTTCGCGTTTGCGGGAAACCAGCAGATCGCATTGCGCCGCGCAGACCGCGACCGTCTGGTCGTTGGCCTGCGGCAGCGGCTGTTCCAGGAACAGCGGGTCCAGGGTGGCGGTGTGCGCGGGTGCGGAAAACGACGGCGCCAAACCGAACGTCCGGACGTATTCATCCACAGTGGACGGACGGTCGTGCCGGAACGCCAAGGAGTTCAGGGAGATGTCCGGCAGGATGTCGCGCATGACCGTGTGGATGGCACCGAGGTCCCGCAGCACCAGGAAGCGCGCGACGTCGTCGGGCACGCGGCTGTCGTCCATGGTGAGCGCGAGCCGCCCGGCCTCGACGGTCACGTGCGGGATGCAGAAGGTGAAACTCAGGTCCAGGTATCGCAGCGCGAAACGCATCGCGTCGCCGAGGGTCGGGCTGCTGATGCACGCGAAGCCGAAGATGCCGAACGCGCTGACGCGGTAGCGCCTGCTCAGCCGGAGCGCGACGTCGTCCCCGCCACCGAGGCCGCGGATCAGCTCGCGGATCACCGCGAGTTCCTCGCGCGCTTCGACCTGACCGTCCACGGGGGCGTTCTTGTAGGGCTCCAGGTTCTCGACACCGTGCTCGGCGGCGAAGCGGGCCATGAGCACGATGCTCGCCGTGCCGCGTGGGTAGTCCCAGTCGCGGATCACCGGCGGCGGTAGTTCCATGGCCGGGATTATGGATCCCGGCCGGACTTCCCGCATTGAGGACCGTAACTGTCCTCGACTCCGATTAGGCTGACCGCATGTCCGACACGTTGAGCAGGCGCGCGCTGAACCGCGCCATGCTGGACCGGCAGCTGCTGCTCCGGCGTTCGAAGATGACCGCGCTCGAAGCGGTCGAGCACCTCGCCGGGCTGCAGGCGCAGGCGCCGAACCCGCCGTACTTCGCGCTGTGGACGCGGCTGCACGGTTTCCGCCAGGACGATCTGGCGAAGCTGCTGCTGGACAAGAGCGTCGTCCGGATCGCGCTGATGCGCGGCACGGTGCATCTGGTGACGCCGTCCGACGCGCTGGGCTGGCGGCCCATCGTGCAGCCCCTCTACGACCGCTCGATGACCGGCAACACCCAGTTCGGCCCTGACATCAAGGACCTCGACCACCAGGAGATCGCCCGTACCGCCCGCAAACTGCTCGGCGAACGGCCGCTTTCGTCGGCCGAACTCGGCGCGGAACTCGCGAAGCACTGGGAGGGCACGAGTCCGTCGGCTCTCGTGCACGTCGCGCGGGCCCTGTTGCCGCTGGTGCAGATCCCGCCGCGCGGCGTCTGGGGCAAGTCCGGGCAGCCGACCTATCTGACCGCCGAGGACTGGCTCGGCGCCGAACCGGACCCGGCGCCGTCACCGGAGCGGATGTTCCGGCGCTATCTGGCCGCGTTCGGGCCCGCCACGGTCCAGGACGCGCAGGCGTGGGCGGGGATCACGAAGCTCGGCGACGTCGCCGAGCGCCTGCGACCGGAACTGCGGACCTTCCGCGACGAGAACGGGCGCGAACTGTTCGACCTGCCCGACGCGCCGCGCCCCGACCCGGACACCCCCGCCCCGCCGCGGCTGCTGGGGCCGTTCGACCAGACCATCCTCTCCTACGCCGATCGAACCCGGGTGATCAGCGACGAGTACCGCAAGGTCGTCATCACCCAGAACGGACTGGTCAAAGGCACCGTCCTGGTCGACGGGTCCGTCAAGGGCTGGTGGGAGATCAAGGCGGCGAAGAAGGCCGCTTCGGTCGTCGTCACGCCGTTCGAGCGCATCCCGAAGCGCGACCTGGACGCCCTCGAAAGCTCCGCTCACCGCCTCCTGAGCTGGGCCCACCCGAAGGCAGAAACCCATTCGGTGCAATTAGTCCTCTGAATGCGTGGCCGAAAATCTCGATTGAGTGGCCGGTCGTGTCTTCCGGCTGGGCTGACCGCTGGGTAACTTCGATCGGCATGAGCACTGGGTCAGCGAGGACGTCGGTCGTGATCGTCGGCACCGGCTTCGGCGGGGTCGGTACGGCGATCGAGCTCAAACGCGCCGGCTTCGACGACTTCACCATCCTGGAGAGCGCCTCCGAACCGGGCGGCGTCTGGCGGGAGAACACCTACCCCGGCGCGGGGTGCGACATCCCGTCGCCGCTGTACTCGTTCTCCTACGAGCCCAATCCCGACTGGCCGAAGCGGTTCTCGCTGCAGCCCGACATCCACGAGTACCTCAAACGCGTGGTGCGCCGGTACGGGCTCGAACCGCACATCCGGTTCGGCACCCGGGTCACCGGCGCGGCGTTCGACGAGGAGCGCGGGCTCTGGCGGGTGGAGACCGCGGGCGGCGAGACGTACGAAGCGAACGTTTTCGTGCCGGCCGTCGGACAGCTCTCGCGGCCGGTGTGGCCGGACATCCCGGGCCAGGACTCCTTCGAGGGCCCCAGTTTCCACTCCGCCCGGTGGGAACACGACGTCGACCTGCGCGGCAAGAAGGTCGCCGTGATCGGCACCGGCGCGAGCGCGATCCAGTTCGTGCCCGAACTCCAGCGTCAGGCGGGCGAACTGACGGTGTTCCAGCGCACCGCGCCCTACATCATGGCGAAGAAGGACACCCGCTACCGGCGCTGGCAGCAGCGGCTGTTCCGGCACCTGCCGGCCACGCAACTGCTCGGCAGGCTCCGGATCTTCCTCCTCGCCGAGTACGCGACCTACGCGATGACGAAACATCCAGCGCTGGCGAAGGTCTTCGAGCTGCGCACGGCCCAGTTGCGCCGCCGTCACATCAAGGACCGGGCACTGCGCGAGAAGCTCACCCCGGACTACCCGCTGGGCTGCAAGCGGATCCTGTTCACCAACGACTACCTGCCCGCGCTGGCGCAGCACAACGTCGCCGTCGAGACCCGCCGCATCAGCGAGATCACGCCGACCGGGGTGCTCACCGAGGACGGCGTCGAACACGAGGCCGACGTCCTGATCTACGGCACCGGATTCGCGGCGACGGACTTCCTCGGCGAGCTCAAGGTCCAGGGCCTCGGCGGCCGGTCGCTGTCCGAAGCGTGGTCCGGCGGCGCGCGGGCGTTCCTCGGGATGACCGTGCCGGGTTTCCCGAACCTGTTCTGCGTCTACGGGCCCAACACCAACCTCGGCGCGGGCTCCATCATCTACATGATCGAACGCCAGGCCCGCTACATCCGGCAGGCCGTCGAACACCTCAGCCGTCCCGAAGTGTCCTATATGGACGTCCTTCCCGAGGTGGAAGAGCGCTACGACAAGGAAGTCCAGGAGCGGCTCGGGAACAGCGTCTGGTCGACCTGTGCGAGCTGGTACCGCCAGGACGACGGCCGCGTGACCACCAACTGGCCCGGCCTGGTGACCGAATACGACCGCCGCACGAAGGCACTCGACCTCGGCGACTACCGGACGGCGGGACCGCGATGAACTACGACGTGCTGGTGATCGGCTCCGGATTCGGCGGCAGTGTGACCGCGTTGCGGCTGACCGAGAAGGGCTACCGCGTCGGCGTGCTGGAAACCGGGCGCCGGTTCGCCGACGACGAGTTCGCGAAGACGTCGTGGCGGCTGCGGAAGTACCTGTGGGCCCCGAAACTGGGCTGCTACGGCATCCAGCGCTTGACCCTGCTGAAGAACACCTTCGTGCTCAGCGGAGCGGGTGTCGGCGGTGGCTCGCTGGTCTACGCGAACACGCTCTACGAACCCCCGGACACCTTCTACGACGACCCGCAGTGGGCGCACATCACCGACTGGAAGTCCGAACTCGCCCCGCATTACGACCAGGCGAAGCGGATGCTGGGCGTGACGGAGAACCCGCTGGTCACGCCGGCCGACCGCGTGCTGCGCGAGGTCGCGGACGACATGGGCATCGCGGACACCTACCGGCCGACGCAGGTCGGCGTCTACTTCGGCAAGCGCGATGTCGACCCGTTCTTCGGCGGCGAAGGACCGCGGCGGACGCCGTGCACGCACTGCGGCGAATGCATGACCGGCTGCCGGGTCGGCGCGAAGAACACGACCGTCAAGAACTACCTGTACCTGGCGGAAAAAGCGGGCACCGAGGTCCATCCGCTGACCACCGCGGTGTCAGTACGGCCGATCGACGGCGGTTACGCGGTCGATACCGTCCGAACAGGACGGTGGGTGCGCAGGCGCAAGCGGACGTTCACCGCCGAGCAGGTCGTGTTCGCCGCCGCTTCCCTGGGCACGCAACGGCTTCTGCATTCGCTGAAGGACTCGGGAACCTTGCCGGAGCTGTCGCCACGCCTGGGTCTGCTCGCCCGGACGAACTCCGAGGCCGTCCTCGCCGCCCGTTCCCTGCGCGAGGACACCGACTTCACCCGCGGCGTCGCGATCACGTCGTCGATCCACCCGGACGCGGTCACCCACGTCGAACCGGTGCGCTACGGCAAGGGCAGCAACTTCATGGGCCTGCTGACGACGGTGCTCGTCGACGGCGAACCGGGTCGACGCCGGTGGGTGCTGGGCCTGCGTGAACTGCGGCGCAACTGGCGGCATCTGGTGCGGCTGCACAACCCGCGGCACTGGTCGGAGCGGATGGTCGGCCTGCTGGTGATGCAGACGCTGAACAATTCCGTGACCACGTATACGAAACGCGGGCTCTTCGGCAGGCATATGACCACGAAACAGGGCATCGGCGACCCCAACCCCGAGTGGATCCCCGCCGGGCACGAGGTCACCCGCCGGGTGGCGGACAAGATCGGCGGACTCGCCCAGGGCGCCTGGACGGATCTGGCGAACATCCCGATCACCGGCCATTTCATCGGTGGCTGCGCGATCGGCGACGGCCCCGAGACCGGCGTCGTCGATCCGTACCAGCGGGTGCACAGCTACCCCGGCCTGCACATCGCCGACGGCTCGGCGATCTCCGCGAACCTCGGTGTGAACCCGTCGCTGACCATCACCGCGCAGGCCGAACGCGCGATGTCGTTGTGGCCCAACAAGGGCGAGACCGATCCGCGCCCGCCGCTCGGCTCCGCCTACCGGCGGCTCACCCCGGTCGCCCCGCTCAAGCCCGTCGTCCCTCCGGAGGCCCCCGCCGCCCTGCGCCTCCCCCTCACGCCCCTCTGACCCCGCGTTTAGTCCTCTGGATGCGGTAGTTCGCCCTGCCAACTACCGCATCCAGAGGACTAAACGCATGAGGGGGAAGAAGTGGAAGGGGCGGGTGCCGTCGCCCGCGCGACGCCGGCACCCGCCCCGGTCTAGCGGATCATCACGGGAGGCCGGCCAGGCCCGCGCTCACCGTGTTCGACCACGAGTAGTTCTGCGACGCGTCCCAGTTGATCGACCAGGTCATCGCGCCCCTGATCGTGGGATAGGTCGCCGTCGGCTTGAACGAACCGCAGCCCGTGCCCTTCGCCAGGCAGTTCAGCGCGTTCACGGTGTTGCCGGGCGCCTGGTAACCGCCACCGGCCGCCGAGCCCGACGCGGGCAGGCCGAGGCCGACCTGGTCGGCGCGCAGACCGCTCTGCAGCTGGATGCAGGCCAGCGCGGTGAGGAAGTCGACCGTGCCCTGCGAGTACACCTTCTGGTCGCAGCCGAGCATCGAACCGCTGTTGTAGTACTGCATGTTGACGATCGTCAGGATGTCCTTGACGTTCAGCGCCAGCTTGAAGTACTCGGCGCCGGTGCTCTGCATGTCGATCGTCTGCGGCGCCATGGTGATGACGGTGCCGCCCGCCGCGTGGATGGACCGCAGCGCCTGCGCCATGTAGGTCGCGTTGACGCCGTTCTCCAGGTCGATGTCGACGCCGTCGAAACCGTAGGTGGCGATGAGCGACTTCATGCTGTTGGAGAAGTTCGTCGCCGCGGCCGAGGAGTCGACGCGGATCGTGCCCTTCTCGCCGCCGACGGACAGGATGACCTTCTGCCCACGCGCCTGCGCCGTCTTGATGTCGGCCTTGAACTGCGCGTCGGTGTAGCCGCCGAGCTGGCTGGACAGACCCGAGTCGAGGGTGAAGGTGACCGCGCCCGGCGTGGCCGTCGCGTCGGCGAAGGACACCGCGATGATGTTGTACTTCGTCGGGACGTCGGCGAGCTTGAGCGCCTTCGCGCCGTTGTAGAAGTTCTGCCAGTACCCGGTGATCACGTGCTTGGGCAGGTCGCCCGGGTTCGGGTTGGTCGTCGTGGTGGTCGTCGGCGGGTTCGACGTGGTGGTCGTCGTCGGCGGGTTGCTCGTGGTCGGAGTCGTCGGCGTCGTGGTGGGCGAGCCGCCGGGACCGTCGAGGTTGACGTCGTCCGCGAAGTACGCGGGCTGGCCGTACCAGCCGTGCAGGTAGATGGTGACGCTGGTGGTGGACGCGCCGGTGGTGAAGCTCAGCGAGAGCTGGGACCAGCTGGCGCCGCCCGGGGTCCAGGTGTTCTTGTCCCCCGTCCCGGTGCCGGTGACGCCGAGGTAGGTGTAGCTGCCCTGTACCCAGGCCGACAGCGTGTACGCCGTGTTGGCCTTCACCGGCACGCTCTGCGAGCAGCGGGCGTTGTCCTGACCCGCCGGGGTGGCGCTGAGCGCGCGGCTCCCCGAGTGGACCGGCGTCGTGACCACCGCGGACGTGCCGGAGCAGGTCCAGCCGCTCGTGGTCCCGAGTTCGAAGCCCGGGTTGGTCAGGATGTTGGCGGCCGAGGCGCTGCCCGAGACCGCGAAAGTCACCCCCAGGCACACGGCCAGTGACGACAGCAGGGCGAGGAACGCGTGTTTCGGCTTGACTTTCACAGGTGGCCTCCACGAACGGGTGATGTCGGCCACATCAAAATGGACTAGACCAATACAACTGTCAAGGGTTCGGTTAGGGGAGGCCATACGAAAGTCGGCTCGGCGCGAGCGGCAGAATGCAGGGTCCGAGAGCACCCGAGGGCGGATTTCAGGAGCGTGGGAGTGAGCGTGCAGGGCCTGCAGACAGTCGAGCAGAAGATCGCCGAAGAACTCGGCGTGCGCGAGGGGCAGGTCAAGGCGGCCGTCGACCTGCTGGACGGCGGATCCACCGTGCCGTTCATCGCCCGGTACCGCAAAGAGGTCACCGGGATGCTGGACGACGCCCAGCTCCGCACCCTCGAAGAACGCCTCCGCTACCTGCGGGAACTCAACGAGCGCCGGGTCGCGGTGCTGGAGTCGATCCGCGGCCAGGGCAAGCTGGACGAGGCGCTCGAAGCGTCGATCATGGCGGCCGACACCAAGTCCCGCCTCGAGGACATCTACCTGCCGTACAAGCCGAAGCGGCGCACGAAGGCGATGATCGCCCGCGAGGCCGGTCTCGAACCGCTCGCCGACGGGCTCATGAGCGACCCGAACACCGACCCGCACGCGGCCGCCGCGGTGTTCGTCGACGCCGACAAGGGTGTCGCGGACGCGCAGGCCGCGCTCGACGGCGCCCGCGCGATCCTCGTCGAACGCTTCGCCGAGGACGCCGACCTGATCGGCGAACTGCGCGAGAAGATGTGGTCGCAGGGCCGTCTGGCCGCGAAGGTGCGGGACGGCAAGGCCGACGAGGGCGCGAAGTTCTCCGACTACTTCGACTTCTCCGAGCCCTACACCAAGCTCCCCTCGCACCGGATCCTCGCGATGCTGCGCGGCGAGAAGGAAGAGATCCTCGACCTCACGATGGAGTCCGAGGAGCCTTCTGAGGAGCCGAAGACCGGGCCGACCGAGTACGAGACCCGCATCGCGCACAAGTTCGGCATCAAGAACGAGGGCCGCCCGGCCGACAAATGGCTCGGCGACACCGTCCGCTGGGCGTGGCGTACCAAGATCCTGCTGCACCTGGGCATCGACCTGCGGATGCGGCTGCGCCAGTCGGCCGAGGACGACGCCGTCCGCGTGTTCGCCTCGAACCTGCGCGACCTGCTGCTCGCCGCCCCGGCGGGCACCCGCGCCACGATGGGCCTCGACCCGGGTTTCCGCACCGGCGTCAAGGTCGCCGTGGTCGACGCGACCGGGAAGGTCGTCGGGACGCATGTGATCTACCCGCACCAGCCCGCCAACAAATGGGATCAGTCGATCGCCGAACTGGCCGCGCTGTGCGCCCGGCACAAGGTCGACCTGATCTCGATCGGCAACGGCACCGCGTCGCGGGAGACCGACAAACTCGCCGGCGAGCTCATCAAGAAGCACCCGGAACTGAAGCTGACCAAGGCCGTCGTCTCCGAGGCCGGCGCGTCGGTGTACTCGGCGTCGGCGTTCGCCTCGCAGGAACTGCCGGGGATGGACGTGTCGCTGCGCGGCGCGGTCTCCATCGCGCGGCGGCTGCAGGACCCGCTGGCGGAACTGGTGAAGATCGACCCGAAGTCGATCGGCGTCGGGCAGTACCAGCACGACCTGTCGGAGATCTCGCTGTCGCGTTCGCTCGACGCGGTGGTCGAAGACTGTGTGAACGCGGTCGGCGTGGACGTCAACACCGCGTCGGCGCCGCTGCTGACCCGCGTCTCCGGCATCACGACCGGGCTGGCGGAGAACATCGTGGCGCACCGCGACGAGAACGGGCCGTTCAAGACGCGCTCCGGGCTGAAGGAGGTCGCGCGGCTCGGCCCCAAGGCCTTCGAGCAGTGCGCGGGCTTCCTCCGGATCCCGGACGGCGACGACCCGCTCGACTCGTCCTCCGTGCACCCGGAGGCCTACCCCGTCGTGCGGCGGATCCTGACCTCCACCGGCACCGACATCCGCTCGCTGATCGGCAACTCGCGGACCCTGCAGGCGCTGAAGCCGTCGGAGTTCGTCGACGACACCTTCGGTCTGCCGACGGTCACCGACATCCTCGCCGAACTCGACAAGCCGGGCCGAGACCCGCGTCCGGCGTTCAAGACCGCGACCTTCGCCGAGGGCGTCGACAAGATCGGCGACCTGAAGCCGGGGATGCGCCTGGAAGGCGTCGTGACGAACGTGGCCGCGTTCGGCGCGTTCATCGACGTCGGCGTGCACCAGGACGGCCTCGCGCACGTCTCGGCGCTGTCGAAGAACTTCGTCAAGGACCCGCGTGAGGTCGTGAAGCCCGGCGACATCGTCAAGGTGAAGGTGCTGGAAGTCGACGTGCCGCGCAAGCGGATCTCGCTGACGTTGCGCCTGGACGACGAGCCCGGCCGTCCCGCCCGCGAACAGGGCGGCGGCG
>NZ_JACBXD010000070.1 GCF_013870525.1 Amycolatopsis pittospori
GAGACCGTCATCTTCGAGCCGGTCGGCGGCGGAACCGCGACCGAGGAACGCCCGCCGCCGGAACTGGGCAAGGGCGGCGTCGCCATCCGGACCGTCGGTGAACTCCTCATCACAGCGGGGCTCGTGGTGCTGCTGTTCATGGTCTACGAGGTCTACGTGACCGACCTGTTCTCCGCGGGCAAACAGTCCGAGGCGAGTTCCGAACTCGACGGCGACTGGTCGAAGGACCGTCAGGTGCAGCCGGAACTGGTCGACGGGAAGGCGTTCGCCCGGATCCACATCCCGACCTTCGGCGCCGACTTCAACTTCACCATCCAGGAAGGCACCACCGAGGCCGCGCTCGAGGTCGGCCCCGGTCACTACAAGGGCACCGCGCTGCCGGGCGAACCGGGCAACTTCGCCGTCGCCGGCCACCGCGTCGGCAAGGGCGCGCCGTTCAACGACCTCGACAACCTCAGCTCGTGCGACCAGATCATCATCGAGAACCAGACCGACTTCTACGTCTACAAGGTGCTGCCCTACAAGGACGAGGTCGAGGGCTGGGCCACCGGCAAGGGCGCCGACCCGAAATGCGCCCGGGTGGGGACGCTGCGCGACCCGAACGCCGTCGACGGCGGTGCCTACGGTGAGACCAACGGCCGCCGCATCGTGTTCCCGACCAAGGGCGACACGGTGAACCCGGTGCCGTACAAGGATCCGGAGATCCTGCCGAAGGCCGAGCAGGTCTCCCTGCTCACGCTGACGACCTGTCACCCGCAGTTCTCCGCGCGGGAGCGGCTCATCATCCACGCGGTGCTGACCCAGCAGGTGCCGAAGAACCAGGTCGCCACCTACAACGAACTGCTGCCCAAGCTCTCGGAGGCGCGCTGATGTACGGCTGGATCTGGCGGAAGCTCCCCGGTCCGTTCGCGGTCAAGCTGACGACGTCGATCGTGCTGGCACTCGGGATCGTGGCCCTGCTGATGTTCGTCGTCTTCCCGTGGCTGGAACCGCGCCTGTGGTTCAACGAAGTCGCGGTCCAGTAGAACGGTGCGATTCGGAGTATTCCTCGTCTCCGGCCGGTTCCCCGGTCAGGAGGACGCCGATGTCCTGCGCCGTTCGGTCGACGCCGCCATCGCCGCCGAACGGGCCGGATTCGACGACGTCTGGTTCGCCGAGCACCACTTCATGCCGTACGGGGTCTGCCCGTCGGCGATCACGCTCGCCGCGCACGTACTCGGCCGTACCGAACGGATCACGGTCGGCACGGCGGTGAGCGTGCTGTCGGTCGCGCATCCGGTGGCGCTCGCCGAACAGTGGTCGATGCTCGACGCGGTCTCCGGCGGACGGCTGCGGATCGGTGTCGGCCGCGGTGGGCCTTGGCAGGACCTCGAGGTGTTCGGCACCGGGGAGGCTCGCTACGAAACGGGGTTCGAGGAGAGTCTCGATCTGCTTCTCGCGGCGATGACCTCGAAGACCGTCTCGGCCTCCGGAGAGCACTTCGCGTTCCGTGAGGTGCCGATGGTGCCGCGTCCGCAACGGGCCCCTCGCCTGGTCGTGGCCTGCGGTGACGCCGGCTCGCGCGCGGTCCGGCTCGCCGCCGATCGCGGGCTGCCGATGCTGCTCGGCCTGCATGCCGACGACGACGTCAAGATCGAAACCCTTGCCGCGTACGGGGATTCCGCGGCCGAACACGTCTCGACGGTGATGTGCCAGGTCGGCGACGACGCCTTGGACGTCGTGCGGTCGGCGTTGCCCGGCTCCCTCAAGGAGGGTTTCGCCGGGCACGTGTACCTGAACGGCAAGCGGGGCCTGGACAAGGATCCGGTGTCCTACACCGACCGGCTGTGCGAGATGCACCCGATCGGCGGCGTCTCGTACTGCGTCGACAGGCTGGGAACGAGCATCCGGCGTACCGGGGTCTCCCACGTGATCATGATGGTGGAAGCGTCCGGTACGCCGGAGGGAACGCTCGAGAACATCGCGCGGATCGGCGCCGAAGTGCTGCCCGCGCTGCGTTAAGCCTCAGCAGTCACGCAGTTCCGGGCTCTGGTTCAGCAGTTGGCCGCGCACCGAGACGAACGCGCGGTAGCGGTCACTGTCCAGTTGGGACGTTTTGAACACGGCGACGCGGTGGCAGTTCTGGAACGCCAGCTTCACACCGAAGTGTCGTTCCAGCCCGCCGCGGATCGCGTCCGAGGCCAGCGCCCGCAGCAGCTGACCACGTTCGGCCTCGCTCGGCGGCGGCGTCTCGTTGTCGGCGAATCCGTCGGACGCGCCCTCGGCCTCCGCGATGACACCGGTGATCACGGTCCAGGCGTACGGCAGGGATTCCCGGACACAGGCGACGAATTCGGCGTCGGAGACCTCCCCGCGCTCGGCCTTCTCGAGCAGGGCGGGCGATACATCCAGAGACATCGAACCTCCGAGTGAGACACAGGTGAACGTGGGCCGTCTACCTGACTACCCACCCGCGGCCCGCGCCACAAGAGAAAACGATCATCATCACCACTTTGGCGGAAACGGCGGTCACTCCCAGCGAAAAACCTTGGCCGCCACTACACAACTGCCCACCGCGAAAGCCGCCAGTACGGCGAGCTGCAGCGGCTGGGCGCCGGTACCGGTCCAGGCGTCTTCGAGGGCTTTGACACCCGGCGGGACGTACGCGCCGATGTTCCGGATGACCTCGGGAAGCAGCGGACGCGGCAGCCAGACGCCGCCGAAGAACATGACCGGGATGTAGGCGATCACCGCGATCCCTCCCGCGGCGCGGCTGGTCTTGGCGACCGAGGCGGCGATCAGGCCGAGGCCGAAGATCGCGGCGGTACCGAGCACGAACGTCAGCAGGAAGCCGAGTGGGTCACGCGGGCTCGGGACGTCGAAGACGACACCGGCCGTCACGAGGAGGATGCCGACCCCGCCGACCGTCACGGCGACGTTGATGATCAGCTGTGCCACCAGCAGTTTGGCCGGGTGTACCGGGGTGGTGGAGAAGCGGCGGAGGATGCCCTGTTCGCGGTAGGACGCGATGATGCCGGGGATCGACTGCAGGCCCATCATGGCCATGGTGAGGACGATCATCGACGGTACCCAGGCGTCGAGGAAGCGCCCGCCATCCGCTGTTTCGCTCTGCGCGCGAATGGCGGGGATCGCCCCGAGCACAGCCGTGATAGCCGTCGGCAGGAGCAGTCCGGAGATGACGAGACCCGGCGTGCGGAGGGCGAGTTTCGTTTCGGTGATGGTGATCTTGGCGAGTGTGTTCATTTCTCGTCTCCCGTCTCAGTCGCGGCCGGTCAGGGTCACGAAGGCATCGTCCAAAGTGGATTTCCCGGCGCGGTCGCGGAGTTCGCCCGGGCTGCCGGTGGCGACCACGCGCCCGGCGTCGAAGATCGCGAGCCTGTCGCAGAGGCGTTCGGCTTCGTCCATGAAGTGCGTGACGAGCAGGACGGTGACGCCGGTGTCGCGCACCGCCTCGACGAGCTTCCAGGTGTCGCGGCGGGCATGCGGGTCCAGACCGGTGGTCAGCTCGTCGAGGACGGCGACCTCGGGGCGGCCGACCAGCGCGAGCGCGATCGAGACGCGCTGCTTCTGGCCGCCGGAAAGCTTGCCGAAGTACTTGTTCCGCTGTTCGGCGAGACCCAGCTTCGCGAGCAGGTCACCGGTGTCGGCGGGGTTCGCATAGAAGGAGGCGTAGAGGTCGAGTGCCTCGTGGACCTTGATCTTGTC
Source organism: Amycolatopsis pittospori (assembly GCF_013870525.1). Classification (GTDB taxonomy): domain Bacteria; phylum Actinomycetota; class Actinomycetes; order Mycobacteriales; family Pseudonocardiaceae; genus Amycolatopsis; species Amycolatopsis pittospori. The sequence continues at coordinate 3,706 of NZ_JACBXD010000070.1, forward strand.
CGGCAGGCTGCTCTCCTGCAGCTGGGAGCCGAGGCGCTGCCGGAGCACCGCGTGGTCCTTGCGCGGGTCGAGGCCGAGGACCGAGATGTCGCCGGAGTCCGGCGTGCGCAGCCCCTGGAGACATTCGACGGTGGTGGTCTTGCCGGCGCCGTTGGTGCCGAGGATCCCGAAGATCTCGCCCTGTTCCACGTGGAACGAAACGTCGTCGACCGCGACGTGCTCTCCGTAGGCCTTGCGGAGGTTGGTGACTTCGATGAGTGGCATGCGAAAAACGTTATGGCGCAAGGGATGTCGTCCAGAATGGCGCTGGAACCACAGGTCGGGTGGGCTTTTGCTCCCTCGGGAGTGGTGCTGGACCCACCCCGATCGGGAGCCTGCGGTCACTGTGTTCCGCCTGGTCGGTGGGGAAGACTTCTCGCATGATCCGGAAGTACCTCACCTCGGTGCGCCGCGGCTTCGTGCTCGCGGGGCTGGCGCTGGTCAGCTGGCTGGACCTGCTGCTCGTACTGGTGGGTTTCTGCCTGCTCTGCGTCGGTCTGGTCTTCGCCTTCACGCTGGCGCTCGAGGGAACGCGGCCGCGGGCCGCGCTGACCCGGCGGCTCGCTGGACGCTGGTGCGGGATCGAGGTCGCGTCGCCCTACCGGCCCGCCCCGCCCGCCCCCGAACGGGAGCGCGACGGCTGGTACCGCGACGGGAACAGCCTGTTCAAGCGGTCGTGGTTCCTTCGGCTGACGAAACGATTCGAATGGATCTCCGACGACCCCGCGACCGGCCGCGATCTCGGCTGGCAGCTGTGGAATCCGTTCGCCGGCCTGCTCCTCGTGCCCGCCGTGCTGCTGACCGGACCGCTTGCGCTGCACGCGTACGGGAGCTGGACGCGCTGGTGGCTCGGGCCTCGCGAAGCGCCTAATGGTGGAGAGGGCCGGCTCAAACGGCATCTGAAGGCTCTGGGATTCCAGATGGGCTTGTTCGGGCTTTCGGCCGCCCAGCTAGGGATGGCTGTCCCGATGCTGCTCGCCTTGATCTGGCCCGCGCCGCTGTTCCCGACGCTGGTCGTGGCGGGCCGGACCGTCACGGACACCTTGCGTCGCGAAGCCAAGAACTGGACCGGTGTCCGCATCGATCGCCCGTACCTGCCGGAGCCGCCGTTCCCCGCCCCGAGGGCGGACGGGATGTACCAGCACGGACGGCAGCTCTACGACACGCCGTGGTGGCCGGCGCGGCTGGGCCGGTGGCGCTGGGCCCTGCGTGACCCGGCGACCTGGCGTGACCTGGCGGGCGCGGTGGTCAACTCGGTCGTCCTGCTGCTGATGGTGGTACCGACGGCCGCCCTGGTGTTCCTCGGCTTTTGGGGCGTTCTGGCGCTATGGGTCTTGCGGCCGCTCGCGCAGTGGACGAACACTTCCTGGTCGACGACGCACTGGTTCTCGATGATCGGGCTGCCCGAGGCGACCACACATCTTCAGGCTCTCACGCTGACTCCGGTCGCCATCGCCGCTTTCCTGACCGGACTGGTCGGGACGCCATGGCTGGCCCGTCAGGGTGCGCGTTTCGCGAAGCTGCTGCTGGGGCCGACCGAGGCGTCGAGGCTGGCGCAACGCGTCGAACGACTGAAGCAGACGCGTACGGAGGCTTCGGTCGCGCAAGCCGCCGCGCTGCGGCAAATCGAGCGGGACCTGCACGACGGCGTCCAATCACGGCTGGTCGCGATGGGGATGAAACTGGGCGCCGTCGAAGCGCTGATCGACAGCGATCCGGCCGCGGCGAAACGCCTGGCCGCCGAACTCCGGCAGACGTCGTCCGAGACGCTGACCGAGTTGCGGCTGCTGGTGCGGGGGATTCACCCGCCGGTGTTGTCCGAGCGTGGGCTGAGTGACGCCGTCCGGGCGATGGCGCTGGACAGTCCGCTGCGGGCTTCCGTGAACGGTGTGGTGCCCCGGCTCGAAAAGCCGGCGGAGGCGTGCGCGTACTTCGCGGTCAGCGAGTTGCTGGGCAACGCGGCGAAGCACGGTGAAGCGCGACGGGTGTCCATTGAACTCGGTTACGACGAAGGAGTGCTTCACATCGAGGTGACCGACGACGGGAAGGGCGGCGCGAACGCGGCACGGGGAAGCGGGATTCGCGGGATCGAGCGCAGGCTGGGTGCCTTCGACGGTACTTTTGCTCTGACCAGCCCGCCCGGCGGGCCGACGAAGGCGTCCATGGAGATCCCGTGCCAGCTCGACCCCGATGTGTCGTCGCCGAAGACCAGTACCTCCTCCGAGACGGACTGACACATCTCCTGACCGCACACGGTTTCGACGTCGTCGAGGCCGTCGGGACCGGGCCGGAACTGGAGCGGGCGCTGCGCGAACACCGCCCGGACGTCTCCGTCGTCGACGTCCGGATGCCGCCGACTTTGACCGACGAGGGCCTGCAGGTCTCTTTGGCGGTAAGGCGAGACATCCCCGGACTGCCGATTCTCGTGCTGTCGCAACACGTCGAGCAGCTTTACGCGCGAGAACTGCTGGCCGACGGCGCGGGCGCGATCGGCTACCTGTTGAAGGACCGGGTCTTCAACGCCGACCAGTTCATCGACGCCGTGCGGCGCGTGGCGGGCGGCGGGACCGCGATGGACCCCGAAGTGATCGCGAAACTGGTGGCGGGCAACGCATCCGACCCACTCGCGGCGCTGACGCCGCGGGAGCGCGAAGTGCTCGAGCTGATGGCCGAGGGCTGCTCGAACGCCGCGATCGCCGGGCGGCTGCACTTCAGCGAGGGAGCGGTGGGGAAGCACACCGCCAACATCTTCGCGAAACTCGGCATTCTCGCTTCGGACGACACGAACCGGCGAGTGCTCGCCGTCCTGGCCTACCTGGGCTCTGGCGGTTCGTGATTCCCGCACCCGACTTCGGCGCCCAGGCACGCGAGTTCCGCCTCTGAGCACGCGAGTTCGCCACCCGGCCACAGGCTTGCCGTCCGCCCAATCACGCTTGCCGTCCGTCTGATCACGCATGTCGTCCGTCGGATCACGCGTGCCGTCCGGCCGATCACGCCGGCCCGAACGCCAAGAAGGACCCCACACCGTGGGGCCCTCCATGACGGTTGTCCACAACCGAGCCCGACTGTGGACAACCCAGTCTGACCAGCCTTTTCCCCGCCCCCGGCCGGTAGACTGGGTTCGGGGCCGCCCCCTGGGATGGGTGGGGGGCTGGGTAGGTGAGTTAAGAGCGGGAGATGCGGGTCATTTCGTCGCGTTCGACGACCTTGACGCGGTCACGGCCGTGCGGGGCGCCGAGGGACTTCTCGTGGGCGTCGAGTTTGCCCCAGCCGTCCCAGGTGGTGAAGGGGACGCCGCGTTCGGTGAGGAAACCGAGGATCGCGTCGGGGTCATCGACGGCCGGGGCCGCCAGGTTGTCGGCGTCGGCGAGCAGGCTCGCGATCGTTTCGGCCGCGTCGCCCTTGGTGTGGCCGATGAGGCCGACGGGGCCGCGCTTGATCCAGCCGGTCACGTAGACGCCCGGCACCTGGTCCTCGTCGATGTCCAGCACCCGGCCGGCCTGGTTCGGCACGGTCCCGGTGGTGTGGTCGAACGGGATCTCCGGCAGATGCGAAGACAGGTAGCCGACGGCCCGGTACACGGCCTGGACGTCCCAGTCGTGGAACTCGCCGGTGCCGCGCACGTTGCCGTCACCGGTCAGTTCGGTGCGTTCGGTCCGCAGGCCGGTCACGCGACCGTCCTCGCCGACGACCTCCGCCGGCGAGTGCAGGAAGTGCAGGTGAAGCCGCTTCGGCCGGTCGCCCTGATCGCGGATCGCCCATTCCTGCAGCGTCTTCACGACCATGTCGATCTGCTTCGACGCGCGCAGCGCGGCGATGCTGCCCTCGTCGAACTCGATGTCTTCCGGGTACACGATGACCTCGACGTTCGGCGAGTGGTCCAGCTCGCGAAGTTCGAGCGGCGTGAACTTCGCCTGGGCCGGGCCACGGCGCCCGAACACGTGTACGTCGGTGACGGGGCTGGCCTTGAGGCCCTGGTAGACGTTGTCCGGGATGTCGGTCGACAGCAGTTCGTCCGCGGTCTTCGCGAGGACTCGCGCGACATCGAGCGCCACGTTCCCGACGCCGAGGACGGCGACCGAGGTCGCGTTCAGCGGCCAGGTGCGCGGCACGTCCGGGTGCCCGTCGTACCAGGAAACGAAGTCCGCGGCGCCGTAGCAGCCGTCGAGGTCGATGCCGGGGATGTCGAGCTGCCGGTCGGCCATGGCACCGGTCGAGAAGATGACCGCGTCGTAGTACTGGCGCAGATCGTCGAGTTTGAGGTCGGTCCCGTAGTCGACGTTGCCCAGCAGCCGGATGTTCGGCTTGTCGAGCACCTTGTGCAGGGCGGTGACGATGCCCTTGATCCGGGGGTGGTCGGGCGCGACGCCGTACCGGATCAGCCCGAACGGCGCCGGCATGCGCTCGAACAGGTCGATCGTCACGTCTGCGTCGGACTTGTCGAGGATGTCGGCGGCGTAGATGCCGGCCGGACCGGCACCCACGATGGCTACACGAAGAGAACGGCTCACCCCTACCACGGTAAGTTAGGTTGCCCTAACAATCATTGTGATCTGGCGTACGGTCCACCTGGTGGGAGCCGCTAAGCTGGCGGTATGCGCGTGCTCGTCGTCGACAACTACGACAGTTTCACCTACAACCTGGTCCAGTACCTGGCCCAGCTCGGCGCCGACTGCACCGTCTGGCGCAACGACGTCGTGGAGATCGACAAGCTCGGCGAGTTCGACGCGGTCCTCGTCTCACCCGGCCCCGCGACCCCGGAACGCGCTGGTCAGAGCATGGACGTCGTCCGCAAATGCGCGGAATCCCGGATCCCGATGCTCGGCGTTTGCCTCGGCCATCAGGCCCTGGGCGTCGTCTTCGGTGCCACGGTCGATCGCGCCCCCGAACTGCTGCACGGAAAGACCAGCCGAGTCCACCATTCGGGAGCCGGTGTGCTCGCCGGACTGCCCGCGGAATTCACCGCCACGCGGTACCACTCGCTGACCGTTTTGCCCGAAACCATCGACGAGACCGTGTTCGAGGTCACAGGTCGCACCGAGTCCGGCATCGTGATGGGCATGCGGCACCGCGAACTGCCGTTGGAGGGCGTCCAGTTCCACCCCGAGTCCGTACTCACCGAAGGCGGGCACCGGATGTTGGCGAACTGGATGGCGTCGGCCGGGCACCCGGTCGCCGAGGCCACGGTCGACGAACTCGAACAGGCGACCCGCGCGCTGCAGAAGGCCGCTGCTGCGTGACTTCGCTGATCCGACTCGAAGGAGTCGGTAAGCGCTACGGCCGCGGCGAACCCGTGCTCGACGGCGTCGATCTCGACGTCCCGGCCGGTCGCGTGATCGGCATCCTCGGTTCGAACGGATCGGGGAAGTCGACGCTGCTCAGGATCCTCGCGGCGCTTTCCCGTGAGACCTCGGGAACCGTCGTCGGCAGTCCTCGCGTCGGCTACCTGCCGGACCGCTTCCCCGCCGGGCAGCGAATGAGCGCCAGGGCGTACCTGCGGCATATGGCCCGCATGGACGGCCTTGCCGACTTGTCGTCCATCGGGCCGCTGCTGGACCGGTTGGCGCTGGTCGGCGGGCCGGACGCGCCCTTGCGGACGTTGTCGAAGGGCAACGCCCAGAAGGTCGGCCTCGCCCAGGCCGTCCTCGCCGATCCGGATCTGCTGATCCTCGACGAACCCTGGTCCGGCCTGGACGTCGAGGCGCATACCGTGCTCGGCGAACTCGTCGCCGAGACCAGGGAGCGCGGCGCGAGCGTGGTCTTCACCGACCACCGCGCGGCCGCCGTGCACGCCCACGCCGACGACGTCTTCCGGATGGACGCCGGACGCCTGACCCGCGTCGAATCCGCGGCGAAGGCCGAAACGGCGACAAGGATCGTGCTGCACGGCGCCGGCGGCGACTGGGCGGCGGAACCCGGCGTCAGCCAGGCGGTGGCCGACGGCGAACGGGTCGTCCTGACCGTCGAAGCCGGGCACGCCGACGCCGTCCTGCTGCGTGCACTCAATCGAGGCTTCTCGGTCCGGGAGGTGGCGCCGTGCTCGCCGTGACTCGCTACTACCTCGCGCTCCTCGGCCACTCCCAGCGCTATCTCCCCGCGATCCTCGCCTATCTCGCGGTCAACACCGTGCTCTACACGGATCCGAAATCGCCGCTGCTGCCGCAATACGGGATCAGCGCGGGCTCGCTCCTGGTGGTCTCCTGCTGGCTGACCATCGCGATGCTCGACATCGAGGACCCGGTCCAGCGGCTGATCACCTTCAGCCACGCGCGCCGATGGCGGTCGATCCTCGGCGGCGCCACTCTGGCCGTCTTCGGTTGTGCCTTCGTGCTGACCCTCGTGACGCTGGCGTGGTCGATGATCCGCTCAGGCGGCTTCGACCTCGGCACTCTGGCGCTGGGAGCCGCCGCGCACGCGTTGTGCACGCTGTTCGGGATCGCGATCGGGCTGCCCTGCTCACGGCTGCTCGTCCCGCGCATCGGCTGGTCCGTGCTGGCGGCGATCTTCGCCCTCGCCGCCGTGCTCCTGGTCGAAGGGCTGCCGCTGGCGAACCCGCTGCTGCGCGCGCTGACCTCGGAGCAGCCGCTGGGTGGTCCGCTCGCGGTGGCCGTCGTGGCCGCGGTCGGCGCACTGCTCGTGAGCGTGACGGCCGTCGGGCATCTGTTACGCCGCAACGCCTGATGCCCCGCCTGATCGTGCTCAACGGCCCTCCGGCCTGCGGCAAGTCGACGCTCGCCCGGCGGTACGCCGACGACCGTCCGCTGACGCTGAACCTCGACATCGACAGGGTCCGCGGCCTCCTCGGTGCCTGGCAGGACGACGCCGCGAAAGCCGGCAGACTCGCTCGCGACCTTGCCGTGAGCGCCGCCCGGACGCACCTGACGGCCGGGCACGACGTGATCGTCCCGCAGTACCTCGGCCGCACGGACTTCCTGCGGCGGCTCGAAGCGCTCGCTGAACGGACCGGTGCCGAGTTCCACGAGATCGTCCTGCTCGACACCAAGGAGAACGCCCTCCGCCGGTTCGCCGACCGCACCCGTGCGGCCGCCGAACCCGAGCACGTCGAGGCGGCCGAGACGCTCAGGCGATCAGGTGGGCGGGACCACCTCGCCGAGATGTACGACCGAATCGTGGCGGTCGTCGCCGAGCGGCCGCGGGCGAAGGTCGTGCGGACCGACGCCGGACAGATATCTGAGGCTTACCAAGGACTTCTCGCGGCTCTGGGCTAGCTCGGGTCCGTGGCCACGCTTGCCGGGAGGGCGATCACCTTGACCAGCGGTGCGAGGTCGGTGAAGTCGGCGCCGTCACGGGTGACCAACGGAATCCGATGGGTCGCCGCGATCGCCGCGATGAGGAGATCCATCCGCGGCCGAGCCGCACCATGCACTCCGGCCGCCAGTTCGGCCAGGGTGATCGAACTGATGGCCGCGGGCGCGTCGGGTGCCAGCTCCTCAGGACGAGGTAGGGCGGGACCGCCGATGTGCCGGGCAAGACCGGTTCCGTCACTGCTCCGGCTCTTCGGTCCACGGTGCGGGTCGACATCCGCGAAGGGCCTCTGGCATGGAGAAGGGCCCCGCACGAAACCGTGCGGGGCCCTTCTCGTCAGCCGACTATCCTCCGTTACCCGGTAGGCCCGGGATGCCCGTCCGTGAGCTCGTCGTCGGCGTCTCGTCGCCTTCGACGATGAACAGCGTGATCGGAGCGTTCTTCGCGACCTTCGCACCGGCCTGCGGGTTGGTCTTGCTTACCTTGCCCGCGTCGTCCGGGTCACCGGACTTGTCGGCCTGCGTGTTGATCTGGCCCGACCAGCCCAGCTGCTGCAGCTGCCGGGTCGCCTGTTCCTCCGTCATGCCCTTCAGGTTCGGCATGTCGAAGGTGTCCTGGCTGCCATCCGACACGGACAGCTTGACCACACTGCCGACGGCGAGCTTGCCGCCGTTCGGGGTCTGGTCGATCACCGTGCCCTTGGGCTCGCTGGAACTCGTGGTCGTGACCGAGGGGCTGAATCCGGCCTGCTTCAGCCCGGCTTCCGCCTCCGCCTGCGTCTTGCCCTTGTAGTTCGGGACCGTCTTGAGTTCCTTGGACTTGCCGATGGTGATGTCGACCTTGGAACCCTGGTCGACCTCCGACTGCGCGGCCGGGTTCTGGGAGAGGACCTTGCCCGCCTGGTTCGGGTCGTCGGTCTCTTCCTCGGTGACGGCGCCGCGCTGCAGCCCGGCGCTGGTCAGCGCGGTCTCGGCGTCGGTCTGGCTCTTGCCCTTGAGATCCGGCGTCTTGACCTTGCCCGGCTTGTTGCCGATGGTCAGCGTGATCGTCTCCGAGGTCGGCGTCATCGCGCCTTCCGCCGGGTTGATCGCGATGACCTTGCCGATGGCGTTCTCGTCGCAGGCGGTCACGCCCTTGGCGTCCGGGACCCCGCAGACGACCGGCTTGATTTCCTGCTTGTTGAAGCCCGCGGTCCGCAGCGCGTCCCTGGCCGTCGCCTCGTTCTGGCCGACCACCTTCGGGATCGCCTTGCTCTCCGCGCCGGTGTCCTTGAAAGCACCCGAGAGCCACATGATCAGCAGCACCACGGCCGCCAGCGAGGCGACGATCCCGGCGATCAGCCAAGCGCGGCGCTTCTTCTTCGCGGCCGGGTCTTCGGCGTCGTCCTCGTAGTTGTCGTAACGCTGCGGCACCCGGCGGTCGGAGTCCATGACCTGGGTGCGCTCGTCCTCCGACATCACCATCGGCGCGGACGGACGCTGGCCGGACAGCGTACGGACCAGGTCCGAACGCATCTCCGCCGACGACTGGTAGCGGTTCGCCGGACCCTTCGCGAGCGCCTTGAGCACGACGGCGTCGAGCTCGGGCGCCACGGCCGGGTTGACCGACGACGGCGGGTTCGGGTCTTCCCGAACGTGCTGGTACGCCACCGCGACCGGGGAGTCGCCGGTGAAGGGCGGCTCGCCGGTGACGAGTTCGTACAGCACACAGCCGGCGGCGTAGACGTCGGAGCGTGCGTCGACGGACTCACCGCGGGCCTGCTCCGGCGAGAGGTACTGCGCCGTGCCGATCACCGCGGCGGTCTGCGTCATCGCGGACTGGCCGTCGTGCATGGCGCGCGCGATACCGAAGTCCATCACCTTGACGGCGCCGTTCTTCGTGATCATCACGTTCGCCGGTTTGACGTCGCGGTGCACGATGCCGTGCCGGTGTGAGAAGTCCAAGGCCGCGCAGACGTCGGCCATGACCTCCATGGCCCGCTTCTGCGACATCGGGCCTTCGGTCTTCACGATGTCGCGCAGAGTCCGTCCTTCGACGAACTCCATCACGATGTAGGGGAGCGGTCCGAACTCGGTGTTCGTCTCGCCGGTGTCGTAGACGGCGACGATCGCCGGGTGGTTCAGTGCCGCCGCGTTCTGTGCCTCGCGACGGAAACGTTCTTGGAACTGGGGATCCCGCGCCAGGTCGGCACGCAGGATCTTGATCGCCACCTCCCGGCCCAGGCGCACGTCGTGGCCGTGGTGGACCTCGGACATGCCTCCGTAGCCGAGCGTGTCGCCCAGCTCGTAGCGGTTGCTGAGCAGTCTTGGTGTGCTCATCTCTGCGTGCCGTTCCATTCCGTCCAAGGTGTGCTCATCATGCCTGGATTCGCTTGCCCGGGCCCGATCGATTCGGTCGGCACCGCGGGATACGCGGATGTCGGTTCCTGCCCCGCGGGCTTCTTGCCCGGTGCCGGTACCTGCTCACTCGTGTCCACGCCGCCCGGCTGCTGCGCGTTGCCCGAACCGACCAGTCTCGCGATCAGGAACGCTCCTGCCACCAGTACTGCGATCAGGATCACCGCGAGAAGTACCCACCAACCCCATTGTGGCCGCTTGCCCGGAAGTCTCCGGACGGCCATCGGGGGAGGGCCGGTGACCGGGTGCATCGCCGGATGCGATGCCGGGCCGACGGCCACCATCGGGTTCGCCGGCGAGTGCGGGCCGGGAGGCCCCTGTTGCGGCATCACCGGCTGACCGGTCCCGTAGGCGACGTTGACCAGACCGGACGGCGTCGGCAACGGGAGTCCCGCGCGGACGGCGGCCACCGCCGCCGCGAATTCGCCGCCGCTGTTGTACCGCTGTCTCGGATCCTTGATCAGGGTCGCCTCGATGACCGCGCGGGTACCCGGCGGTACGTCCGGTGGGAGCGGCGGCGGCATGTCGCGGATGTGCATCATCGCGACGGTGACCGCGTTCTCCGACAGGAACGGCCGGTGCCCGGTCAGGCATTCGTAGCCGCAGACGGCCAGCGAGTAGACGTCGCTCGCCGGTTCGGCGTTATGCCCGAGCGCCTGTTCGGGGGCGATGTAGTGGGCGGTGCCCATGACCATGCCGGATCTCGTCACCGGTGCGGCGTCGGCGGCCTTCGCGACGCCGAAGTCGGTGATCTTCACCTGGCCCGCGGGGGTGACCATGATGTTGCCCGGTTTGACGTCGCGGTGCACCAGACCGGTTTCGTGCGCCGCCTGCAGCGCGTTCCCGGCCTGTTCGAGGATGTCGAGGGTGCGCTCGGCGTTCAGCCGTCCTTCGCGCGAGATGATCGCGGCCAGCGGGTCGCCTTCGACGAGCTCCATCACCAGGTACGCGATGGACAGCTCGTCGGCGACCGTCTCGCCGTAGTCGTGCACCGCGGCGATGCCGGGATGGTTCAGCGAGGCCGTCATCCGGGCCTCGGTCCGGAACCGGTGCAGGAACTCCGCGTCGCCGGACAGCTCCGCCTTGAGGATCTTGACCGCGACAGTCCGGTCCAGCCGGGTGTCGCTGGCCTGCCAGACCTCGCCCATCCCGCCGACGGCGATCCGGTTCGTCAGCTTGTACCGGTCGGCCAGCAGCTGACCCGAGGACAGCATCCGCTATCCACCCCCGAGCATCGCGTTGACGGCGGCGCGGCCGATCTCCGCGGCCACGGTGCCACCGGTCGCTTCGAGCCCGCGGTTACCGCCCGACTCGACGATCACCGAAACGGCGATCTTCGGGTCCATCGCCGGCGCGAAGCCGGTGTACCACGCGTGAGGCGGGGTGCTCTTCGGGTCGTTGCCGTGTTCGGCGGTGCCGGTCTTGGAGGCGATCTGGATGTCGGCGCGTTTGCCGGCACCCTTCGTGTTCTCCTCCGACGCCAGCATCATGTCGCGCAGGATCGCGGCGTTCGCGCTGGAGAGCGCGGCGTCGCCGGTCAGCTCGGTCGGCGTGTAGTCCTCGATGGTCGACAGGTTCGGTGCCAGCAGCGACTGCACGAGCTGCGGCTTCATCGCCATCCCGTTGTTCGCGACGGTCGCCGAGAGCAGGCAGTCCTGCAACGGCGTCAGCCGCACGTCGCGCTGCCCGATTCCGCTCTGGAACAGCGACGGCTTCGAGTCGAGTGGTCCGAGGGTGGAGCCCGCGACCCGCATCGGCACGGTCAGATCCTCGCCGACGCCGAAGTTCTTCGCCGTCGCGTTCATCTTGTCCTTGCCGAGCTCGCCCGCGAGTTCGGCGAAGGGCACGTTGCACGAGTACCGCAGAGCGTCGGCGAAGGTGCTGCCCTTGCACGTCGCGCCGCCGTAGTTCTCCAGCGTCGTCTGGGTGCCGGGGAGCTTCACGTTGGGCGCGGTGTTGATCTGCATGTCCGGCTTCTTGCCGTCTTCGAGCGCGGCCGCGGCCGTGATCAGCTTGAACGTCGAACCGGGCGGGTAGGTCTCCGAGATCGCGCGATTCAGCATCGGCTTCTTCGGATCGTCCTTCCACTGCGACCAGGCGGCGATCTGCTCCTTGCCGACGTGCGAGGCGAGCTTGTTCGGGTCGTACGACGGCGTCGAGACCATGGCCAGGATGCGCCCGGTCTTGGGCTCCATCGCGACCACCGAGCCGGTGTAGCCCTTCTGCGTCATCAGGTCGTACGCGGCCTTCTGCACGGCCGGATTGATCGTCAGCCGCACGTTGCCGCCGCGCGGGTCGCGGCCGGTGACCATGTCCGACAGACGCCGGACGAACAGCCGCGGGTCGGAGCCGTTGAGGACGTCGTCCTCGGAGCGCTCCAGCCCACCGGAGCCGTAGTTGATCGAGTAGTAGCCGGTGACCGGCGCGTACATCGGACCGTCGGCGTAGGTCCGGATGAACTTGTACTTGTCGTTCGACGGGTCGACCTTCGCGAGCGCGGAGCCGTCGGGGGTGACGATCAGGCCGCGCTGGCGGGAGTACTCCTCGTAGAGCACGCGCAGGTTGCGCGAGTCCGTGCGGTAGTCGTCGGCTTTGACCACCTGGATGTAGGTGGCGTTGGCCAGCAGGAGCACCACCATGACCAGCATGGCGACACCCACCTTGCGGAGCGGGGTGTTCACGAGGCGCTCCCCTCACCGTTCGCGGACGGCCGCTGGACCATCACCGTGTGCGCTTCGGCGATCGGCGCCTGGGGTTGCTGCGGCTTCGGCCGCACCGCGGGTTTGCGGGCGGCGTCGGAGATTCGGAGCAGGAGGGCCACCAGGATGTAGTTCGCGAGCAGTGAAGAACCACCGCGGGAGAGGAACGGTGCGGTGATCCCGGTGTTCGGGATCAGGTTCGTGACGCCGCCGACGACGACGAAGATCTGCATGACCATGGCGAACGCCAGGCCACCGCCGAGGAGTTTGCCGAAGGTGTCGCGGACCGCGAGCGCGCTGCGCATCCCGCGCATCGCGAGGATCAGGTACAGCATCAGCATCGCGGCGAGCCCGATGAAACCGAGTTCCTCGCCGATCGCGGTGGTGATGAAGTCCGTCTTGGCCTCGGGCACCATGTCCGGCCGCCCGGCGCCGAGGCCGGTCCCGCCGACCCCGCCGGTGCCGAGCCCGAACAGGCCCTGCGCGACCTGGTAGCCGCCGCCGTCGTCGTTGTAGGTGGCGAGCGGGTCGATCCAGTTCCGCACCCGCTGCTGGACGTGCGTGAAGAGGTTGTAGGCGATGATGCCGCCGACGGCGAAGAAACCGACGCCCAGCACGACCCAGATGACCCGCTCGGTCGCGACGTACAACATCATCAGCGTGACGCTGAAGAACAGCAGCGACGTCCCGAGGTCCTTCTCGAACACCAGCACGCCGAGGCAGGCGGCCGCCGCGATCAGGATCGGGCCGAGGTCACGGGCGCGGGGAAGTTCGACGCCGACGATCTTCTTGCCCGCGACCATGAACAGATCGCGTTTCGCCACCAGGAACGAGGCGAAGAAGATCATCAGCAGGATCTTCGCGAACTCACCGGGCTGGATCGAGAAGAACGGCAGCTTGATCCAGACCTTCGCGCCGTTGACCTCGGACAGGGACGACGGCAGCACGGCGGGCAGCGCGAGCGCCACGATGCCGACCAGACCGCAGGTGTAGCCGTAACGGGTCAGCGTGCGGTGGTCGCTGATCACGATCAGCACCACGACGAACAGCACCAGCGAGATCACCGTGAACAGCACCTGCTTGGTGACGTCCGGTGTGTACTCGTCGCCGCGCTGGACGGCGCGTTCCGCCAGCGCCAGGTCGATCCGGTGGATCATCACCAGGCCGAGCCCGTTGAGCAGCGCGACACACGGCAGGATCACCGGATCCGCGTACGGCGCCCAGCGGCGGACCGCCAGATGCGCCACCGTCAGCACCCCGAGGTAGGACAGCCCCAGCCAGATGATCGAGCTGGTGAGCTCCTGCTCCTGGTTCGCCTCCACCAGCACGAGCGCGATGGTGACGATGAAGACGGCGAACGCCAGGAGGACGAGCTCGGTCCCGCGCCGGGTGGGCAGCTCGCGCGGAGGATTCGTGGCGAACTGGGCCGAAGCCGGATCGGCGAGCGGCGTGCTCATCAGTTACCGCCCCCTGGTGCTGCCGTGGCCGGCGTCGAGCAGTCCCTCCCCGCTGGCTGGTTCGCCGAACTCGGCGAGGCGGGGGTAGAAGGGGGAGCCGCCGACGAAGACGCCGGTGGCGGCGGCGACGCGGGAGGCGTGGAAGTCGAGCTGGTGGCCGGCTTGCAGTCGGCCAGCTGCTTGTGCGGACGCAGGAAGTCGTCGATGTACTTCCGGGCGTCGTCGAGATTGTCCTTCTTGACGCCGTTCTTCACCGCGATACGCGCGTCCTCCTGGAGAGCGGGCACCAACAGCTTGTCGGTGCACAGCCCGCCCGGCGGACACGAGCCCTGCTCGTAGGAGTGCAGGTCGATGCCGAGGATGCTGCCGGGGACGCCGCGGTAGATCACGACCTCCTCGCCCGCGCCCTCGCCGACGTAGTACTGGCTCAGCACGAAGTACCGCGTGGCGATCGCCGCCGCGGCCAGCACGATCAGGACGACCACTGCTCCCGCCAGCCAGCGAAATCGCCTCCGGCGCTTGACCTTCGGGTCCTCCTGCTGGGGCTGGACCTCGGGCCGCGGCTGCGGCGCGGGCTGGGTCAGCGCACGGGCGCGGGCCGCGGGGGAGTCGCCCTGGTGGAACTCGTCACTGCCGTCCCCGGCGGCGCCGCCCACGATGGGCGCGTCCTCACCGAAGTCGACGTCGACGACGTCGGCGATGATCACCGTGACGTTGTCCGTGCCGCCGCCCTTGAGCGCCAGCTCGATCATCCGGTCCGCGCAGGCCTGCGGATCCGGGATCTGGATGGCCTCGGCGAGCGTCTCGTCGCTGACCATGCCGGACAGACCGTCCGAGCAGATCAGGTAGCGATCGTGGGCGCGGGCTTCGCGCACCGTCAGGCTCGGCTCGACCTCGTGACCGGTGAGCGCCTTCAGCAGCAGCGACCGCTGCGGGTGCACCGCGGCCTCTTCCGGCGTGATCCGGCCCTGTTCGAGAAGTTCGTTGACGAAGCTGTCGTCCCGCGTGATCTGCGAGAACTGGCCGCCGCGCATCAGATACGCCCGCGAGTCGCCGACGTGCACGACACCCATCCGCGAACCGGCGAACAACACGGCGGTCAGGGTCGTGCCCATCCCGTCGAGGTCCGGGTCCTGCTGGACGAGCTCGGCGATGGCCGCGTTGCCGTTCTGGACGGCCTCGCGCAGCTGAGCGAGGAGATCGTCGCTCGGATCGTCGTCGTCGAGCGGCGCGAGAGAGGCGATGACGACCTTGCTGGCCACTTCACCGGCGGCGTGGCCGCCCATACCGTCGGCGAGGGCGAGCAGGCGGGGACCGGCGTACACGGAGTCCTGGTTGCTGGAACGCACCAGGCCCCGGTCGCTGCGAGCCGCGTAGCGGAGGACGAGAGTCATGGGCGAAGCTCGATCACCGTTTTGCCGATCCGGATGGGGACTCCGAGCGGGACCCGGAGGGGTGCCGTGACCTTAGCCCGGTCGAGGTACGTCCCGTTCGTCGAGCCCAGATCTTCCACGTACCAATCCTCCCCGCGCAGGGCGATCCGGGCATGCCGGGTCGACGCGTAGTCGTCGTCCAGCACCAGGGTCGAGTCGTCGGCGCGGCCGATCAAGATCGGCCTGCCGTCCAAGGCGATCCTGGTGCCTGCCAGCGCGCCATGGGTCACCAGCAGCTGCTGCGGCGACTTCCCGCCGCGCGGCTTCTTGTTTTCCTTCTTCTTGCGACCGAACGTCGGAACGGCGACTCGCAGCCCGGAGGCCGCGTAGAGGTCCGAACGGACGACGCGCAAGGCAGCGAACACGAAGAGCCAGAGCAGCACGAGAAAGCCCACTCTGGTGAGTTGAACGACCAGCTCTGGCACTTGTTGTGTCCGCTCCCGTTTCTCCTGTACGCCGCGGAGAGCCCGTGCCGTCCGGGATGGTCGGCTCCGAACGGCCTAGCTCTCCGCACGACCTGAAGTGCCGATCCACCGCAGGTCCCGCACCGCAATTCTGCGGTACCCCCTCCAGACGCCGCCGGTCAGCCCTGCGTACGGAACACGAGAGACGAGTGGCCCACGCGGATCACGTCGCCGTCGGCGAGCTGCCAGGTCTGCACCGGGGTGCCGTTCACGGTCGTCCCGTTCGTCGAACCGATGTCCGCGAGCGTCGCGCTCTGGCCGTCCCAGGTGATCTCCAGATGACGACGGGAGACCCCGGTGTCCGGGAGCCGGAAGTCGGCGTCCTGGCCACGGCCCACGACGTTCCCGCCCTGCTTCAGCGAGTACGAACGGTTCGAGCCGTCGTCCAGCTGCAGGCTCGCGGCGAGCTGACGACCGGCCGCCGGCTGGCCGCCATAACCGCCACCCTGCGCGTACGGGTCCGCGGCGGGCTGGCCGTACGCCTGCTGGCCGCCGCCGTACTGGTCGTAACCCGGCTGCTGCGCCTGCCCGCCGTACTGGTCGTACCCGGGCTGCTGGGCGCCACCGCCGTAACCCTGGTCGTAACCCGGCTGCTGCTGGCCGCCGTACTGGTCGTAGCCAGGCTGCTGCGCCCCGCCGTAACCCTGGTCGTAGCCGGGCTGCTGCTGCTGGCCGCCGTACTGGTCGTAGCCAGGCTGCTGCGCGCCGCCATAGCCCTGGTCGTAGCCGGGCTGCTGCGCCCCGCCATATTGGTCGTAACCGGGCTGCTGGGCGCCGCCGTAACCCTGGTCGTAGCCGCCCTGCTGCTGGCCGCCATAACCCTGGTCGTACCCGGGCTGCTGCTGGCCAGCCTGCTGTCCGTAGCCGTACTGGCCCTGCTGCTGGCCGTACGGGTCACCCTGGTCGTATTGGCCGTAGCCGGGGGGCTGGCTCATTGCTGGGTCTCCTGCGTTGCTGGGTCGTGCCGACCGTGACGAACCTTCGGCGCCAGGGGGAATGACGTCGGGATCGACGGACGAACGGGTCTTGAACTGTCCAGTATGCAGCGCCTCGTTGCGCTCGAGCGAAACTACGACGTCACCATAGGTGTCCCAACCGTGCTCGGCGAGGTGTTCCTTGACCGCCTCCGCCAACACCGACGTGACCCGCCGCTCGTCTCCGGCCATGCGCTCGTGATCAGCCTGCCCCAACGACACGATGTAGTGGTTGGGAGCGAGCTGTCGACCACCGGCCAGCTCACGAACGTTCTCCTCGCTCTCGCGCTCAAGCGCCACCGCCACTTCCTGAGTGACGACGTTGCCACCGAACATGCGCGCGAAGGTGTTGCCCACAAGATTCTCGAGCCGCCTATCAAAGCGCTCTACGCGGCCCACCGGGCAACCTCCTCACACGTGTGCTTCCCCTGCGATCCTATCTGGGTACGGCCAGTCGGACACGGCCCCCGGTGAAACCCGTGAAACCAGCCTGCTACGCTTTGCGAGCTGTCAGAGAATGAAGCACTCGGGCGAGTGGCGGAATGGCAGACGCGCACGGTTCAGGTCCGTGTGTCCGAAAGGACGTGAGGGTTCAACTCCCTCCTCGCCCACTCTTGTTCGAAGGCCCCTTCGCTCCGCGACGGGGCCTTCTTTCGTGTGGTCGTCGCTCGTCGGCTCCCCGGGGGCCGAGCCCCCGGACCCCCACGGTGCGTGGCGTGGCGGTTGGCAGGTGGGTTCGGTTCGGGCAAAGTCCGGGCAAAGAAAAGACCCGGCCGGGGCCGGGTCTTTTCTTTGTTCTGTGGGTCAGTTCACGCCGATCAGGTCGACCACGAAGATCAGGGTCTCGTTCGGCTTGATGACGCCGCCGGCGCCGCGTTCGCCGTAGGCCAGATGCGGCGGGATGACCAGCTGTCGGCGGCCGCCGACCTTCATGCCCGCCACACCCTGGTCCCAGCCGGGGATGACCTGACCGGCGCCGAGGCCGAAGCGCAGCGGCTCGCCGCGGTCCCAAGACGCGTCGAACTGGTCGCCGGTCGAGTGCGAGACGCCGACGTAGTGCACCGAGACGGTGTCGCCGGACTTCGCCTCCTGGCCGTCGCCGACGGAGATGTCGGTCTTCTCCAGGTCGGTGGGCGCGGGCCCCTCGGGGCGGTCGATCTGGGGCTTTTCCAAAGACATGTCCATAAGCTACATCCGCTGGTCCCGGGTCCGCAGGGCGAGTGTTCCGCCGAACGGTGGCAAGAACGCGAATAGTCTTCACAAATTTGGATACCCGTGGGTAGTGTGCGCCTCGTCACTCTCCGACGACGGAGGTCTTTCATGCGACGAGGCATACGGGTCCTGACGACATTGGCGGGGCTGACGCTGGTGGCGGGAACCGTTCCGGCAGTGCAGGCGAACGCGGCGGAATCCCCGGCGAACTCCGTCGTGGCGGCCGCGCTCGACGACTACTGCGGCGGCCAGTGTTCCGACATCCTGCCGCCCGGCACCAAGGGCAACGCCACCCTCGCCGAGATCCTGGCGAACAAGGCGCTCGGTACCCGGCCCGCGCATTCCGCCGATCAGCTCGGCAGGTACGCCTCGCTCGCCGACGGCTACAAGACGCTGACCACCGACAAGATCAACCAGTTCTTCAACGACGCCTCGTTCGGCGTCCCGTCCGGCCAGGTCGAGAGCACGATCAAACCGCGTGCGGACGTCACGATCACCCGCGACAAGGCCACCGGCGTTCCCCGCATCGTCGGCACGACGCGGCCGGGCACGATGTACGGCGCCGGATACGCCGCCGGCCAGGACCGGCTGTGGCTGATGGACATCATGCGCCGTGTCGGCCGCGGCCAGCTGACCTCGTACGCCGGTGGCGCGCAGGGCAACCGCGAACTCGAGCAGAGCTTCTTCGCGTCGGCGCCCTACACCGAACAGGAACTGCAGAAGCAGATCGACAACGCCGCGGCGAGCGGCCCGCGCGGCGCGCAGGGCAAGGCGGACGCCGAGGCCTACGTCCAGGGCGTCAACAAGTACATCTCCGATTCGCACAGCGGCCGCTACTTCCCCGGCGAGTACGTCCTCACCGGGCACGTCGACGCGATCACCAACGCCGGGACCATCGAGCCGTTCAAGCTGACCGACCTCGTCGTGCTCGCCGCGGTGGTCGGCGCACAGTTCGGCGCCGGCGGTGGCGGTGAGGTGCAGAACGCCATCGCGAAGATGGCGATGCAGGAGAAGTACGGACTGGAGCAGGGCGACAAGGTCTGGAAGAGCCTCCGGTCCGAGGACGACCCGGAGACCGTCAAGACGCTCCACAATGGACAGAACTTCGACTACGGCAAGGCCCCGGCGAATCCGCAGGGCGCCGCGATTCCGGACAAGGGAACGGTTTCCGGCCAGCAGCTGGTCTTCGACCCGACCGGTTCGGCCGGGACGGCGACGCCCGCCAAGGTGGACGTCTCCGCGCCCGACGACCAGAAGGCCGTCCGCGGCATCTTCGACGACGGCGTCCTGCCCGGCAACATGCTCAACGAGAAGCACGGCATGTCCAACGCGCTGGTCGTGTCCGGCGCCAAGACCGCGAGCGGGCACCCGGTCGCCGTCTTCGGCCCGCAGGCCGGCTACTTCGCGCCGCAATTGCTGATGCTGCAAGAACTTCAGGGGCCGGGCATCAGTGCGCGCGGCGCCTCCTTCGCGGGCATCAGCATGTACGTGCTGCTCGGCCGCGGTAAGGACTACTCGTGGAGCGCGACGTCGGCGTCGCAGGACATCACCGACACCTACGCCGTCGAACTGTGCGAGCAGAACGGTTCCGCGCCGACGAAGAACTCCGGCTTCTACCGCTTCCGCGGCCAGTGCCTGCCGTTCGAGATCGTCGAGCGCAAGAACGCCTGGAAGCCCACGATCGCCGACGGGACGGCGGCGGGTTCGTACACCCTGCGCAGCTTCCGCACGAAGTACGGACCGGTGACGAGCCGGGCGCTGGTCGGCGGCAAGCCGGTCGCGTACGCGTCGCTGCGGTCGACCTTCCAGCACGAGATCGACACGATCATCGGTTTCCAGAAGTTCAACGACCCCGACGCGATCAAGTCCGCACAGGACTTCCAGGCCGCGGCGGCCGACGTCAACCAGACCTACAACTGGTTCTACGCCGACTCCCGCGACGTCGCGTACTTCAACTCCGGCTCGAACCCGGTCCGCAATCCGAACGTCGACCCGGCCATGCCGGTGAAGGCCGACGCCGGATTCGACTGGCAGGGCTGGAACCCCGACGGCAACCTCGCGAACTACACGCCGTCGTCGCAGCATCCGCAGTCGGTCAACCAGGACTACTACATCAGCTGGAACAACGCGCAGGCAGGCGGCTACGCGGCCAGCGGCGCGGACAAGAGTTCCGTGCACCGCGGTGATCTGATCGACGCACGGGTCAAGAAGATGATCTCGAATGGCACCAGGGTTACGCGGGTGAACCTCACGCAGGCCATGGAAGAGGCGGCGCTCGCCGACCTCCGTGCCGAGAAGGTGCTGCCGGAACTGTTCAAGGTGATCGACAAGGCGCCCGTGACCGGTCCGGCCGCGGACGCGGTGGCGAAACTGAAGACGTGGCTCGCCGCCGGCGGGCTGCGCTCGGAGACGTCGCCCGGTAGCAAGGCCTACGCGAACGCCGACGCGATCCGCATCATGGACGCCTGGTGGCCGCTGCTGGTCAACGCCCAGTTCAAACCCGGCATGGGCGACGCCGCCTACGCCGCCATGGTGGGTGTGCTGAAGATCAACGAGTCGCCTTCCGGCTGGCAGAACGAGGTTCCCGGCAAGCACGTCGGACAGTCGCACGCCGGTTCGTCTTATCAGGCCGGCTGGTGGGGCTACGTGCACAAGGACATCCGGTCGGTCCTCGGGCAGAACGTCGCCGGTCCGCTGCCCGTGAAGTACTGCGGAGGCGGTGACGTCACCGCCTGCCGCCAGGTGCTGCTCGACTCGCTGACGCAGGCGGCCGCGCAGCCCGCCAACACCGTGTACCCGGGTGACGGCGACTGCGGCGCGGGAGACCAGTGGTGCGCCGACACGATCATCCACCGGGCGCTCGGCGGCATCACGCAGGACAAGATGAGCACCCAGAACCGGCCGACCTTCCAGCAGGTCGTCGAGTTCCCGGCGAAGCGCGGCGACAACATCGCCAATCTCGCCACCGGCCGCTCGGTCAGCGCGAGCAGCCACGAGACCGGTTGGTACAACTCGCCGCCGTCCAACGCCATCGACGGCAACGCGACGACCCGCTGGGCGAGCGACTGGAGCGACGACCAGTCGATCACCGTCGACCTCGGCTCCGTGCAGCGCGTTTCCCGCGTGATGCTGCATTGGGAGTCGGCGTACGGGAAGGCGTACAAGGTGCAGGTCTCGTCCGATGGGACGAACTGGCGGGACGCGGCGTCCATAGTGGAGGGAGACGGCGGGCAGGACAACGTCGCCTTCGAGGCCGTGGATGGCCGTTATGTACGGATGGCCGGAGTCCAGCGCGGCACGAAGTACGGCTACTCCCTCTACGAATTCGAGGTGTACGCCCACTAGCGGGGCGACGGTTACGGTGGCGGGGTGAACACGAACGACTGGTCACCCCGCACCCTCGCCGTCGCCGCCGGACGCCCCGAAGGCCCCGGTGAGCCGCTGAACGTGCCGATCGTCGCGGCCAGCACCTTCGACGCCGGCGCCGATCGCGCGTATTCGCGCGAAAACGGCACGCCGACCTGGGAAGCGCTGGAGGCCGCGATCGGCGCGCTCGAAGGCGGGCACGCCACCGCGTTCGCCTCGGGGATCGCGACGCTCAGCGCGGTGGTGGACACACTGAAGGTCGGCGCGAAGGTCTGCGTCCCGACGTTCAGCTACGCCGGATCCCGCGGACTGCTCGCGCACGCGCACCGCACCGGCCGCGTGGTGGTCACCGAGATCGCGCCGGACGACACGGACGCGTGGGTCGCCGCCGCGGACGCCGACCTGCTCTGGCTCGAATCCCCGACCAACCCGACCCTCGACGTCATCGACATCGAGACGATCGCCGCGGCGGCGAACGGCCTGGTCGCGGTGGACAACACGTTCGCCACCCCGCTCGGTCAGCGGCCGCTGGAACTCGGCGCGGACATCGTCGTGCACAGCGCGACGAAACTCATCGGCGGCCACAGCGACCTGCTGCTCGGCCTGACGATCGCGGCCGACGAAGCCGTCGCGAAGGAGCTGCGCGACGCGCGCACCAGGATGGGCGCGACGCCGGGAGCGCTCGAAGCGTGGCTCGCCCTGCGCGGCCTGCGGACGCTGCCGGTCCGGCTGGCCGAGCAGACGCGCACGGCCGCCTTGCTGGCGGCGCGGCTGCTGGACCACCCCGCGATCACCCGGGTGCGGTATCCGGACTCCGGCACGATGATCGCGTTCGAACTCCCGGACGCCCAGATCGCGGACAAGGTCATCGGATCGCTGCGGCTGATCCGCGCGGCCACCAGCCTCGGCGGCGTCGAGAGCCTGGTCGAGCGGCGGGCGTGGCTCGCGGGCGACGCCCATGTGCCCGCCGGACTGGTCCGGTTCAGCGTCGGTCTCGAAGATCCGGAAGATCTCTGGACGGATCTGGCCTCGGCGCTCGGCTAGCGCCTTAATCTGGAGCGCGTGGAGGAAGCGAAATCGCCCCGGATGCTCGGCCGGTTGCTGTGGGGCCTGTTCTGGCTTCTGGTGATCGGCTTCGTCGCGATGGTCGCCGTCGGCCTGCTGGCCGAGTTCGTGGCGACCGGTTGCCCGGCCGATCAGGTCTGGGTCTGTGCCGCCGAGAACCGGACCTTCGCCACTTTCATCCCGGCGATCGGATTCGGTCTGGGGCTCCTGGTCGCGGCCGTGGGCGGCGGCCGGGCGGTGCGACGGCGGACGTCTCCGAAGCCTTGGCTGGCCATCTCGGGACTTCTCGGCGCGGCTTCCGTCGGGGTGGCCTTGTACCTGGTGTTCTAATCGTGATCTTCGGGTTGCCGACCGCCGAACTGCGGGCCGAAATGGTCACCACTTCACCGTCGAGTACTCCGAAAGTGTGAACCGAGCGGTAACAACGGACGCAAGGTGACGCACCGCAAGCGGCTAGCTGCGGAAATGTACTGGGATTGAATGGGGATCCGCAGGAAGACGTCGATTCGGCCGCGGAAACCGGTGGTTTCGCGACCTCCGGCCGAAGAGGAAAAAATGCTTCCGCATGGCGGCCGTTCCGGCCGTATGGGTGTTAACATTCCTTCGTCGCCGCGAGGATTTCCCTTCTGTTGAGCGACTTCCGGGCCCTTGTATCGGCCAACTCCCACTCCTCGTTACCGGTTTTCCCAGTGGTTTTTGTCACTGGCAATCCACTACAGCCGACCTGCGATTTTCCGGCAGTATCGCGCTGTCACCCGAACGTGGGATTTTCCCCTGGGTGGTCGCATGGTGGGGGTCACCGTGCGTTGCGATGCTTTTCTCACTGGGAGATCACTTTGAAGAAGACGTTGGGCCGCCTCGCGGGTGCGGTGCTGGCCGGCGCCGTCATCTCGCTGGCCGTCTCGCCTGCCGCCATGGCGCAGACCGAGACGACGACCACGCCCCCCTCGACTCCGACCGAAACCTCGACCGAGGTTCCGGGGCCGACCTACACCGGTGGTCCGGTGACCACCGCTCCGCCCGAGTCGAGCACTCCGGAATCGTCGTCGCAGCAGCCGACGCCGACCAGCGGCAAGCCGTCGGAGACCTCCGGCAAGCCGACTCCGACCAGCTCGGCGTCGCACACGCCGACTCCCTCGCCGGAAGACCCCTACGTCGACAACGTCGGCGCGGGCTACATCGGTGAGAACGGTGTCGGCGCGCTCGTCATCGCCTGCCAGTCGGGCGAGCCGGCGAACGTCTCGGCTCCGGACTTCGACACGCAGTACGGCAACCAGGCCGAGGACGACGGCCGCTACTGGATCTACATCGTGAAGGTGAAGAAGTCCTTCAAGGGCAACTCCAGCACCTTCTCCTGGACCTGCGACGGCAAGGCCGGCAAGGGTGACATCGAGTTCGAGTCGCCCATCGGCGGCGGTTCCGGCACCCCGGGCAAGCCCGAGAAGCAGGTCAAGTACGCCCCCAAGGGCGGCATCGAGACCGGTTTCGGCGCCACCGCGGCCTGATCGATGTCGACGAAGTTCCTGAAGCAGGGCGGCCGCGCGGTCGCGGCCGCCCTGATCCTTTCCCTCGCGCTGACCGGCTGCGGTTCCGACGAACCCGCGCCCGCCGCACAGCAGGCGCCGGCGGAATCGACCGTTCCGGTCACGAAGCCGTTCGCGGGTACCCGGCCGACGAACGTGAAGATCCCCAAGATCGGGGCCGAGTCGAACCTGATCGCGGTCGCGATCAACAAGGACGGCAAGATGGCCGTCCCTTCGGCGAAGAACCCGATGCAGGCCGCCTGGTACCAGCTTTCGCCGGTGCCCGGTGACGTCGGCCCGGCGATCGTGCTCGGGCACGTCGACGGCAACAAGCAGCCGGGCATCTTCTACAAGCTCAAGGACGTCAACCCGGGCGACGAGATCCTCATCGACCGCAACGACGGCAAGAGCCTGAAGTTCGTGGTCGAGAAGAAGGACCAGATCCCCAAGGACCAGTTCCCGCAGGACGCGGTCTACGGCAACACGGACAAGCCGCAGCTGCGGCTGATCACCTGTGGCGGTGCCTTCGACAAGGAAGAGCACAGCTACAAGGACAACATCATCGTCTACGCGAACCTGGTCGCCTGACGAACGAGAAGTGCCATGAACGGCCCGTTACTTGCGAAATTTGCAAGTAGCGGGCCGTTCATTGCGTCTCGGGACCGCTCAGCCGACACCGGCGGCAGGGAACGGGAATCCGGTCGGAGCGGCCGCGTCGGTGTCGACCCACCGTCGCATCCCCGCGTCACAGGCCGCGTAACCCCAGTTGATCAGCCGTTCCTGCAGCACTTCCGGCAGTTTCGTCAGCCGGGTCGGCGTCTCCGCCAGTGTGTGCGTGAGCTCGACGGGCGCGGGCAGCGCGTCCGGCAGCTCGAAGTTCTCGAGGTCCACGTAACTTCCCCAGTAGGTGCCCCTGAAATCCTTCTCCACATAGGACTTCAGCAGGGCGCCGCGCCGCAGTTCGCGGACCTGGTTGTCGATGACGTCGAGTACGCGCAGCAGCTGCCTTCCCCAGTCGCGTTTGACGTTCGGGGTGATCTTCATCCGCTTGCCCGCGTCGCTGACCAGCACCGTCGCGTGTCCTTCGACGGGGTCGAGACCGAGGTTGTCGTAGACGCCGGCGTCGCTCAGCACGATCTTCTTGCCCGCGGCCGAGGAAAGCGGGTCGTGGAGCACGACCGGCGAGAGCATCGGCGGGAACGCGGACGACGCCGCCACCGCGGTGGCGAGCGGGATGTTCCCGTGCGGTCCGTTCTGCCGGAAGAACCACCACAGCGCGCCGTCCTGGAGGTTGGTCGCGGTGAACACGAACTGCGGGCCACCGGGATCCAGATCCTTGAGGCAGCAGTCGCCGAACAGGTGTTTCGCGTACACCCGCGCGAGTTCCTCACCGGCGCTGCGCCACGGCATGGCCATGGCGCGCAAGGTGACCGGGATGTCCAGTCGCGTCCGCGCAAGGTTCCGGACCGGTGCGACGACCTCGTCGTAGAAGTTGTTCGCGGCCCCGTTTTCGAACTTCAGATCCGACCACGCGTGCGCGAGCACACCGGCCGCGATCGAGCCGCCGGAGACGCTGGAGAACGTCGAGATCTTCGACAGCCAGCCGAGTTCGTTGAGTCGCCACAGGGCTCCGGTGTGGAACAACATCGCGCGATAGCCGCCACCGGACAGCGCGAGACCGACACCCTGACGTGCGCCTGAAGGCTCAATGGCATCCCCCACCCGAGTGAGTGTAGGGGGATCACGCAAGGAGCGGCCGCAAGAGACGCCGTTGCTCCTCTGGGATGTACTCGGCGTAGTTGTCATACAGAGCTTGCTTCGCGAGCCGTGACGCGAGTTCGCCGTCGGCGTCCCGGATCGCGCCCAGTACTTCCTCGTGGTGGGTCAACCAGTTGCGCATCAACGCCGTCCGGTCGTCGGCGTGTTCCAGTTTGTCCTCGATGAGTTCCAGCACGACCCCGCGGACGACCTCACCGCTGATCACCAGCAGCGGATTCCCGGTGGCGCGGGCGATGGCCTCGTGGAAGGCGACGTCCGCGTGGCTGAACTCGTCGAATCCCTGGGAAACCGCGGCCCGCATCGCTTCCAGCGCCGCGTCCAGTTCCGCGAGATGGTCTTCGGTCCTGAGCTGCGCGGCGAGCAGATGTGCGGAACCGTCGAGCACCATGCGGAACTGCAGCAGTTCGGAGAGGCCGATGTGGTCGGCGCGCGCCAGCCGGTGCATCGAGCGGTGCAACGCGGCGGGCGAGGCGGCCAGGACCTCGGGGCCACGCGGATCTCCGGGCCGCGAGCGGATCATTTCCGCCGCTTGGAGTACCCGCAGCGCTTCCCGCACGGTCGAGCGGCCGACGTCGAACTGCACCATCAGCTCGCGTTCGCTCGGCAGCCGGTCGCCGGGTTTGATCCGGCCGCTGAACACGGCTTCCTCGATCTGCTCGACGACCCGCTGGTACGCGCGGACAGGGGCGACCGGCTCGAATTCCATCTTGACCCTGCCGTCTCGTCTGGTTTACTGGTCAGACCAGTCTACCGGTCAGGGGGCAGGATGAAAGTCCGGATCCACGCGGCGGCACTCGTTCTGCTGCTGGTGACGTCCGGCTGCTCCGCCGGATCGAGCGCCACGGTGGCCAAGGATCCCGGCACACTCGCGGTCGGTTACACCGCCGAGCCGGCGAACTTCGACTTCACCCGCACCGACGGAGCGGCCATTCCGCAGGCCTTGCTCTACAACGTGTACGAGGGTTTGGTGAAGCTCGACGCGGACGCCAAGATCGTGCCGCTGCTGGCCGAATCGTGGACGGTCTCCCCGGACGGCAGGACCTACGACTTCAAGCTCCGCAAGAACGCGAAGTTCAGCAACGGTGCGCCGTTCACCGCCGAGGACGTCAAGTTCTCGCTGCTGCGCGTGAAAACCGACTGGACGGTGTCGATCAAGTCCACAATGGACGTCGTCGACCGGGTCGACGTCGTCGCGCCGGACCACGCGCGTGTGGTGCTCGGTAAGCCCAGCAATGGCTGGCTGTTCAGCCTCACCAGCCGCCTCGGCGCGATGTTCAGCCCCACCGGCGTCGCGGATCTGGCGAACAAACCCGTCGGCACCGGGCCGTACACCGTGTCTTCGCGCCGGCGCGGGGATTCGATCGTGCTGAAGGAGAATCCCTCGTATTGGGGCCGGAAACCGGCGTACTCCACGGTGGTCCTCAAGTACATCAAGGATCCGACGGCGCTCAACAACGCCCTGCTCAGCAACGGGATCGACGTCATCTCCGCGATCACCGTGCCGGATTCGATCCCGCAGTTCCAGAGCGACGACCGGTTCACCGTCGTCGAGGGCACCACGAACAGCGAGGTCACACTCGCGTTCAACAACGCCCGTCCACCGCTGAACGACGTCCGCGTCCGGCGTGCGCTGTCTTACGCGATCGACCGGAGGGCGTTGCTGGACACCGCTTGGGCCGGTCGCGGAACGCTCATCGGCAGCATGGTCCCGCCGACGGACCCCTGGTACGAGGATCTGTCGAACGCGTATCCGTTCGACCCCGCGAAGGCGAAAGCGCTGCTCGCCGAAGCCGGACAGCCGAGTCCGTCCCTGCGGCTGAGGATTCCGAACCTGCCGTACGCCGTCTCGGCCGCGCAGGTGGTGGCGTCGCAGCTGGCGGACGTCGGGGTCACCGCGACGATCGAGCCGCTGGACTTCCCGGCGGTCTGGCTCAAGCAGGTCTTCACCGACCGCGATTACGACCTCTCGATCATCCAGCACGTCGAGGCGCGCGACATCGTGACCTTCGGGAAGCCCAAGTACTACTGGGGTTACGACAGCAAACCCGTGCAGCAGAACCTCGCGAAGGCCGACAGCGGGACGCCGCAGGACCAGGCCGACACGATGCGGCAGGTCGCGCGGCAGCTGTCCGAAGACGCCGCCGCGGACTGGCTCTTCCTGTTCCCCAACGTGATCGTGGCGAAGAACAAGGTGACCGGGTTCGTGCGCAACCAGGTCAGCGAGTCCTTCGACCTCACGGGATTGGCGCCGCGATGACGGTCAAGGTTCTTCGCCGCCTGGCGATCCTCGCGGCCAGTGTGCTGGTCGCGTCCATCGTGGTGTTCCTGTTCATGGCCGTCCTGCCCGGCGATCCCGCGCAGGTCGCGCTCGGCGTCAACGCGACACCGGACCTGGTCGCGAAGACCCGCGCCGAATTCGGCATCGACAGGCCGTTGGTGACGCAGTACTTCGACTGGATCGGCGGTGTCCTGCAAGGCGACTTCGGCCGTTCGTACGTCACGCGCGAGGCGATCGGCCCGGCGCTGGCCGACCGGCTCGGCGTCACGTTGTGGCTGGTCGGCGCCGGAATGCTGGTGGCGTTGCTGATCGCGGTCCCGGCCGGGACGTTCGCCGCGGTGCGGCATCGGAAGGCCGACGGCACCGCGGTTTCCGGGCTCTCGCAGATCGGCGTCGCGATCCCCG
Source organism: Amycolatopsis pittospori (assembly GCF_013870525.1). Classification (GTDB taxonomy): domain Bacteria; phylum Actinomycetota; class Actinomycetes; order Mycobacteriales; family Pseudonocardiaceae; genus Amycolatopsis; species Amycolatopsis pittospori. The sequence goes on from NZ_JACBXD010000070.1 coordinate 32,062, forward strand.
CTTTCCTCGCCGGCATCATCCTGGTGCAGATCTTCGCGGTGCAGTTGCGCTGGCTGCCCTCCGGTGGCTGGACGCCGCCGGTGCAGGATCCCGGCGAATTCCTCCGCGGTCTCGTCCTCCCGGCGTTGTCGCTCGGTCTGGTGCAGGGCGCCGTGCTCACCCGCTACGTGCGGTCCGCGGTGCTCGACACGCTCGGACAGGATTACCTGCGCACCGCGCGGTCCAAGGGACTTCAGCCGTTCCAAGCGCTGTTCCGGCACGGTCTGCGCAACGCCGCCGTCCCGGTGGTGACGGTGCTCGGCCTGCAACTCGCGACACTGCTGATCGGCGCTGTCGTCGTCGAGCGCGTGTTCGTGCTGCCGGGCCTGGGAAGCATGCTGCTGGATTCGGTGGCGTCGCGGGATCTGCTGTCCGTGCAGGGAATCGTGCTGGTCCTGGTGGTCGGCGTGCTGCTGGTGAACTTCGTGGTCGACGTCCTCTACACGGTGCTCGACCCGAGATTGCGGGGTTCCTGATGCGCGATCGCAGCCTCGTCATCGGCGGCGTCCTCGTCGCCCTGATCGTGCTCGCCGCACTGCTTTCGTTCGTCTGGACGCCATTCGATCCGGTGAAGATCGACTCGGCGCACCGGCTACACGACTTCAGCGGCTCGAATCTCCTGGGCACGGACAGTTTCGGCCGTGACGTGCTCAGCCAGATCATGGTCGGCGCGCGGACGACGTTGTACGTCGGCGTGGTCGCGGTCGGGATCGCCGCGCTGATCGGGACGCCGCTGGGCATCCTCGCCGGGATGTCGTCGAAATGGCTCGGCGAGTTCGTCATGCGCGTCAACGACCTCGTGCTCGCGTTCCCCGCACTGCTGCTGGCGATCATGTTCGGCGCGGTGTTCGGGGCGGACACGCTGACCGCGATGGTGGCCATCGGCATCGCGACCATCCCGTCGTTCGCGAGGATCGCGCGTTCGGGAACGCTGCAGGTGATGAGCAGCGAGTTCGTGCTGGCCGCGCGGTCGGCGGGCCGGTCGCGGCTGAACATCGCGGCCCGGCACGTGCTGCCGAACATCTCCGGACTGCTGATCGTGCAGGCGTCCGTCTCGTTCGCGATCGCCGTGCTCGCGGAGGCGGCGTTGTCGTTCCTCGGCTTCGGCACCCGGCCGCCGACGCCGTCGTGGGGCCGGATGCTGCAGGAATCCCAGGTGTTCCTGACCTCGCACCCGCGGCTCGCCCTCGTTCCCGGCGTCGCGATCGCCATCGCGGTCCTCGGCTTCAACCTGCTCGGGGACGGTCTGCGCGATCGTCTCGACCCCCGATTGGCGGCGCGGCTATGACCTTGGAAGTCCAGGGCCTCGGGATCGCCGGCCTGGTCCGCGACGTCTCGTTCGGCATCGCGCGTGGCGAGCGCGTCGGGCTGATCGGCGAGTCCGGCTCCGGGAAGTCGTTGACGGCGTTGTCGATCATGGGGCTGCTGCCCGAAGAACTCGCCGCCTCCGGCTCGGTGAAACTCGAAGGCCGCGAACTCCTCGGCGCGCCGGAGCGGGAACTGTCGCGGTTGCGCGGCAACGACCTGTCGATGGTGTTCCAGGAACCGATGACCGCGCTGAACCCGGCGATGCGGGTCGGCGCCCAGGTGGCCGAGCCCCTGCGGATCCATCGTGACGGCCGGAACCATCGCGCGGCGGCCGAGGAACTGCTGGACTCCGTCGGACTGCCGGGGACTTCCCGCGCGTACCCGCATCAGCTGTCCGGCGGGCAGCGGCAACGCGTCGTCCTCGCGATCGCCCTGGCCAACGACCCGAAGCTACTGATCTGCGACGAGCCGACGACCGCGTTGGACGTCACCGTGCAGGCGCAGATCCTGGAGCTGATCCTCGACGGCGTCCGCGAGCGGGAGAGCGCGCTGCTGTTCATCACGCACGACCTCGCTGTGGTGGCGTCCGTCTGCGAGCGGGTGCTGGTGATGCTGGACGGCGAGATCGTCGAGTCCGGCACTACGCGCGACGTCCTCACCGCGCCGAAGCACGACTACACGAAGAAGCTCTTGGCCGCTTCGGATCTGGAGGCGAGCCGATGATGATCGAAGTAAAGGATTTGGAACGCCGCTACGGTGCCCATGGCTTCTCGGCGGGAAAGAATGCCTCGAAGCGGCGCCGCGATGTGCACGCTCTACGAGGGGTTTCGTTCGACGTCGAGGCTGGTCAGCGCTTCGGCATCGTCGGAGAGTCGGGCTCGGGGAAGTCCACTTTGGTCAGATTGCTGGCCGCGCTGGACAAGCCGACGGCGGGCAGCGTCTCGTTCCAGGGCAAGCGCGTCGACACCTTGCCCGAACGCAAACTCGGCTTCCTGCGGTCGGAACTGCAGATCGTCTTCCAGGATCCGATGGGTTCGCTCGATCCGCGGATGCGGGTGCGCGACATCATCTCGGAGCCGTTGGGCCGACGGGATCCCGCGCGGGTTTCGGAGCTGCTGCAGGCGGTCGGCCTGCCCGAAGACGCCGCCGGTCGTTATCCGCACCAGTTCTCCGGTGGGCAGCGGCAACGGATTTCGATCGCCCGCGCGCTCGCGCCGAACCCGAGCGTCCTCATCGCGGACGAGCCCGTGAGCGCGCTCGACGTCTCGGTGCGCAAACAGATCCTCGATCTCTTGGCGTCGCTGGTCGAGCTGTATTCGCTGACCCTGATCTTCGTGTCGCACGACCTCGGCGTGGTGCGGCACGTCTGCGATCGGGTCGCGGTGATGCGACGCGGGGAGATCGTCGAGATGGGCGACGTCGACCAGGTCTACGACGCGCCGGAGCACGAGTACACCAGGGAGCTGCTGGCGGCCGCGCCGAATCTGCGGACCGAACTGGCGCGCTTGAGAGGGGGCGACGATGCTTAGACCCGAAGTACTTTCTCCCGCTGACGGTCCATGGGAGCAGTATCCGGAGGGACTGCCGATCGGCGACGGTTGGTTGTCCACTGTGGACGATATTCCGGTGATTTTTCCATACGATGGCAGCGAGATCGGTCGCGCGCCGGTCGGGACGCCGGAGCTGGCCACACGCGCGATCGACGAGGCCGTCGCGGTGTTCAAGCAGGTCGCGGCCCTGCCTTCGCGCACACGACGTTCACTGCTGAACGATGTCGCCGCCGCTTTGGAAGCGCGGCGCTCCGAGTTCGAGCGGCTTCTCGTCCTGGAAACCGGCAAACCGCTGGTCGATTGCCGTGTCGAGGTCGCCCGCACGATCGTCACCTGGCAGGCCGCCGCCGAAGAGGTCTCGCGGCTGCACGGCGAGACGGTGCCGCTCGACCTGCTGCCGTCGGGCGACGGGCTCGTCGGGTTCTGGAAACGTAAGCCGATCGGTGTCGTCGTCGGCATCGCGGGGTTCAACTATCCCTTGCTGCTGGCGTCGCACAAGATCGCGCCCGCCATCGCGGCCGGCTGCCCGGTGGTGGTGAAACCCGCGCCCCAGACGCCGCTCGCGACGTTGTGGCTCGTCCATCTGGTGCGGTCGCTGACCGACGTGCCGGCGATGGTCCAGCTGGTCACCGGCGACGCGGCCGTCGGCTCGGCGCTGGTCACGGACCGGCGCGTCGGCGCGGTGTCGTTCACCGGATCCGCGCTGGTCGGACACCGGATCGCGCGCGACGCCGCACCCACGAAGACGTTGCTGGAACTGGGTTCCAACGCCGCCCTGGTGGTCACCGGCGACGCGGATCTCGACGCGGCCGTGGACGCCGTGCTGCGCGGCGGGTTCTACGCGTCCGGGCAGGCGTGCATCTCGGTGCAGCGGGTGCTGGTCGTCGAAGCGGTCGCCCAGGAGTTCACCGAAAGGCTCCTGGCGCGGCTCGGCGAGGTCGTCAGCGGTGATCCTCGTGACGAGCAGACGCGCGTCTCCGCGCTGATCGACGCGGGGTCCACTCAGCGCGTCCAGGAATGGGTCGACAAGGCGACTTCTGCGGGTGCGCGGCTGGTCGGGGGCGGAGCGGACGGAACGGTGCTGCGTCCGGCGGTGCTGCTCGACGTGCCCGACGGCCTCGAATGCTGGGACGAGGAGATCTTCGGTCCCGTCGTCTGCATCCGAACCGTGGCAGGAGTGGACGAAGCGTTCGACGCTGTCAACGCGTCGCGCTACGGCCTGCACGCTTCCGTGTTCAGCACGTCCTTGAAGACGGCGTTCCGCGCGCTCGACGAGTTGGAGGTCGGTGGCGTCGTGGTCAACGAAGTACCCGGATTCCGGTCCGACACCATGCCGTATGGCGGCGTGAAGGATTCGGGGATCGGGCGGGAAGGGCCGCGGTTCGCGGTCGAAGAACTGACCGTGACGAGGATGGCGGTGCTGCGACCGTGAGCTATGAGAACCTGTTCCGCCTCGACGGACGGCGGGCCGTGGTGCTCGGCGGCGGCAGCGGCATCGGCCGCGAATCAGCCCGGGCGCTGGCCGCGCACGGCGCCGAAGTGATCGTCGCCGACCGCGATGTCGCCGCCGCCGAGGAAACCGGCGCGGGGGAGACCTACGAGATCGACCTGCTCGAAGACGGCGCCGCCGCACAGGCCGCCGCGGAACTCGGCGAGATCGACGTCGTCGTGCTGACGGCCGCGACCAACGTACGCAAACGGTTGCTGGAGTACTCGCGCGAGGAATTCGACCGGGTGATCGCGCTGAACCTCGGTGCGACCTTCGAGGTCGTCCGCGCGTTCGGCGCCGGGATGGTCGAGCGGGGACGCGGCAGCATCATCGGGTTCTCGTCGATCCGCGGCACCACCGTCGAGCCAGGTCAAGGCCCGTACGCGGCGACGAAAGCCGGTCTGGTGCAGCTGTTCCGCACGGCCGCGGCGGAGTTCGGTCCGGCCGGGGTGCGGGTCAACGCGATCGCGCCCGGCGTCGTCGAGACCCCGCTCACCGCGCAGATCAAAGCGAATCCCGCCTGGTACGACGCCTACGCGACCAAGGGCGCGCTCGGCCGCTGGGCGCGTCCGGACGAACTCGCCGGCGCCGTCGTGTACCTCGCCTCGGACGCGTCGTCGTTCGTGACCGGCTCCGTGATGGCGGTGGACGGCGGCTGGACCGCGGTCGACGGCCGCTTCGAACCGCCCGCGACGTAAGGAGCCTCGCTGTGCCGGAGTTGCCCGATCTGACCGCCGTCGAACTGGTCGCCCAGTATCGAGCCGGGACGCTTTCGCCGGTCGAGGTCACCGAAGCGGTCCTCGCGCGCATCGAGGCGCGAGAACCCGAACTACACGCGCTGTACGCGTACGACCCGACAGGCGCGCGCGAGGACGCGAAGGCATCCGAAAGCCGCTGGCACGCCGGTGAGCCGCTCGGCCCGATCGACGGCGTTCCCTTGACGCTCAAGGAGAACATCGCGACCCGCGGCACGCCGGTCCCGCTCGGCACGGCCGCGACGTCGCTGGCCGCCGCGTCCGAAGACGCCCCGGCGGGCGCTCGCGTGCGCGAATCCGGCGGCGTCCTGCTGGGCAAGACGACCATGCCGGACTACGGGATGCTGACTTCCGGGCTGTCGAGTTTCCACACCGCGTCGCGGAATCCTTGGGATACCGCGAGGACGCCCGGCGGTTCCAGCGCGGGTGCCGGTTCGGCGGCCGCCGCGGGTTATGGCCCGCTGCACGTCGGGACGGACATCGGCGGCTCGATCCGGCTCCCCGCCGGCTGGTGCGGACTGGTCGGGCTGAAGCCGAGTTTCGGCCGGGTGCCGGTCGATCCGCCGTTCCTCGGTCGCGTCGCCGGGCCGATGACGCGGACCGTCGCCGACACCGCGCTGCTGATGAGCGTTCTGTCCGGTGTGGACGGTCGCGATCACCTTTCGCTGCCGCCCGCCGAACTCGACTGGATGGCGCTCTCGTCCGAGGTCAAAGGCCTGCGAATCGGGCTGCACCTGGATCCGGGCGTCGGCCTGCCGGTGCTGCCGGAAACGATCGCCGCGGTCACCGAAGCCGCGCGCGTGTTCGAGGCCGCCGGAGCCGTCGTCGAGTCGGTTTCGCCGTTCCTGCGCCGCGAAATGCTCGACGGCCTCGACACCTTCTGGCGCGTCCGCGCCTGGTCGGACATGTCCGCGCTGCCCGAAGACCGCCGCGCGAAGGTCCTGCCGTACATCGCGGACTGGGCCGCCGGCGGCGCCGACGTCAGCGGCGTCGACGCCTATCGCGGCTTCGCGCAGATCGACGCCATCGCCGTCGCGACCCTGCGGGAAACCGAACGTTTCGACGTCGTCCTGTCGCCGACCTGCCCTGTCACGGCCCCGCCCGCCGACTGGCCGTCGCCGACCAACGACCCGCGCCGCCCGTTCGAGCACATCGCGTTCACCGTGCCGTACAACATGTCCGGCCAGCCCGCGGTCTCGATCAACTGCGGCTACACGAGCGACGACCAGCCCATCGGCCTCCAAATCAGCGGCCGCCGCTTCGCCGACCTCGACGTCCTTCGCACCGCTGCCGCCTACGAAACCCTTCGCCCCACGCCGCGCCCCTGGCCCTGACCACCCCCCCCGCATTTAGTCCTCTGAATGCGGTACATGCACACGCAACCACCGCATTCAGAGGACTAAACGCGTTACTTGCCGATCGTCTCGGCGAGCGCCAGGATCCGCCGTGCGTTGTCGACGTGCAGGTTCTCGATCATCCGCCCGTCCACGGTGACGACGCCCTGTCCGGCCGCCTGCGCCTCTTCGAACGCCGAGATGATCTTCCGTGACCGCGCGATCTCTTCCTCGGACGGCGCGAAGACGCGGTTGCACGGCTCCAGCTGCGAGGGGTGGATCAGCGTCTTGCCGTCGAAGCCGAACTGGCGTCCCTGCAGGCATTCCGCCTCGAAGCCTTCGAGGTCCTTCACGTCGTTGTAGACGCCGTCGAGGATCGCCTTGCCGGTCGCGCGTGCGGCCAGGAGTGCCAGCGAAAGCCCGCCGAGCAGGGGCGCGCGGCCGGGGACGAACTCGGCGTGCAGTTCCTTCGCCAGGTCGTTCGTGCCCATGACCAGCACGGTCAGTCGCTCGGAAGCCGCCGCGATCTCCTCGGCGTGCAGCATCGCGACCGGGGTTTCGACCATCGCCCAGATCTTCGTGTGGTCCGGCGCGCCGCCGAGTTCCAGCGCGCGCTCGATGTTGTGGACCTCGGCGGCGGAGTTCACCTTCGGCACGACGACCGCGGCGGGGCCGGCCTGTGCGGCGGCCCGGAGGTCGGCGTCGTGCCATTCGGTGTCGAGGCCGTTGACGCGGATGGTCACCTCGCGCTTGCCGTACTCCTTCGACGACGCGGCAGCGCAAACCCGCTCACGAGCCGCTTCCTTCGCGTCGGGTGCGACGGCGTCTTCGAGGTCGAGGATGAGCCCGTCCGCGTCCAGCGTCTTGGCCTTCTCCAAGGCTCTTTCGTTGGCGCCGGGCATGTAGAGGACGGAACGTCGGGGGTTCATGCGGAAGCCTCCTTGGTGGCGGCGTCGTACGCCGCGGCGAGTTCGGGGTCGTCGGCGGCCAGGGCGTCGGCGAGTTCGGCGACCACCCGGCACTGCTTCACCGAGGCGTCGTCCTGCATCTTCCCGTCGATCATCACGGCACCGGTGCCGTCACCCATCGCGGCGATCACGCGCCGCGCCCAAGCCACGTCCTCGGGAGAAGGCGAGAACACCTTCTTCGCGATGTCGATCTGCACCGGGTGCAGGCTCCAGGCACCCACGCAGCCGAGCAGGAACGCGTTGCGGAACTGGTCTTCGCAGGCCACGACGTCGCGGATGTCGCCGAAGGGCCCGTAGTACGGCAGGATCCCGTTCGCCGCGCAAGCGTCGACCATTCGCGCGACGGTGTAATGCCACAGGTCCTGCTGGTAGGTCGTGCGTCCCTGGTTCAGGTCTTCCCCGGTCGGGTCCGTGCGCACCAGGTAACCGGGGTGCCCACCACCCACCCGGGTGGTCTTCATCCGCCGGCTGGCGGCGAGGTCGGCCGGGCCGAGCGAGATGCCCTGCATCCGGGGGCTGGCCCCGGCGATCTCCTCGACGCATCCGACACCGCTGGCGGTCTCCAGGATCGCGTGCACCAGCAGCGGTTTCGTCAGCCCTGCTCGCGCTTCGAGCTGCGCGAGCAACCGGTCGACGTAATGGATGTCATGCGCGCCTTCGACCTTCGGCACCATGATCACGTCGAGTTTGTCGCCGATCTCGGTGACCAGCGTGATCAGGTCGTCGAGTACCCACGGCGAGTCGAGGCTGTTGACACGGGTCCACAGCTGCGTCTTGCCGAAGTCGTTCGCCTTCGCGATGGAGACGAGCCCGTTCCGAGCGGCCTCCTTGCGGTCGGCGCGCACGGCGTCCTCGAGATTCCCGAGCAGGACGTCGACCTTCTTGGCAAGATCCGGGACCTTGGCGGCCATCTTCTCGTTGCCGGGGTCGAAGAAGTGGATCATCCGCGAAGGAGGCACGGGGATCTGGCGGAGCGGTTCCGGCGCCCCCACCGCGAGCGGGGCGAAGAAATCCTTCGGCGAACGCATCGTTCCTCCATCGCAACGGGCTATGTGACCGACGAGTAACCCTAAACCCGGAAGGTGGGGAACCGCTGCGGCGCAGCTCACCTCCAAGCAGACACGATCGGGAATCGCGGAGGAATCTGTGGACGACTGGGCCTTGCCGGGTTTCACCGAGCTGGGGTCGCTGGGCGAGGGCGGTTTCGGCCGCGTCGTACTGGCGCGTCACGACGAATCCTCGCAGGTCGTGGCCGTCAAATACCTCTACGCGCGGTTCGCGGCCGACCCACAACGGCTGGCGGAATTCCGCCATGAGGCGCAGATCCTCAGCCGCGTTTCGGGGCCGCATATCGCCCGTCTGCACCAGTTCGTGGAGACCCCACAGGGGGCCGCCATCATCATGGAAGCGGTTCACGGGATTTCCCTGAAAGAGGTCCTGAGCCGCCAGGAGAAGCTCGAACCCGAGGCCGCGCTGGCCATCCTGAAGGGTTCGCTGCTCGGACTGGCAGGCGCGCACGCCGCGGGCACCGTCCACCGCGACTACAAACCGGCGAACGTCCTGGTCACCCGTGAGGGGCAGAGCAAACTCGTCGACTTCGGCATCGCCGTCCTGTCCGGGCAGGCCGGGGTCGCCGCGGGCACGCCCGCGTACATGGCACCCGAACAGTGGGCGGGCGCCGTCGCCACCCCCGCCACCGACGTCTACGCCGCCACCTGCGTGTTCTTCCAGTGCGTCGCCGGGCACCGGCCGTACGAGGCCGAGCAGACCGAAGTGCTGCGCACGCTGCACGAATACGCGCCGATCCCGTTCGGCGAGGTACCCGAGCCGGTACGCGACCTCATCGCGCGCGGCATGGCGAAGGACGTCCAGCAGCGTCCGGCGGGCGCTGCCGAGTTCGTCGTCGAACTGGAGACGTCGGCGCGGAAGGCGTACGGCGAAGACTGGGAGCGCAACGGCTGGCACTGGCTCGCCAAGGGCGCCGGTGTCCTGGTCGCCCTG
>NZ_JACBXD010000071.1 GCF_013870525.1 Amycolatopsis pittospori
TGCGGCGCCGTCCTCCACAGTGGACTGAAGTGCCAGGACGGCCGCGCCGACGCCTGAGAGGAACAGCGCCGCCGCGGCGATCACCCGGGGTCGTCCGGCGCGGGCCGACCTGCCTTCGGTCGGAGTGCGGAGTGCTTCGACGGGCGGGACCCGGGTCGCGGACCAGGCCGGGATGGCGGCCGCGAGCGTCGTGACGCCGACGCCGATCGCGAGCGCGGCGACCGTCGTGCGGGTGGTGAGCGGGACGTACACGTTCTCCTGACCCGCGACGGCCTGCAGTGCGGCGGCGACGCCGAGCCCGCCGAACAAGCCGACCACGGACGCTATCCCGCCGACGACCGCCGCCTCGGCGAGCACGCCGGCGAAGACCTGCCGTTTGCCGGCGCCGACGCAGCGGAGCAACGCCAGTTCCCGCGACCGTTGCGCCACCAGGATGGTGAACGAGTTCGTGATCACCATCGCGGCCACGACCATCGACAGTACGGCGAACGCGGTGAAGAACTCCGCCATTCCCGCCCCGTTCGGCGCGGTCTCGCGAAGCAGCTGAGCGGCGGCCTCCTTACCGGTGACCGCGGTGACTCCCAAGGCCTGCTTCAGATCTTTGGCAAGCGCGGTGGAAGCGACGCCCGGCTCGGCGCGCACGACGATCTGCCCGAAAGTCGCGCTGGGATCCAACTTTCGCAGCGTTTCCGGTGACACCACCAGATTCGCGCCGCCCAGTCCCGAGTCGGTGGGGCGGCTGAACGTCCCCGTCAGCGTCAGCGGATGCCGTCCGCCGGAGGTGTCGAACACGGTCACGGTCCGACCCACAGTGAAGTCCTCGGCGCTGTGCCGCTCCATGGCGACTTCACCAGGGCCGACGGGGAAGCGGCCGTCGGTCAGGTCATAGGGCCGCAGCCGCTCGTCGGTGCCCGACGCGGTCGCGGCGGCGTCCTTCGGCCGGCCGGTCGCGTCGAGAATCGGGGCGCTGACGGTGGCCCGGCCGTCGGCGGCGGCGACTCCGGGGATCTGGCGGACCTCGGCCAGCATCGTGTCGTCGAGTGCGACGCGGCGGGTGGAGCTGATCGACGCGTCCACGCCGCGGGTTTCGAAGGCGACGGCGTCCCGCAGCCCGGCGCCGACGGCGTCTCCGAGGACGAACGACCCGGCGACGAAGGTGACGCCGAGGGTCACGGCGATGGCCGACAGCAGCAGACGCAGCGGCCGGGCCTTGAGTCCGGCGAGGACGGTTCGCAGCATCACGCCCCCAGACCGGTGAGCGCGCCGAGTACGGCGTCGGCGGTCGGGTGGGGGATCCGCGCGGCGATCCGGCCGTCGGCCAGCAGCACCCCGTGGTCGGTGTAGGACGCCGCGATCGGGTCGTGGGTCACCATCACCACGGTCTGGCCGAGTTCGCGGACCGAGGTGCGCAGGAAACCGAGTACCTCGGCGCCGGAACGAGAATCGAGGCTTCCGGTGGGTTCGTCGGCGAACACGACGTCCGGCCTGCCGACGAGGGCGCGGGCGCAGGCCACCCGTTGCTGCTGGCCGCCGGAGAGCTCGCCCGGTTTGTGCCGCAGCCGTTGCCGCAGGCCCAGGGTGTCGACGACGGTGCCGAACCACGCCGGATCCGGGCGGCGGCCCGCGAGCCGGAGCCCGAGCAGGATGTTCTCCTCCGCCGTCATGGTCGGCAGGAGGTTGAACGACTGGAACACGAAGCCGACGCGGTCCCGGCGCAGCCTGGTCAGCGCGGCGTCGGAGAGGCCGGTCAGCTCCGTCCGTCCGATCCGCACCCGGCCACCGTCCACTGTGTCCAGACCGGCGAGGCAGTGCATGAGGGTGGATTTGCCCGAACCGGACGGTCCCATGATCGCGGTGAACCGGCCGCGCGGGAAGTCCAGCGTCACGTGGTCGAGCGCCCGCACCGCCGTGTCGCCTCGGCCATAGACCTTCACTACGTCCACCGCGCCCGCGGCGGGACCGTCCATTGTGTTCATTCCACGATCATGGCCGGGAGCACCTGAACGATTCCTGAAACAACCTGAAGAACGCTTCAGGAAGCCCGGCGGGGATCTGGGAGGATCAAGGTATGCGCGTGCTCGTGGTGGAAGACGAAAAGCGGTTGGCCGAGACCCTCCAATGGGGACTCGAGGCCGACGGCTACGCGGTCGACCTCGCCCACGACGGTCTCGAAGGCCTCGAACTAGCGCAGCTCTTCCCCTACCAGGTGATCGTGCTGGACATCATGCTGCCGAAGCTGAACGGCTACCGCGTCTGCGCGGCGCTGCGGGAGCGCGGGGTGACCACACCGATCCTCATGCTGACGGCGAAGAACGGCGAGTACGACGAGGCGGAGGCGCTCGACACCGGGGCGGACGACTACCTGAGCAAACCGTTCTCGTACGTGGTGCTCACCGCGCGGCTGCGCGCGCTCACCCGCCGGGGTGCCGCGGGCTCGGCGGGCGTACTGGAGTTCGGCGACCTCGTGCTCGACCCGGCGAAACGGACCTGTCGCCGTGCCGGGACGCCGGTGTCGTTGACCACCAAGGAGTTCTCGGTGCTGGAATGCCTGCTGCGGCACGGTGGGCAGCTGGCGACGAAGCAGGACATCCTCGAACAGGTCTGGGATCTGGCCTATCGGGGTGATCCGAACATCGTCGAGGTCTACGTGAGCGCGTTGCGGCGCAAGCTGGACGCGCCGTTCGGACGGCGCACCATCGCCACCGTCCGCGGTGCCGGATACCGGCTGGTCACCGATGAATAAGTGGTGGCCGGCGTCGGTGCGGCGGAGCACCGCGCTCTCGGCGGCGGCGCTCTGCGCGATTGTCTTCCTCCTCGGCTGGCTGGGTACCCGGGAGCTGCTGAGCGCGCAACTGTCGGGCAGCGCCGTGAGCTCGACGCGAACCCAGCTCGACAGGATGGCCGACGTCTACCCGGCCGGGCTGCCCGCGCTGACTTCGGTACTCCAAGGCGAGGCGCTGTTCGAGGTCGTCGACGATTCCGGCAGGGCCCTGGTCAGCAGCGAGAACCTGCGCCGCTGGGATCCCGCCTGGACGCCGTTGCCGCCCGCGCCCGCGGGAGCGCCCGCGAACTGGACGATCACCACGAAGGCGACACTGAAGCCCGGCGACCACCCGCAGTGGCGTGAGTATCGCGAGTACACCGTGGTGGGCAAGGTCGTCGACGACGGTCCGCGCCGCGTCACGCTCTACCTGTTCGTGCTGCCGTGGGACACGCTCCGGACGTTGGGGACCTTCGACGACACCCTGATGTTCTTCGTGCCGCTCGCGGTGCTGGTCACCGCACTGGTCGCGTGGCTCGCGGCCGGGCGGGCGCTGCGGCCGGTGGAGGCGATCCGCCGCGAACTGGCCGAGGTCAGCGGGAGCAGGCTGGACCGCCGGGTGCCGGTGCCGCCGTCCCGCGACGAGGTCGCCCGGCTGGCCACCACCACGAACGCGACCCTCGACAGGCTGCAGCGGTCGCACGATCAGCAGGAACGGTTCGTCGCCGATGCCAGCCACGAGCTCCGGAGCCCGCTGGCGAGTCTCCGGACCGGCCTGGAGGTCGCGCTCACCCATGCCGACCGCGCGGACTGGCAGGCCGTCGCCCGCCGGTCGCTGCTCGACGTCCAGCGCTTGCAGCGCATCACGGCGGATCTGCTGCAACTGGCCGTGGACGCGGGTGGTGCCCCGGACGGCGTCGTCGACCTAGCCGACGTGGTGGGGGAGCAGGTCGCCGAACGCGCGCTCGAACCCGACGGGCCGACCGTGGTGTCCTATGTGGACGGACAGGCCCCGGTCGTCGGCGAATCCGTGCAGCTGGAACGCCTTCTGCGCAACCTGCTCGACAACGCCGTGCGGCACGCGCGGTCGTCCGTCACCGTCCGGCTCCGGCGAGAAGGCGGGGAGGTGGTCCTCGAAGTGATCGACGACGGCCCCGGCATCCCCGCCGCCGACCGCGAGCGGGTCTTCGACCGCTTCGCCCGGCTCGACGACGCCCGGACCCGGGACGCGGGAGGTAGCGGACTCGGCCTCACGCTGGCCCGTGACATCGCCGTCCGGCACGGCGGATCACTGCGCGTGGAAGACAGTGAGACCGGCGCGCGACTGGTCGCCCGCGTACCCGCCAGGGGTATGTGACCAGTATCGCCCTACGATACCCCTCTGGGGTACCTTCAGGTCGTTGCGGTACCCCCCTGGGGTATGTACGGTAGGTCCCGGAGCGGCACCGGGCCGCCGGGAAAGAAGGAGAGCCACGATGAGCGAGACGACCTACACCGTCACCGGGATGACCTGCGACCACTGCGTCCGCTCGGTCATCGAAGAGGTCGCCAAGATCGACGGCGTCACCGGCGTCCTGGTCGATCTGCCGACCGGCGCCGTGACCGTCACCGGCACCCGTGAACCCGCGGCCGCGGACGTCCGCGCCGCCGTCGAAGAAGCCGGATACACGCTGACCGCCTGAGCTCCACGATCGCGGGTGGCACCCGCACTAAGGACTGCACGATGAACACAGCAGCGAAGCTCTCCGCCTACGGTGTCGCGCTCGCCCTGGTCGCCGGTGGCGGCTGGGCGGCCGGTACCGCTGTCGGTCCGTTCGCCGGCGCCGCCGGCGTGCCCGGTGGTGAGGACGCCGGGCACTCGGACACCCACAGCGGCTCTGTCGCGGAGGCCGCGCAGGTCAAGCAGGAACACGAGCCCGCCGGGCTCGCGTCGTCCAGGGGCGGCTACACCCTCACGCCCACCACCACGACGCTCACCCCGGGAACGACCGGTCCCTTCTCCTTCCGGATCCTCGGCGCCGACGGCGCGCCGGTGACCGCCTACGACGTCGAACACGAAAAGCGGATGCACCTCATCGTCGTGCGCCGCGACACCGCCGGTTTCCAGCACGTGCACCCCGAACTCGCCGCGGACGGCACGTGGACCGTGCCGCTTTCCGTACGCGAGGCGGGTGCCTATCGCGTCTTCGCCGACTTCAAACCCAGTGGGGGAGAGGCGACGACCCTGGGAGCGGACCTCTTCGCGGCCGGCGACTTCCGGCCGGCCGAATACCGGTCTTCGCACAGCGCGGAGGTCGACGGCTACCAGGTCCACCTCGACGGCGCACTCACGCCGGGCACGTCGTCGAAGGTGAAGCTGACCGTGACCAAGGACGGCCGCGACGTCACCGATCTGCAGCCGTATCTGGGCGCTTACGGGCATTTGGTCGCGCTGCGCGGCGGCGACCTCGCCTATCTGCACGTCCACCCGGACGGCGAACCCGGTGACGGCCGGACCGCACCAGGCCCCGCGGTCACCTTCTACGCCGAGGTCCCTACGGCTGGGACCTACCGGCTCTTCCTGGACTTCCAGCACCAGGGCCGGGTCCGCACCGCCGAATTCACCGTCACCACCGGGGAAGGGAGTCACCGATGAGCACGCAGACCGAGACCGCGAACGCCGAGGTCGAACTCGCGATCACCGGGATGACCTGCGCGTCGTGCGCCATGCGCATCGAGCGGAAGCTGAACAAACTCGACGGTGTCACCGCGACGGTCAACTACGCCACGGAAAAGGCGAAGGTCAGCTTCCCGGCGGACGTCGAGCCGCGGCGGCTGATCGAGCAGGTCGAGGCGGCCGGGTATTCGGCGGCTTTGCCCACGGTGGAGAAGGAAGATGCCGCAGCCGAGGAAGCCGACCCGAGCGCACCGTTGCGGCAGCGGCTGATCGGCTCGGCCGTGCTGTCGGTGCCGGTGATCCTGCTCGCGATGGTGCCGGCCTGGCAGTTCACCTACTGGCAGTGGATCTCCCTCGTGCTTGCCGCGCCGGTGATCGTGTGGGCGGCGTTCCCGTTCCACCAGGCGGCGTGGGCGAATCTGCGCCACGGCGCGGCCACCATGGACACCCTGATCTCGATGGGCACGCTGGCGGCGTTCCTGTGGTCGTTGTACGCCTTGCTGTTCGGTACCGCCGGGGAGCCGGGGATGACGCATCCCTTCGAACTGACGGTGCAGCGGATGGCCGGTGACGGCAACATCTACCTCGAGGTCGCCGCCGGCGTCACGACGTTCATCCTCGCCGGACGCTATTTCGAGGCGCGGTCCAAGCGGCAGGCCGGGGCGGCGCTGCGGGCTCTGCTCGAACTCGGCGCGAAGGACGTCGCGGTTCTGCGTGACGGCAAGGAAGTGCGCGTCCCGATCGGCGAACTCGCGGTGGGCGAGGAGTTCGTGGTGCGGCCGGGGGAGAAGATCGCGACCGACGGCGTGATCACCGAAGGCGCTTCGGCGGTCGACGCGAGCATGCTGACCGGCGAGAGCGTCCCGGTCGAGGTCGTCCCCGGCGACACGGTGGCCGGGGCGACGGTCAACGCGGGCGGCAGGCTCGTCGTCCGCGCGACCCGGGTCGGTGCCGACACGCAGCTGGCGCAGATGGCGAAGCTCGTCGAGGAGGCGCAGACCGGCAAGGCGCAGGTTCAACGGCTGGCGGACCGGGTTTCGGCGGTCTTCGTGCCGATCGTGATCGCGCTCGCCGTCGGGACGCTGATGTTCTGGCTCGGTACCGGCGGTTCGGTCGAGGCGGCGTTCACCGCGGCGGTCGCCGTGCTGATCATCGCCTGCCCGTGCGCACTGGGCCTCGCGACCCCGACCGCGCTGCTCGTGGGCACCGGACGCGGCGCGCAGCTGGGGATCCTGATCAAGGGGCCGGAGGTGCTGGAATCGACCCGCGCGGTCGACACGGTCGTCCTCGACAAGACCGGCACCGTGACCACCGGGCAGATGTCGCTGGTGGCCGTCCACGTCGCCGAAGGTGTCGACACCGAGGAGACACTACGGCTGGCGGGGGCGCTGGAGAACGCGTCGGAGCACCCGATCGCGCAGGCCATCGCCCGCGCGGCGCGGGAACGTGTCGGGGAACTCCCGGCCGTCGAAGGGTTCACCAGCCTCGAAGGCCTTGGTGTGCAAGGAGTCGTCGGCGGTTCGGCGGTCCTGGTCGGCCGGAGCGCACTGCTGGAGCAGTGGAGTCACCACCTGACGGCCGACCTGGCGGAAGCCAAGGCGGCGGAGGAGAAACTCGGCCGGACGGCGGTCGTGGTCGGCTGGGACGGCGAGGCCCGCGCGGTGCTGGTCGTCGCGGACACCGTGAAGGCGTCTTCCGCCGAGGCGATCACGCGGCTGCGCGCGCTCGGGCTGACCCCGGTGCTGCTCACCGGCGACAACGAAGCGGTGGCACGGGCGGTGGCCGCCGAGGTCGGGATCGACACGGTGATCGCCGAGGTGCTGCCGAAGGACAAGGTCGACGTCGTCAAACGGTTGCAGGGCGAGGGCAAGGTCGTGGCGATGGTCGGTGACGGCGTCAACGACGCGGCCGCGCTGGCCCAGGCCGACCTCGGCCTGGCGATGGGCACGGGCACCGACGTCGCCATCGAGGCGGGCGACCTGACCCTGGTCCGCGGCGACCTGCGGGCGGCGGTGGACGCGATCCGGCTTTCGCGGCGGACGTTGCGCACCATCAAGGGCAACCTGTTCTGGGCCTTCGCCTACAACGTCGGTGCTCTTCCGCTGGCGGCGGCGGGCCTGCTCAACCCGATGATCGCCGGTGCCGCGATGGCCTTCAGCTCGGTCTTCGTGGTGTTCAACAGCCTGCGGTTGCGGGGGTTCCGGAGCATCGCTTGACGAGGCGGACAGTTCTCCTCCAGTACGAACGCGCGTTCGTACTGGAGGGGTTCCCCGAAAACGCTCGGCGAGATCGACCACGGTTTGGCTCTGCACAAGGAGATCTTGCCCGCGTTCGCCGGGTTGCTCGCACGATCGGCTCGCCGGATACCTTCGTGGGGAAGGGAAACTCGGCAGGATTTCCGGAGATGTCGAAGCGGCGACAACGATGCTGGTCGGCGTCTGTCACGAAACCGTGCTCTCAGGCCTGTTCCCGCACGGTTCGGCGGTCGTCACCTCGGTCGCCGGTCGATGCCGTAGTGACGACGGTGCCGGCGGGTATCGCGCCTCGCCGACCTCGGGTGTCTTGTTCGCCACGGCGCCGACGGGTTGATCGCCGGATGTTCTGGGTAACCCGTTTGTGCGACTTCAGCAGCGAGGCCGTGCGAGGGGAGGGATGTCTCCATGATCAGTGTCGCGGAGCATCCGGTTCCAGGAACCTGGGTGCTCGACCTGCGGGCCACGACGCCCAAGGCGCTACCGGACATGCGGGCCTGGGTGGTCAGATGCCTTCCCGACCTCGGCGACGGCCACCGCGACGACGTCCTGCTCGCGGCCACGGAACTCGTCGCCAACGCCTACCTTCACGGTGGTGGCGCACGTCACATCCAGGTGTGGCGCGGGGTCGCGCCGTGCGCGGTCCGCATCGAGGTCGCGGACGTCAGCATCGAACAGCCACGGGCCCGCCTTTCGCAGATCGAGGATCCGCGAGGACGCGGGCTTCTGGTGGTCGACGGGGTGGCCGTTCAGTGGGGCGTCCGGCGTGAGTCGGTACGCGGCGGGAAGATCGTCTGGGCGCACATCCGCTGCGACGGCGGTTGCCCCGAAGCCCTCCCTCGCGTGCGTAGGAGACGCTCACGGAGCTGAACCGCGTCACGTCTTCGTGCGGCCCTCGATGGCGGCGCGTGCGGCCTCGACCGACTTCCGGACGACGACTTCCCGGGAATAGCCCTGCTTCGTGAAGACGCCGTCGAGGTAGAACGTGCCGTAGCCGTGCGCCTGGGTGAACAGCTGTTCCATCAGTTCGAGCCCGTCCTGCGGACGGTCGGCGACGGTCAGGCAGAGCATGACGAACTGGTCGGTCAGCCGCCGGGTCTGCTCGTGCAGCGCGGCGTGTTCCGGTCCTTGCAGGCCGTCGGCGTAGATGATGTTCATCCCGGCGCGGCGTTCGATCAGGTAGCCCGTGTACGCGCCCGCGGCCGCGGCCAGCGCGGCGACGGGGTCGCTCTCGGTCTCGATGGCGTCGTGGACCCTGTCGGCCAGCTGGCACGCGACGCTCGCGGCGATGGCCGCGAGCAGGCTCTCCTTGTCCGGGAAGTGCCGGTACGGGGCGCCGGGACTGACCTTCGCGCGCCGCGCGACCTCGGCGACCGAGAACGCGCCCAATCCCTGTTCGGCGATCAGGTCGAGCGAAACCCGCACGAGTTCGGCGCGGAGATCGCCGTGGTGGTACTTGCCGCCCATGTCGTGGATCACACCGTCCCGGTCGCGGAATATGTAAGAGCCCTCTTACGCTAGTTGTAAGTGACCTCTTACATGGTCTCACTGTTTTCTCGGAGGGTTTCATGACGACGACCACGCACGCCATCGCCGCGCCGTCCCCGGGCGCCGCACTGTCGACGACGACGATCGAGCGCCGCGACCTGCGTCCGGACGACGTGCTGATCGACATCGCGTACGCGGGGATCTGCCACAGCGACATCCACCAGGTCAAGGAGGACTGGGGCAGCGCGATCTTCCCGATGGTCCCCGGGCACGAGATCGCCGGTGTCGTCGCCGCGGTCGGCTCGGGCGTGACGAAGTACCAGGTCGGTGACCGCGTCGGGGTCGGCTGCATGGTCGACTCCTGCGGCGGGTGCGAGTACTGCCTCGCGGGCACCGAGCAGTTCTGCGTCAAGGGCAACATCCAGACCTACAACGGCGTCGGCTTCGACGGCGAGAACACCTACGGCGGCTACAGCCGTCAGATCGTCGTGAAGGGCGGGTTCGTCTGCCGGATCCCGGAGGGGATCGGCCTCGACGTCGCCGCGCCGCTGCTGTGCGCGGGCATCACCACCTACTCCCCGCTGAACCGCTGGGGCGCCGGACCGGGTAAGAAGGTCGCCGTCGTCGGCCTCGGCGGGCTGGGTCACATGGCGGTCAAGATCGCGGTCGCCATGGGCGCCGAGGTCACTGTCCTCAGCCAGAGCCTGAAGAAGCAGGAAGACGGCCTGAAGCTGGGCGCGAAGGACTACTTCGCGACCGGTGACGCGTCGACGTTCCAGACGTTGCGCGGCCGCTTCGACCTGATCCTCAACACCGTTTCGGCGACGCTGCCGGTCGACTCCTACCTCGGCATGCTGCGGGTCGGCGGCGCGATGGTGAACGTCGGCGCGCCCGGCGAACCGCTGTCGTACAACGCCTTCTCGCTCCTCGGCGGCAACAAGGTGCTCGCCGGTTCGATGATCGGCGGCATCGCCGAGACCCAGGAGATGCTCGACTTCTGCGCCGAGCACGGGATCGGCGCGGAGATCGAGACGATCTCGGCCGACCAGGTGAACGTGGCCTACGACCGGGTCGAGAACAGCGACGTGCGCTACCGGTTCGTCATCGACGCGGCGACCATCGGCGCGTAAACCCTTTCGGCGACCGGTCTTCCCCCCGAGGAAGACCGGTCGCCGCGTCACATCAGCAGTAGCGGCACCGTGTTCACGACGGTATGCGCGGCGATGGGTGCCCACAGATTCCGGTACCGGGACCACAGGTAGCCGGCGAGCAGCCCGAAGACCCCTTGGAACGCCACGATCGCGCCGAGGGTCAGCGGGAGCCCGCCTCCTTGGCCGTGTGTCGGCAGATGCAGCCAGGCGAACAGCAGCGACGCCAGCAGGATTCCCGGCCACCGGCCGAAAAGCGCCTCCAACCGGGTCTGCAGCATGCCGCGGAAGAAGACCTCTTCGAGCACGTTCGCGGTGAAAAAAGTCAGCGTTGCGCCCACGGCCAGCACCGCCGGATCCGGATAGTCGGCCGAGGTGGGCAGTGGCGCGGAGAACGGGCCGGCGAGGTGCAGCCAGCCGAACACCAGTACCGCCGGAACAGGTGCGAGCCATTGCCAGCTCCGCCGCGGCCACCACGCGGGCCGCAGCCGGAACGGATCCGGTTCCCCGCCGGGCCGTAGGTTTCGCATCAGCACCACCGGGAGGATCAGGAACACGAGCGGTTTGGCGAGCGCCCAGATGTCGCGGATCAACGCCTGATGTCCCGCGATCGAAGCCAGGAACAGCGCCAGTGGCCACACGAAGGCGATGAGCGCCAACGCCGTCGTCTGCCGGTGCAGCACGCGGCGATCGCCGACTTCGGCGAGCAGCGCGGGCGCGCGGGGCGGGATCGCGCGGATCAGCAGCATCCCCGCCAGTGCGGGAAGTACGGCACCCCAGAGCGAAAGCTCCTTGTCCGAATCGGACGAAGGCTTGATCGTGTCGTGCCCGGTCGCCAGCAGCAAGGCGGGCGCGGCGATGAACACGGCGAGCGCTCCCCAGGTCACCGCCGTCCGGGTATCGGTCTTTTCCTTCACGGGTAAAGGATCATCGAAGCGACACGAATCCGCGTCATCACTTCGGAGGACTCAGTCGGCCGCGATCACTTTTTCGAGGCTGCGTAAGCACAAAGTGAGCGCCTCGTGCTTCGGTGTCTTGTCGCGCGCCATTTCCCACGCCGTGTAGAGCAGGCTCCACAGCAGCTGCAGAAGCCATTCCTTCGTCATCGCCGGTTCGATCGTGCCTTCGGTGTGCCCACGTTCGATGAGCCGCAAGATGGCGCGGTCGTCGTCGCTCTCTTCCTGCCACTCCTGGCGGGTCATCAGATCCGGCATGGTGAAGAGCAACTGGAAGACGTCGCCGAACTCGAAATACTCCTGGCACAGCCTGGCGAGCGCGGCCGGGGCCGGACCCTCGTCGAGGCGGGCGCGTTCGGTGCCCTGGGAGATCTTGTCGAGGGCGTCGAAGCTGACGGCGTCGATGAGGTCGGAGCGCTCCGGGAAGTAGCGGTGCACGGTGGTGCGCCCGACGTTCGCCGCGGCCGCGATGTCGGCCAGGGTGGCGTTCGGTTGCCTGGTCAACGTCTCGATGGCCGCGTCCAGGATCGCGCGCCGGGTCCGCGCCCGGACGCCCGTCTCGGTGACCACACCCTCACTCATGGTCGGTACCGTACCTCGCCCACCGATTCGGAACCCATTTGACTATTTTAGAACACGCGTGTTCCATTGAGAACCATGGATACTCCACGATTGAAGGTGCTGTGGTCGTTCGCGAGACCACACAAGGGGGCACTCGCGATCGGCCTGGTGCTCGCGCTGCTCGGCTCCGCGACCGGCCTCGCCACCCCCATGGTCACGAAATGGGTGCTCGACTCGCTCGGATCCTCCGCGTCGCTCGCCGGTCCGATCCTGGCGCTGCTCGGCCTGATGCTGGTGGGGTCGCTGATCTGGCTGACGCAGTGGATCCTGCTCGGCACGATCGGCGAACGAGTGGTGCTGAAGGCGCGGGAATCGATGGTGCGGCGCTTCTTCCGCGCGACGATCCCGGCGATCACCAAACGGCCGACGGGGGAGCTGGTCACCCGGGTCACCTCGGACACCGTGCTGCTGCGAGAGGCGGCGTCGTCCAGTGTGATCGGGCTGATCAACGGCGTGGTGATGCTCATCGGCACGCTGGTGCTGATGAGCGTGCTGGACCCGGTCCTGCTGGGTACGACGGTCGCCGCGGTGGTCGTGGTGATCGCGCTGTTCGTCTGGCTCATGCCGGCCATCGCGAAGGAACAGGAGAAGGCGCAGGACCGCGTCGGCCGTCTCGGCGGTGTGCTGGAAGGCGCGCTGCGGGCGATCCGCACCGTGAAGGCCAGCCGTGCCGAGGGCAGGCTGGCCGACCGGGTCCTGGTCGACGCGGAGGCGGCCACCGTCCACGGTGTCCGCGCGGTACGGCGGGAGGCCGTCGCGTGGGTGGTGGCGTGGTCGGGCATCCAGGGCGCGATCCTGGTGATCCTCGGACTCGGCGCCTGGCGGGTCGACGCGGGACTGCTCGAAGTGTCGAGCCTGATCGCGTTCCTTCTGTACGCGTTCGCGCTGATGGAGCCGATCACCGAACTGAGCCAGAACATGACGGCGCTGCAGGCCGGGATCGCCGCGGCCGGGCGGATCCGCGAGATGGACGCCTTGGACGTCGAGGAGGACGAGGTTTCCGCTCCCGCCGTCGAGGGCGTCCAGGACGGGCCGGTGCTCGAACTGCGCGGCGTGACAGCGGGGTACGGCGGCGACCCGGCGCTGAAGGACGTGTCGCTCGCGATCCCGAGGCGCGGGCACACCGCGATCGTCGGGCCGTCCGGCGCCGGCAAGACCACGATGCTGTCGCTCATCATGCGGTTCGTGGAGCCGTCTTCGGGGAAGGTGCTGCTGGACGGGCGGGAGTACGCGGATCTGCCGTACGCCTCGGTGCGGACGCGGCTGGCCTACGTCGAGCAGGAGACGCCGATCGTGCCCGGCACGATCCGGGAGAACCTGCTCTTCACCCATCCGGACGCGACCGAGGAAGAGGTCCTGCGCGCACTCGGCGAGGTCCGGCTTTCGGACAAGATCGCGGCGCTCGACGACGGTCTGGACACCCCGCTTTCTTCGACGTCGGTGTCCGGCGGTGAACGCCAGCGAATCGCGCTGGCCAGGGCGATCCTGCGGACACCGGACGTGGTGCTGCTCGACGAGGCGACCGCGCAGGTGGACGGCCGGACCGAGAGCGCTATCCACGACTGCATCCGGCGGCGGGCCCGCGAGGGCGCGGTGGTGACGGTGGCGCACCGGCTGTCCACGGTGATCGACGCGGACACGATCGTCGTGATGGAGGCGGGCCGCGTGCGCGCGAGCGGAAGCCACGAGCATCTGCTCGCCACCGACACGCTGTACCGGGAACTGGTGGAGGCACTGCGGATCGCGGGCGACGGCGCCCCCGTTCCCGGCTGACGTCAGGCGGAGGCGGCTCGCGCGCCCGGCGGCATCTCGCGGTTGACCTCGTCGAGCCGGGTGACGACGGTCCGGCAGGGCTCGCAGCCCGCGAGGTGCGCGGTGATCAGATTCGCGCGGCGGTCCGGCACCCCGCCGCGGAGCCAGGCGCCCATGCGGCGCCGGGCTTCGCGGCAGCAAGGCGTTCCGGCGTCGGGGACCTGTGCCTGGAGGAAGGCTTGACGCAGTCCCTCGCGGGCTCGCAACGCCAGGACGGAGGCGCCGTTCGGGGACACCCCCAGCAGCGGCGCCACCACCTTCGGCGAGTCGCCCTCGGCCTCGCAGCGCCACAGCACGGTCCGCCACCGGCCGGGGAGCGCGCAGTACGCGGTCCACGCCAGCCGGGCGTTCGACCGGAGGATGACGAGTTCTTCCGCTCCGGCGGCCGCGGTGGCCTCCTCGGTCGCCGGAGCCGTTCCGTACAGCTCGACGCGGTTGCGGTGGCGGCTCCACTTGGCCACGAGATTCCGCATGGTGACGGCGAGGTACGGGCGGAGGTTCTCCCGCGGTCCGCCGCCGGCGCGGATGATGGTCAGGACGCGCACGAAGGCCTCGGCCACGAGGTCGTCCCGTTCGGTGGGCTGGGTGACCCAGCCGGCCGCGATCCGGCGGAGCGGTTCGGCGTGTCGCCGGAACAACGCCTCTCCCGCGTCGATGTCGCCGTCACGGAGGGCTTCGAGCAGCACGGCATCCGGTGCGCCGTTCTCGACGTCATCCCTCATCGCGGTCTCCCGGACGGGCCGATCCGAATACTCTCGGTGACAAAGTGAAGCCCAAAGTAACGAGTACGGTAGTGTACCGGTTAGATGGCTGCCGATAAACTCTGGGGGATGACGCCTGAAGCCGACGCGCCGCGGCCGGACGGCCGGGCGGCGCGCTGGGCGGGACAGCGGGAGCGCCGTCGACGGGAGTTCGTCGACGCGGCACTGCGCGCCATCGCCGAGCACGGACCGGAGGTCTCCACCGAACAGATCGCCGACGAGGCGGGGGTGGCGAGAACCCGGGTCTACAAGCATTTCGAGGACGCCGCCGACCTGCAACGGTCGATCGCCGACCGGGCCGTGCACCTCATCACGGCCGAGCTCGCCCCGCTGTGGGATCCGAGCGGGACGCCCATGCAGCTGATCACCGTCGCGGTGGGCGCGCACACCGGCTGGCTCGCCGAACACGGCAGCCTCTACCGCTACCTCGCGCGGCACTCCCAGGCCGGACGGCGCGGCCGCGACGCCATCACCGACGTCAGAACGGCCATCGCCCGGCAGCTCACGCTCCTGTTCGAGCACTATCTCGACACGTTCGACCTCGACGCCCGGATCGCCGAGCCACTGGCCTTCGGTCTGGTCGGGCTCGTGGACACGAGTGCCGCGCGCTGGCTGGAGAACCCGCGCGGTATCGAGCTGCCGGAGCTGGCGGGCCTGCTGGTGCGGTGGATCTGGCGGGTCATCGACGACACGCTCCGGGAGGGCGGGATCGAACTCGACCCGCACTCGCCGCTGCTCGTGCCGGACAGGTGATCACCTTGGCCGGTAGCGAATCGCGATGACGACGGTGTCGTCGGCGTGCAGCACGATGTCGAGCATCTCGGTGGCCAGGAGATCCGGGATCTTCGCGGTGGGCCGCCCGGCGTTCCGGCGCGCGGCCGCCAGCAGGCGCTCTTCGCCTTCGAGGAAGTCTTTGCGGCTTTCGACGAGACCGTCGGTGTAGATGACCAGAAGGTCGCCGTCGGCGAGGGTGCGGTGGACGAGACTGTGGCTTCCCGGGTCCGGGAAGCCGATGCCCCGGCCGGACGTCGAGGCGACGAGGAGCTCGGTCTCCCCGCCGGCGGTGGCCAGGACCGGTCGGGGATGGCTGCCGTTGGCGAAGGTGACGTCGCCGGTCGCCGGATTCAGCCGGGCGAGCAGCACGGTCGCCATGAGGTCGGGTTCGATCGTCGCCAGGGTGCGGGCGGTGTGCGCGATCAGGTCGCGGAAGGGATGGCCTTCCAGCGCCAGGGTGCGGATCGCGTGCGTGACGGTCAGGGCGTGCCTGGTCGACGTGACCCCGTGGCCGACGGCGTCGACGAGGGTGATGTGCACGTTCCCGTCGGGCAGGACGAACCAGTCGTACAGATCCCCGCCGGTCGGGGAGTCCTGCTGACTCGGCGCGTAGTGGACGGCCAGTTCGAAGGCGTCCGCTCGCGGCGGTGGCGGGCGCAGCGCGTCTTCGAGCTCACGGAAGATCACCGCGTGCGCGTTGCGAAGCTGTTCGCCCCGTTCCTCCAGTTCGACGTACATCGCGAGTACGCCGCTGTTCGTCTCCGCCAGTTCGTGCTTCAGCTCGCGCTGGTCCTTGCTGATCGCGTCGGCGCGGGCGACCAGCGCGAGCATCTCGTCCCGGGTGGCGGTCTCGTCGTCGGCCGCCACCGTCACCGGCTCGGCGCCGGTGGTGAGATGCCAGGTCAGAATCGTCCCCTCGCCCGCGGTGGGGAACAGCGGGAGGGCGTTGCGTTCCCGCTGGCCGATCGGACGGTGCGTTTCCAGCGTGATCGACAGCCTGCCGTCGGCCACGGTCGTCGAGAAGCCCGGCGCCGGGCCGGTTCCGGCCAGCAGGGTCACCGCGAGCACGAGCCTTGCCCGCTGCTCGGCGGGCACGCCGGCGGCCGCGCACGC
This sequence comes from Amycolatopsis pittospori, assembly GCF_013870525.1. Taxonomy (GTDB): domain Bacteria; phylum Actinomycetota; class Actinomycetes; order Mycobacteriales; family Pseudonocardiaceae; genus Amycolatopsis; species Amycolatopsis pittospori. Next base: position 16,343 of record NZ_JACBXD010000071.1, read on the forward strand.
CTCCCGCGCGAGGTGGCGCAACCGGCCGGTGTGATCGTCTGTCACAGGAGTCCCTTTCCCGGACCGAAGGCGATCAACGCGGCGTCGTCGCGGAGGTCGCGGTGGCGTTGGGCGAGATCGGCGGCGAGGAGCGTGAGGGACGGGACCGCCCCGAGCGCCACGGGACCGCGCCAGCCGGTGCCGATCCCGTCGGTGTGCAGGACGACGAGTTCGTGGCCGGTCAGCGGCACCGTCCGCACGCGGACGACGGGAAGGGTGAAGCCGACGATGCCGGGGATGCTGAGCAGCGGATGCGACTGCCCCGGCGTCAGCACGAGGCCGCCGATGTTGCCGACGCCGCAGAAGTCGAGCGTTCCTTCGGAGGTCCGGGCGAGTGCGACCGCCGCGCCGCGGGTCTGCCGCAGCGCCCGGTGCATCGCGTTGAGGTGTTCGGGCAGCGGCCGGTCCGGATCGCGGCGGAAGACGGCGATCGCGGCTTCGGCGGCGTCGCTCGCTTCCGGGCCGTGGCCGAGCCCGTCCACGACGACGGCGGTGCGTGCCCCGGGCATCGCCGAGACGGCCAGCGCGTCACCGCACCGGTCCTCGCCCTCGCGCGGGAGCCGGAAGTGGGCGAGGTCGACCGCCTGGTGACCCGGGGCGAGGATCCGGGCGGCCGCGACCGTGCCATCACCCGCCGCCGACCGGATGCGGAACTCGGTCGCGAGCCTGCCGACGGCGCCGAGCCCGGTCCCCAGCGTCTCGGTCGTGGTGTGGCCGTCGACCCGCCAATGGTCCAGATCCGCCATCCCCGGGCCGCTGTCCACGGCGTAGACCTCCACACCCGGGCCGGCGAGCGAGCGCTGGACGAAGACGGCGCCGTCGGTGGCGTGCTTGTCGAGGTTGCTCGCGAGTTCCGAAGTGACCACGGCGGCGCGTTCGGCGATGACCTCCGGCAGGCCCGCTTCGGCCGCGACCTCGCGAGCCGCGCGCGTCGCGGCGTAGACCGCGCTGATGTGGTCGATGTGGATGAAGCGGGTGAGCGACGCTTCGGCCAGGTTCATGGCTTCCAGCGGACGACGGTGACCGTCGTGCCCTCGCCGGGGGCGGTGTCGATGGTGAACTCGTCCATCAGCCGCCGGGTGCCGCCGAGGCCGTGCCCGAGGCCGGCGCCGGTGCTGAATCCGTCGGCCATGGCCTGTTCGACGTCCTCGATGCCCGGTCCTTCGTCGCGTACGGACAGGGCGAGCCCCACCCGCCCGTGAGCGTCCCGAACGGCGGTGACCGTCATCGTGCCGCCACCGCCGTGGATGTAGGCGTTCCGCACCAGTTCGCTCGCGGCGGTCACGATCTTGGTCTGGTCGACGATCGAGAAGCCGGCCGCGACCGCGTCGGCCCGTACCGCGTGCCGCGCGGTGAGGAGGTCCTCTTCGGCACGAACGGCGTGTTCGCGCGCGGGGACGTCCCGGTCCGGGTCGGTGAGTTCGTCAGGAAGCACGAGGCGCCTCTTCGGCGGCCTCAGTGGGTCGGCGCCACCCCAGGAGTTCCATGGCCTGTTCGGCGTTGAGCGCGGTTTGGACGCCGGTGAGCCGCAGGCCCAGTTCGGACAGGGTGATCGCGACGGCGGGGCGCATCCCGGCGACGATCATCCGGGCGCCGAGGAGCCGCCCGGTGGCGGCCAGTTCCATCAGGACGCGTGCGACGAAGGAATCGATGATCTCCAGCCGGGAGATGTCGAGGATGACCCCGCGGATGCCTTCGTCGGCGATCCGGCCGGTGAGTTCGCCGGTGAACTCCAGCGCGGTCGTGTCGTCGAGGTCGCTGAGCAGTCCGCTGATCAGGATGTCCCCGAGCCGAAGGATCGGCAGGCCGGCCCGGGGATTCACCCGGTCACCACGCCGGTCCGGGCGGGTTCGTCGATCAACTTCATCGCCGCGGCCAGCGCGTCGGCGAGCGAACCGCGGGTCACGATATGCGACAGGTCGATGCCGAGCTGGGTGACGGTCTGCGCGATCGACGGCCGGACGCCGCTGATCAGGCATTCCGCGCCCATCAGCCGGACCGCGCTGACCGTCTGCAGCAGATGCTGCGCGACCGCGGTGTCCACAGTGGACACGCCGGTGATGTCGATGATCGCCACTCGCGCCTCGTGGGCCTGGATCGCCTCGAGAAGGCTGCTCATCACCACTTGCGTGCGAGCACTGTCGAGGGTCCCGATCAGGGGCACCGCCAATACCTGCCGCCACAGGCGCACCACCGGGGTGGACAGTTCCAGCATCTGCTGGTGCTGGCGGCGGATTATCTCTTCCCGCCCCTCGACGTAGACCGAGAAGGTGAGCAGGCCTGCCGCGTCGAGAAGCCGGTTGACCTGCAGCGAAGCGTGATAGCGGATCGCGAGGTCTTCGGTGTGCTGTTCGACCGCGGCGAGTGTGGTGCGCTTCAGTGCGAGGATCGCCAGCGCGGTCGCCGTCGGCGCGGCACCCGCGCGGGCGCGTCGTTCGGACAGGCCCCGCAGCGCGGCGCGGACGGCTTCGTCGCGGTCGACGATCCGCTCCAGCGGGATTTCGGTACCGAGGGCCTCGCGGAGGGCTTCGAGCAGTTCCTTCGCCTCGCGCCGCAGGTCCTGCTCGCCGGTCCAGGCCGGCGAATCCGTCAGCTGCCACCGGACCCAGTCGTCGACGAGGCCCTCTTGGTCCGCGTCGAAGATCCGTGAAAGCAGGTCCCGGACCACGGAGTCCTCGGTCCCCTGCACCACACCTCCAGGGCGTTGGGCGCGACCGGCGATGGCCACGACAGTTGTCATATGACAACAGTGACCTTACGTCAGTGGTGAAGGAGACACAGCCCGGGCTTCAGAACCTCGCCGCTTCGCTGAACTCGTGGAGACCGGTGGCGAGTGCGGCCCTGGCGTCCGGGGTGAGTTTCGCCAGCACCGATTCCAGGCTTTCGCGACGCCGTGCCCGCAGGTCACGGAGGTAGGCGCGGCCGCGGTCACTGAGCCGCAGCGTCAGTTCGCGACGGCTGTGCGTACTCGGGAGCCGTTCGACGAAGCCGACCGCTTCGAGACGGTCGCACAGGCGGCTCACCAGCGGCGGGGTCGATCCGAGCAGTTCGGCGAGAGCGCGCAGGTTCAGCCCGTCGTGGTGATCGAGCGCCACGACGGCACGCACCTGGGACGTCGACAGCGGACGCGGTGACGCCTCGCGAGCCCGCTCGAACATGATCTCGAGCAGTTCGGCCGTCTCGGTCACCGCCGCCGCCACCGTTTCGGTGCCGTCGGGGGAGGAGGACCGATTCACGACACCCACTCTCGCATCCTTATGCTGAACTGTCAGCCCAGCTCACCGCGGCACGCCCTCCGGCCGGTCCGCTCGCGCGGTGCCGACCCGATACGCCGGTGTCCGCCAGGACGCCGGTTTCGTTGCGTGTGAGAGGCGATGGAAGTGGACAGATCCCTGGCGGTCGAACGGATCCTGAGAGGCGTCCAGCCGCATCAGTTGCTCGATGGACTGCGTTCGGCGCTCCGGGAGCATTTCGGCGCACTGACGGTCGACCTGTTGATGGCCGACTACAGCCTCACGGAGCTGTGCCGGGTGACCGTGCTGCCGTACACCACCGATCCGGTGCCGATGGCCGGGACGCCCGCCGGTGAGGCCTTCACTTCGCAAGGGGCGACCTTCGAGAACGTCGAGGACGGCGTACGCGCCTACCTCCCGGTCTCCGTGCGAGGCGACCGTCTCGGCGTCCTCGTCGTCGATCTGCCCGAAGAGCAGGAACCGCCGGTGTGGGCCGAACTCGGCCGGTTCGCCGAAGCCCTCGCGCACGAGGTCTTCGTCGCCGACCGCGACACCGATCTCTACGTGCAGGCGCGCCGGTCGTCCAGGCTCACGCTCGCCGCCGAGATGCAATGGCAGCTCCTGCCCGGGCGCGCGTGTACCCGCCCCGAGTTCGCTCTCGGCGGTCAGCTGGAACCCGCGTACGCCATCTACGGCGACTGCTTCGACTGGTCGGCGTCGGCGCGGAAACTGTCGGTCACGCTGGTGAACGGCATGGGGGAGGGCAGTGGCGCTGCCCTGCTGACCAACCTCGCCGTCAACGCCCTGCGCAACGCCAGGCGGGCGGGGATCGGGCTGGACACCCAGGCCGAACTCGCCGACCAGGCCCTCTACGCGCAATACCGCGGGCAGGAATACGTCGCGACCCTCCTGCTGGAATTCGATCTCGCGACCGGTGAGATCGACGCGGTCGACGCCGGGTCACCCCGCCTGTGGCGGCTGCGCGACGGCAAGGCCGAACGCGTCGCCTTCGACGAACAGCTTCCGCTCGGCACGTTCGAGGACACCTCGTACACCGTCGAACGGCTGCAAGCCCTGCCCGGCGACCGCTTCGTGTTCGTCAGCGACGGTGTTTACAACGCTGCGGGCGCGTACGGAGAGCTCTACGGCGATCGCGAACTGGCGGAAGCCGTCGTCGCGACCGCCGAACAGCCGGCCGCGCACGTCCCTCGGGCGGTCCTCGCCGAGCTGGCCGAGCACCGCGGCGGCGGGCCCGCGGCCGACGACGCGATGGTCGTGTGTCTCGATTGGTTCGGGCCGAACCCGGGGGCCGACGGCGATCTCGGAGTGGCCGCCGGAGCCTGACCGGACGTCGCGTGTTCAGGATGTGGGAGCGGGAATGAAAGCCCGTCCGGCGATGTCGCAGCCGTCATGGTCATTCCTGTCGACGATCCCACCTGGGCATCCCTGACCGGTCCGCACGCGCACTTCGCCGAACGCTCCGGCCAGGTGTTGCGCTACCCGGTCGATGTCGCTCCTTTCTTCGCTCTGCCACCGGAACCGGACGACGGCGTATGGGACGACGTCGCGGCGCTGGCCGGGCCGGGCGAGACGGTCACCGTCCACAACTCCCTTCCCGTCCCGGCCGGCTGGGAGGTCCTCGGCAGGATCGCCGGGGTCCGGCTGGTCGACGTCGCGCTCGAAGCACGCGAAGACGCCGAAGCCGTCCGGCTGGGTCCCGACGACGTGCCGGAGATGCTGGACCTCGTCGAACGCACCAAACCTGGACCGTTCCGGCAGCGGACCATCGAATTGGGGACATATCTGGGAATCCGGCGTGGCGGCGCGCTGATCGCGATGGCGGGGGAGCGGCTGCACCCGCCCGGCTGGACCGAGATCAGCGCCGTCTGCACCGACCCGGCCTACCGCGGCCAGGGCCTCGCGACCCGCCTGATCCGTGCGGTGGCGGCGGGAATCCGGGAGCGTGGCGAGCGGCCGATGATGCACGCGGCGGCGGCCAACACCTCGGCCATCCGCCTGTACCTCTCGATCGGCTTCGAACTCGTGCCGCGGCCGGACTTCGTCTCGGTCCGCGTTCCCGGGGGCGTCGCGGCCGGCGTCCTCACCGGCTCAGCGCGCGATACCGCTTAGCCGCCAGCGGCAGGAAGATCGCCGTGAGCACGGCTGGCCAGAGGAGGGCGAGCACGACCGAATGCGTGCTCGCCCAGTCGGTCGCGCCCCAGGTCGGGTTGCCGAACAGGTCCCGGATCGCGGTCGCGGTGGCGGACAACGGATTCCACGTGCCGATCGTGCCGAGCCAGCCCGGCATGGTCGACGGCGAGACGAACGCGCTCGAAAGGAAACCGACCGGCCAGACCAGGATCTGCACGGCGACGGCCGACTCCGGCGTCTTCAGCAGCAGGCCGAGGTAGATCCCCACCCAGGTGAAGGCGAACCGCAGCCACAGCAGCAAACCGAACGCGGCCAGCGCCGGCAGGAGGCCGCGTTCCGGCGTCCACCCCACCAGCAGCCCGGTCACCACCATGACCGCGAGGCCGACGACGGCGTTGAGCAGATCGGCCATCCCGCGCCCGGCGAGGACCGCCGTCGCGGTGACCGGCATGGCGCGGATCCGTTCGGTGACGCCTTTCGCGGTGTCCGTGGTGACGGCCACGACCATGGCCTCCAGGCCGAACAGCATCGTCATCGCGAACATGCCGGGGATGAGGAAGTCCAGGTAGTCCCCGTCGGGAACGGCCATCGCGCCGCCGAAGAGGTAGCCGAACATCAGCACCATCAGGACGGGGAACAGGAAGCCGACCAGGATCGAGCCGGGCCGTTGCCGCCAGTGCAGCAGGATGCGGCCGGTGAGGGCGGCGGTGTCGGTGATCGCGGTCATCGGGGCTCCCCGGTGGTCGTGGCGTGGCCGGTGAGGTGGAGGAAGACCTCGTCGAGGGTGGGTTTGCGGGTGACGGTTTCGACGCGGTCGGGCCCGACCTTCGCCTTGAGTTCGTCCGGGGTGCCCGCCGCGACGACGCGGCCCGCGTCGATGACGGCGATCTGATCTGCCAGCTGATCCGCCTCCTCCAGGTACTGCGTGGTCAGCAGCACCGTCGTCCCGGAGCCGACTAGGTCCTTGATCGAAGCCCAGACCTCTATGCGGGCCCGCGGGTCCAGTCCGGTGGTCGGTTCGTCGAGGAACAGCACCGGCGGCGAGAGGATCAGGCTGGTCGCCAAGTCCAGCTTCCGCCGCATCCCGCCGGAGTACGCGGCGACGGGCTTTCCCGCCGCCTCGGTGAGGTCGAATCGTTCGAGGAGTTCGTCCGCCCGGCGTTTCGCCGCCGCGGCCTTCAGGTGGTAGAGCTTCGCGAACAGCACGAGGTTCTGACGGCCGGTGAGGATCTCGTCCACCGAGGCGTTCTGCCCGACCAGGCCGATCCGGTACCGCACCGACTTGGGGTCGGCGAGGACGTCGTGCCCCGCGACGCGGGCCTTCCCGCTGTCCGGGCGCAGCAGGGTGCTCAGAATCCGCACGGCCGTGGTCTTCCCGGCCCCGTTCGGGCCGAGCAGGCCGCAGACCGTGCCGGCCGCGACGGTGAGCCCGAACCCGTCCAGCGCCACCTTGTCCCGATACCGCTTGCGCAGGTCGACGGCTTCGAGCGCCGCTTCTTCGTATGGCATACGGAGAAGCGTAGCACGGACTTCGTACGGGTTACGGAGTAAGTCGCCTATGATGGCGCCATGACGGAGATCAACGGCGGCGATCCGGCCCGGACGATCGCGACGTTGTGGGGTACCCGGCAACTACCGCGGCGCGGGCCGAAACACACGTTGACCAGCGAACAGGTGATCGCCGCCGCCGTCCGGCTCGCCGATGGCGACCAGGACCTCGCCACCCTCTCGATGCGCCGGGTCGCCGAGTCGCTGGGTGTCGGCACGATGTCGCTCTACACCTACATCGCGTCCCGCGAGGAACTCCTCGAAGCGATGCTCGACAAGGTCTACGGCGAGGCGGTGCGGGAACTCGGCGAACCCGGCGAACAAGATTGGGCGGACGGGTTGCGGGAGGTCGCGCGGGTGAACTGGGACCTCTGCCTGCGGCATCCGTGGGTGTTGCAGGTGTTCACCGGGCGCCCGCCGCTCGGGCCCCAGTCGATCGCGAAATACGAACGCGAACTCGCCGTCGTCGAAGGCCTCGGCCTCACCGACGTCGAGATGGATTCGGTGCTCACCCTGGTGCACGACCACGTCCAGGGTGTCGCGCGCCGCCGGGTCGAGGCCGATCGCGCGGTCCGCCGCACCGGGATGGACGACGAGCAGTGGTGGGCCAAGGCCGGCCCGTCACTCGCCGAGGTCTTCGATCCCGAGCGCTTCCCGCTCGCCGCGCGCGTCGGGCAGGCGGCGGGGGAGGCGCACAACGCGGCGCACAATCCCGAGCACGCCTACGAGTTCGGGCTGGCCCGGCTGCTCGAAGGAGTGGCCGCGCTTGTGAAGACACGCTAACGAGGGATTTCAGAAACTCGCGATGGACTGCACAGGTCCCGGCGACCAGACTTCGCGCCATGAAGGCATTGGTCAAAGCCGACCGAGCACCAGGGCTTGAACTCACCGACGTCCCGGACCCCGCCATCGGGCCCGGTGACGTCGCCGTCCGCGTGCTGCGGGCGGGTATCTGCGGCACCGATCTGCACATCGACTCGTGGGACGACTGGGCGGCGCGCACCATCGCGGCCCCGCTGGTCATCGGGCACGAATTCGTCGGCGAGGTGGTCGAGATCGGCCGGTCGGTGACGACGGTCAAGGTGGGCGACCTGGTCAGCGGTGAAGGGCATCTGGTCTGCGGCGGCTGCCGCAACTGCAAGGCCGGACGGCGGCACCTGTGCGCCCGGACCAAGGGCCTCGGCGTGCACGTCGACGGCGCCTTCGCGCAGTACGCCGTGCTGCCCGAGGCGAACGCCTGGGTGCACCGCAACGAGGTCGACCTCGACATCGCCGCGATCTTCGACCCGCTCGGCAACGCCGTGCACACCGCGCTTTCCTTCCCCGTCATCGGCGAGGACGTACTGGTCACCGGCGCCGGCCCGATCGGCATCATGGCCGCCGCGATCGCCCGCCACGCCGGCGCGCGCAACGTCGTCGTCACCGACGTCAGCGAGCACCGCCTGGAACTGGCCCGCAAGGTCGGCGTCGACCTCGCCCTGGACGTCTCGTCGGCGACCATCGCCGACGCGCAGGAGCGGCTCGGCATGGCCGAAGGCTTCGACGTCGGCATGGAGATGAGCGGACGGCCCGAGGCGCTGCGCGACATGATCGCGAACATGTCCCACGGCGGCCGCGTCGCGCTGCTGGGGCTGCCCGCCTCCGACGTCTCGGTGGACATCGCCGCCGTCGTGCTGAAGATGATCCAGATCAAGGGGATCTACGGCCGCGAGATGTTCGAGACCTGGTATTCGATGTCCGTGCTGCTGCAGGCGGGACTGGACATCTCGCCGGTGATCACCCACCGGTTCGGGTACAAGGACCACGAGAAGGCGTTCGCGACGGCCAGGGAAGGCCGCTGCGGCAAGGTCATTCTGGATTGGACGGAGAACTGATGTACGGCGCGATGCGCGACGACCTCAAGGCCGGGCTCGCCGAGATCCGGGAAGCCGGGCTGTACAAGGGCGAGCGGGTGATCCAGGGGCCGCAAAAGGCTTCGGTCAGCGTCGCCGGTGGAGACGTCCTCAACTTCTGTGCGAACAACTACCTCGGCCTCGCCGACCACCCGACGCTGATCAAGGCCGCGCAGGAGGCGCTGGACCGCTGGGGCTTCGGCATGGCGTCGGTGCGGTTCATCTGCGGGACGCAGCAGCCGCACAAGGAACTCGAGGCGAAGCTCTCGGAGTTCCTCGGCACCGAGGACACGATCCTCTACAGCTCGTGCTTCGACGCCAACGCCGGACTGTTCGAGACGCTGCTGACCGACCAGGACGTGATCATCTCCGACGAGCTCAACCACGCCTCGATCATCGACGGCGTCCGGCTGTGCAAGGCGAAGCGGATGCGCTACCGCAACCGCGACGTCGCCGACCTGGAGGCACGCCTCAAGGAGGCTTCGGGGGCGCGGTACCGGATGATCGCCACCGACGGCGTGTTCTCGATGGACGGCTACCTCGCGCCGCTCGACGAGATCTGCGCGCTGGCCGAACGCTACGACGCGCTGGTGATGGTGGACGACTCGCACGCCGTCGGTTTCACCGGTCCGACCGGGCGCGGTACGCCGGAACTGTTCGGCGTGCAGGACAAGGTCGACGTGCTGACCGGCACTCTCGGCAAGGCGCTGGGCGGGGCGAGCGGCGGCTACACCTCCGGCCGCGCGGAGATCGTCGAGATGTTGCGGCAGCGGTCCCGGCCGTACCTGTTCTCGAACTCGCTGGCGCCGTTGATCACCGCCGCCGCGCTCGCCACGCTGGAACTGCTGGGCGAGTCGAGCGAACTGCTGACCCGGCTGCGCGCCAACACCGAGCTGTTCCGGCGCCGGATGACCGAAGCGGGCTTCGACCTGCTGCCCGGTGAGCACCCGATCATCCCGGTGATGATCGGCGACGCCGCCAAGGCGGGCAAGATGGCGGATCTGCTGCTCGACCAGGGTATCTACGTCGTCGGTTTCTCGTATCCGGTGGTGCCGCACGGCAAGGCCCGGATCCGGACGCAGATGTCGGCGGCCCACTCGACCGAAGATGTCGACCGTGCGGTCGACGCGTTCGTGACAGCAAGGTCCATGATGGACGAATGATCGATCCGCGACGGTTGCGGGTACTGCGCGCCCTCGCCGACCACGGCACCGTGACGGCGGCGGGCCAGGCGCTGCACCTGACACCGTCCGCGGTCTCCCAGCAGCTGGCCGCACTCGAAGCCGAGTGCGGCCAGCAACTGCTTCGCCGCCGGGGCCGCCGGGTTTCGCTGACACCGGCGGGTGAACTGATGGTGGTGCACGCGAACGCCGTCGCCGCCGAACTGGAACGGGCACAGGCGACGCTGGCGGCCCTTGATTCCGGCGTCCAGGGGCAGGTGCGGCTGGCGACCTTCGCGTCGGCCATCACCATGGTCGTGGCGCCGGCGATCGCCGCGTTGCGTTCCGGTTCGCCGGGGGTCTCCGTCCAGGTGCAGGACGTCGAGGGGCACGCGAGCATCCCGCTGCTGCTCGACGGCGAGATCGACCTGGCGATCACCGAGGAATACCGGCTCTCGCCGCGAACGGACGAAAGCAGGCTCACCCGGTTCCCGTTGTACGTGGAACCTTTCGACGTCGTGCTGAACGCCGGGCACCGGCTGGCGGAAGCGTCCGAAGTGGACATCGACGAACTCGCCGACGACGACTGGATCGCGCCGAAACCGGGGAACCCCTGCCGCGACGTCCTGATGATCGCCTGCGCCAATCCCGAGATCCGGCACGTCTCCGACGACTTCCACGCGATCACCACCCTCGTCGCCGCGGGAGAGGGAGTGGCCTTGGTGCCACGCAATGCTTTCACCGCCGTGCCCGGCGCTGTCGCCGTCCCCCTGCGGGGTGAACCGCCGTTGCGCCGCGTGTTCGCCGCGGTCCGGCGGGGGAGCGCGGATCATCCGTTGCTCAAGACCGTTCTCGCGGAACTGCTGGAAGCGTCGCCGGGTCATGCGAATGCGGACCCGGAGCACCGCCCTTAGGATCGGGGCACTTGCCGGCTTGACGAGAGAACAGGGCGCGGATGCTCCAGATCGATGGCCTCACCTGGACCGTCACGATCGGACTGGTGCTCGCGTTGCTGGCACTCGATCTCATCCTCGCGGCCGTGCGGCCGCACAAGGTGGGCTTCGCCGAGGCGGTGGCCTGGTCGATCGGCTACATCCTGGTCGCGGTGGCTTTCGGCGTCTGGCTGACGCTCGCGCACGGCGGTGACTTCGGGCAGCAGTACTTCGCGGGTTACATCGTGGAGAAGAGCCTGTCGGTCGACAACCTCTTCGTCTTCGTGATCATCATGAGCACCTTCGCCGTGCCCGAGGAACATCAGCACAAGGTGCTCACGTTCGGGATCGTCGTCGCGCTGATCATGCGCGCGATCTTCATCGCGCTCGGCGCCACGCTGCTTTCGTTGTTCTCCTTCATGTTCCTGCTGTTCGGCTTGCTGCTGATCTACACCGGCATCCAGCTGTTCCGGCATCGCGACGAGGATCCCGACGTCGAGAACAACGTGGTGGTGCGGACAGCTCGCCGTCTGCTGCCGCTGTCGAAGGAGTACGACGGCGGCAAGCTGTTCACCCGGCTCGAAGGCAAGCGGGTGGGCACGCCGCTGGTGGTCGTACTGCTCGCGATCGGCGGGATCGACCTGCTGTTCGCGCTGGACTCGATTCCGGCCGTCTTCGGCGTCACCGACGAGCCGTACCTGGTCTTCGCCGCCAACGCCTTCGCCCTGCTGGGCCTGCGCGCGCTGTATTTCCTGGTGAAGGGTCTGCTCGACAGGCTCGTCTACCTGTCGGCCGGGCTCGCGGTGATCCTCGGGTTCATCGGGGTCAAGCTGATCCTGCATTGGGCGCATGTGGACATCGACGACAGCGTTCCCGAGATCTCCACGCCGGTCAGCCTCGCGGTGATCATCGGCATCCTCGTCGTGGTGACGGTCGCGAGCCTGCTCAAGACTCGCAACGATCCTGCGGTCAAAGCGCATCCGGGATCGCTGCGCGCCTCACGGCCTCCGTCCGAAGAGGACTAGCGCCAGCCGTGGGCCAGGAGGTCGAAGATCTCCTCGACGGCTTTCCTCGGGTCCGGCCTGCCGCGCGTGAGCGCCGGGATGTCCAGGACGAACCGCGCCAGCGCACGGCATGAGACGTCGTCCGGGTCCGCGCCCGCGTCTTCGGCGATGGCGGCGCCGAGGGCCGCGGCGTGCCGGGTCCACAGGCGTTCGCCGTACTCCTGCAACGCGGGGGTGCCGCTCACCAGCGCGGTGAATTCGGGGTACTGGGGATGCTCGGTGAGCGGGAGCCAGGTCGCGAGCACGTACTCGCGCAGCGCCTCGACGACGTTTTGTCCGGTGGGGCGCTCCAGTACGGCGGCGATCATGTTCGCCTCGCGGTCCTCGGACTCGTCGAAGACCAGGGCCTCCTTACCCGGGAAGTGCTTGAACAGCGTCGTGGTCGAGACGTCGGCGGCCTCGGCGATGTCGCGGATGCTCACCTGGTCGTAGCCCCGCTCCAGGAACAGTTCCAGCGCGGCGTCCGCGAGCGCTTGCCGCGTCGCCGCCTTCTTGCGTTCACGCCGTCCGGGTGTCTCCATGAGCGCACTCTACCGCATTAGTTGCCACGGTCACTAAGTTGACTCGTTGCACTTTTTAACTCGTTCTGCTTTTCTGGGTTCATGAGAATCAGCATCATCGGAGCGGGCCCCGGTGGCCTCACCTGCGCCCGCATCCTGCAGAAGCACGGCATCCCCGTGAAGGTCTACGACCGCGACCCGCACCCCGAGGCGCGCAACCAGGGCGGCACCCTCGACCTGCACGCCGACAACGGGCAGCTCGCCCTGCGCGAAGCCGGTCTGCTCGACGAGTTCTTCGCCCTGGCACGGCCGGAAGGGCAGGAGATGCGCAAACTCGACATGGCCGGACGGATCCTGGAGCACCATGTCCCGGCCGAAGGCGAACTCTTCAAACCGGAGATCGACCGGGGCAGGCTGCGTCGGCTGCTGCTCGGCTCACTGGAGCCGGGCACCGTGGAATGGGGCCGCACCCTGGTGGCCGTCGGGGGGTCCGGGCAGTTGCGCTTCGCCGACGGGACGATCGCCGAGACGGACCTGGTCATCGGGGCCGACGGCGCCTGGTCGCGGGTCCGCCCGGCGGTGTCGGCGGCCGTCCCGGAGTATTCCGGGATCACCTTCCTGGAAGCGTGGTTCGAGGACGTCGACAACGCGCATCCCGAAATCGCCGCGCTCGTGGGACAGGGCAGCGCCATGGCGGCCGACGGCGAACGCTGCCTGTTCGCCCAGCGCAACAGCGGCGACCACATCCGCGTCTACGTCATCCAGCGCCTGCCCGCGGACTGGATCGGTGCCGGTGACACCGCGGAGATCCGCGCCCGGCTGCTCGACGCGTTCTCGGAATGGTCGCCGCCGATGCTCCGCATGATCACCGACAACGACGGGCCGTACGTCGATCGCCCGCTGTTCGTCCTGCCCGTCCCGCACACGTGGAAGCACACGCCGAACGTGACCTTGCTCGGCGACGCCGCCCACCTCATGCCGCCACTCGGCGTCGGCGTCAACCTGGCCATGCTCGACGCCTGCGAACTCGCTCTCGCGCTGGCCGGCTCCGCCACGATCGGCGAAGCCGTCGCCACCTACGAGAAGACGATGCTTCCCCGGTCGGTGGAAATCGCGCGGCAGCTGGAGAACGGCGCCGAAGGCCTGCTCGACGCACCTGCCGACGAGGGCTACTCGCCGGTCGTCCTGTCGGTGAGCGCGCAATCCGATTGACCTTCCGCCTCGACTTCGGGACCTGCGGTGTCGGCGATCCGGCCTGCGATCTGGCGATCGCCTGGACGCTGCTCACCGCGGACGGCCGGCAGGTGTTCCGCGAGCGACTGTCCGTCGATGACGCGGCTTGGGCGCGCGGGCGTGGGTGGGCTCTCTGGAAGACACTCGTCGCTTGTGCTCGGACCTTGGGCCGCGCGGACCGGGAGGCCGCGAACGCGTTGCGCGTCCTGAGGGAGATCTTGTCCGGCTAAGGGCACTTCGCAACACCTTCCCGCGAGGCTGGCCGGCATGAGATACGCCTTGCCTCTCAAGGCTTATCGGCCGGCGTGTAGATCAGTTCGAGGACGCCGGACGGGAAGGCCGTGCTCTTCACCAGGCGAAGCTTCAAGGCCTCGTTCAATTCCGGGAACAGGGCGGCGCCCTTGCCCGTGACGGCGGGCAGCACCCACAGCCGGTACTCGTCGACCACGCCGAGCTTGATGAGCGAGTGCGCGAACGCGATGCCGCCGGTGGCGACGAGGTCCTTGCCGGGTTCGGCCTTGAGCTTGGCGATCTCTTCCGCCGTGTCACCGCGGACGATCCGGGTCTCGGACCAGTCGGCGGATTCCAGGGTGCGGGAGAACACGACCTTCGGGATCTCGTTCATCGCCTTGGCGGACGGATGGTCGGAGCCGGGCCAGTATCCGGCCATGCCCTCGTAGGTGTTCCGGCCCATGAGGAAGGCGCCGGCCTCCCATAGTCCGCTGACGAAGTATTCCTCTTGCTCGGGGTCGTCGATCGCCATCATGACGTCCCGGATCCCGTTGTCGGCGTCCGCGCTCTTGCCGTCGAGCGAGACGTAGAAACCCAGAATCAACTTCCGCATCGCGATGCCTCCCGGTGTGTGTCCGGCGACTGCCGGGTCGCACAACACTCGCACCGACGATCGTAGATGTCAAGACAAGAAATATTGTCGGCGAAAGTGGTCTTACCTCGCGACGGAATCCCGGGCAGGCGAAGCGGAATCGCTTACCTCCAAGGAAGAATCACGAGAAGGTTCCTTGACGACCAAGGTGGCGAAGAAGGTCAGGGCGATGCACCCGGTCACCCACCAGAAGAACACGCTCTCGTGACCGGCCTGCTTCAGCGCCAGCGCGATCGGCTCCGACAGACCGCCGAAGATCGCGGTCGCCAGGGCGTGGGGGAGTCCGACGCCGAGGGCGCGGACGTTGGTGGGGAACATCTCCGCCTTGATGATCGCCGAGAGGGCCGTGTAGCCACTGAGGAAGACCAGCGCGGTGACCATGAGCAGGAAGGCGATCCACGGATTGTCCGTCCCGCCCACGAGCGTCATGATCGGTACGGTCAGGACCATTCCGCCGACCGAGAAACCGAACATCACCGGACGACGTCCCCAGCGGTCGGAGAGGGCGCCGGCGATCGGCTGCATGAAGATGAACAGGAACAGGGCGGCGAAACCGATCAGGGACGCCGTCGGCTTCGGGATCCCCGCGGTGTTCACCATGTACTTCTGCAGGTAGCTGGTGAAGGTGTAGAAGGCGACCGTGCCGCCGATCGCGAGACCGAGGACGGCGAAGACCTGACGCCGGTGCTCGCTCAGCAGGACTCGAAGTCCTCCGCGTCGCCGGGTCAGCGCGTTCTGCTGGAAATGCTCGGATTCCTCCATGCTGCGCCGCAGGTACATGACCACGAGCCCGGCGATCGCGCCGATCACGAACGGGACGCGCCAGCCCCAGGAGTACATCTGCGCTTCGGTCAGCAGCGACTGCATCACGATCATCACCAGCAGGGCGGCGAGCTGGCCGACGGTGATCGAAACGTACTGGAAGCTCGAATAGAACCCGCGCCGCCGCGGCGTGGCGATCTCGGACAGGTAGGTCGCGCTCGAACCGAACTCGCCCCCGACCGACAGGCCTTGCGCGAGCCTGGCGACGACGAGGATCACCGGGGCGAGGATCCCGATCGACGCGTAGCCGGGTGTGATGGCGATGGTCAGGGAACCGAAGCTCATCAGCGTCACGGACAGCGTCAGCGCCGCTCGCCTGCCGAACCGGTCGGCGTACAGGCCCAGGAGCCAGCCGCCGAGCGGGCGCATCAGGAAACCGACGGCGAAGACGACGGCGGTGGAAAGCAGCTGTGCCGTCTGGTTTCCCGCGGGGAAGAAGCTGGCCGCGAAATAGATGCTGAACGAGGCGTAGACGAACCAGTCGTACCATTCGACCAGGTTCCCGAGGCAGCCGCGGACCACGTTCGCGACGACACCGGGTTTCTTGTGCGGCAAGGGAAGCTCCTTCGCTCCGGGAATGCCGACCATCATGAGCTGTGATGCCCGCGGTTGAGAAATAGAAATCCGCGATGGACGCATACCCGGCGCGCATGGCTCCATCAAGCCAAGCGAGGGCTCAGGCCAGGAAGTCGCGAACCAGCTCGCTCGATTCCGGACGGCACTCGTCGAAGTAGGCGTGCCGGGCCCCGGTGAACAGATGCATTCGCGCATCGGGGATCCGCCCGGTCAGCAAGGGCGCGTTCGCCGGCGGCGCGAGCAGGTCGTCGTCCCCGTGCAGGACCAAGGTGGGCGCGGTGATCCGGGGGAGCGCGTCCCAGGCGTCGTGGGTGTTGCTCGCGACGAGGTGACCGCGCACGGCGTGCGGTGGCATGCCGTGCGCCCCGAGCACCTGGTACGGACCGGGATGGGAGGCCCGCCAATCGGGCGTGTACATCAGGTTCTCCAACGTTTCCCGCGCCTCCGCGGAGGAACGGCGGGCGAGTGCCAGCCGCACGTCGTTCGACCGCTCGACGCCGTGCGTGCCGCCGGGTGAGGTGCAGCCGAGGACGAGCCGCCGGACCCGGCCGGGATACCTCGCGGCGACCCACTGCGCGACGCGGCCGCCCATCGAGGTGCCGTAGACGTCGGCTTCGGCGACGTCGAGGTGGTCGAGGACGGCGATCACGTCGTCCGCGAAACCCGTTGTGGAATAAGGGACGTCGGGTGCGTCGCTGGCGCCGGTGCCGCGGTAGTCCATGGTGATCGTGCTCGGAAAGTCCTCGCGCGTACGGTTCCACCACGTATGGTCGTTCGCCTGCCCGGCCAGCAGCACGAGCGGCCTGCCCGTGCCGTGGCATTGAAAGGCCAGCCGTGTGCCGTCGGCGGCGACGGCGTGGCCGGTGCGGGGAAGCGTGCTCATCCTTCTCCTTTTCGGTCGTCCCAGAGTTGCGCCGAGGGCCACTCGCCGTCGGTCACGGTCTGGTGGATCTGCCGGACCAGCGCCCGCGCGACGACGTCGACCGCGGGCGTGACCCGGCCCGTGCGAGGCGTCCCGAGGACGACGGTGCGCCAGATCTCCGGTTCGCGGACCGGGGCCGCGCTCAAGATGCCGTCGGCGACGTCCTGCGCGATGCCGATCCCCGGCAGGATCGTCCAGCCGTGCCCGCCGAGGACCAGGCGTTTCTGCAGGGTCATCGAGTTCGTCTGCACTGCGGTCTCGGCGTCGGCACCGGCCTCGCGGGCCGCGCCGTCGATGAGGGTGCGCAACGCGTGCCCCTCGGACGGCATGACGAGCGGATGTGCGGCCACCTCGGCGAACGGGACGGGGTGTGCGGCGTCCAGCCCGGCCGACGGGGGAGCGACGGCCCAGAGCCGCTCGCGGACCAGTGGCCGGACATTGAGCGACGGCGTGCTGGTCAGGTTGTAGAGCAGGCTGAGGTCGACGTCGCCGTCGTCTATCCATCGCTGCAGATGCCCCGAATACGCGGTGAGCAGCCGAAGTTCGATCCCCGGATGGTCGCGCAGGACGGCCGTCGTCAGTGGTGCGGCGATCCGTTCCGCGGCGCTCTCCAGCAGGCCGACCGTGACGATCCCGGTGACCACGCCGGGCGTCGGGGCCAGTTCGGCGCGGGCCCGGTCGAGTTCGGTGAGGGCGCGCCGGGCTCGTTCGACCAGGGTCGCGCCCGCCTCGGTCGGCCGCATCCCGTGCCGGGTCCGCTCGAACAGTGGCACGCCCAGTTCCTGCTCCAGGGTGCGGATCTGGCGCGTGACCGCGGGCTGGACCAGGTGCAGTAACTCGGCAGCCCGGGTCACGCTGCCGACCTCCGCGACGGTCACCAACGCCTTGAGCTGCTTGAAGTCCACCGTCGACCCCTGTCATCGCGGTTCGGAATGCTGCGATCATAATTTGGTATTTCACTTACGGTCTCATCATCGCTCATGATAACTACATGACCGGAGTGACCGAAGAAGAGGCCGCGATCGTCGAGCTCGTGGCGGAGTTCGTCGACCGCGAGGTCCGGCCCGCCGCACAGGGTCTCGACCACACGAACACCTACCCCGAAAAGCTCATCGAGCAGATGAAGGCGATGGGTGTCTTCGGGCTGGCAGTCCCCGAGCCCTGGGGTGAGACGCAGGTGTCCGCCCAGTGCTACGCGCTGGTGACCGAGGAACTGGCCCGCGGCTGGATGAGCCTCGCCGGCGCGATGGGTGGTCACACCGTCGTCGCGAAACTCCTCGCCACCTACGGCACACAGGAGCAGAAGGACGCCTACCTGCCGAAGATGGCGACCGGCGAGATCCGCGCGACGATGGCGCTCACCGAACCCGGTGGCGGCTCGGACCTGCAGGCACTCCGCACCACGGCGCGGCGCGAAGGCGACGAGTACGTCGTCGACGGCAGCAAGACGTGGATCACCAACGCGCGGCGATCGCAGCTGGTCGCGTTGCTGTGCAAGACCGACCCGGCCGCCGAGCCCGCGCACAAGGGGATCTCCATCCTGCTGGTGGAGAAGGGACCCGGTTTCCAGGTCTCGCGGGATCTGCCCAAGCTCGGCTACAAGGGCGTCGAGAGCTGCGAGCTGTCCTTCGACGGCTTCCGCGCGCCGTCCACCGCGCTCCTCGGCGGTGAGGAAGGCCGCGGTTTCGCTCAGATGATGCGCGGGCTCGAGATCGGGCGGATCCAGGTCGCCTGCCGGGCACTCGGCGTCGGCCGCGCCGCATTGGAGGATTCCCTGCGGTACGCCCAGGAGCGGGAGACCTTCGGCAAGCCGATCTGGCAGCACCAGTCGATCGGCAACTATCTTGCGGACATGGCGACCAAGCTCGAGGCCGCGCGCCAGCTGGTGCACCACGCGGCGCGGCGCTACGACTCGGGCGAGCGCGCGGACATGGAGGCCGGGATGGCGAAGCTGTTCGCCTCGGAGACCGCGATGGAGATCGCGCTCGACGCGGTGCGCATCCACGGCGGTTACGGCTATTCGACCGAGTTCGACGTCGAGCGGTACTTCCGCGACGCGCCGCTGATGATCGTGGGTGAGGGCACCAACGAGATCCAGCGCGGCGTGATCGCCCGTCAGCTGATCGAACGGCACCGCATCAAGTCCTGAAGCAGCAAGGAAGGCAGTATGCGCCACCCACTCGAAGGCATCACCGTCGTCGCGCTGGAACAGGCCGTCGCCGCGCCGTTCGCTTCGCGCCAGCTCGCCGATCTCGGCGCCAGGGTCATCAAGATCGAGCGTCCCGGCGTCGGTGATTTCGCCCGGGACTACGACCGGACCGTGCACGGACAGTCGAGTTACTTCGTCTGGCTGAACCGCGGCAAGGAGAGCGTCGAGCTCGACATCAAGGACCCCGGTGACCGGGCCCTGCTCGACGCGATGATCGGCCAAGCCGACGTCTTCCTGCAGAACCTCGTCCCCGGCGCCGTGGAAAGGCTGGGCCTCGACGCGGAGACACTGCGCGCGGCCCGCCCGGAACTGATCCACTGCTCCATCTCGGGCTACGGTCCGGATGGTCCATATAGGACGAAGAAGGCCTACGATCTGTTGGTGCAGTGCGAGACCGGCCTCGTGATGTCCACCGGAACGCCGGAGACCCCGGCCAAGGCGGGGATCTCGATCGCCGACATCGCCACCGGGATGTACGCCTACTCCGGCATCCTCACCGCCCTCTACGACCGTGAGCGGACGGGTGACGGCGCGAGCCTGCACGTCGCGATGATCGATTCGCTCGGGGAGTGGATGAGCCAGCCCGCCTACTTCTCCCGCTATGGCCAGGAACCTCCCCGGCGTACGGCGGCGGCGCATCCGTCGATCTCGCCGTACGGGCCGTACCGCACCGGGGACGACAAGGTGTTCCTGAGTGTCCAAAGTGAACGGGAGTGGGTCGTGCTCTGCGGTGAGGTGCTGGGACGCGGGGAACTCGCCGAAGACCCGCGCTTCCGGACCAACGACGACCGGGTGGCGAACGACGACGAACTCACCGAGGTCCTGGAACGGACCTTCGAGGGCCGGACCGCGGACGAGGTCGGGGAGCTGCTGGAGCGATCGGGGATCGCCAACGCCCGGCTGCGGACGCCCGAACAGTTCACCCGGCATCCCCAGCTGAGCGCGCGGAAACGCTGGCGCGCGGTGGAAACCCCGGCGGGCCCGCTGGAGGCGCTGCTCCCGCCGGTCGAGGTCGAGGGGCAGGAACCGGTGATGGGTCCGGTACCCGCGCTGGGGGCTCACAACGACGCGATCCGGGCGGAATTCGGAGAGGGGATCCCGGCATGAGCATCGAGGTCACCGAGGTCGTGCAACCCGGTCCGGCGGAAGCGCTGGGCTCGCTGCTCGACGTCGACGTGCCGGATCTGGACCGCGACGGCCTCCCGTTGCTGTGGCATTGGCTCTACCTGCTGGACCGTCCCGCGCAGGCCGATCTGGGCCCGGACGGGCATCCGGTCCGCCACACGATCCCGGCGCCACCGGAGCCCGGACGTCGTCGCATGTGGGCAGGCGGCCGGGTCCGGACGCTCGGACCGCTGCGGTGCGGACTGCCCGCCACCCGGCGTACGGAAGTCGTTTCCGTGCAGGAGAAACAGGGCCGGACCGGACGGCTGACCTTCGCCGTGACCGGGCACAAGATCCTCCAGGGCGGCCGGGTGGTGGTCGAAGAGGAACAGGACATCGTCTACCGGGACGCCGCTTCCGGAGCCTCCGAGGCCGCGGCCGACGGGCCGGAAGTTCCGCCCTCCGAGGGAGAATGGGCGATCGACGTCTCGCCGACCCTGCTGTTCCGCTTCTCGGCGCTGACCTACAACGCCCACCGCATCCACTACGACCGCGACTACGTGCGCGACGTCGAGGGCTATCCGGGGCTGCTCACCCACGGGCCGCTGCAAGCGCTCGCGATGGCCGAGGCCGCGCGGCTACAGGGAAGAAGCGGGGAACTGGCCTTCGACTATCGCCTGGTCTCACCGCTGTTCGACCATCAGGGCATGGTGGTCCGGGCCGAAGCCGGGGTCGGCGAGACCGTGACGGCCGTGCGCGATCGTCACGGACGGCAGACCGCCACCGGCACCGTACGGAGCCTCGGCCGATGAACGACTTCCTCGCCCAAGCCAAGACCTTCCTGTTCGTCCCCGGGCATCGCCCGGACCGGTTCGCGAAGGCCGCGGCCAGCGGCGCCGACGTCGTGATCCTCGACCTGGAGGACGCCGTCGGGCCCGGCCACAAGGAAGCCGCGCGAGAGCACGTCCGGACCTGGCTCGAAGACGGCAACCGCGCGATCGTGCGGATCAACGCACCGGGAACCCCTTGGTACGACGGCGATGTCGCGATCACCGAGCGGGCGCTCGCGGTGATGCTGCCCAAGGCCGAGGACCCCGCCCAGGTCGACGCCGTGCCCGGCGTCCCGGTCATCCCGCTGGTGGAGACGGCGGCCGGGATCGCCGCCGCGGTGGCGATCTGCGCCGCGGACGCGGTGGTGCGGCCCGCGTTCGGCAGCGTCGACCTGGCCTCCCAGCTCGGCGTCGATCACTCATCGCACGAGGCGCTGCGCTACGCGCGATCGGCGCTCGTCATCGCTTCGGCCGCCGCGGGGAAGGCGGCTCCGATCGACGGCGTCACCACGGCCCTCGACGACGAAGCCGCACTCACCGTGGACCTCGAACACGCCCGAATCCTCGGTTTCAGCGGGAAACTGTGCGTGCATCCGCGCCAAGTACCCGTCGCGAACAAGGCTTTCGTCCCGACAGGGAGCGAAATCGAATGGGCGCGCGGCGTTCTCGCGCCGGTGGGCGACGGCTCGGTGGCCGTCGCCGGCGGCCAGATGGTGGACCGGCCGGTGGAACTGCGAGCGAGGGCGATCCTCGACCGCGCCGGTGAGCCATTTCGACCAGCCGGATGACGCCTACTCGGACTGGTGGTGCCCGCCGGTGGGCGGTAACGTTTCGACGAGCGGACTTTTCGTTACGGTGAACGGAAAGGAGGCGTGGTCCGGTGCACGAGCCGATGGTGACGGAATTCGCGACCACCGATCCGGAACAGGCACATGCCCTGATCGCCGAGGCTTACCGCGACAACCGGTTACGGGTACGCGGCACCGTCGAGAACTACCATTTCGAGCACAAACGCTGTGATCTCGGGGACGTGCATTTCGACTTCATGCACAACACGCTGACCACGGACATCGTCGTCCAGCCCTTGGGCAGGCTGGTGCTGCTGCGGGTGCTGGGCGGTGTACTGGAGATCGAGGACGTCACCGGCGACCGCCGGATGCTCCCCGGCGACGTGGTCGCCGGTCCGCATCCCGGCCACGGGTACCGGACCGGGATGCACGGCGTGCGTCTGCAGGTCACCGGTATCGATCTGCCACTGCTCACCGGGACCGACCCGGCGCAGGACGGCGGGGTGGTCGAGCGGCTGCAGTACGAGCCGGTGAGCCCGGAGAAGGCGCGGCGCTGGTGCCGGACGGTCGACTACCTGACCGAGATGTTCTCCGAACCGGGCGTGGAGAACGGTCCCCTCGTGCTCGGCGCGGCCGGGCGGCTTCTGGCCGCCGTCGCGCTGGACACCTTCACCGGCGGTGCCGCTGAGACCTGTCCTCGCGACAGCCGGGACGCGCTCCCGGAAGTGGTGCGCCGCGGTATCGCCTTCCTGGAGGCGAATCCCGACATCGACCTCGGCGTCGCCGACATCGCCCGCGCCTGCCGGGTCTCGGTGCGTGCCCTGCAACTGGCGTTCCGGCGGCATCTGGACACCACCCCGATGGCGTACCTGCGCCGGGTCCGGCTGGACCGGGTCCGAGCCGACCTGCTGGACGCCGACCCCGGTGCGGGTGCGACCGTCACCCGTATCGCGGCGAAATGGGGTTTCGTGGACGGCAGCCGCTTCAGCGCCTACTACCGCGAGACGTTCGGCGAGGCGCCCAGTCACACGCTGCGTAATCGCTAGGTTCGTTTTCGTCGGTGCGAGTCTGCGTTTCGCCCGCTAGACCGCCGTCGCCGGGAACGGTTCCATGGACTCCGGCCCACCAGTATCGCCGAGTCCCCGCTTACTGGTGCGTCGTAACCGGACCGGCCGGCCGGTTCCCTAGGGACGCGTCGCGATCCCGTCGTACATGACGCGGCGGACGGCCCTGCTCATGGCCGCCTGCCCTTCCTGGGACGGGTCGCGCAGTCCGGACAGGACCGACGCGAGGATCATCCCGTTGATCGCCCGCGCGGTGGCGTCGACGTCGAGGTCCGCGTGCAGGTAGCCCAACCGGACGCCGTGGTGGAGATAGCCCGCGGTCAGTCCGGCGGCGGTCTCGTAGAAGTCCAGTACGCGTTCCCGCATCTCGGCGTCGATGCCCGCGGCTTCGAGCAGGAGGAAACGGGCCATCCGGGGGTCGCTGCCGAAGATCCGGGCGAGCGCGTCGCCGATCCTGGCGCTCTGTTTGCGGTACTCGGCCAGGCTGCTGACCGCGTCGGGCGCGTTGTCCGCGGCGAGTGAGGCGACCACCTTCTCGACCAGGTCGGTGATGACATGGTCGACGATGTCCCGCTTGTTCTCGAAGTACCGGTAGAAGGTTCCGTGCCCGATGCCCAGGCGTGCGGCGATGTCGGCGATACCGGTCGCGTGGTAGCCGCGTTCGGCGAAGCAGTCGAACGCGGTCTCGACGATCTCGCGCCGGAGTTCCTGCTTCTTTCGTGCGGCCCTGCTGACCGGGGTCTCCGTCGTCATGCCGTCAGCTTATTGCCCCCGGCGTTCAAATGACATACCGTTCCGGAAATGACACGTCATTCCGCCAGGGCTCTCGTGCTCGGCTGCGGCGGCACCCTGGGCTTCGCCTGGACAGCGGCGGTCCTCGACGCCCTGCACACCAGGTCGGGCTGGGATCCGCGCACGGCGGACGTCCTGGTCGGCACGTCCGCCGGGGCCGAGGCGGTCGCCATGCTCGGCGCGGGAATCCCGGCGAAGGCGATCCTCGGCGCGCTCGCCGAAACGCCCGACGGTGATCCCGTGGTACGACGTTCCGGAGT